>JAQBGU010000249.1:0-3282 GCA_032128375.1 Deltaproteobacteria bacterium | reverse complement strand
CGGAAATACACGACCGCGTTGACCTTCACGCTGACGTTGTCCTTCGTGATCGTATCCTGCGGAGCGATGTCGAGCGCCACGATCCGGAGATCCATCTTTTTCATGCGCTCGATCCCGAACGGGACCAAGAAGATGAGTCCGGGTCCCTTGGCACTCGTGAGCCTCCCGAGCCTGAATACGACGCCGCGCTGATACTCGAACAGGATGCGCAGGCTCGTGAGCAGCGCCACTCCTCCGATGATGGCGGCCACGCCGAACAGGGAACCGAAGTCCATGATGTACCACCTTCGAAATGAGTGTGTTTAGTGGCTGACGCGCGTTCGAGGCGCTCTTGCAGTCTACCCCCGGAAGGAGAGGATGGCTCCATTGACACCCCCTGGTACTCTTTTGAGGTTTGGGAGCTTGAACAGCACGGCGGAGTAGCTCAGCTGGTTAGAGCAGCGGAATCATAATCCGCGTGTCGGGGGTTCGAGTCCCTCCTCCGCTATCGAAAAGCCCGGGCCGATGGCCCGGGCTTTTCGTTGGCTCCAACTGACGGTAGCGGGCGGGGCACACAGATGGGTAACTTGCATAAGCGGGTAAGCGGATCAACGCACAATTGGCCGTGAAGGCTGTCTCTAGTCGAGTCATTCAGGAGTTCAGGACATGAACGATCGGGCAACCACCCTACTCGAAGGGCGGAGAGAGAAGATGGAGCGCGCTTTGGGCCGCCCGCTCGCCGTGCCGGAGCCGGCCGGCGGCGCCGATTTGTCGGAGCCCGAGCGCGACCATCTGCGCGATGCGGCGACCGACCTGTATCTCAATGAACTCGCGTGGGAAAACATCACCGATGAGGAGGAGGTCGAGGGCGAGCCTCTCGCGGAGCTCGCCTTCCCAGGATTCCTCGCGTTCGTCCAGGGTCTTCTACTCGACCGGGTCATGCCGGACTCTCTCGCACCGGCGAATCCAAGGCCTGAGATCGCCGAGGACGTCGTGAGGTTCTTGGCCGAGCGGGTCGTGGCCCTTCAGGACGGGATGGGGGAGCCGGTGAGGACGGTGACGAGCAGGGGGCACGGGACCTCGCCCTCACCGATCGCCTCCTCGACCTCGTTCTGTTCCGTCTGCACGGGGTGGACCCGGCGGATGCCGAGGGTTTCAGGGACGCGGCGCGGGCGTCCTGACACGGGGGCCGGGCCGAACGTGTGCCTCCGTCTGAATCACACTGTTTAGACCATTGAACGCTCACCTCGGCCTCGCGCACGATTTCACCGACCACGTTGTACGGCGGGGCTTCTTCGAGGCGGGCGACCGGATCTTGGTGGGCGTTTCCGGTGGAGTGGATTCCTTGGCTCTGCTCCATCTTCTGAGGTTCTCCCCCGAGCTGCCTGCCACGGAACTGGTGGTTGGCCATCTCAACCATCGAATGCGCTCCGAGAGCGATGGCGATGCGCTCTGGGTTCGTGGATGGGCCGCGGCGTGGGGCCTCGAATGCAGAGTCGGACTGGCCGAGAGCCGTCTGTCGAACGAGGAGCGGGCGCGCTACGAGCGCTATGCGTTTTTCGAGCGGGAGCGGAAGGCGCTTGGAGCTCGATGGGTTCTTACCGCGCACCATGCCGATGATCAAGCCGAGACCATCTTGTTTCGCATCGTACGGGGCACCGGACTGCGTGGTCTCGAAGGTATTCCGGAAAAGAGGGCCCCGGGGATCCTACGCCCGCTCCTTCCGTTCACTCGGGATCGTCTGTCCGAGTACGCGGATTCGGCGGGTATTCGACCCCGCGTAGACACCTCCAACGATGACCCGCGCTTCGCCCGCAACGTGATTCGAAACGAAATCCTGCCTCGTCTCGAATCGGCGGTCGCTCCCGCCGCGCGGCGATCCCTAGTGCGCTTGGGGAACATCGCGCGTGCGGAGGAGGCAGCATGGGGTTCCATACTCGAAGCCATAGTGCGGGACCTGGTGATCGAGGAGACCGACGTCCGCATCGAAATCGATCGAGTTGCGTTCCTGGGTCATGAAGAGGCCGTAAGAGCCAGGATTATCCGGGAGTTGGCAGGCCGACTGGGGGCCAAGCTGGGTGAGTCCGGAACCCGGTCTGCCTTGGCGTTTACGGGCGCCGGTGCCAGTGGCCACGGTCACCCGATTTCCGGTACCGTGCACGTGACGCGGTCCTTCGACCGGCTGGTCTTCAGCCATCCGTCCGACCCGGGAGTCGACCGGAGCTTCGATATCGAGCGTCCGGGCGACGGGCGGGGCGTCGTCTTGATCGGGGGTCGCGACTGGTCGGTCACTTGGTCGCTCGACCGGGGTCCAGTGAGCCCTTGGGTCGAGAGGTTCTCCGTTTCGGGGCTCGAGTTTCCGGTAACCCTGCGTGCGTGGACCTCGGGAGATCGCATGAAACACTCCTATGGATCGAAAAAACTGAAGAAGATCTTCGGGGAAAAACGCGTAGCTATGGAGGAGCGCTCCCGGGTTCCGGTTGTCGTTGACGGTGAAGAGAGGGTACTCTGGGTTCCGGGCGTGGCCCGTTCGTCGCTCTTTTTGCCCGGCGCTGAAGATGATGCGCTGATGCTGTCCGTATCACCTCCCGTGGCCGCACGGCGACGTGAGGGTGCAGCGGATATTCGATGAAGGCTTCCGCTACCGGCATTATATTGAGACGTTTGGGAACGTCGGGGAGAACCCCGATGCCGCTTGAGGTGTTATCCACATATGGCTGAACAAGATCCGCTTCGAACGCCGGACGAAGGCTCCAGGATGACCCGTTTCTCCAGGACCGGGGCCTTTTGGTTGCTGCTCGTTCTCATGGCGGCTCTCCTCGTCCAATTGATGCGTGGGCAGGAGCAGGCTGCGATCGAATTCACCTATACCGAGTTCAAGACGCAGCTCGCCGCCGACAATATCCTCGAGGTGACGGTCGTCGAGAGCAGGCGACTCGAAGGCGAGCTCAGGGCCCCCCGCATGGAGGAGGGCCGCGAGTTCCAGAATTTCACGACGATGCTGCCGGGTGAGATCAGCGCTGAACTTCTCGCCGAACTGGAGCAGCACGACATCGAGATCTCGGGTCAGCTGGCGACACGTGGATGGGGTACGGTCCTCGTGACGATGCTGCCGTGGGTTCTGTTTATCGCATTCTGGATCTGGATTCTCAGGAGCATGCAGGGCGGGGGCAATCGCGCGTTTCAGTTCGGTCGGTCCAAAGCGAAGATGATCTCCCCCGAAGCGCCCAAGGTGACGTTCGCGGACGTTGCCGGGGCGGACGAGGCCAAGACCGAACTCGAGGAGATCATCGAGTTCCTCAA
>JAQBGU010000248.1:0-17200 GCA_032128375.1 Deltaproteobacteria bacterium | reverse complement strand
CGGTTGCTCCACAACGCCCACCGGATCGTGCTACACGGTCCGTCACGGAGGAAAGTCCAGGCCAAGGGAGACTGAAAACAGAGCCAGCGTCGCCGCCCCGTTCACGATCCCCGATCGAGGCGTTCACGATGGCCGATCTGGCTGTTCATGATCAAACGATCTGGGTGTTCACGATCACTGAAATGCGCAGTAGGCCCTAGAGTGGCTGGGGCCGCCACCTTCGCACCTCGAATCCGGCCGCTTTCAGTAAGCTCGGAATCCCTCGAGGCCCCAGCAGATGCCCCGCACCGACGACGACAAATCGGGTGCCGGGTCGGTCCAAGTAGCGCCCCATGTCCGCGCTCATCGATTCGTTGCGCTTGAAAATCACCTCGGCGATAAACGCGGCCTCGGCTGAATCGGACTCATCCAGGAGCAGACTGGCGAGGATCTGCTCGTCACCGGCTTTCCATGCGTCGATCAGATTGATCTCCTCATTTTCGGTCTGGCTATCCAGCGCACGAAGTTGTTCCGAAAGGCGGGTCACCTGGTGTGCGAGGGGCACTGCATTCATCGCCTTCAGCTGAATGGACAAGCTCTCCAGCGAAATAATGGGTATGCGTCCGTCAGCACGATCCGAAAAATATTCGTCAATCCCGTAGTCGAGTCGGAGTTCGGTCTCCTCGATAACGCTCAGCGTAAACCACAGCGAGAGCATCCACGGCTTCGTGTATTCCACGTCCCATATCAGTCGCTCCGGAGGCGGGTGCGCTGCGAGATACGCTTCGAGCTGAGCGTACGTCGCATCGTCGAGATAGCCGCGAAGATTTTTTTCCATGGGTGCAAAACGGCTCCACTGTGTGGGGCGGAACATCAACTCCTCGTCGCTGACGCGACGGATATCGATCTCGACCAACAGCTCCTCAGAGCGAAGGAACGCTTGCTCGATGTCAGGTCCGAGTGCGATTGGCACATCGCAAGCATGGATCGAGCCGAGGAGGAAAAGAGTCCCCCTCTCGCCCGTGACTTCCCAGAAAAGGGCATTCGAGCGGGTGATGATGTGGGGCTCGCGACAGGAAAGGGAGAAGAGGACGACGACGAGCAATGACCCGATGTTCAGCCAGCGAACCGTTCGCACTGCTACCACTCGAAACTCGACCTACGGCCTGCCCTTCTTATGTTTCCATTCAATCGCGACCACATGAAGGAGATCGGTCCTTCGACTATTCGAGACTGCGAGCGACTGCGTCGCCGATGGCTTGCCGGGCCGCTTCCCGATCCGCCAGCGCCACCTCGAACAGTGAGATCCTGCGTCTGCGTCCCGATCGCATGCGCAACACGACCTTGCCTGGTCTGCTCGGAATTATCTCTACGACATCCGACAACCTTGCTTGCCACCTGATGGCTTGAAACACCGACCCGAATGAGATGACGTCGTCGCCGATTTCCACGACCGGCCTGATCAGCCGGTTGCGAATTCCAAACGCGAACAAAGCTGCAACGGATGCAGCGGACGCGACACCGATAGTCGCCCAGCCGAAACTGTCAGGCCTCGCCTGGCTGATGGCACTGTAGAGATTCAAAAGCGGAACAACGATCCCGATCAGTAGAAGCCACAGCGGGTAGCGACACTTGAACACCACCATCTCCCTCATCCGCCAGCCCCTCCCGGCGCGCGGCGGCGGCGGCGGCGGCGCAAAAATGCCAGGACGAGAAACGGTTCGATGCCCAGCAAACCACAGTTGGGCACACTACCACCGATGCCACCCCCTGTTCCACCACCTGAACCTCCGCCACCGGGGCCCCTCACGGCATTCGCGGCGTTGAACCAAAGAATGCCGGCAATATACAATGCATACCAAGCACAAAATCCACAACCTAACAATGCCCCGGCAGTAAGAAGGATACCGACACCCGCCATTTTGTGTGCCTGGGACGGTGTCAGAAAAGGGGTCCGTCCATCCGGGTCCCAATAGCGAAGCGGATTTCCGAGCGTGTAGGTGAACTGATTCACCAGGTTGAACACCGGATCGGGGGACAGAAAGCGACCCACGATCGGATCATAGATCCGCGCTCCGAGCCACATCAGCTCGCCGATCTGCTGCCGGCCGACGAAGCGCACGGCGTCTTCGTCCAATCCGAAAGCGAAGTCAAGCCCGTAGGCGGAGTACTGGTAGTGGCTGACGATCGTACCCGACTCGTCAGAGACGAAGCTCACGTTGTGCCGGAAGTCGAAATGTCGATAGCTGCGTCCGACCGCATCGAAATCGACACGCGCCACGCCGAGGTCGAGCGGCAGCAGCGCACCGGACTGCGGATCGTTTGACACCCGTCCTCCGAAGTAGGCGAATTCGAGTGTCTCTCCACCGATCGACGTCGCGATCGGGCGGCCCCGTAAGTCCCACGTGATTGAGTCTGCGCCAAACGACGCCATGCGACCCGTCGCAGTCCACGCAATCGGCACACCCCCGCGAGACGTGGCGAAGCCCGCTTCATCGTAGGTGTAGTCGAGTGTCACCCCGTCGTCGACAAGGGTGGCCGAAAGCAGACGGCTTCGCTCCGCGTTGTAGACAAAGGTATCGCCCGACGCGTTGTCCACCGAATTGGACATCTCGTCATAGTCGAACGATTTCGCCTGCCCTGCTTCGTCCTCCCAACCGAATACGCGCTGTCCCACGTAGCCATCGGGATTGGCCAAATGGCCTCCCCGTGTTAGCGAGTAGCGCTCAGTGGTTTGCGCGACGATCGTACCGGTCGTGGATCGGACCTGCTCGCGAGTAGGAGCCAGCTCGATCGTCGTCGTCACCAGCGTCGTCTCGATTATCTGAGCAAGGTCGTTTTCAGTCGAAGCCGAGATCAACGACCCCGTCGCCGGATCGACCTCGAAGGTTCGTGTCAACCCGTTGCCGTACTCGATCTCGGCGACCGCACCATCCTGGAACGCCCACGCCGCCAGCAGCTCGTCGTCATCCACACCCAGCCGGATGAGGCGGTTGGCCAGGTCGTATTCGTATTCGATGCGCCGGGAGACTCCGTGGGCAGGCGATGAAAGCGTTTCGGCGGTGACTCTGGAACGGACGTCGTACTCACCCGACACGGACTCGCCGAAAGCGAACGTGACCGACACCAATCGACCGGCCGCGTCGTAACCGTAGACCTCTGTCGCGTCACGGATCGAGTCGGTTCTCGAAACAACCTGCCCGTCCTGGTAAACGAAGGTCTCCGCTCCTTCTTCGCTCCCATCGTACAACGCCCGGTGTGCGGTCAATCGTCCGTAGGCGTCGTAGTCGTACTCCTCGCGCATCCCGTTGGGTCGAGTGACCGCCGCGGTGTTGCCCGCCAGATCGTACTCGAATGTCGTTGCTTGCCAGATACCGTCCACAAACTCGTCGCGGCTCTCGACCCGACCGAGCGGGTCGTATGCGAACCGATGGTCGCCTCCGCCGGGTCGAGCCACGTAGAGCAGCTCGCCGTCGCTTCTTCGCTGAACGCTGATCACATCCTGTGAAACGACGCTGCCGTTCGCGGTCGCTGCAACGGTCAGCGCACTGACGTTCCGGTTCGGATCGTACTCACTCGTCAGGATGCCGCCCTGTTGCCGACCGGTACTGGCGATCAGCACGTTGCCCACCGGATCAATTCTTCGCCGATCCGTAGTGCTGCCATCCATTTCCAACCAGTGACCGTGCACGCCGTAGATGGGAAAATCGAACGTTGCCCCAAGCGGATTGGTGATGGATGCAAGCGTGACCGGCGTCCAGCCGCTCGTCGTCGTGTCGCCCTCTCCATTCACGCTCGTCGCCACCCGACCATCCGAGTCGTAGTTTCGCTGCCCGACCAACCCCAGCGAGTCCACGACGCTCGCGATCGCGCGAACCCGGGGGTCTTCGAGGTTGAGCGCGTCGAGCTGATGGGTGATCGTCACTGCGTTCCCAGAAGGTTCCACGATGCCGGTCAGATCATCGCCGGTGTACGAGAAATACGTCGTGGCCCCATTGGCGGCGGTGATCTTCGACGGCCGCCGGCCTTCCCATGTGATCTGCTCGGATTCGCCCGTCGCGACGAGTGTGACGTCGACGACGCGTCGCGTCGCGTCCACCCAATAGCGTGTGATTCCTCCCCGCGGATTGGTGTGAAACGTCCGGTAGTGGTTGTTGGAATAGTTCTTGGGCGAATGGAACTCAAAATGATGGGTCGGATTTCCTTCGCCGATCTGTACGACATCGACGATGCGTCGATTGGTTTGGTAGTCGTATTCGATGCGCTCGCCTTCGGAGTTCACCATCGCGGTCAGCAAGGTCGGGAACAGGACGCCGTATTCGTAGCGCGTCCCGTCCAATTCCTCGTCCAGGGCTAGCGGATCTCGCACGCGGCTTAGGCGGCCCATGTCGTACTCGTAGTCGACCCGTCTGCCGGTTCGCGAATCTTCGACTGCAGCCGGGTCGCCGTCTCCGTTGAGTTCGATCTCGAAAAACGGAGCGCAGACCGCTGCAGACGGGCACTGCTCGAGGGTGACGAAATCGATACCTCCCACCTGAGAAGGGGTGTACTGGATTCTGGGATAGTCGAGTGTTTTCCAGCGTACGTGATCGATGTCTCCCGACGGGGTGAAGTGGAAAGCGAAGCCGCCTTTGGTCTCGATCGTGTCGACATCGGCCTTCACCCAGATCGAACCCGGGATCGGCTGTCCGTCAGCTACCGCATCGGTGGAGTAAACCGCACCCGTTGGGTCGAGGAAGGAGAGGCCGTCATAGCGGATCTGAAAATTCCACAGCCACTCGCCCGAGGCCGAGTTGTAGCTCGCGGCGATCTCCTGGGTACCGAAGAGCGTGTCGAGCGTCATGTCAACACGCCGCACCAAGAGATTCCCGCCGGCGACGTTCACCCATGCGCCAGGGACAGCTATGAAGTTGACCGCCTCGTAGTCCGGCGCACCAGGGAACGGGTCGAGCGTGCCCGTTGGGCGGCACCCGAGCATGGCGACGAGCATCGATAGCAGCAGCGAAACGATCCGCGCCGGGATCGAGTGTGTGGATGGGTTCATCGTGTCCTCCTGGGTTGAATGCGCTGGCGGCCGATCAGGAGCAGAGCGAGCGCTCCTGAGCCCACGAGCAAACCCCCTTCCGGTTCTGGGATGAAACGAAGGGTGGTTCTGACGAACCCTGTGAAGGGGCTCAGCTCCAAGCCCGACGTGACCAAAAGAGGTGTAACGAGCTGGATCTCGCCACCAGCGAGGGCCGTAGACCCGCCAAGCGACAGTGGCCCGTGTGCGGCGCCAAACTCGGGAATCGTTGCGGTGTTGCCTTCGGCAGTCACGATCGAAAGCAGCGCGGTACCCAGCGTCCAGGGAGCACCTTGGACCGAGACTCTGACCTGCGAGGGACCTCCGCCACTCCCAGTCCACATCCCACCGACACCGATTCCAGCGGCCCCCTGCTGGAATGGAAAAATCTCCTGGCTGGAGCCGCAACCGGCAACGACCAGACAGACCCGGGCGCCGCCGATGAGTGGCAGGATGTTCTGTGTTAGCAGGGGCTGTGATTGCGCCGCAGCAGAGAAGGGATGGAATACGCCCGCACCCAGGGTCGCCTGCAGTCGGATCGATGCGATCGTGCTGGCTACCTCGGGATCGGTGACAGGGACGACCGCTGTGCCGGTGATACCGCCTGCCAGACTCAGCGTATGGAGCGCGATGTCGTCACCGGCCCCATTGACAGTCGCGACGCCGGTCCCGGTCACGGAAAACGTACGGACTAGACCCAACGGTGCGAAGGACACGGTTCCTTCGAATGCCATGGGCTTGGCGTACGCCGGCGCCGTCAGTACCAGTAGCAGCGCCAAGCTTCCAATTGTCCCTTGTACCCAGCTGGTCAACACGTCTCGAAGCTCCCGGGGCTGTGCGCAGACTCGCCGCACCGCATTCGCTGCCGATTGTTTTCAAACATCCGCTTCGTACTAACACGGCCATTCGTTAGTCCGTTCGAAAATGTGTCGAAGGTTCGCAATCGGTCGCTAGCAACGGAATCGGGACGGACGATCGGCCGGAATCGGTCACACAACGTCGACGAACAAGCACCCTGCGACCGGTTTCGACCGGCCGAAGTGAACAAGGTTCCAAGCCGTCCCATTCCAACCGGGATGTGGCCGTGAGACCCAGTGGCGCCGGCGAAAACTGTGAATCAGGCGATCCACGGCGCGGAGGATATAAACGCTCGTGAAAGGAGCGAATTCAGCGAAATGAGTTTGGAAAGGTCGTGAGATTGTCGACGCTAGTGGCACATCCGGAAAGTTCTGGTACATGCTGACAAAGGGATCACCGTCGCGTTGTCCGACGGAGAAGAGCGTTCTGTCGGCTTCAATCATGGGTACCGAAACGTGGCGGGTGTTGCACTAGTACGTTCGGCGGAGGACGACGGAATGCGCTGACCGCAGATTAGTCGACGAGGTCAAGAGATTGGCGACGCCGTCGAATGGCCGACCGGGTCACCCCAAGCGCACGGGCCGTCGCAGCGTTGTTCCAATCGTTTGCATCCAGCGCAGCCCGCAATGCCAGCCTCGCATACTCTTCGTACTGAGCCCTTGGCGTGTACTTGTCTCGAGTTCTCGACAAAGCAGCATCCACATCGAACTGGTCGACCGAATCGCGGTCGGAGTGATCAGCTGCGAGCTGCCGCACCGTTGCTAGAAGTTCCCTTGTATTTCCTGGCCACGAGTGCGAACGAAGTCGAGCATGAGCATCGTCAGTAAGTGTGAGCGGCGACGCACCGGCTTCGTCGGCCAGTCTGCGAAGCTCAGCAGAAATAATTGAGGAAATGTCTTCGATTCGCTGGCGCAGAGGACAAATTCGAATCTGCTGTCCAGCGAGCCGAATCCACAAATCTTGATTGAATCGACCTTCGGTGGCTTCTACGCCGAGATCCAGGCGAGAGTCCACGACTACGCGGGTCGTCATCCTCCCTTGTTCAGCCTGCGAGAGGTCAGCATCGATCAGTTCAGTGAGGATTGTTTGAGCCTCGTCCGATGCCAGGTCGACTTTCTTGAGGACGAGAGTGCCGGCGCGAGCCGCCTCGAATGAAACTCGCGGATCGGAGGACCGCGCAGTGTCGGATCGAATGGGTGTCGATGCCGAGGGAATCTCGTCGATCAGACGGGTTAGACCATAGTCAACAACCAAGAAAGGCGCGGCTCTGCGACGGCGACCGTTGTGCAATAGCTGCGATACAAGCGTCTTGCCCGTGCCGAACTCTCCGTATACGAAGACCGGAAGTGCGGAATCCGAGAGCCGTTGAATCGCAACCCTGACTTCGACCATCTCCGGGCTGTGCCCCAGAAAATCGATCGGAGAATCGGGAGTTGACGTTGCGTCCGATGATTGGAGTTGTCTCGAAGCCGCGGCTTCGTCCAAGACCCGCACCACTGTTCTTGCAACTTCGGCGAAATAGCTGGGTCGTTTGACGATGTAGTCCGCCGCGCCGGCCTTGACGGCCTGAACCGCATGTTCGGCCCGATCATCTGCCGTTACAAATATCACCAGCGGGCTAGTCGACCGTCCCCTCAACCATTCGTAAACCTCGAATCCGTTTCCATCTGGAAGATCGACATCGAGCATTACTAATTCGAAGTTGCGATTCGTCAGGGCTTCAAGCGCAGCCGCACACGTTGTCACATGCTCGACCAACGCTCCGATACGTTCGATACTTTGCTGAATCAATTGAGCGTGAAATTCGTTGTCCTCCACCAGGAGAACAAGGGGATCGCCCTCCACTCTGCTTTCCAAGTCGCGACCCACTGCCACAGCCCGATCCCCCAATTCGTATTCCCAATTCAACTGCTATTGTGATCTACGACAGATCGCAAATTCAACAAGAGTCTGGCCTCTCCCCACGGGGTAGCCATCTTTGATCCGGCAAGTCTAGCCGTAGGGCTTCCGATGCCCACTCGCACTCGTTAACTAATTCGATGCCCGAGACGATGTCTGAGACGATGAGACACATCATTGAGGTCCAGCTAGACAGAGTGCGCCACGAATCGCAGGCGCTCTTCAATGGGCATGCCACCGAAGCACTTCATCACGCGATCCTCGAGATCAGTGGCAAGCTCCTACGTCCGCGTCTCTTGCTTCTAGCTGCTGGCTACGGCATCGAATCCGCCAGCGGAACAGAGCAGGACGCCTACGATTGGTCTCATGCTCGCCAGGCAGCGCTGGCAATCGAGGTGGCGCATGTCGGAACGTTGTACCACGACGACATCGTAGATTGTTCATCATCCCGTCGTGGCATCCCTTCCGTCCATCAGCGATACGGAGAAAAGATCGCCGCGTTAGGCGGCGCACAATTGTTGATGATTGCAGATTCGTTGATGAACGAACTGCCCGGCCCGCTGGCGAAAGCGTGGGGTCGCGCTGCGTTGCGCGTCGCGGATGGACAACTGCGCGAGACCGAACGGACGGGACTATTCGATCTCGAGAAATCAACCTATCTGAAGATCACGCGACTCAAGACGGCCACGCTGTTCGAGCTTGCCGCCGATCTTGGTGCTCGAATCGGCAAGGTGCCAGCCGATGAGCAGAACCATCTGATTCGAGTTGGACGAAACCTGGGCATTTCGTTTCAACTCATCGACGATCTGCACGACTTCGTCGCCGACCCGGCAGCGCATCGCCCTTCCGGCAACGACCTTAGAGAGCGGGTGTATACGCTACCCGTCTTGATTGCAGCGAAAAATCAGGACTCCGCAGGAAATCGCCTACGCCAGTTGCTCCGGGACGACGGACGCCCCATGTCACCGCGAGCGGAAGCAGAAGTGCGGGGTCTGCTGCTCGGCAATGGCGCGTTTGATCGGGCGGCGGAAATTGCCGTCGAATACCGCGATATGGCAATCGCCGCGGTTCGATGCCTGTCGCCTGGTCACTCGCGATCCGAACTCGAGTGTCTTGCTCTGACTCTGACTCCGCCCCCCGAGCTCGTCGGCGATCATGGTGGAATGTTGAGCTGAAATGGTGAAAGCAGCGGATGTCATTATCGTTGGAGCGGGACCGTCCGGGTCCGCCTGCGCCATTGAGCTCGTGAGGAAGAACCTCAAGGTCCTGCTTTTGGAGAAAAAGCAGTTTCCAAGAGACAAGGCTTGTGGCGATGCACTCTCTCCACATGCTCTATCACTACTCGGTAGGCTAGAAATCTCGACCGACGGCGCGACACCGATCAGCAGGGGCGCCGTTCGCTCGCCAACCAACCTTTCTCAAAGTCCCATCGTCCGTTCGTATCAGGTGGACGCGGCAATCCTGCCAAGAGCGATCCTAGACGATCGCCTTGCCACGAGGGCAGCTGACCTTGGCGCCGACCTGAGATGCAGAACCAACGTCGAGTCGCTACTCGTCGAAGACGGGTCCGTCGTTGGGGTGCGCGCTCGGAATCGCGCCGGCAATCTCGAAAATCTGTTCGCTCCTGTCACGATTGTTGCAGAGGGCGCGGTAGACAAACTCTCCCGACAATCGCCAATCTACACCCCACGTCCCCTGGCACGGGCGTACTTGATACGAAGCTACTACGAGCGCATCCAAGCGTCGCCCGAACCGGCAATCGAGATCTACACCCCGCTGGAGGCGGGCGGGTATCCCGTCGCTGGATATGCCTGGATTTTTTCAGTGAAACCTGGCGTTGCGAACGTCGGACTCGGATTCATCTTCACCCCGAAGAATCGTCCGAAGCTCTCTGACTTGATCTCTAGCTTTGAAAGTCAGTTGATTCGGCTGGATCCGAGATTTGCTGATGCGAAGCGCATCGGCCCACCGCTCGGCGCGCCGATGCTGTTTGGAGGTCGCGGCGAAACAAGCCACGCCCCTGGCCTGCTATGCGTCGGCGATGCTGCCGGACTACCCGATCCTCTTTGGGCCGAGGGAATCGGCAGAGCGCTCGAAAGTGGGATGCTGGCCGCCGATGTCGCGTACCAGCATCTCGGCAGTGGCGATCCATTGTCGACGTATGCCGCTCAGCTGTACAAGGCGCGCCCCCACTACGACCGGATCGCTCCGTCACTCGAACTCGTGTATCGGAACATGGCCCGAATGTCCCGAGACATGCCTGAGTTCTTTCAGCATCAGACACCGCTCTCCCGGGCCTTCTCGAGTATTCTTCTTCAAACTCCGCCGCCCGCACTGCACCGCCTTCCCTATCGGGGTGCCAGACCGCCTACGACGACGACGAAGGAGACGATCGAAGAAATTCGGTGGAGGGCGAGGACGATTTCCGGCCGCGATCGCCCCCTGTACGGAGAAATCTCTGACCGACTGATGGCACTCGAAGACGCTCCTCTGAGCCCATCCCCTTTCTTGGTTTCCGCGTACGAAGCGCTTGCAGCCGACAGCGATCGCTGCTCTGTTCTCATCCGAGCCGGCGTCGGACTCGAACTCATGCGTGTCGCAGCGTTTTCATTGAGTTCAATCAACACAAGCGTTGGCACCGCGGCTCCGAGTGATTCGCGTGGGGCCACCTGGATCAACGCCGCAATCTCCCTCAGCCTGGCCGACCGGCTGATCGCGAGAGTGTTTTCCGTTGTCTCTCATCTTCCAGATGACATCCGAATCATCGCTTCTAGTGCAAATCGAGAAATCATTTCGGAGCTGACCGCTTCGGCCCTCAGTCCGGACGAGCCGGTGAACCTGTCCCTTCTTCTCGGGTCCCACGCGAGTCGAATCGGTGCGTTGATTGCTGGTGCATCTCGAGAGGAAGCGAATGCCTTTTTTGAGGCTGCTTTCCAAGCGATGCATGACTGCGAGGACACGACTGAAATTTTACGGAAGCTTCGCACAGCGTTTGCTGCGATCGACAGGCACCCTCTCAGCACGACATCTGGTCCGAGCAAATCGACTTGACCGGCTCCGATTTGATGCTCGCGATCCCCATGCTACGTCGCATTTCCTTGCCGTATGTGAAGCGCAGGCGTGGGCGCGTCGCACTCGTCGTCTTGTCGGTTTCGCTCGGCATCGCAGCGATCGTCGCGACCGGTACACTCGTGGATTCTGCGGTTGTGTCGATGGAAGAGAATTCCGCCAATCGTACGAGCCTGGGTGTTCTTCAGATTTCGAATGGCTACTCCGGCGTCCCCGAATCCATGCTGGACGAGGTCGGTTCGACAAAAGGTGTTGCCTCCGCCGCAGCGGTCATCACCGGTGCCGTGCGATTCACGGACCCTCAAACCGATCTACCGCCAGATCTCCTGATCATCGGCATCGACTTGTTCGATCCGAGCAAGATTCATCAATCGTGGATCGACCGGAATGATCTAGACGTTCTCGACGAATCCATCTTCGCAACGGATCTGGGAGCGCTGATCTTGACTCGCGACTTTGCCGATCGCCTCGGGGTCGACCTCGGATCTCACTTCTCGGTATCCACATCGACGGGGATACACGGGATGACGCTGGCCGGCCTCATGCCCACGCGGCGTGAACTTGCCCTGCTGGGGGGCAACGTGGCAATCATGGATATCTTTTCGGCCCAGGCGCTCCTTTCGCGAAGCGGGCTCTTCGACTCGATCGACGTCACGGTTGTTCCCGAGCAAACAAACCAAGCGATCTCTGGGCGGCTCTCGAAGTTGATCGGTGGCCGCGCCACAATTCAAACAGCAGAGCGCGGCGGGAGCTTTCGCAGCCTGCTTCACAGCACACGCCTCGTCTTGAGTGTGGCAGGTGCCCTTGCAATCGTTGTGGGTGCCTTGGTGATCTACCACACCCTCTCAATGGAGGTGAGCCTACGTCGTTCCCAGCTCGACATCGTCCGCGAACTCGGTGCGCCAAGAAGTGCGATCATTGCGCTGCTCTCTGGCGAGGCTGCAATCCTTGGACTCGCGGGCGCCGTGATCGGCACGCTTACGGGTATTGCTCTCGCCTGGATTGCGTCCGCCATCTTCTCGCAGCTACTCGGCGTTCTCTACAGACCGCTGGCTCTGCCGGGCTTTTCGGTGTCCTGGGTATCTGTGACGAAGGCAATCGTCCTGGGTCTGGTGCTTTCGGTGGGAGCCAGTTTGGGTCCCGTGCTATCCGCAACGAAGACACTTGCTTCACTCAGCACAGAAAGCCCAGCGCGCGAGCGATTGAAGCGCTCACTGCGACACGGGAGGTTTGGGGCTCTCTGCTTGATTGGGGCGTTCGCATGCGCCCTGCTGATCCGACCGCCAATCGACGCCGAGTTGCTCGCTCAGCTTTCGGTCGGGCGCGATATGCTCACCCTGCTCGGTCTCGGGCTGATCCTCCCGGCGGCTGCGATACTTCTCGCTAGGCGCTCACCAACGCGGCGCCTGCGCACCCGCTGGGTCGCCCTCAAGCTGGCGTGGAACGGAGTTTCCTCCGACCCCGCTCGAAGCGCAACGGTCCTCGCGTCCATCATGGTGGGAGCTGCGTACGTAATCATCAGCTTCGGGGTCGTTACCAGTCTCCGTGATGGAGTGCTTGATTGGGTGGGGGCAAGTCAAAAATCGGACCTCTTCGTCACCGCTGCGGGTTCGGTCGGAATTCTCCCCGCCTCACCCAAATTGCCCCCGACACTCAAACCGATCATCGAGCAGGCACCCGGCGTTGCCACTGTGGACACTCTTCGACTCGTGGCCCAACCTCATCGGGATCGTTGGGCCGCGATCGCAGCGAGAGAGCCCGATTCTCTTGGAACCCGTTATCCCCTCCGAGTGATCGACGGAAACCTCGCAGAAGCCCGTCAGGCCGTATCCGATGGAACCGGGGCGATCGTCTCACAGCACTTCGCCGAAAAGTTCGACTATTCAATTGGCGACAAAGTTTCGCTGCGCTCACCCACCGGGCTCGTGACGTTGAAGATCGAATCGATCGTCGTCGACTATACGGGTGGCGATCTGGGCGCTGTCTATTTGTCTCCCGAGAAATTTCGTGAGCACTGGCGTGATATAGGGATTACCAGTTTCCAGATTGGCGTGATACCGGGAACCGATCTGACAGCCCTTCGCGAGCACCTGGCAGCGCTTCTCTCCGAACACTGCATGTGTCAACTGCTGACGCAAAACGAGTTTCGCAACACGATCGGTGGTGTGGTCAGTGCCGTCTTTTACACCGCATACGCACTCGAGTCGGTGGCCGTGATCGTGATGATCATTGCGATCATCAGTTTCTTCAACATCACGTTGGACGAGCGAAGGGACGAGATCTCGACGCTTCGCGATATTGGAGCCACCCGCTCACAGTTGGTTCGCAGCTTTCTTCTGGAAGGCGCTCTACTGGGTGCAATTGGGGGAGCCCTCGGCTCGCTTGTAGGGACGGGACTTGCGCGTCAAATGGTCCTCACGACGATGCGAATCGGTGGCGGAATGGTCGTCGACTTCCGCGTCCCGGTCGGAGCATACGTTGCTTCGGTTGCTGGTGTAGCTCTACTGTGCACACTGTCGTGTTTGCCGATCATCCTCAGACATGTTCAACCCCGTCTCTCCGATGGAAGACCAGCCGGTGACTGACGGCGGGTTTGCGGCTCCGAACGAGTCCAATTCCTACTGGTACGTGTTTCGTGGATTTCAGTTTGGCCGGGTAGCCACCTGCGGCGCCATCGTTATCGCGATCGTGTTGATCGATCGAGTCGCGGGCTCCAATCCGATCGTTGGATGGGTCGTTGCATTGACCACCGCTGATCTACTGCTCACCGTTCCATACCTACTCATCGGATATCGATACCCGGCACAGATCAGATCGCTGACTCTTGGCATTCTGTATTTCGAAGTCGGGGTGGTCACAACAGGGGTTTATCTTCTCGGCGGCGAAGGCTTGTGGTATGGCCTGGGTCTCTACGGTTTCCTCGTAGTCATGGCGGCGGCGCTTCATTCCGCCAAGGGTGCAGTCGGGATCGGCGCCCTGGGTAGCCTGGCATACTTTGGGGTCATACTCGGAGTCCATTCGGGCGCACTCCCAATGCACGACGGCGCACTGCCGTTTGGCGCTGGCGAGCCCTGGCCGTGGACGAGTGTCGTATACAACACGCTTTGTACGATGGCGCTCTCGATCGTAGCGGCATCGCTATCGTCTGCGTCGAGAAACGCATTGGACCGTGCGCAGGAGTACGAAGTCGAACTCCGCAGCTTGAATCGAAGCCTTGAGGCTCGAATCGAGACGGCGGTTGAGACGCTTGCCGCAAAGAACGACCAGTTGGAACGAAGAACCAAGCAGGAAAGCCTCTACTCTGCTGCTCTCACGCACGATCTACGCAATAGCCTTTCGGCGGGTACAAATTTCCTGCAACTCGCGATGATCTCTGATGACACGAGCCGCCAGGACAATCTCGAAACGGCTCTACTGAATCTTCTTCGCGCAGACGAGATGCTTACAGGGCTTCGCGACCTGATGCGCACCGCAGCAGAGCAACCGGAATTGGAACACGTTGGCGTCCGAAATCTCCTGGAGAATCTGACCGGCGAAATTTCAGCTTCGCGGGGAGGGATTGATGAGACTCCTGTCTACCTGATCGGAAAGTTCTCGAAAATCGTCGCTCATCCAATCCTTCTGAGTCACGTGCTTCGAAATCTGATCCAAAACGCACTCATTCACAATGAGGGCTTCCCTGAACTTCGAATTGAGGTTGAGCAAGAAGACAGGGAGGACTCTACGCTCTTCGTCATTCGGGACAACGGAGCAGGAATACCCAAGAAAGCGAGAGAACGAATTTTTCAACCATTCAAGACAGGCCCCAATACCAGCAACGCCGGCTTGGGGCTCGGGCTATCGATCGTTGAAAAAATCGTTCGCCAATTCGGCGGCGAGATATGGATCGAGGATTCGTCTGGCCCAGGAGCGGAGTTTCGCTTCTCGTTGCCAAGGGCGGACGCCGGCTCGGCCGTGAGGTTCGATCGGCTGGACGGTTCGCGACCGGCGCGCTGAGATTGGGACTCAGCGGTCCTTCGTTTCGGCCGCGTCGGTACGCTCTGTTCCTCGCTCGAGGGCAGTGGGAGAGAATCGGCTGCCCGGAAAGGACTCTCGAATTTCGATTTGTGAGATGCGGACGACCGTCTCTGAGCCACGCGAGCCAGAAAATTTTAGATGAGTTGGGATGAAGTACCCGCCCTTCTCCACTACTTGCGCCGGGTCCAGATCCACGATCTTGTGTCTCTGGCTTTCCTGTCCATTCAGGAAGTACTCGAAGTGGACGACGACCGGAACCTGTTGATCAAACCAGCCAATGATCCTTTCGTACCCGCTTGGAAATCCGATCGGCTTCATCTCGATCACCCAAGTCATACGATCATACTTCCTGTCGGAGCGCAGCAAGCGAGCGCTCCATTGGGAAGGCCGCTTGCCTTCCAGATCTTCGAACGAAAGATCAGTGCCGAAAAACTTGTCATTTCGTTGGTAGAGCGAAACTCGGCGCACCTTGTTCACAATGGGCTGATACATGAACGCGTCGTATTGAAAGTTCTCTCGCTCCAGCAGCAATATCCCGACCCCACGCAGATCGGCTGGCCCGCTGAATCGAACGAGCATACGATTCAATCCGCCGGCCGCCCCCACTCGAATCACCTGTGCCGAACGGGTGAACTTTCTCCCTTCGGCCGAGCCAGCCGAAATCTCCACTTGCTGGACCGAGTTGAACCCGTAGAGATTGTTGAACGCTGCCTCGATGACCTCATGGGGATCGATCGTGGACGAATCCGCGAATGCCGATGTCGAACAGGCGGACAGCGCAATCGTCGCCCAGCATGCAAGGCCCTTGAAACTCACCTTACTCGATCCGACCGTCTACCAACTTGATGCGGCGTTCGGCGCCCGACGCAACGGTGGCATCGTGGGTCACGATCACGAGCGTTACGTCGTCAGTCGTATGAAGCTTCTTGAAGATTTCGAGCACATTGCGGCCATTCTCTTGATCCAGCGAGCCCGTGGGCTCGTCTGCGAGGATCAGCAAGGGTTCAATCACCAACGCCCGAGCCAACGCAACGCGCAACATCTCCCCTCCAGAGAGTTCCTCGGGTCGTCGCATTGCGATCGATCCGATTCCCAAGCTATCGAGGGCGCGCTCGACCCGGGCGTCCGCCTCGTCTTGGCGCAATCCATCCAGCATCAATGGCAGACCGACATTCTCTTCGGCGGTCAGATCCGGCAGCAGATTGAACAGCTGATGGACGAAGCCAATGCGCCGTCGGCGGAGCAGAGCCAACTCCGAATCGGATCGATCATCGAGGGGCACGCCGTCGATCATCACGCGACCTGACGTCGCCGGCCAAAGGCCCGCCATCGTGCGCAGCAGTGTGCTCTTACCCGACCCGCTCGGCCCCTCGATGGCGACGAATTCACCAGCGGCGATCTCGAGTGTCACCCCGCGCACGGCATCGACCGCAACATCGCCGCGCTGATAGGTAACGCAAACCTCTTCGAGCTCAACGGCGGGGTTCGTCACTTCTCTAGGAGTCTCCGCTCTCCAGGTTGATATTGTTGCCGGACCAGATGCTACGCGGCTCGATGATCAAAACCGCCTTTCCCGCCACGTTGAACCCTCTGCGCTCTGGCCGTTTTCTACCTCATGCCAGAGGACCAACTCCGAATTGACGCAATCGTACGTATCTGGAGTGCATCCTGGACAGTAGCCCCAATTCTCGATTCGGTCCCACGCGAAGCAGGGAAGCCGTTCAGATTCGTGCGCCAATGGAAAACGGAACACGAGACCAGGTTCGGAAACTTGCGCCCCCCACGTTGCCAATCTCGTTTCGGCCCAATGTCCACTGTTGTCCGTCAATGTCCGGGAACGTATATTGACGTCCAGTGACGCGGAGTTACGCGGTTGGCGAGATTCCGCCGCCGTCCGTTGATTTCCGCGGGCGTACGTGGAATGAGCGAAGTTCTGTATCGGCCTAAATTCCGGAGACAGCAAGCCGGTCGGCTGCCGCAGCGATCGCCACGAACGTGCCAGCGGCCGGAGTAGTCAAAGAGAAAACTCGTGCCCACCGGGCCGACCTCGGCTCGGTGGGTTCAGAATCCGCGCCAATCAGGAACCCCTCCTCGAGGCCTTCCCTAGCGATTCGAAAGCCGACCTCGCGCCACTCTCCACGTGTCACCTCGAGGTCCCGTCCGCGTTGAGACAAGTCGCGCCACAAGTGGCGAACGCGCTCGCAGAGCACAGCAGAAGGACTAGTGGCACATCCGGAAAGTTCTGGTACATGCTGACAAAGGGATCACCGTCGCGTTGTCCGACGGAGAAGAGCGTTCTGTCGGCTTCAATCATGG
>JAQBGU010000247.1:0-23623 GCA_032128375.1 Deltaproteobacteria bacterium | reverse complement strand
GCTCTTCTTCTGAAATTCCCGTGCCTGTGTTGACGTGACTTGCTCGCTCGTACGCTGTAGCTTTCTTCACTTGGGAGCGTCGCTTTCTGGAGGATCAGGTGTTCTGGAAAACCCAGATTACACCAGGAAGCGCGCTCCCGTTCCTCGTTTCCCGGACCCGCACTCAACGCCAGATGAGTGATCCGCGCTTACTTCAGGACTAGTCCCGTTACCTTCTCGAGGATCGCGGTATCGATCTGCATGCCCAGCGCCTTCATGCTGGCACACGTGCCGGCGAGTTCTCCCTGATAGCGAATGGCCGCGGGCACGATGATCGTCTTCGCCATCTCGCAGCTCGTCCGGGCTTCGACGCCGACGGTGAGGCAATACTGCTCCAGATAGACTTCCAATCGGCTCAGTGTCTCGCGTTTCGTCAATACCCCGTAGTTTTCGAACAGCGAGATCACCTCGTCGCTGCCCAGGACCGGGAGCGCATCGACGCTGGTGCGAAGGTTCGGGAGTCCCCGTTCCTTGGCCTCGGCGTGCCATGCGTCCGAATAGCCGTCGCCGTTGAAGATCACGCTTCCGTGCTTTGCCATGACCTCCCGCAGAATTTTCTGTACTGCAGCGTTGAACTCGGCCGCGTCACCGGCCGTCGCCGCTTCGAGTTTGTTTGCGATGTAGTCCAGCGACTCGGCGACGATGGTATTGATCGCGACCATCGGCCCGGCGATCGACTGGTGGGATCCCACCGCCCGGAACTCGAACCGGTTGCCGGTGAACGCGAACGGACTCGTCCTGTTGCGGTCGCCGGCATCCGTCGGAAGATCGGGAAGCGTGTCGACGCCCACCGTGAGCTTCCCGCGCGCCCTGGAACTCGTCGCATCGCCGGTCTTTGCGATCTGTTCGAACACGTCTGTCAGCTGCTCGCCCAGGAAGATCGACAGAATTGCCGGAGGCGCCTCGTTCGCGCCGAGTCTGTGGTCATTTCCAGCCGAAGCGACGACAGCGCGGAGAAGCCCCGAGTACTTGTGAACGGCGCGGATGACGGCCGCGCAGAAAATCAAGAACTGGGCGTTCGCGTGCGGTGTATCGCCCGGATCGAGGAGATTGCCCTGGGTCGCGTTTCCCAGCGAGAAGTTTACGTGCTTGCCGGATCCATTGACCCCGGCGAACGGCTTTTCGTGCAGGAGACAGGTCATGCCGTACTTTTCTGCGACCCTGCGCAACGTCACCATCATGAGTTGCTGGTGATCGGTGGCGAGATTCGCCTGCTCGAAGACCGGGGCCACTTCGAACTGGCCCGGTGCAACCTCGTTGTGGCGGGTCTTGACCGGGATTCCGAGCTTGAAAAGTTCCCGTTCACATTCGAGCATGAAGGCCAGCACGCGCTCGGGAATTGCGCCGAAGTAATGGTCATCGAACTCCTGACCCTTCGGTGGCGGAGCACCGAACAGCGTGCGCCCGGCTGCGATGAGGTCGGGCCGCGCGAAATAGAAATGTCGATCGATCAGGAAGTACTCTTGCTCTGCGCCCGCAAACGACACGACAGTATCGATGTCGGTGTGACCGAAGGCCGTCAGGACCCGCTGTGCGTGTTTATTGAGCGCTTGCATGGAGCGCAGTAGCGGCGTCTTCTTGTCGAGCGCCTCACCGGTCCACGAGACGAACGCGGTCGGAATGCACAGCGTCGTCCCGTTGGGGTTCTCGAGAATGTAGGCTGGGCTCGTGACATCCCATGCGGTGTAGCCACGCGCTTCGAACGTCGCCCGGATACCGCCGTTCGGAAAACTCGACGCATCGGGCTCGCCCTGGATCAGCGCCTTGCCGGCGAACTCGGCGATCGCTCCACCCTGGCCGTCCGGAGACAGGAAGCTGTCGTGCTTTTCTGCGGTCGATCCAGTCAATGGATAGAAGACATGGGCGTAATGCGTCGCACCCTTCTGGATCGCCCAATCCATCATCGCAGTCGCCACCACATCGGCCACACCCGCTTCCAGCGCGGTCGCATTTTGCACAGTCGCCAGAACCGACTGGTAGACCGGCTTCGGAAGCCTGGCTTTCATGGCCGAAAGACCGAAGACGTTGGCCCCGAACAGTTCGCCAGCCGAGACTTCGGAAAAATCCAGGGGGGCAGAAATCGGTTCGTAGCGGGTGACGGCCTCGATGGCTTGTAGTCGAGCAGAACTGCCGCTCATGATCTGAAGTCCTCCGTTGGCGAGCCATCACGGCTCGCCATTCATTTCCTCGAACATTTCCTCGAACATTTCCTCGAACAAAGTCTCATACCCGGTAGAAAGCAAAATTCGTGCCGATTTTCGAAGCGTCGCCGCTGGGCTTCCGGGTTCCAATCTGGGCCGACCTCTGACCAGACAGGCCACTCTGCGTTCCTGCCTTTGTCGGACTGCCCGATCGGCACGCCTACTAAACAGGCACTCGCGGTCGCGCCGATGCCGGGCAGTCCGATGGCCGGACACTGCCAATCGCAACACTACGCAACTGCCGGCGCGAACGTCGTCGCCGCTTTGAATCTTTCGATGAAGGGTGCGTAGTCCGTTGGCTGAACATCACACAAGACGTCGTCATCGCCGAACTTGAACCAGGGCTGGGCACTTCGGATCCAGATGTGTCCAGCGGGTTTGACCCAACTCGTGTCGTCGAAGGTTCCCGCGCGCAGGCTCAGTATTCCGTTGGACGGAGTTTGGCCGTGCGCGATCCGGCAACCGCAATCACCGCAAAAACACCCATAGCGCTGGTTTCCCGCATCGGATTGCCATTTCACGACTTGCGGTGTTCCGGAGGTGAATTGGAGGGAGTCCTCGGCGATCGTGGTGGCGAGACCGAACGCGCTGCCGGCGATGCGTTGGCAGTTGGCGCAGTGACAGGCATAGATCATCAGCGGCGGCGAGACGATCTGGTAGCGAAGGGCGCCACATTGGCAGCCGCCTTCGATCGGAAGTGCAATTCTTTTGGGAACTATTTTGGGAACTTTTTGGGTCATGAGGTTCGACTCCCAATTCAGTGATTTTCAAGTGCCGTCGATCGCAAGCGATCGCGTGTCAGCCGAACGAACGTGCGCTCGACCGCGACCGCCCGCGACGCCGTCACGCTCTATAGAACTCTTTGCTGCTGTCGCGCAACGTCGTACGGCGGTAAACTGGCCGATTCGTGAACTCCCCGGAAAACCTCGCTGGCCGCGCAGTCAACGCAGCGTCGCGCCGCGTGCGGGTCAACAACCTTGCACTCGGCCTCGACGAGCCAGAGGGCGTGCTGCGCGAGCGCGCCGCACGAGCCATCGGCATCGAGACTGAAGCGATCGTCGGCCTGCGCGTTGCACGCCGCGCGCTCGATGCGCGGCGCCGGGGCGCGCGCCACGCGCTGCGTTTCAGTGTTCACGTCGACCTCGAGCTGGCGCCGGGCATGGCACTCGACCGTGCGCTCAAGAGTGGGCGCGCCCGAGCGATCGGGCCGCCGGCGCGCTTCGCACTCGTCGCGCCGGATGCGGCCTGGCGCGGCCGGCGCGTGGCAGTGGTGGGATCGGGGCCGGCGGGCCTCTACGCGGCCTGGACGCTCGCGACTAACGGGGTCGGCGTCGATCTGCTCGAACGCGGCCCGGCACTGCGCGAACGAGGCCGTGCGGTCGCGCGTTTCACGCGCACGCGCGAACTCGATCCCGAGGCGAATCTTCTGTTCGGCGAGGGCGGTGCCGGCACCTACTCAGACGGAAAGCTCTACACCCGCAGCCAGCACGCGCTCGAAGCTCCGATCGTGCAGACGTTGGTAGAGGCCGGCGCGGACGCCGATATCGCCTTCGATGCGCGCGCCCACATCGGGACCGATCGGCTGCACCGCATTCTGCCGCGTCTGCGCGGCAGTCTCGAAGAAATGGGCGTGCGCTTCCACTTCGAGACGCGTCTCGAGACCCTCGTGCTCGACCCCGGCAAACGGAGCTCGTTGCTGCGCGTGCGCGCGCTGCGCACCTCGCGGGGCGAACTCGCATGTGACGGCGTCGTGCTGGCGCTGGGTCACAGCGCGCGCGACAGCCTGCGCGCGCTGGCAAGCCAAGGCCTTGTCGTCGAGTCGAAGCCCTTCCAGATCGGCCTACGCATCGAACATCCGCAAGCGCTGGTCGATCGCGGGCGCTTCGGTGCTGGCGCGGACCTCGCGCGCCTCGGCCACGCCTACTATGCGTTGGTGGCGAAGGCTCGCAGCGGGCAACCCGCCGCGCACAGCTTCTGCATGTGCCCGGGCGGACAGATCGTCGCCGCGGTCGCACAACCCGGCACCCTGTGTACGAACGGGATGAGCAACTCGCGCCACTCTTCACCCTTTGCGAATGCGGGCATCGTCGTGACACTCGGCCCTCGCGACTACGGCGACGGCGCCTTCGCCGGCGTCGCATTCCAAGAAAAGCTCGAAGCCGCTTTCTTCGTGGCCGGCGGCGGCGACTACCGCGTGCCCGCGCAGCGTGTGCCCGACTTCCTGGTGGGTCGCGAGAGCGCGGCCCTCGGGCGCAGCAGCTACAAGCTCGGACTCAGCACGGCGCGCATCGACGACTTGTTGCCCGCCGATATGACCGAAGCGCTGCGCGCCGCGATCCGCGAGTTCGACCGACAGATCCCCGGCTATGCGGGCGCCGAGGGGTTATTGGTCGGCATCGAGTCGCGCAGCTCGGGCCCCCTGCGCGTGCCGCGCGACGCGGCCACGCGCCGAGCGTCAAACTTCGAGAACGTCTGGCCCGTCGGCGAAGGCGCAGGCTGGGCCGGCGGCATCATGAGCGCCGCGATCGACGGTGCGCGCAGCGCGTGGGCGTTGCTCGGTCACCGCGAAGTGGCCTGAGGCGGCGTGGGCGCCAGTCTACGCGGGGCAACGCGCGACTCTAGAAACAGGTCATCATGCGAGAAGTGTGATGCTGAGCTGGCGCGGGTCGCCGATCCCTACACGATTCATCCTCTATTTCTACACTATTCCTACCACCATTCTTACACCCTACAGTCTCGAGTGCATGCAGTCTGCTCGCACGCGAACGCCATTCGCAGGGACAAACTGCTGCGAGCGGTGGCCTACATTTTCATGCGTGGTATTCCCATGAAATCGCGTTTCCCAACAGGGACCCCTCTCATTCGCAAGATGTCATATGCGGTCGCAGCATGGAAGTACACATTCGGGTGCGAAAACGACAGCACGAAATTCGATGCGGTAAATGGCAACTGGGTATCGCCAATCTGGAAGAGCACATCGTTCCCCTCGAGAGCATTGATGGCTCCCGGTGTGAGCGCTTCGAGTTGAGCCCGCGCGTCGGCAATCAGCGCCTGAAGGCCCGCGTAGTCGTACTCTGGCGCGCCGGCGGGAGGTCCAAAGGACCCTGACTGCACAGCCTGGATGGCGCCGAGGGAGTGGTGCGCGACCGAGATCAGCTGGAAACGAAACGGCAGCATGTCGGGGCGAAGTCGGGTCTCGACGATTTCGCCAAGCGCGATGCCCTGCTCCTGGCAGTAGGCGGCGCCCTTGTCGAGCACACTGACAACTCCTCCCAGTAACTGGAGATATGACGCAACGCTGATGTCGTAGAGCGAGATGGACACGATGGGTACCCCCCTTTCTTGCGGCGATTGGTGATCACAGAGATTGTTGATCAACAGTTGATCAACAATTTGATCAACAATTTGATCAACAATAGACGATGAAAGCGAAGTTGGCGGGTCAATGCAGCCTCGCTTCAAATTGACGTTGCGGCCCCGGTGTTCCCAGAAGGTCGCGCGCAGATCCCGCTTCAAGACTTTGCCGCCCGACGGCGCTGCCCCACCAGCAGAACGTTCGGTTCGGCAACCAGACTGAATGCGCCATCCGGTACATGTCGTCGTGCGCGCCGCGAGTCAGGGTCGACTGGATGAACTACTCCGCTTGCGAACAGTGAACCGGGATTCGGCCAAATTCTGCGAGGAGTGCGCTGCGTCCGTCCGAAGCTGCTGGTGCCGCCGAGTTCGCAGTGAATGACAAAAGCAGGAGCGAGTGACCCTCTCGGAGTTGGGTTCCCCTGGCGAGTTCGTCGGGTCGATCGCGGTCCTCGTGACACTGGTCTACCTGGCCATTTAGGTACGACTGGTTCGCGCCGAAAGCGCGGCAGCAGCGATCAAGGACACAGGCAAGTTGTTCGCGAAGTCATGTTGACCGCGGTGCATGACGATAAACTCGCTGATGCGATGGTAACGGCGGGCACTGCTCGTGGCGGCACCTCCTCTACGCTACCGATACCGATCCTGTTGGAAGTAGGTCTTCCGGAGATCGAGGCCCACAAAGTCGCTGCGGATCCGCGATCTGCAGATGTGCGTATTCGACACGATCGCCGGTGGCCGGGGCGAGCCCGCGGGCGGGTGAATCTTCGGTATTGTCTCGTCCGCGCACATCGCGGAGGAACAGAGACGTTGCCGAGGAGGACGAACGAGATGACTGACGTCAACACAGAGCTCGAAGCGTTTCGAGACGAAGCGCGTGCGTGGTTGACAGAAAATTTTCCGGAGTCGTTGAAGGGCCGCGGCGGCGCGGTCATGGCTTCTGAAACGATCGACTCGTCCGAGAGCGACGCGCTCGCCTGGGGAAAGGCACTGGGCGCGAAGGGTTGGGCGACTCCCACCTGGCCGGCAGAGTATGGCGGCGGCGGCCTCACCCAGATTCAGTCGCAAGTTCTCGATCAGGAATTGGCTCGCGCCGGCGCATTCAATCCGCTCATCCGGACGACGGGAATGGGGATCACGATGGTCGGCCCGACGATCCTCGAGTACGGAACGGAAGAGCAAAAGCAGCGCCACATTCCGAAGATCTGCAGCGGCGAGGTATTCTGGTCGCTCGGGTACTCAGAACCGAATGCTGGCTCCGACCTCGCATCGCTCGCCACCAAGGCCGAAGATGCCGGCGACCATTGGGTCGTCAACGGCCAGAAGACGTGGACCTCTGGCGCGGACATCTCGGATTGGTGCGGCGTGTTGGTGCGCACCGACTTCGACAAGCCAAAGCGCAATGGCATCAGTTTCTTGATGATGGATATGCATCAGCCCGGCATCGAGACCCGACCCATTCGCTTGATCGGCGGTGCTTCACCCTTCTGCGAGACATTCTTCAACAATGCGCGCGCAGAGAAGGACGAAATGCTCGGTGAATTGAACGGCGGCTGGACGGTCGGCAAGCGCCTGCTTCAACACGAACGACAGAGCCAGACGAGTGCTTCAGCCGGTTTCGGCGGTGGTGGCGCCCACAAATCCTTCACGGACATCGCGAAGGAATATGTCGGGTTGGACACGGCGGGTCGGCTCGCCGATTCGGATCTCCGTTCGCGGCTGATCGCGCACGTCATGGATGCGAAAGCCCATGCATTGACAATCAGCCGTGTAATCGCAGAGGCGAGAGGAAACGCAAAGGTCAGTGCGGCTGCCTCGATCTTGAAGAATGC
Source organism: Deltaproteobacteria bacterium (assembly GCA_032128375.1). Classification (GTDB taxonomy): domain Bacteria; phylum Myxococcota_A; class UBA9160; order UBA9160; family SMWR01; genus JAJDAM01. The sequence continues at coordinate 16,197 of JAQBGU010000247.1, read as the reverse complement.
CGCGTCTTGCGTCGCGCAGGAGCGCGCCGAATTGATGGTCGAGATCATGGGAAGCCAGGGCCTCGGCTGGGAAGGCGAGGGCTTCAGCGATGCCGAGGTAGCCGCCGTGCGCGGCTGGCTCTTCGGCAAGGCCATGTCGATCTATGGAGGCTCGTCCGAGATCCAGAACAACATCATCGCCAAGAACATCCTCGGCCTGCCCGAGAACACACAGCGCGGTTGAGCAAGGCGCACTTCCAAGACAGAACCCACCACGCAACCCACCACGCAATCCAACACCACGCGCGCGATTCGGGAAGGAAATCGAGATGGCAGCTCTCAGTGAAGAACAAGCACTCCTGAAAGAACAAGCGAAATCCTGGGCGCGAGATGAAGCACCGGTCGCCAGATTTCGGGCGATGCGCGATAGCGACAACGAGTACGGATTCGACAAGGCAACCTGGAAGAGCATCACGGAAATGGGTTGGGCCGGCGTCCTGGTCGAGGAAGAATTCGGCGGCGTCGACATGGGCTACCTGACCCTCGGCGTCGTCTTGGAGGAGTTGGGCCGGCAGCTGACCGCCTCGCCGCTACTCGCTTCGGGTCTGGTCGGCGCAAGCGCATTGATCGTCGCAGGCAGCGATTCCCAAAAGAAGCAAATGCTTCCGAAGATCGCCGACGGCAGCATCATCGCCACGCTGGCCGTCGATGAAGGGCCACACCACGCGCCGATCCATGCGGCGATGAAGGCCGAAAAGTCGAAGATCGGCTTCCGACTCAGTGGCAAGAAGGTTCATGTACTCGAAGGCATGTCGGCAGACACCTTCATCGTTTCCGCGCGAACGAGCGGGGCACCCGGTGAAAGCACAGGGATCAGCCTGTTTCTGATCGATGCCACTGCAAAAGGGGTGACTCGTCAACGCCTCAAGACCGCGGATAGCCGAGGTTATGCGAACGTCCGCTTCGACGCAGTCGAAGTCGCGTCGGACGCGCTGCTGGGCGAAGTCGATCAAGGGGCTTCTGTACTGGAAGCGACGCTCGACCGCGCCCGTGCAGGGATCGCAGCCGAGATGCTCGGCACGGCCGCGCAAGCGTTCGACATGACGCTCGACTACCTGAAGAACCGTGTGCAATTCGGGCAGGTGATCGGCTCGTTCCAGGCCCTCGGTCATCGCGCTTCGGGGCTCTACACCGAGATGGAAATGGCGCGCTCTTGCGTCGAAGCCGCATTGCAGGCCATCGACCGCGGAGCCGACGACACCGCGCAGCTCTGTTCGCTGGCTAAATGCAAGGCCGGCGACTTCCTGCACCACGTGTCGAACGAACTGATCCAGATTCACGGCGGTATCGGCATGACAGATGAGTTCGACGCCGGTCTCTACTTGAAGCGCGCGCGCGCGCTGGAAGCAACGTTCGGCAATCAGTCGTTTCATCGCGACCGCTACGGGCGATTGATCGGAATCTGAAATGCATCCGACTGGGAGTCGTCGTGAGCGCTCGAATTCAGATGCGATGAGGCGGTTCAGGATAGCCAGTAGGCATGTTACGCTGACGGTGTGATCCGACGATTGTTGTTGATTTCGGTCGTTGCCGCGGTACTCGTCGCGGCCGGCGTGGCCTTTCGGTTCACGGCCTGGCGCGCACTGGCTGTCGCGGAACTCGAACGCGGCGCGGTGGTCATCGAGACCGAGCGCGGACCGATCGAACTGGCGCGCTTTGGCACGACCGACCCGGCGATTCTGGTGTTGCACGGTACACCGGGTGGTTACGACCAGGTAGCAGATCTCAGCGAGACCGCGATCGAACGCGGCTTTCAACTGCTCGCGATTTCCCGACCGGGCTACCTGCGCACCCCGATCTCGGTGGGGCGCACTCCCGCAGACCAGGCCGACAGTTACGTGGCGCTACTCGACGCGATCGGGATCGATCGTGTGGCCGTGATCGGAATTTCGGGCGGCGGGCCGTCCGCGTTGCAGTTCGCGATTCGCCACCCGGACCGTTGCTGGGCACTCGTCGATCTGATGGGCGTGAGTCGGGCGCGGCTCGCTGACGAAAAACACCCGAGGCAGGAATCGGATTCACCGATCTTCGAATTCCTGTTTGGCACGGACTTCGGCGGGTGGTTGCTCAGCGGAGTCCTTCAGCGCAATCCAGAACGGATGTTGAAAACCGTCGTATCCGACGCAGCGATTCGCGATCGAATCCTCGCCGATTCCGCCCGGCGCGACCGGTTCGTTGCTCTAGCGAACTCCGCGCTGAAGTTGCCGGAGCGCCGCAACACGGGCGTAGCAAACGACATCAGACAGTTCGAATCACTCGACATTCCCGAACTCGAGCGGATCACCGCCCCGACGCTCATCCTTCACGGCACAGCCGACGTCAACGTACCGCTCGCAATGGGAGAACGGGTCGCGCAGCGTGTCCGGAACGCGAAGCTGGTCACGTTTCCGGGTGCCGATCATTTCATGGTCGTATCGCACAGCGAAGATGTGTTCGGTGCATTGTTCGCGTTCCTCGTTGCTCATGCCCCGCATCTCCCGCCCGAATGAATTGATCGACGCCCGAGAGTCCGCCACAGCGCAAAGTGCTCAGCCGCCGCGGGCTGCGCGTCGAAACGCGCCTGGGCGCGAACCCGGCGCAGGCCTGCGAGCGCCAGCCATGCCGTCACACCCAGCATCCAGGCCTCGGGCGCGCGAACCCGCACGAGTCGGAATCCGCCGCCGGGCGCAGATGGATCGATCCCGAATGGGAAGTCAGCCGCGAGATCACCGGGGGTACTCCCGAAGGAGCCTTGATGATGCGTGTGTCGGTGCGCCGGCTCCCGATCAATAGTCGAGTGACCAGATCACATCGGCTCCGGCGTTTTCGCTGGTCGAGACGTCTGTTCCCACGCTCCAGTTCGGGTTGATGCGCAGTTCGACTCGAACCTCGTCCTCCGGTTCCGGTCCGAGGGTTCGCCCGTACCGAACGAAAACGCGATCGGTGATGTACTTGCCGACCTTGATGTCCGCGGGCCTTCCGGTTTCGTCGATCGCCACGTCGAGCGTGTCGATGGGAAGCGACGCTGCGAGCAGGTCAGTGACTTGCGCCGCTGCAACACCCGTCGCGAGCGCTGCCGCGGCCGAATCCATCCCGGCTTTCTGCCCCGCGCCGACTTGGTTCGCAGGCCGGCCCAGAAACAGATACGCAAGCGCATCGGATTCGGACAGCGCCGGTTCGCTGCCGATCCGAAGCAGCGGTGCGGAAGCGCGCCCAGACAGGAAGATCAGCACGTTCACGTCCCGCACCCGATGGGCCGCCTCCACATCGAGCACCGGGTCGAGTTCGGTCCCGCCATCGAACGTGACAAGCCCGCGCCGGACATCGAACCGCTTCGTCTGGAAGACGTAGGTTCCTCGCACGACTTCTGCCCGGCCGGCGATCGTCGCGGGCTGCAGCGCTTCCTTGCGCAACTCGAGGTCGCCCGTCAGGTCCAGCTCCGAGCCGCGCCCGCGCAGCCAGCTGTTGCGCGGCAGATGCAATCGAACATCGACTGCAGCGGGCTCGTACCAGCTCGGCGATCCTAGCGAGTCCTCTCTCACACCCGACCCGCCCGGCGAGTTGCCTTGTGCGGTCCGAATACGGATCTCGCGAATGGAAGAGTCGCCGGCGTCCCCAAGGACGACTGCCAGCTTGCGCAACTCGAGTTGACCTCGAACCTGCAAATTCGACACCGACCCGCCGACCTGAACTTCGCCCGCGACGTCGGCCTTGAGCGCCGGCGAACGCGCCACCGGCAGATCGTTCAACGCGAGGTTCAGTTCGACCCTGTCGGGCACGAGCTGTGTGAGTTCAATGCTCCCACGCAGCGTCGCCCCGGCCTCGGCCGTGCCGACTCGGAAATCCTCGATCGTCAATCTCTCGGCGCCCAGAACGATGCGCGCGTGAATCGGCGCGAAGGTCTGCCTCAGCAGGGGCACGACGACGCGGCCGTCCGCGAGTTCGACCACGCCGCTCACGACGGGTTCGACGCCTCCGCGAATTTCGGCTGACGCATTCACGCGGCCGCTCAGTTCTCGGAGGGGACGAGACACAAACGGCTGGACCCAAGCCAAAGGGACATCGACAGCACGCAAGTCGAGCCTGGTGTCGGGCGCATTCAGCCAGTCTTCGGGTTCGGCTACCGCCACCGCGAAGGGCGCAGCGGCTTGGGCGTTGAATATCTCGCGTCCCCCGTCGTGGATGCGCAGGTCCATCCGGGCCATGCGGCCGTCGAATTCGAGCTTGCCGTCGACGCGCTCGAGCGGTTGGCCCGCGATTTCGGGCGCCCGCCAAACAGCGCTGGCCTCGATGCGGGGTTGAGCGATGGCACCTGAAAGCGCAATGTCCAGATCGACTGCGCCCTTCCATTCGCTGGCCGCCGGTAGAAATGGAGCCGCGAGAGAGATATCGAGCTGCCGGGCGATCAGCTCGACGTCGTGCAGCTCGCGCGCGCCGACCACACCCTGCCCGGACACTTTCTGGCCCGCGACGTCCAATTCGAATGAACTGACCCGGATTCCGTTTGCGTCGGGTTCGAAGCGAGCCGTGCCATGGACGGGCGAAAACGAGGTTTCCAGACCGGCGAAGCGCGCGCTGCCATCGACCAGCTCGACGCGACCGGTCGCGCTCGGAACCTCCCCGCCGACGAGATCGAGCTCCAAGCCGATGCGGCCGCTCAGCGCTTCGAAGCTGTTCGGATAGGCGCTGCCGATGTGCGCGAGGTCCAGTGAATCGACCCGCAGCAGCAGGGATGTTTGTGGCGAGCCGAGCCATTCGCCTGGTTCGAGCCTCGACCCATCGTAGGGCACCCAGCCTTCCAGGCGCGCGAGTTCGCGGCCGGCTTCGCGAATCTGACTGCGGATGCGAAGTCGCTCTTTGACACTGCCAAAATCCGCGCTGAGATGTTCGAAGGCGAAAGACCCGATGCCGGGTTGTGTCCACTCGATTTGGCCATCGACGCCGGGGAACGGCAAGGCACCGTCGAGCCGAAGCTGCACATCCGCAACCCCGGCGAGCGCGATCGGCGAGCCGACCAGCGCCGCGAAAGCCGCAACATCGAATCCGCGCCCCTTGACCCGCAGATCGCGCACAAAGCCATTGCCGATGACGCCGCCGATCTCGATCGCCTGTTGATCACTGGCTACAGCATGACTGGCCATGCTATTTCTGGCGATTGCATCACTGGCGATGGAAAATCGCTCCAGCGTGATGGCTCCGTCGCGCACTTGAATATCGGCCGGTTCGAGCAGATGCATTGGAATTGCACCGCCCGAGAGTTCGAACGACTCGACCCGAACATAGCCGTCACCTGAACCCGACAGCTCCGCGCGCAAGGAGCCGATCTCGAGGCCAGGCAATGCGAGTCGTTCGCCCCGCAGCGACACCCGACCCTGCGGCTCCGCAAGTAGCCCCGAAACATCGAGGTCGATCGCAAGCTCCCCTTCGGCGCCCGGCGGAGCAGCAAATCCGACGAGCGTACCGAGATCCCCCACTCGCGCTGCTACCCGGAGGCTGTCGATGGCGTCGCGACCCCCGGCGCCGTGCGCCGATAGCTGCACACCCGCACCCGTCACATCAAGGCGTGACAGGTTCCAGCGCTGCCGGGCCCAGCTCGCGACCAGACTCGCGGATTCGACAGCGGCCGTCGACGAATCCGCTACGACAATCTCGAACGTCGCCTCCGTGTCAGCCGGCGACGCTCCCGCGTCGAGTCGAACCTGCAGCTTCGCACTCCCCGCGAGCCGGCCCGATACGCGTGGACTTCCGCCTAATGCAGCGAGGTCGAGGCCGGAGATGTGTGCCTCGATTGCAGCGAAGGCGGGTCGCGCGGCGTCTAGCCAGCCGGAAATTTCGGTTGAGCCTTCGAACTCCACGGTTCCGGATTTTTCATCGGCCACGACTCCCTTCGCACTGACGCGCCCGGCCGATAGCGTCGCATCCAGCTCGACACGCTGGGTGTACGGGCGATCGGACTCTTCGGGATCGAGAAACAGGGCCAGCTCGGCACTCACCTCACGTGCACGCGCGGCCGTGAACGGCAGGTGGACGTCGTTCGCGTCGAGATCGAAGCGGACGACGATCCGCTCCCCGTCTTCCCGGCGCAATTTCAGCCGATTTCCCTTCAGCGCCAGTTTGCGGATCCGTACCAGAGGCAGTTCGCTCGTCGGAGAATCGTTCGACCCACCCGCCAACGTCGTCTGCCACTCCCCGTTCGGCGACTGAGTCATCTCGATGTTCAGCCCGTCGATACTGAGCGAGTCGATGGTCCACGAAAATTCGCTAACCAGTGTCCATAGATCGACGCGAAGCATCACCCGCTCGGCCGAAATGAGCGATGACCCTTCCGGACCGATACGGAAGTCCACCAACGCGAAGTCCGGAAGCAGCGGACCTTCGAGGGCACCCATGCGCACCGGAACACCGAGTTGACGGCTGGCTTCGGCTTCCGCGGCTGCGCGCAACGAGTCGCGAGCGAGTCCGCGAGATAGCGCGAACACAAAGGCAACCGAAACCACGCTCGCGACCAGGAGCAGTCCCGCCAGGTACGCGACAACCCGGGAAAAGCTCTTCGCTTTCATCAGAACGAGGCTCCAATCGAAAAATGGATACGGCCGCGGTCCACTCCACGCGGTCTGCGCAACAGATAGCCGTAGTCGAGGCCCAGCGAACCGATCGGTGTCTTGATGCGAAACCCCGGGCCAACCGCGTAGTACAAGTTGTCAAAACCGAAACTGAACGGCCCCGCCGCGAGTTGGCCTGCGTCGAAGAACACGATCCCGCGCAGCAGCCACCAGATCGGAAAGCGCACCTCGACGCTCCCCTCGACCAGAGTCAAGCCACCCAGTGGATCGTCACTGTCATCGAGCGGAGGCAGTCGTTGGAATTCGAATCCGCGAACCGATCCGCTGCCGCCCGCGTAGAACCGCAAAACCGTCGGCACATCGCCCCGCCCGCTTCCGGCGATCGGCTGGATTGTGCCGCCGTGCAGGCGGGCGGCGATCGTGGTCCAAAACAACGGAACGTAAACGCGCCCTTCGGTCGAAAACTTGACGAAGTTCTCTGCGGATCCCAGCGCCGAAAGTGTCGGAGCAACGGACACATCGAACCAGGTACCCGACCGCGGATCCAGCAGATCATCGACGCTGGAACGACCGAGGCCAAATATCAGAGTGCTGGTGCGGGCCGATTCGTCGCCGACCGAATCGTTCGCCTTGACATCGGTAACGTCGCTCCACTCGAATCGATGGCCGACCCTACCCGTCCACCGTTCAAACAACGGCCGACTCAGCATCACGCCAATCGAGGCACGGAACGCGTCGAAAGCCGGCACCGTCTCGCGAAAGAACGAGGCGTCGGCTTCGAGCCGCAGCTTCGAATCGAACAATCGGGGCTGTGTCAGTCCGCCCTCGATGCCGGCGAGCAGCGACGAGTACTTCGCCGTGACGGCGAGGCTGCGCGCGCCTCCGAAGAAGTTTCGATGAGCCCACGAGATCTGACCGCGGAACTGGTCTTCGGTCCCGTAGCCCGCGCTGACACGGATCGTGCGCGGGGCGCGCTCTTCGACTCGAACCACGACCGGCCAGACGACGCGCGCCTCGGCGTCTGAATTCGGGCGGGGATCCGCGGCCGGGTCCAGGGGCGGGTCCGACGGGGGGCGCTCGTCGGTCAGCGTCACGGCGCGGAAGAGCTGCAGGCCGTAGATGCGCCGTTGACTCGCTTCGAGCGCTGCGAGCGAGAACAGTTCGCCCTCGTCGAATGTGAGTTCGCGACGAACCAGGTCTTCGTCGACGTCCGCGAGCCCGATGACCCGAACCGCACCGAAACGCACCTCGGGTCCGGGCTCGACGATCCAGCGCAGCTGGGCAGAGTGCGCAGCCATGTCGATGTCGAGCCCACCCTCGAGACGGGCCCCCGGATGCCCCAGATCCGCAAGCCGCTGCACGAGTGCGTCTTTCGCGGCCCGATACTGGAGCGCCCCGAACGGTGATTCCGCCACCAGCGGCAACCCTTCGAGCAGCCGCACCCGCGCAGCGTCGTCGAGCCAGCTGACCTCGGGCACGTCGATTTCCCAGTCCGTGAGACGTGCGGCGTCGCCCTCGTCCACCTCGACGACGACGCGAACGACCAGCCGATCCTTGTCCCATGCTAGTTCGTAGCGCGCCTCGGCCTCGTAGTAGCCGCGTTCGCGGTAGTAGGCTGCAATCCGATCCAGATCCTCGCGTAGTGATTCTTCGTCGAAGGGTGGAGCCGCGCGCCAGAACTGCCAGCCTGGCCTCACCGTCAACATCTCCTCGCGCAGCTCGCTTTCGGATCCGAACTCGACTCCTGTGAAGTCGAGCGCCTTGACGACAGGGACGGAATCGGCAGCCACAGGATCGGCGGCGGCCTGACCATCGAGTGACATCACGAGTGCCAGCGTCGCGCACAGGGTTGAGGAAACGCGCATCGCGTATGTGGAGTTCCGAAGTCGCGCCAGTCGGGTCGGGCTCGGATCTGGACGATCGCCAATCATCACGAGTCCCAGCAGCGCCAAGCTGCTGGTGGCGGCCATTCTGCCGCGGCTGGCCTTCACAGTCGAGGCTGACCGCGAAGCGAACGAAAGCCGGACCCCACCAAGCTCGAGGATATCGCGGTGTGGGGCGTAACGAACAACCCGCGCGCCACCGCGTCTGTCTGCAACACGGCACAGCTCAAAGGCGACGTCTGCGTCGGCGCCCAAGGATCCCGAGACTAGCCAGCGCGGCCATCGCCAGCCCAATCGCTCGCGGCTCCGGAACGGGCAGCTGGATGTCCTCGTTCAAGGAGTCGAAGCCCGGCCCAGCAGCGTTCCGAACGCCCACTTCCCGCTGGGCTTGCGGATCGTCGCGATCATGCTGCGAAGCGACACCCATCCCCCTTACTCACGAAACAGCCGGTCCCTCGCACACAACATAGTTGTGAAATGGGGTTCGGGTAAATCACCTGACAGGCTGCGATGGAGGTTCCACCGACACGGCTCGAGAACTTCGATCCAAATCCACGGCCGCCCACATAGAGGTTCGCTGCTGACTTATAGCGCAAATGAAGACTCGCCGTTTCCTTCTTGAATTCGGCCACAGCGCAGCTTCCACGCGATACTCCAGTGACCCAATCACATCGGCTCGCGCGTTTTCGCCCGTCGAGACGCCGCTTCCGAAGCTCCGTCCGGGTTGATCAGTACCCGAAGTTCACTTGGAACCAGACGCGCCAGCGGTCGGCCGGCCCCTTTGACGTCCCGTCGAACCACGCGAACTTGAAGAGCCCCGTCAGGTAATCGTTGAATGGGCGGGTCCATACACCGTCGAGTTCACGACCGAGGTGGCTCCCGCCGTCCGCGAACCAGAACTCGTGGTACATCAGCGTACCCGCGAATTAACCCTGCCACGGCTTCAGGCCGATCCCTGCGTGCGTCCGGATCGTATAGGCCTGCGAACTCTCGAAGCCGTCGATCTTCGCGAGGTCGATCCGCGGTCGGATCTGGATGTGTACCTTGTAATAGCGGTTGTCGAGCCACGGCAGGTCGGGGTCGCCGACGAACACCACCTCGCCTTCCGCAGCGTCTCCATCGGAATCGGAGGCAGCCGTCTGGGTCGCCGCCGGGCGCTTCTCGAGTGCGTCGAGGCGCTCATCCTGTTCGCGCAGCTGCTCGCGCATCCGGTCGTTTTCGTCGCGCAGGATCCGGATTTCCTCGTCGCGGTCTTGTGCGAACGTGGGTCCTGCGAGACACAGGATTGCGAACACAACGTGAGCGCTCATTGCGGTTCGGGCAATCGAAATCATTGATTCACCCCTGTCGTAGGCAGGTCGGTGGTAGGGATGTCGTGAGACAAGGATGACGAGGGAGAGGCAATGCCCGTCCGCTCAACTCGGCGAACGGCGCGCGAAAAATCGGAAAGCCTCGATCCTCTCGCCGACCTGATCGGTGCGAAAGCCCGAGCCGGGCATCGCGACCTTGGTTCGTAGCAAGCGGACACGTTCGTCTGGAGGCAAGAAAACGAGCTGGCTCAGCACGGCTTCGCCATGACACGCAGTGCAGCGGAAGACCAGCAGCGCCGATTGGATCTCGTGGACCTCCTCCTCCGGCGGGATGTCCGTGCCCGGGTGAGTGCGCATGCGCCGGATCGTCGCCAGGACCTGGACTGTGTCATTGCCGGAGCTTGGCGTAGCGTCGATCGGTGTGACAGCGCTCGCAGCGGTCTTGGTCAATGCGAATGGGCCGCAGCAATGCGACGTCCTGCTCACTCACGAGCGTGCTCTCGAGGTCGGTGATCTTTAGGCGCGTATTTCCCGCCTGGTCGAGCAGGAAGATCGAAAGAACCCCGTTGATGAGCACAGCCACGCCAAAGATGGCGACCGTTCCTGTGCGGCGACTGCTGCCCTCGGCCACTCGATCAGCCCGATCTGGAAGCGTGCCAGTCCGTCCGGCAGATCCACGCTGAGCTCGAGGCGCAGGTATCGGGTCTCGAGCCCGTGTTCGAGCCGCATGTTGACCACCGTTGCGCGCCGGACAATCCGCTTCCGAGATTGGCCCAAATCGCCACACTCGATCCAAATTCGCAGCCATCAGTCGCGGGAGAAGAAGTCGCTCGTCGAGCGCAGACCCAGTGTACGAGACCTCCGTACACGGCCGCCACCCCGCGTACGGGTCAGAACACTTTGACGTGCTGGCCGTTTCGGTGATACTGCCGGACGATGAATGCATGTCCCCTTCGAATCGGGATTCTTGGCGCCGCCCGCATCGCTCCGATGGCATTGATTCGCCCCGCGCGTGAGGTGCCCGAAGTCCAAATCGCAGCGGTGGCGGCTCGCGACAAGGCGCGCGCGCAGAAATTCGCGACGAAGCACGCGATCGGGCGCGTCCACGAGACCTACGACGATCTCGTGCGCGACCCGGAGATCGACGCGATCTACAACCCGCTTCCAAACGCACTGCATTGTGAGTGGACGATTCGATCCCTCGAGGCCGGCAAGCACGTTCTGTGCGAGAAACCCCTGGCGTCGAATGAAGCCGAAGCGCACGCGATGAAGATCACCGCCGACCGAGCGGGACGCGTGCTCACCGAAGCGTTCCATTGGCGCTACCACCCGCTGGCCACGCGCGTACGCGAGTTGCTCGATCGCGGTGACCTCGGAGCCATTCGACACGTTGAGGTGTCGACATGCGTTCCGTTCGTGATCCCAGGCGACATCCGCTACCGGTACGATCTCGCGGGTGGTGCCAGCATGGACATCGGCTGCTACGCGGTCAGCATTCTGCGCTTTCTGGGCGGTTCCGAACCCGAAGTAGTGAGCGCCCGGGCGCGACATGCATCGCCCGACGTCGATCGCTGGATGCAGGCCGAGTATCGCTTCGAAAACGGCGCGACCGGCCGCACGACGGCATCGCTGTTTTCTGCGCAGCTTTTCAAGCTATCCGCCCGAGTCACGACCGAACGAGGTTTCGTCAATGTCTTCAACCCGCTCGCGCCCCATGTCTTCCATCGACTGAAAGTGTGTCGCGATGGTGTCACCACCACGGAATCGGTTCCGGGAGATGCTACCTACACCTGCCAGCTTCGAGCGTTCGAACAGGCGGTGCGCGGTGTCAAGCCCGCAATCACCGACGCCGATTCCGGCGTCGCGAACATGCGGGTCATCGACAACATCTATCGAAAGGCGGGAATGAAACTCCGCGGGGCCTGCGAGCCTGTCGCCGCGTAGGCTGCTGGGGCTAAGGTGTCGAACCGAACGAACAGTCATCATCGCATGGTCGTGGCGGTCTGGGCCGGCTGGTCTCTTGCCGCGATGTCGATCGATGCGAGGGCCGACGACTCGCGTCGGGCGGAACGAGAGCGAATGATCGAAACCCAGATCGCCACTCGCGGAGTGAACGACGTTCGCGTGCTGCGCGCACTGCGCGATGTACCCCGTCACGAATTCGTTCCTGAAGAACATCGCGAACACGCGTATCAAGACTGGCCGCTTCCCATCGGATTTCGGCAAACGATCTCGCAGCCCTACATCGTTGCGCTGATGAGCCAGGTACTCGAACTGCGTGGCGACGAGACCGTTCTCGAGATCGGGACCGGCTCCGGCTATCAATCCGCCGTGCTCGCCCGACTCGCGAAAGAGGTCTACACGATCGAGATCGTTCCCGAACTCGGCGAACGCGCAAAACGAGACCTGGCGCGGTTGGGCTTCGGCAGCGTCCATGTGCGCGTAGGCGATGGCTACCAGGGATGGCCCGAGCACGCGCCATTCGATGCCATCATCGTGACAGCCGCACCCGGTCACGTCCCACAACCGTTGATCGATCAACTCGCCGTCGGCGGCCGTATGGTCTTGCCGGTAGGACGCTCGAGCCAGGAACTGCTCCTGATACGGCGAACGCCACAGGGCATCGAGCGCGAGAAACTGATCGACGTCCGCTTCGTACCCATGACTGGCGAGGCACAGCGGCCTCGAGATGCTCTGGAGCCAGCCGAGGGACGCTAGGCCAGAACACGACCGAGAGGAGCTTATTCTCAGCCGATCAGGTCGAGTAGGATAGCCGCCGATTCCAATCGCCCTTCTCGAGCAGGGCGCCTTCTGGTTCGGCTCGATCGGTATGCTCGTTGCATTTCCGATCACGATTCCGCTGATTCTGTTTTTCGCACACCGGATCCAGGTGGCGGGGTTGAGGGGGCCTGGTAGAGATTGACGCCATACGAACCCTCGATCGCGGCGAACTTCGACGGGATTGAAGAGGAAGGGCTCGGTCATGGCGCCGCTGGGTAGCAGCCCGTCGGCGGCCGGAATATGCTGACCCGCTGTGCGCGAGCATCGCTACTCGATCGACTTCCCCCATTCCGCGAAACGCCTGTGGGCGCTGATGCAGGACTACGATCGCTGGCCCGAGTACGCGCCGATGGTGCTCAGCGTCGAAATCCTGCACCCGGGTGACGCCACTGGCAGCGGCCTGCTGCGACGCGTCATTTACCCGATGCCGTTCGGGCGTCGCGGCGCGGCGCTCGAACTCGTTACCGACGTCGAAGCGAATCGCGGGTACACCTACACGATGATCTCGCGCGAGCCAGGAAACGACCAGACCGGCCACGTACGCCTCGAACCACTCGGCCCGTCGCAGACACGGCTCCACTTCGACGAGCGCTACCACCTCACGAAGGCGCCCTACAAGTGGTTCGAGGGTCAGATCTACCGGTTCATCAACAACAAGAACGAGGAGTCAATGCGCGCGTTGTCGCAGTGGCTGACGGACCACCCCGAGTACCGTCCGGACCTGATTGCCGCCCGAACGGATTCGTGACGCTCGCTGATCTCGCATCGACGACGACGTTCGATTCTTCCTGCAGTATCGACCGGAACGTCCGACGTGGCTTCTTTGCGTCGACCGCTAGCGTCGCCACTCATTGGGGGGAATCGTACGCCTAACGTCCCTCGATCCTGTGCTCCAGCTTCTCGAGCCAGCGCCCCTGCGTGGGGAAGCCGCGCGGGTGTGCGTGCTGCATGCTGGGCACGCCGATCTTCGCGCGCGCTTCCTCGCGCGTTCTTTCGCAGCGATCGGCAGTCCGGTGGCTAGACTGTCGATCGCATAGGCGGACATTCATGTTGACCGGCGCCGATCAGGATCTCTGTATGCGCGATCCCGGCGTACCGGGACTCGCGACGCTACTCGACTCGAAGCTCTTCGAACGCTCGGTTCGCGGTTGCTCGGAGGCATTCCCGATCCCTTCCGAAATTCCGGCACCCGACTACCTGCGATACGAACCTGGGCGGCGCTGTGTGGCCCTGTACACGGTGCCAGGTGAGCCGCTTCCTTTTGCCTATGCAAAAGCCAGTCGGTCCGATCCAACCGATTCGGTCGCGTCGCCGCTCGAGCCTGCGCGTGATTTCCCGCTGATTCTCGAGGGCCTCAACATTTCTGTTTTCCCGTTTCCGACCGATCCAAAGGTCCGCGCGTTGGCGCGGCTGGTCGGCGGGGGCGGCAGGTGCCGACGCCTTCTGGCATCGGCGTTGCCCGATCACCCGCACCTGCACCGGACCACTCCCGAGCTTCTGCGCTACCGCCCGGAGCGGCGTGCCGTATTTCGCCTCGGCCCCGCGGCGCGGGGAAGCGTCGTTCTCAAGCTGGCTCGAAAGGCCGGCTTCGCTCGGGCCAGCCACGCGCAGCGGGTACTCCAGTCGAGCGAGCAGCTGCAGCTGCCGCGTCATGTCGGAGGTTCGGAGCGCCACCGCATGCTCGCCTTCGACTGGATCGAGGGACGCGAATTGCGCGACAGCCTACGCGCCGAGAGTCCGGACCTCGCCGATATCGCAAGTGTCGGAGCCGCGCTTGCGGGTCTCCACGCTCAGGTCGCGCAGGGTCTTCCGGAGCGCTCGACGGCCAGCAGCGTCGAGCGTATGCGGCGAACCGCAGCGCTGATCGGCCTGCTGGCGCCCGAACACGCGTCCCGCGCAAATCGGCTGGCCGACGAGGTCACGCGCACACTAGAAATGGCCCCGACAGTCCGCGCATCGATCCACGGCGATTTCTACGACAACCAGGTGATCCTGACGCGTGACGGCATCGCTCTATTGGATCTCGATGAGGCGGCGCTCGGAAATCCGCTGGACGACCTGGGCCTGTTCGTCGCGCACCTGCTGCGCGATGTACTGCTCGGCGATCTCTCGCCGGTGGTGGCTGCCGCAGCGCGCGCAGCGCTCATCGAAGGCTACGGCCAAGCCACGGGAATCGTTTCGACCGAATCACTGCGCGCTCACGTCGCCCTCGCATATCTGGGACTTGGACCCAGTGTGTTCCGCAAGTCGCGGGATCGCTGGCCGGAGTTCCTCGACAAACTGCTCGACGGAGTCGCCGCAGAACTCGCCCAGGGCGAATGCTGAGAATTCTTCAGCGTCGTCGCTTGCACACCAGAGCTGGCGCTCTACCGCGCAGATTCCCAGGGCGAATTGTTCGAAATCCTCATCGTCGTCCCCTGCACACTGGAGCTGGCGCTCTACCGCGCCCTGCCAACCGCTTTGGACCGCAGAATGAACACGGCCCTTGCGCCAAAACGGTTCGCATGTTTCTTGCAGGCGGCCGGACCTGACACTCCTGGCCGAGAATGGGAGCGGGGCTTGCGGCTGGCCGGTAATGAACACCCTACTGTTTCGGCGGAAGCAGACCTCGCTGGGTCAGATCCTTCGTGAGCAGCGTAGTCAGCTCGCGAATCGCCTCTCCCCGCGAACTCGGATCGAACGTTTTCGATTCCGCTGTGTAGACGACCTTCCCGCTCGAGGCATTGAAGAGGTCCGTGGTGATGCGCAGCGTCGTCTGCTCGGCCACGTAGCCGGGAGAGGTCATGACGGTGCCGTAGTACCCCCAGTAGCCCCAGAGATCGGTGTAGGTCGGCGCGACTACGACCTGCTGGCGATCGACGTCGACGAGCCGCGACACCAACACACCCTGGTAGTCATCGCGTTCCACCCAATTGCGCACCTTGTCGCGGGTCATGTCTTCCGCTGAGGCGAAGTAGCCGGTGCTCGATACAGCCACGACGCCGTGTGTCAAAAACGCGTCCGCCACGCTGTTTTCGAACTCCGCCCTGCCCCCCTCGGTCGCGCCGAGCCCGATGATCATCAGCTTGTGGAAGGCACCGCCGGTGTAGTTCGGATCGGCCCAAACCGAGCCGAGCCGCGTCGTCGAACAACCGGCAGCCCCA
Source organism: Deltaproteobacteria bacterium (assembly GCA_032128375.1). Classification (GTDB taxonomy): domain Bacteria; phylum Myxococcota_A; class UBA9160; order UBA9160; family SMWR01; genus JAJDAM01. The sequence goes on along the minus strand of JAQBGU010000247.1, from coordinate 499 downwards.
ACCACGGCCAGCGCGAGGTACCAGAGTGTCGAGTGGCGTCGTCTCATGGGACGGGAGCAAAGCAAAACGAGCACGGCTGACAAGACCCTGCCGGGGCAATCAGGCGGTCGCGCGGTCTACCCTGCAACCGACCGACCGCTTTTCGAGCCGGACAGCAGGCGGGGTCCGACCGTCGAACAACGCCACAGCGCGGCGATTTCGTGAGAGATTTCGGAGATGTCCAATACAATACCGCCACCATGGACTGCGCGAGCTGCGGCTTCTCGAATCCCTCGCGCGGCAAGTTCTGTAATGAGTGCGGCGCGACGCTTGCCGCGCATTGCGCGCGCTGTGGGACAGGGCTTCCCGCTACAGCCAAATTCTGCGGCGAATGCGGCGCCAGCAGCGCGACAGCAGCGGTGTCCAGTGAGCGTCGGGGCGATCACCGCGCTCGCTGGGGGTCCGCTCTTTCTCTGGTTGCTGAGGCGCTATCACCAAAGGGTGTTGTCATGACGGGCGT
>JAQBGU010000246.1:0-101007 GCA_032128375.1 Deltaproteobacteria bacterium | reverse complement strand
CCCGCGACCGCGTTGCCGTCATCGCAGGCCTCTGGGGGTTGGATGGTCCCGTTGCCGCAGGATCCTACCTGGGCCTGAGCAGCCTCGGGATGCGACACGAATGCGAAGAGGAACGTGAGAACAAAAATCAGCGCGGTTCGTTGAACAAGGGCGGATCCGCTCATGCAAAGTTCCTCATTATCATGCGATGCCGCACGTCAGGTCGTGCTCGACCCGCGCGGCGATTGGAAAACATGGGACCGTTATTGGAAACCGGCGCAGAGCGAAGGGCCAGAGGGGTCGTGTGCTGCCGGCGACCAGCAAGACTGCCGGGAGCCATAGGCCGACTCGCCCACTCTCCCGGATCGGGCACTCACCTCCCACATCCGCGGCCAAGAGTAGAGGGTTATCCTGACTATCGCTCGAAAATTTCCGAAATTGATCACCACCCGTGATTCATTTCGTGTCGTGATCGGGTGTCAGCCGAGCTGGGGCAGAACTCCTACAACCGGGACACCCGTGCGGCGGTTCATTCGCTTCCCGCCGCGTGTCGACGCGCGGCACTGCTCCGGTGTGTACCCTCGCATCGCTCACAGTTGTGTCCGCTGATGGTTCACGTGATTGATTCCTGATTGGAAATCGAGTTGATTGGAAAGCAGACCTCGAGTCCGCTGGCAAAGATGTTGGCAGCCAGCATCTCTCGCAAGGCGGACATCTTCGCAGCGAAAATTCTACCTCGCGGACTGTTCTGGTTCCGAAACTGTCCAAGCCGTAGGTCGTGACGACGGGCGCGCTAACCTCTTGTGATGAAGCTGTATACATTCGCCGGCGCACCGAATCCCCGAAGAGTTCACATCTACCTGGCCGAGAAGGGGATCGACGTTCCCTTCGAGCAAGTCGACATCATGAAGCGCGAGAACCGCGCGCATGAATTCATGAGTCGGGTCAATGCGATGGGAGGCCTGCCAGTTCTGGAGCTCGATGATGGCTTTCACATCGCAGAGTCTGTCGCTATCTGCCGCTACTTCGAGGCAGAACATCCAGACCCGCCGTTGTTCGGCGCCAGCTCCCGTGACAAGGGCATCGTCGAGATGTGGATCCGGCGAATCGAGCTCAACTTCATGACGCCGGTGGGAATGGTGTGGGTTCACGGCTCCCCGCTCACGAAGAGTGTGGTGAAGCAACAGATCCCCGAAATGGCCGAACAAAGTCGAACGATGGTGCGAAGCTACTTCGAATTCATGGATCGACACCTGGAAGACCACGAATTCATCGCGGGCGACAGCTTCTCATTCGCGGACATCATCGCGCTCTGCACGGCCGATTTTGCAGCGAAATTGAACGACCTGCCCCATTCGAGCGAGCAATCACACCTGTCACGTTGGTATCGAGCGGTGGCGGAGCGACCCAGCGCGAGCGCCTGACGCGACACACCGTCGCCGCACTCCCTCGGTCCGGGTACAACATTTCAGCTCTCGCGCGGATCCATGCGATACACGACTACGTTGGGCCGGGGATCGCCGGGCGCCACCCCGAGCACCTCGTCGGAGATGGCCGTGTCAGTGATCAAGACCGCCTTTCGCTCGTAGACTCGACCGGCGATCTCGAGCCGAACCCGAGGGTCACTGGCTACGTTTTTCGGCCATCTCTTTGTTTCTGGATCGCGCGCCGGAACGTACAGCTCGCCATCGTGCACCCGGTAGACTGTTGTCACAGAATGCGGGATCAGGTACCAGGTCCGCGTTTCTACGAAGATGGTCTGCTCGCTGGCGACAAACGACCAGTCGCTGGTCTCGCGCTCGACCACTCGCCGGACAAGCGCAAACCCGGCCTCTGCTCTTTCGGGTCGACGCAAGCTGAGGTTGCCAGCGCGATCGCGAATACACACACAATTACACATACGATGCGGGCCAGATTGTTCATGCTGCCTTCCTCTGTGGTTGTGCGGGCACCGATTCGTCAAAGGGTTCGAAAGCGGATCCGTGTCGCATCAGGCGACGAATTGGGAGCCTCATCGGAATGCCGGGAACGCGCGATCATGCGGCTCGCCCGTCTTCGACCAGCGCCACACCGAGCCGAGGTTTCTTTTTTCGCAACGCTCGGAGATCCTCGAGCAGCAGGTAGCCGGCCGGAACCACCAACAGCGTGACGACGGTGGCGAATAGAACTCCGAACGACAACGAGATCGCCATCGGAACCAGAAACTGGGCCTGCACGCTGCGATTGATCATCAACGGCAGTAGCCCCACGAACGTCGTCAACGACGTGAGCACGACGGGGCGGAAGCGGGTCACCGCTGCCTCGATCACGGCTTCGCGCACCGTGGCGCCTATTGCGCGTCGCCCGTTGACCGCGTGCACAAGCACCAGGCTCGAGTTCACGACCACGCCAGACGCTGCGATGAATCCCATTACACTCATCATCGCAAGGCCCGTGATCAAGCCGAAGCTCTTCATCAGCAGGTGCCCAGCAACGGCGCCGACCAGCGCGAATGGAATGACACTCATGATGATCAGAGGCTGACTGTACGAGCGCAACGGAATCGCCAGCAGAGCAAAGATCAGGAACAGCGCAATCCCGAACAGCGGAATCAAACCGCTGACGGCCTCGCCCTGTTGGCGCTGCTGTCCCTCGAGCCGGTAGGCGACCCGTGGATGGTCCGCCATGATCGTTTGGATCTCGCCAGCGCGCATCTGGGCGAGAACTTCGTTGGCGGTGGTCAGCGTTCGGTTGACGTCGGCGGTGACGTTCACGACACGTCGGCGATCCGCGCGCTTGATCGACGAAAAGCCGCGTCCGAGGCGCGCTTGCGCAACGGTTGCAAACGGAACTTCCGAACCGTCTGGCGTCCGGATGCGCATATCGTCCAACGCTCCGAGTGAGCGACGTTCCGCATCGGTGTAGCGGACCATCACGCGCACCTCATCACGCCCGCGCTGGACGCGCTGGATCTCCTCGCCGTAGAACGCCTGGCGCACCTGGCGAGCCAAGTCCCGCAACGTGAGGCCGAGCACCTCGCCCGACGGCAGAAGGTCGAGCTCGAGTTCGCGTTTGCCCGACCGAAACGAGTCGGTGATGTCGATCACGCCCGGGTACATGGCGAGCGACTCTCGAATCGCGGCAGCAACGACACGCAGTTCATCGAGTTCGTCACCTTCGAGCTGAATATTGATCGCTTCTCCTACCGAAAACAGCGAAGACTCGAAGGTGAGCTCGACCGCGTCGGGCACCGCACCCGAAAGCTCTCGCCAACGAAGCGCGACGTCGCGGGTCTCGATGTCGCGAGACTGTCCCGGTGTAAGCTGCATCGTGACTTCGCCCAGGTGGCCGCCCTGGTTGATCCCGCCCCCACCACCTGGAGGGCCCTGGCCGGAATCGCTGACCGGATGTCCGCCGATCGCCGCCAGGATGTGTGTCACCGGCGGGCCCTTCTCGGCTTCTTCCGCGAGTACCGATGCGAGCCCGTTGGCCGTCTTTTCCAGCTGCAATACCGCGTCCTGGGTCACCTTCGCAGACGTGCCGAGAGGCATCGTGAGCTTCGCTGTGACCTGATCGGATTCCAGCGGCGGAAAAAACGAGAACGGCAGCCGACCGCTCGCGAGGACTCCAAACGTCGCGATCAGTGCAAAGACCGCGACGGCCGCGGTCGTGTAGCGCCGATCCACAGCATGGCTCACCGCCTGTCGGAAAGGCCCGCCGATGAAGCGTTCGAGACCTCCCGAGAATCTCGACTGCAGTTCGATCAGTGCAGCCGCAGCGCGGCCGTAGCCGCCACTTTTCTGCCAAGCGAAAATCACCGAGGCACAACCGACAGCGAGTGCGATGTAGCTGCGCAGGTCCCAGGCAATGCCGAGCAGGATGATGCCGATTACCGGGAGCAGCAGCAGCCCAACCTCGGCAGCCGGGGTTTCCGCGTGCCGGTGACCGAGGTGAGCGGGCAGCACGAGTTGAGACTCGATCAGAGAGAACAGCAGACAGCACATGACGACCGTCGCGATGATCGATTGAACCTGTCCGATGAACCCGGGTCCAAACAGCATTGGCATGAACGCGGCGACTGTCGTCAGCACGCCGAAGATCACGGGGACGGAGACTTCGCGGGTTCCATCGATGGCCGCTGGTAGCCAGCTGCCTTCTGACTGCTGTCGCGAATGAACGCTGTCGCCTACCACGATCGCATCATCGACCAGGATGCCGAGCACCAGGATGAAGCCGAAAAGCGAGATCCCATCGATCGACATCCCCAACACCCAGATGAGCCATACCGCGCCGAGAAACGACGCCGGCACGCCGACGCTGACCCAGAATGCGAGTCGGGGCCTGAGAAACAGCGCCAACAAGATCAACACCATCAAGAAACCCTGGCGCGCGCTGCTCAGCAGCGTATCGAGCCGATCGCGCAGCTGCAGCGAGCCGTCGCTCCAGATCGTCAACTCGACACCGGCTGGCAGACGCTCGGGGGCCGTTTCGAGGTAGTGATTCAGCGCGGCCGTAATCTCGAGGATGTCCTGGTCACCAACGCGCGACACACGAATGATCGCGGCGCGCTTCCCGTCGAACCGAACCTGCTGGTCGGTGTCCTCGAAACCATCGATCACCTGGGCGACGTCGCGCAGCAGGATGCGTGTGCCGTCGGTGCGGGTCCGGACCACGAGCTGTTCGAAATCCGCGCCCCAGTAGGCCTGCCCATTGGTGCGAAGCAGGATCTCTCCCCCGGCGGTCTTGATCGAGCCGCCAGGCAAATCCAGCGAAGCACTTCGAACTGCATTGGCGACCTGTTCGAATGACAGCCCATTGCGACGCAACGACGCCTCCGACACCTCGATCGAGACTTCGTAGGGACGTGTGTTCAGCAGCGCGACCTGAGTCACCGAAGGCAGTGCTGCGATCTCGTCGCGCACGCGCTGACCAAGCGCCTTGAGCTCGCGTTCATCGTTCGGCCCGGTGATCGCGATATCCATCACCGAGCGGCGCGCGGACGCGAGTTCGATGATCGGCTTTTCGGTTTCTGCCGGAAAAGTCGTGATCGCATCGACGCGATTCTTCACGTCGTCGAGAGCGCTCGCGTCATCTGCAGATTCGAACAGTTCGACGCTAACCGTGCAGCGTCCTTCGTTTGCAGTGGACTGGATGCGTTCCACCCCCTCGATGCCCTCGAGCTCCTCCTCGATCCGAATGCAGACGCCTCCCTCGACCTCCTCCGGTGCCGCGCCCAGGTACAAGACGCTGACCGTGATCAGGTTGACGTCGAGATCGGGGAACGACTTCTGTGGGATTTGTGGCAAGGCTGAAAGACCGCCGAACACCATCACACCCATCAAGAGGTTCGCAGCGACGTGGTTCTCGGCCAACCAGGCGATCGGCCCCTTCAAGTCGAAGGCTCCCGGTTCGGTGCAGCTTCCACCAACGACCTGAGCGAGGCAGCGCCCCCGACCACGCGCACAGCCATCCCGTCGGTCGCGCTCTCCAGCGGAGAAATACACACCCGCTCGCCGGATGCGAGCCCAGCGCTGACGTAGACCTCATCGCGCGCAATGCGAAGCACCTCGACATCGCGAAAATGCAATCGGTCTTCGGGGTCGACCAACAGAACCCGTCCGTCACCGCGCAGCGCCGAGCGCGGCAACACCACCACGTTTTCCGCCTGGGGCCCCAGAATCTCCGCCTCGACGAATAGCCCCACCGCAAGCGGAGGCCGACCCTCGGTCTGACCGTACGGGTCAGCGACCCGCGCCACCACGTTGACCATCCGAGTCTTCGGATCGAGTTCTCCTTCGGTGCGCGCGATCACACCGCGCCAGGAATGTTCACCGCCCGCAAAGCGGGCCCGCAGAATGACGGGTGCTGCGTTCGCGCTATCTGGTGCGCCCGGCAGCATCGGAAGATCGAGGAAGGCCAGTTCTTCGTCGGGCACGGGCAACCGCACCTCCGCGAAGTCGACCGCGTAGACCGTGGCCACAGGGGTACCGCGATTGACAAACTGGCCGACGTCGATGTGCTCGGAACGCACACGCCCGGTATACGGCGCAACGATCTCGGTGCGTGCCAGGTTGCGCTTCGCACGCGTCAGACGCGCGCTTGCCTCGCGCAGCGAGGCCTCTGCGACACCGAACCGGTTCACCGCATCGTCGCGTCGGGAATCGCTCGACACCTGCCGGCGTGCCAGGTCGAGCTGGCGTTCCTGCGCTTTGCCCGCAGCGGAAATTTCGCTCTCAGCACGTGCCAGACCGGCGCGCGCCTCTTCGAGCGCCACTTCGTATTCGAGTCGGTCGATTCGCAGCAGTGCTTGCCCCTTCGCGAAGAACCCACCCGACACCATCGCCGGCGACATCCAGATCACCGGCCCCGACACCTCCGGCACCAGTTCACTTTCGGTTCGAGGCACGACTGTTCCGTGTGTCGACACGGAAAGCTGAATATTTTTCGGCACCACATCCAGAACGCGAACGAGCGGTGTGCTCACGCTGGGTGCACGCGGCTCGACTTTGGGACCCGTCGCGATCAACAGCCCAGCGAAGCCCACACCACCCACCAGGATGAGCGCAGGAGTCGCCCCTTTTAGGTTCATGCTCGTTTCTCCAAGCGCGCACTCGGGACTCCGTGGGTGATCCCAGCCGCGGAAAATGCGAGCAGCCGGGCGAGTCCATCCGCGTTCGAATACGCTGACGCTTTCAATCTGGGGGGAGCTTCGAACGCCATCAGGTGAATCATCGCGCCGATCATGAAATGAAAACGCCAGGCCAGCTCGTCCTCATCGACGTGCGGTAGTGCCGCCCCCAACGCAACCAGAAAGCGCCGCGAGATCGCGCCGAATTCCCGCTCGATCAGCGGCTGCGAAACCGATTCGGGTTCGCCATAGAGCCTCGCAACCAAGCGAGGCAGCTGCTCTGAGACGCCCCCGGTAGCGAGCGGCAGAAAATAGGCTTCGAGAAGCTGCACCACGTTGGGATGGGGAGTCTCCCGCTGCAGCGCGTCCAGAGCTGCGTTGCGTTGTTGATTCGCCGGCCCCACGCGGAGGTGAATGACCGCGCCGAGCAGCCCGGCTTTCGAGCCGAAGTGATAGTGAGCCGAAGCGAGGTTCACGCCGGCGCGCGCTGCGATCGCTCGCAGCGAAGTACCCGCGTAGCCCTTCTGGATGAACAGCGACTCTGCGGCGTCCAAAATGGCGGTCGGCGTGTCGAGTACCGCCTTGGGGTCGCGCGCGGGCTTCGGTCGCCGACTCCGATTGACTCGGACTGGGGAGGAAGTGGAACGCATCGTCGCTCTCATTTGTTCAGTCAAACGGTTCAGTCAAACGGTTCAGTCAAACGTTCGTTTGAATGTACGGGACAAGATCGTCGACTGCAAGGGCTGCGGCGCCAGCGACGCTGAGCGAATGGACGGCAGCGGGTTTCCGCTAATCTGGATGCGCCAGGACGGATACCGAGCGATCTCCGACTGAGCGGGCGCGGAAACCCGGGGCATGTCGCATGGCTAAATCCCAGCCCTTCGTTGTTCACGAATTGGAGTGCGAGTTCGAGCAGTGGGACGAGCCCGCCGATTCGAACCTTCGCTGGCGCACTCTCGTCAGCGCCGATCGCACCCCGACGGATTCTCTCACGATGGGCGTGGCCGAACTCGAGCCGGGGGAGGCGCGCGATTTTCGTCCCCATCGACACAAGCAGGCCGAGCTCTATTACATCATTTCGGGCGAAGGCGTCGTCAGAATCGAAGGCATAGAGCATCGGGTACGAGCGGGGACAGCGGTGTTCGTCCCTGGTGATGCGTTGCACGGCGCATTCAATACAGGTACGGAACTCCTCCGACTGTTGTACGTGTTCCCCGCGGCCTCATTCGATCAGATCCACTACGAATTTCCCGTTCCGTGATCGCAGACGGCGCACTGTTCGGCTATGCGGCACGACTCAGCGCTGTCAGCCTGAGCGCACGAACCGCCCAGGGTAGTGCCGTACACAAGTACCGCCGTAAGGACAGCATCGCCGCCAGCGGTATGCTTAACTTGCCTGCGCGCGGCATCGATTCGGCAGCTCCAGCTGGCGGGCCGTCGCGACGCATTGGCGCACCCGGAGGAGAGACCATGGGCAGGCTTGCGTTGTACCTCATGATCTACGCGATTGGACTCGGCGCGGCGCTCGGCTGCAGCGACGAAACGCCGACGGTGCGCGTCGAACGGGTCGAGATCGAGTCGGAGCGCGCCGCCGCACAAGCGGCCGCCACGGCCAAGCAAGCGGGATCGACGCTGGAGGGCAACCTGGAAGATTCGGCCGGGGTCTATCAGAAGGCCTACGAGAAGGCACGCGATGCCGGAGACGACGCATCCGGTGATGCATACAACGCGGTACTCGACGAAACAGCCGAGAAACGACAGAAGCAGGAGTAGGCGGAATGTCTAGCGCGACTCCGCTGCCCGAGGATCGGCCGAGCGCAGCCGGGGCCGACTCCACGCCGGCCGCGACCCACCGAAATCGCGCCGAAGAGATCGGCTTCGGCGCAGTGCTGCTGCTTACGCTGGGAGGCCTCGCGATTGCCGACTTTTCTGCGAGCCGGGGTCTTGATTACTGGCTCATGATGGTCCCGATCTTTGCCGCGGTGAGCGTCTACACCGGCTGGAAACGCGCCTCGGGACAAGGCCAGGCCGTGGGATGGGTCATGGCCAGGCAGCTCCTTCACTGGGGCGCGTTGGCCCTTGCCTTCTATCTCATCTTTCTGCTCGAGCGGACCGGGCGTCTCAACCGCGAAGACGCCGGCCTGGTCGCGATGCTGACACTGGCGCTCACCACACTTCTGGCGGGCGTCCACTTCGACTGGCGCCTCGCGGTACTGGGTGTGCTGGTGGGTGTGGCCGCCGCCTGCGCGGCGCTGGTCGAGGAGTTCTTCTGGGTGCTGCTGATTCCAGCCGTCCTCGTGGGTGTCGCGGTGATCCTCTGGCAGCGGCGCACCGCGAGGTGAGACGAAATTTGTTTCCGAGTGCCCGAGCAATTCTTTCGAGCGTGACGGAGTCGCTCGCATTCGCAGGTCGTGGCGGCGCAGACGGGCAGCGCCTCGTCGTCTGACCTCAGACGCCTGCCGCGTCGGGTGATCGGCCCTGTTGCTTCGCCCGCCGCGCCTTCCGCGCGGCATCGACGCGGAGAAGCGCGGAGGGTGGCTCGGGCTTCCCCATGAAGAGCCGAATCAGATCCAGGTCGTCCCGAAGCAGCTCTACACGAGCGAGCACATCGGCCGGAAGAATGCTGGCCGCATCGGACAACCTGCGTCCGCTGACGGGCGGCGGTGTCGACAGCTCCTGACTCGAGCCCACCCGGCTCGTGACAGGAAGGAGCAGCGCTACGAGCACACCCGTCGTGACAAGCCTCCTGAAGATTGCTGACATGGTGGTGCCTCCATCCCGGAGTCCAGAGCCTAAGCGATCGGCCGTCTCCCGGCACAGATCGCTCGCTGACGTCGAGAAAGGGGGCTGGAGTCGAAGATGGAGATCGAGAAAGTCTCCGCTCCTGGTCCTGCTGGTGTAGATTCCGTAGCCTTCCGCGACCACGGGCAGGCCTCTGCCGTGCCGGGGAAATCGCGCAGAACGCACCTCGTGTTCTTCGCACGGACATCTCCGTCCCATCACTGCCATGGACTGTTATGCAGACGATCCAGCTTCGCTCAAATCTTGATTCTGAGGTTGCGCCGGGCGAAACCTGGATCAACACCGAAGTCAAGGACGACGAGGGCCGACGCTGGTTGGCCAACCAGAGCGGCCTCGACGAAGAGATCATCAACAGACTGCTCGAACCTGCATCGGTTACCTGCTGGCGCCGATTCGGCCGGGCACTTCACCTCAATGTCTACTCCACGGTGTCTGGCGGGAACGCCGCGACGACTGCGTTCATCAGTTTCGGAATCTGGCTCGAGCCTGGCCGGATCATCACCGTAAGCCGCGGCGAGGTGCCCGCACTCCAAAGAGCCGCGCAGGCCTGTTCGGTGGGGGCGGGGCCCTCCAATTCCTGGGATCTGGTCGCCTTACTGTTGTCGGACGGGCTGGACCGCCTGGAACGGAACCTTCACGACCTGAACGCGACCATCGACCAGCTTGAAGACGACTTCGTGACCGACTCTGGCAATCCTCCGCTCCAACGCGTCGCCGAGTTTCAGAATCAGGTGATCTATACACGCCGTTTGCGCGCAACCTTGGCGAATATGATCAACTTCATTGCGTCCCAGCCGCACTCGACGATAGACGGGGCGGTTCGCGACGATCTCGACGGGATCGCCAACGTCTTCGCGCAGCACCACCAACTCCTGAATCTGTCGATCGATCGGGCCGCGGCGTTGCAGGGCCAGATTCGGGACGAGCTCGCCGACTCCATGAACAAATCCACCTATCGCTTCACCTGGGTGGCCACCGTGTTCCTGCCCCTGAGCTTCGTCACCGGGCTACTCGGAATCAACGTCGCCGGCATTCCGGGCGACCACGATCCCCAGGCATTCTGGCTGGTCTGCGGCGCACTGTGTGTCATCACCGCGATGTGGGGCATGTTCGTCGGCCGGCTCAGCACTCGTTCCAAGCAAATGACCCGGCGCCGAAACCCGTGAGGCGCAAAACCTGTGGCAACTGAATCTTGGAATCTCGTCGTTCGGCAGGTGTTCCGAACCATACGGAGTTCTGTCCTCGGTATTCGAACGATCGCGGTAGCAATCGCAATCGGGGTCTTGGCGATTGCGGCCAGCGTTTGGAGGGGCGCCGTCGAGCGCTGGATGGGCCAGGAACTGCGATCGCTGGCCGCCGTCCACCTCAACCCGACGTTCATCTTCGACGATCTGATCTACACCCTTGCGCGTACCATCGTCTTGCGTGGAGTGCGGCTCACCAGCCCCGATCCCGAATCGACTACCGAATCGATCGCGATGGATTCGCTCACTGCGGTGCTCTCGAATATCCCGCGTCCCGACAAACCGTTCCAAATGCAGCGGCTCGATCTCGTCGGCCCGACGCTCCGCCTCGTCCGCACCCGTTCGGGACAACGTCAGGCGGCCTGCTGGGTTTCTCGAAGTTGCTGAAAGAGAAGTCGGAGCGCGTCTCGCATCGCGAACGCCCGCCGGCCAAGCTCAGCGAACGATTCGAGGTGCGCAGCGTCTCAATCTCGGGCGGGCAGGCCCGATGTTCGATCTCGCCGACCCCGCATCGTCGCATCTGGAAGCACGCATCGATCTCCGCAACACTCACTACGCGGTGGGTGATTACGCCCTGGCGCTGGATCACGCCCAACTTCCGTTCTTTCTGGTGAGTTAGCTGGCGAGAGAGTCCCCAACGGCAGCGGGCGCGGTTGCGCAAGGCGTGCCTGCGCGCAATCCTGCGCGCATCTCCCACGCAGCTTCGGGTGGTGTCCTGTACAACCAGCGCGTCTCAGATCCCCTGCTTGTCGCCTGCCCGGAATGCGATCTGGTGCAGCGCCTGCCGTCTCTCGAGCCAGGGGGGTCGGCACGTTGCCCGCGCTGCGACATGGAACTGCGGCGGCGCAAGGACCATCGGCATCACCGCCTGCTACCGTTCACGATCGCGGCTCTGCTGCTCTACGTGGTCGCCAACACTTCGCCCATGCTGGGGCTTGCGGCGGTCGGCCGCGAGGCGAGCACCACGGTGTTTGGAGGGGCCGTACAGCTCTGGCGCGACGGCCAACAGATCGTCGCGGGGCTGGTGCTGCTCACGGCCGTGATTGCACCCGGTCTACAGATCGGATTCGGGTTCCTGTTTTCGCTGGTGGCGCACCGGGAGTCGCTGCCGCCCTGGATGGGCGTGCTGCTCCGGCATTATCCAACCGCCGGAACGTGGAGCATGATCGAGGTCATGATGCTGGGGGTGTTGGTTGCTCTGATCAAAATTGCCGAACTCGCCACGGTCATCCCGGGATTGGCGATGTTCGCGCTGGGCGCGTTGGTGTTTCTGCTCGCTGCGATTCAAGCCAGCTTCGACCCCCGGGAACTCTGGGAACGCGTCGCGTGGGCGCAGGCCGCGCAGCGGACCGCCGGTTCGCCGCGTCAGGCCGTGGTGGAGCAGTCGTGAGTCAAGCCGGCGCGACCGGGATGCAGCTCGGCCTCCAGAGTTGCGAGGACTGCGGTCTGCTCTCGCGGCCCGCGGCTGGCGAACACGATTGTCACTGTCCGCGCTGCAATGCGGAAACGGAATTCCGCAAGCCGGCGAGCCTCCAGCGAACCTGGGCGTACGTGCTCGGCGCCGCGATCTGTTACCTGCCGGCAAATCTGCTGCCCGTTCTGACGACGACGACCGCCGCAGGCAGCGAATCCGACACCATCCTACAGGGCGTCGTGCTGCTCTGGTCGCCGACCGGCTGGCCGCTGTCGATCATCGTGTTGTTTGCCAGCATCATGATTCCGAGCGCGAAGATCCTGTCACTCGTCTACCTGCTGGTCAGCGTGCAGCGCGGCTCGATCAGCAGCAATGCGCAGCGCATTCGGCTATACCGCATGGTCCGGTTCATCGGTCGTTGGTCGATGGTCGACGTGTTCGTCGACGCGTTCACCGCCGCACTCGTTCAGCTGCAACCGCTGATGTCGGTCGCCCCGGCGCCCGGCCTGCTGTTCTTTGCAGCGGTCGTCGTGCTAACCATGCTCGCGGTCGAATCGTTCGACCCGCGGCTCATTTGGGACTCCCTGAGCGAAGAAGAGGCTCGCCATGTCTGAGAGCAGTGGATCACTCCCCGAAGCGCCCGAGTCCAGGGTCGTCGCGCGCAAGCGCACGCGGCTCTCGTTCGTCTGGCTGATTCCGATCCTCGCCGCACTCGTAGGTGGCTGGGTGGCGATCAGCAGGATCCTCGCTGAAGGACCCGAGATCACGATCGTGTTCGACTCGGCCGACGGGCTCGAGGCCGGCAAGACCAAGATCAACTACAACGGCGTCGAAGTGGGGACGTTGGACAAGATCCGCCTGTCTGATGATCACCGGCAGGTGATCGCAACCGCGCGGATGGCCCCGAAGACGGAGAACTTCCTGGTCGAGGACACGCACTTCTGGGTCGTGAGTGCACGCATCTCAGGGGCCAGTATCACGGGACTCGGCACACTTCTCTCCGGCGACTACATCACCATGGAGATTGGTGAATCGAAAAAGTCCCAGCGCAGCTTCGTCGCGCTCGAGGAGCCTCCGGTAGTGACCGCGGACATGCCGGGCCGCTTCTTCGTGTTGAGTACTCCGGACCTGGGATCGCTCTCCTTCGGCACGCCGATCTACTTCCGGCGCTTGAAGGTCGGAGAGGTTGCTTCCTACAAACTCGCAGACGACGGCCAGTCCTTCTCGGTCAGGGCCTTCGTGAAAGCGCCCTACGATCAGTACGTCAATCCGGCCACTCGCTTCTGGCATGCCAGTGGCATCGACATGTCCCTCTCGGCGAGCGGAATCAGTGTGCAGACCGAATCGCTCATGTCGGTTCTGGCCGGCGGGCTCGCGTTCGAGACTCCCGCGGCGGGTGCTGGGCTGCCGCCCGCCGCCGAGGACGCGGCCTACACGCTGTTTTCTGACCGCACGGCGGCACTGCTGCCGGCGGCACAAAATCCGCAGACCTACGCGGTGATCTTCGAGCAGGATGTGCGCGGTCTGGAGCCAGGTGCACCGGTTCAATTTCGGGGCATTTCGATCGGCCAGGTAATCGACGTGGTCGGACAGCTGGATCAGGCGACCTTTGATTTCGCCGTGCGAGTGACATTGGTGCTCGACCCGGAGAGGCTCGGCATTCGCGTTGGGTCGATCGATCCCAGCATGGATCGCGAAGCTCAGCGCAGAAAGCTGGTCGATGCGCTCATCGCGCGCGGTGTCCGGGTACAGCTTCGCAGCGGCAGCATTCTGACGGGGGCGCTCTACGTGGCTCTCGACTTCTTCCCCGACGCGCCTGTGGCGACGCTCGACTGGACGCAGCAGCCGGTAGAGTTGCCCAACATTCCCGGAACGATCGCTCAGCTCGAGGCAGAGGTCTCGAACATCGTCAAGAAGCTCGATGCGCTGCCGCTCAAGCAGATCGGTGACGATCTGAAGAAGGCGATCGTCGATCTCGATGCGACGCTCGTGGCCGCTCGCGGCACCCTCGACGACGCCAGCGCGCTGGTCGCGCCGAACTCCGTATTGATTCAGCAACTGGAGAGTACGCTGCAGGAAGTGAGCGGCGCAGCTCGCTCGGTACGTGTACTGGCGGACTATCTCGAGCGTAACCCGGAATCGCTGATTCGTGGCAAGAGTGGGGAGGCGAAGTGATGAGAATCGATCTGGCAGGGCGGTTGTTGGCCGCATTTCTGGTCACGACTGTGGTGGGGTGCGGATCGACGAAGCCAGCACTTTTCTACACCCTCAACGCCACGGCCAGGCCGGTTTCGGCGCCAGCGGCCGACTACGGCGTCATGGTCGGGCCGGTGTCCGTGCCGGCTTCGGTCGACCGGCCGGAGTTCGTGGTCCAGGTCGCGCCGAACCGCGTCGAGATCGACGAGTTCAACCGCTGGGCGGCGCCGCTGGGAGAGAGCCTCGCCCGCATCGTGGCGAGCGACCTTTCCGTGCTGCTCGGCACACCCGACGTGGCGGTCGCACCTTTTGCGAACTTCGATCCGGTCTATCGAGTCACCATCAACGTCCAGCGCTTCGACTCGCTGCGTGGCGAGTCGGTGTTGGTCGACGCAGTCTGGACCGTGCGTCCAACGGCGGGCGGGACGACGCACGCGGGTCGCACTGCTGCGCAGCAGGCCGTCGTCGGCCAGGACTTCGACGCGCTAGCCGCGGCGCATAGCCTCGCACTCGGCAAGTTGAGCGGCGACATCGCGGTAGCGATCCGCGCCCTGGCCGCCGCGCCCTGAAGCCACGGGCCGCGACGCCAGGCCGGAGTCGAGGGGCCGGCATGCTCCGGGCCGGCTCCGGGCGGTGCTTCATGCCTTCGGGTTCTGGACCACCATGTACACCACTTTGCTGCCGCTATGGAAGACCTGGTAGTAGGTGTCCGAGTACACGTAGTACTCGGTTCCTCCGATCGTAGTCTGCTTGGCGTCCTTCGGCAGACTCTCCACCGTGGCGCCGACCGGTGGCGCAACCACCTTGTAGCTCGGGTCGCCGCCGGCTTCGGGGGCGGGCTGCTGCTCGTAGTAGGCGCCGTTCGAGTAGCCGAGGTCCTGGTTGTTCACATAGACGTTCGTGACCTGCGCTGGCGGGTGCTCGACGACGGCGCCGACCGGCGCGGCAACGACAACGTATTGCGTACCGGACGTCACATAGTAGACGCCGTTGGCGTAGTAGTACGGCGACCCGGCGACAACGACGGTCTGGTGTTTGGGCGGCAGCGAAGCCACGGCCGCGCCAAGTATCATACCCGCCAAGAAGGCCGCGCCTGCGTCGCCGTAGCCCCCGTAGTAGGAGTGGCCCCAGTAGGAGCCGCCCCCCCAATGATCGACTGTGTTGTTCCAGGCGTTCGTGCGGTTACCGGAGACCTGCTGCGCGGTCTGGTTTCGCGTGTCGGTCCGGTCGGTGGCTCCCTGTTGGCGAGAATCGGTCCGGTCGCTAGCCCCCTGCTGGCGAGAATCGGTCCGGTCGGTGGCCCCGTCCTGTCGGGACGAGACGTTGTCTGAGTTCATCCCTCGATCGCCTTGCGAGCCGTCGCCCGCGCCGCTTCGATCGCCGCCCCCGAAGCCGCCACCACCAGCGTCGCCTGCACCTCGATCTCCGCCGCCGAAGCCGCCACCACCAGCGGCGCCTGCCCCTCGATCTCCGCCGCCGAAGCCGCCACCGCTACCGGCGCCTGCACCTCGATCTCCGCCGCCGAAGCCGCCACCGCTACCGGCGCCTGCACCTCGATCTCCGCCGCCGAAGCCGCCGCCGCCGAAGCCACCGCCGCTGAAGCCGCCGCCACCGCGGCCACCGCCGCTGAAGCCACCGCCACCACCGCCACGGCCGCCGCCACCGCCGCTGAAGCCACCGCCGCCACGGCCACCGCCACCGCGGGCGAAGGAGGTGTCAGCGGCGAGCGACAGACACACCGAGATTGCGACGCCGCCGAGCACGAGTCGTCGGCGGGCTTTCGATAATGAGAGGAAGTTACGAACCGTCATTTTTGACCCTCCACAACCAGGAATTCGATCTGCTGGGCGCCCTTCGGCAGCGTGGGCTCGAAGGTGTCGGCCGAGACCGTTGCGCCGATCTCCCAATCCATCAGCAGCGCCTGGTACTGAGGAGCCTCGGCGACGTTCGTGTAGGTGACCACCAGTTTCAGCGGCAGCGGAGGCCCGTCCTTCTGGATCCACAGCTGGAGATCCGAGTTCTTGCCCATGATGGCAATGTGGTGGGTCGGTGTTCCATCCACATCGTGAACTCCCATGTAGCCCCATCCAATCGCATGCTCTTCGATTGTCTCGAAGACGTCGCTCGAGATCAGGTTCGCCAGCGGAAGCGACAGATTGTATCTCTCGATCAGCCGGTCTACCGCGGAGTCGATGTCACCGGGCAGATCGATTTGCGAGTATTTCTCGTGGAAGAGATCGAGAAGCGTGGCTGTCTTGCCGTCGTACCAGAAGCGCTTCGCGCTGATGTCGTCGCGATGGTCGATATGGACGCCATCGGGATGCTTCACCGTCACGTCGACCGCCCCGGCGTATTGCAGCTTCTGTCCGGATACCAGCACGTCGTCGAAGTTGATCTCGGCGTGAAAGCGGAAGGTCTCGCTGCGCTTCAGCTCGTCGGACATCTGCCGGAGCAGTACTTCCGGTGAGGAAGTTGCCAAAGGCAAGTCTTCACCTCGTGCAACGAGGGGGCCGGTTACCAGCAGCAACGCCACCAACCCGGCCGAGCTCCAGCTGTTCTCGCGTGTCATTCCGCCTCTCCTTTGCAGGTTCAGGGTCTGGTGCTGGTTTTCAGGTGCACCTTGGGCCAGCACCGTAGCGGAGATGTCCTTCGAATAGCACTCTATACGAGCGGTTGAACTGTGGCTGGCCCCCTTGCCTGTTGGCCCGTCCGGAGCCTATGGTCGGCAGTCTAGTACGCGAGGTGAACCGCATGAGCCGAATGATCGCCAGCTTTCTCATTTGCCTCGGACTGCCCGGATTGGCGGTCGCCGAGATGCCGACCTGGGAGCAGCACCCCACGAAGAACAAGCCACGCAAGCACGTGATGGTGCAGTTTACCGACATGTCGCTGCACCCCTCGATCGCTCAGGTGCTCGAGGGCGGCACGCTATCGTGGGTCAACTACGCGTCGATGAACGACGGCAGCATCGTATTCTCCAACGAGGTAGCGACCGCATTCACCTGCTCCGATCTGCGCCCCAACTGGATGAAGACCGCGGCCGGCTACCAATCGATCCCGATCACACAGGGCGGGGCGATGGACGATCTCGAGATTCCCTGCCCGCTGAAGCCGGGAGAATACGAGTACGAGATCTGGCTGTTTTCGGGCGGCATGGGCGACCCCGCAGCGATGGATGATCCCCAGTCGCGTATGCAGGGGAAGATCGTCGTCCAATAGTGAGTGCGCCGACAAAGAGTGCGCCGATCTAGCCGCCTGGGCGGGGTCAGCTGGTGCCCAGTTCGGTTTCGACGGGCCGCCCACACCCGCGAGGACCCATGCTAAGCGAATTCATAGCCGCGCACCTGGGACTTCTGAACGAACTCAGCGGCGTATTCGCCATCTTCGTTGTGCTCATCGCAGCCGCGGGCGTGTTGATCTCGCGATTCGACGGAATGCCTCTGGAAGACGCCATCTACTTCGCCTTCATTACCGCGTTTACAGTCGGCTTCGGCGACTTGACACCCCGATCACGTGGCGCGCGAGTCATCACGGTCTTTCTCGCGCTGTTCGGGGTCATCATTGTCGGCGTTATCGTCGCTGTCGCCGTTCATGCGCTCGATACCGTTCTGAAAGCTCGTGGCGGTTGAACAGTCGCTGCCATCGCCTTGGGGGTGCTTCGAGAGGCGCTTCAGGCAGGTGGAGTTTGACGATCGGTCGCACCTAGTTGCGCGTTCGCCGCTGTGCGCGAAAGCTTCCACGTCGTCGGTTGACCCGTCGCGGGTCAGCCTGCGTCCGTCGCCCCCGCGAGTCTCATGACTACACGAGGTTACGACGGAGCCGGTCTCTATAGGGTCTGGGACTTCTTGCGCGTCATTGCGAAGCGCCCCGCCGCCGAGGCGCTGCGGGCCGCCACCGCAATCATGTCGCCGTCGGTCTCGCTGGCGTCACCCAGCGCGTCGCGCTGCGCGTAGCTGCGAAGCTGCGTTTTGGCCATGAAGAGCGCCAACTCCGGCTTCGCGAGGATGCGTTCCACCCAGCGGTCGACTTCCGCATCCAGTTCGTCGGTTTCGACGACGCGGTGGACCATGGCCCAATCTGCAGCCGTGGTCGCATCGATGTCGTTACACATCAGCAGCACCTCTCGGGCGCGCGCGGCTCCGATCTCGTGAATCAAACGTGGAACCGCGCCCCAACTCAACGGCATGCCCAGATCGACCTCGGGAACGCGGAACACCGCGTCCAGTGCGGCGATTCGGAAGTCGCACGAAAGCGCGAAGCACGCGCCACCCCCGATTGCGTGACCGTGCACACGGGCGATCGTGACGGCGTCGCAAGCTTCGATCGCGCGGCACGCGCGCCGGCCGAGCTGGCCCTCCCAGCGGATCTCGCGATCGGTGCGCGCGCGCGGCGTTGCATCCGATGGCGCCGGCGGCTTGCGATCGGCCCCCGAGCAGAACGTGGGTCCACGGCCTCCGAGTACAACCACGCGGGTATCGAAGGCGGTCTCGAGCGACAGAAAGAAGTCGCCGAGTTCGCGCAGCATGGTCGAGTTGACGGCGTTGCGGCGCTCGGTCCGGTTCAACCAGATTCGCGTCAACTCACCCACTCGCTCTACTTCGAACGTTTCGAACACGCCTGACCCTCCCGAGCTCAACGTTGTTTGATCAGATCGAGACCTTCGGGGACGGCAATGCTTCGACCCACCCCCGCGTGATCCACACGGAGATACTACCCGCAGGCCTGTGCGGAACGCTGCCACCCACTCGAGAAGCGGTGCTTCTCGCGAGCGCATCGAGAACCTCCTGCGAAACACCTCCACTGAATCCGACGTGGAATCCACTGTGGCCGGGATGTGGCGGCTCCTTTGAGAAGTGTGGAGACTCGCAGCGCACGGCTCTTACAGTCAACCGCACACCGGAGAACCGATGGCCGCCGACTGGGACATGACCGCCTACTTCGACGCGTTCGACGGGCCCGCCTACCGCTCCTTTCGCGATCACCTGAAACACGACTTCGCGTCTTTGCAGCGCGAGGTCAAGGAACTCGGCCCAATCGGTTCCAGCAACAGCGAAGAATGGTCAGAAGCACTGCTGCGCGTCGAACAGGTCGCCGCTCGCGCGACCCACCTCGGGTCGTATCTGGGCTGTCTAGCGGCGGCCGACTCACGCGACGAAACGATTCAGAGCGAGACCGCATCCGCAGCTGCCGCGCGGGCCGAGCTCGAGAAAATTTTCGTGTTGCTGCGCGCCAAACTGGGCGACGCCGACGATGCGGTATTCGAGAAGCTGCTGGCCTGCGCTGATCTCACCGATGTGTCGCACTTCCTGGTCCGGCTCCGGACGAGCGCTCAGTGGCGAATGGACACAGAACTCGAAAGCCTCGCCAGCGATCTCAACGTGGATGCTCTATCGGCGTGGGGTCGGCTGTACGACCAGGTTTCCGGCCGCCTCGAATTCGACTTGGAAATCCCCGGACAGCAGACTCGACGCATACCGGTCTCCGTCACCCGCAGCCTGCTCGAGGACCCGGACCCCGCGGTCCGCCGCGCCGCCCTACGAGGTTCGAATGCCGCGTGGGAAGGGGTCGCAGATGTCACATCCGCATGTCTGAACGGAATTTCCGGCATTCGACACACGCTGTATCGACGTCGCGGCGTCTCCCAATTTCTGGATCCGGCGCTGTTCGACGCATCCATCTCGCAGCGTACCCTTCACGCGCTGCTCGGCGCAGCAAACGACCGGCAGGAAGTCGCACACCGCTACCTGCGACGAAAAGCCTCGATCTTGGGACGCGACAGGCTCGGCTTCCAGGACCTGATGGCAGCGCTGCCGCTTGCGGATACAGCACGCATCCCGTGGGATGCTGCGCGGGATCGAATCATCGACGCATTTTCACGTTGCTACCCGGATCTCGCGCGCTTTGCAGAAATGGCCTTCGACCGCCGCTGGATCGACTATAGACCGCGCGCCGGTAAACGTCCGGGTGGGTTCTGCTCTTCATCGCCGGTGATCGGAGAATCCCGAATCTTCTTGACCTACAACGAAACACTCGGGGACGTTGCAACCGTCGCTCATGAACTGGGCCATGCGTTTCACGCCTGGCTGATGCGCGACATGCGCTGGTGGAGCCGCAAATACCCCATGACGCTCGCCGAGACAGCCTCGACCTTTGCCGAGCAGTTGGTGATCGATGCGGTGCTCGACGACGCGAGCGCGAGCCCGGAACAGCGCGCGGCGATCCTCGAAAGCCGCATGCAGGATGGCGCGACGTTCTTGCTGAACATTCCGATGCGCTTCTATTTCGAACAATCGCTCTACGATGAACGCCAACGCGGCGAAGTCTCCGTCAGTCGCTTGAAGGAGTTGATGCTCGACGCGCAGCGCCGCTGCTATGGGGATTGTCTTGCTGAAGACGAACTCGACCCGTGGTTCTGGGCTTCGAAGCTCCACTTCTACATCACGGGTCTCAGCTTTTACAATTTCCCGTATACGTTCGGCTACCTGTTCAGCATGGGAATCTTCGCCCGGGCGAAACTCGAAGGTCCCGACTTTCTGAAGCGCTATGAACAGCTATTGAAGCTGACCGGAAGCGATAGCGCCGAGGGAGTCGCGAAGCGGTGCCTCGGCGTGGATCTCGAGCAGCCGGACTTCTGGCACGCGTCGATCGACTTGATCGAACAGGATTGGCCGAGCTACGCAGCGTCGGCCGACGCACTGTTTGGCACAGTCGACTCGGGGTCCAAGGCGAGCAGGTAGCTGCCGGTGCTCCGCTCGCACGGCGCGCGCTTTCACGGCGGCGCGGGCGATCAGAACACCCGCTGTTCACCATCGAGATATCGCCGTGCCACCGCGGCGTGCAACGCGATCCCGGTTGCCATCCCCTTCTCGTTCAGCACCATGCGATTCGAGTGACATGGCGCTGGTTCGGCGTCGTCCGGCCGAACACCCAGAATCACCATGCAGCCGGGGATCTTCTGCAATACATACGACCAATCTTCTGCGCCCATCACCGGGTTCGGTGACACCACGACTTTTTCGGGGCCGACCAGCTCGCGCGCGGTATCGAGTGCAAAATCGGTGAAGGCGTCGTGGTTGACCGTCACCGGGTAGCCGAGCAGCAACTCGACCTTGACTTCCAGGCCGTGAGCCAGGGCGATGCCGCGCGCGACGCGATCGATCCCGTCGTGGGTGCGCATTCGCGCCTTCTCAGAGATCGCGCGGATCGTTCCGCCGATGCGAGCGGTTTCGGGTATCACGTTGTAGGTCGTTCCCGCGCGGATCAACGAAACGCTCACCACGACGGGGTCGAATGCGTCCGAGCCACGAGTCACGAACGTCTGCAGTGCGCCGACCAGTTCGCACGCAGCCGGAATGGGGTCGAGCGCCTGGTGGGGCATCGACGCGTGGCCGCCCTTTCCCGTCAGCTCGATCTTGAATTCGTCAGCCGACGCCATGAACGCGCCGCGCTTGCTCGTGACCATGCCGCAGGGGATGATCGGGAAGATGTGGATTGCAAAGCCCGCGTCCGCGTCGTCGAGCAGTCCTTCTTCGAGCATGTGCTTGGCACCGTGGTGGCCCTCTTCGCCTGGCTGAAACATGAACATCACGTTGCCGGCAAGCTGGTCACGGTGAGCCGAGAGCAGCCGAGCGGCTCCGGCCAGCATCGCGACATGCGAATCGTGGCCACAGGCATGCATAACACCTTCGATTTCGGACTTGAACGCGAGGTTCGTATCCTCGGGCATCGGTAGCGCGTCCATATCGCCGCGCAGCACGATCGATGGGCCTGGCTTGGCGCCCCGCAACGTCGCGACGATGCCACTGGTCGTTTCGCTCTGGCGAATTTCGAGGTCGAGCCCGTCGAGGTCTTCCAGAATCGCGCGTCGCGTTTCCGGAAGCTCCAGACCGAGTTCTGGGTGGCGATGAATTCGCCTCCGCAGGTCGATTGCGCGCGGTAGCAGCTTCTGCGCACCTCTCACCAACTCTTCGTGCGTTGTCCCCATTCGGGCTCTCCCAATGTCGAGCTATTCAGACCACCAGCGGCGTCGGCGAGAATGCGATTCGGTCCGTTCGTGAGTCTAGCCGCGACCACAGCGCAGTGCTGCGCGAGCGTTGGCGGCTGGCTTCGATGCGGAGCGGCGTGGACAGGTTGCGTGAATGCCGCCTTGGCGGCCGTGTTGCGCTGACTCGATCGCCATCTCGGCCCGCTGGGCAACCGGCGGATGAGCGCGCTCCGCGGTATACAGCGCCGCTATATTGCACGACCTGATAGCACTCCAACCGGCGACGCCAGTGGCAGCGGTTGGCGTGTCGCTCCGGAGGAGAAACTGTGAACACAGCGCTCGAATCGCTGATCGAGGTCCTGAGCCTCGAGCAGATCGAGGTAAACATCTTCCGGGGGCACAACGAGAGCCAGACCCGGGAGCGATTGTTTGGCGGACAGGTCGCCGCGCAGGCGTTTACCGCAGCCGCGCGTACCGTCGACGGGAGAATCGCTCATTCGCTGCACGGCTACTTTCTGCGCGCCGGCGACCCGTCGATCCCGATCATTTTCAACGTCGATCGGATTCGAGATGGCAACTCCTTCGCGACACGTCGTGTGGTCGCCGTGCAACACGGCGAAGCGATCTTCAACATGTCGGTCTCGTACCACATCCATGAGGAGGGCTACGAACACCAGGATCCGATGCCAGACGCACCGGACCCGGAGAGCTTGCCGACCTGGGAAGAGCGCATGGCTGAAGTCGCCGACAAGATGCCCGCGCAGGCGACGACCTGGCTGAGCGCAGAACGACCGATCGAGTACCGATCGATCGAACCACACGGCATGTTTGCATCGGAACCGGCGACCGGCCCGAACCCGGTGTGGATCCGCGCGAACGGAGAACTCCCCGACGCACCACTGATACACCAATGCCTGTTCGTCTACGCATCCGATATGGGGATGGTGAGCAACATCCATCGCCCACATCGAAAATCGGGCCGTTTCTTCTTCCGCGATGTGATGATGGCCAGCCTCGACCACGCGGTCTGGTTTCACAGATGCTTCCGCATGGACGAGTGGTTGTTGTTCACCCAGCACAGCCCCGTCGCATCGGGTGCACGCGGCTTCGCAAATGCCACGCTCTACACACGTGAAGGGGTCCGCATCGCCACGGTCGCGCAGGAGGGATTGATGCGCCAAATCGACCCGGAGAAACTTGGGGACAAGCGCGCGCGGTAGCGCGCTCGATTTCACGCAGCCAACCAGAACGACACCGGAGATCGAACCTCGCCTACGTCAGCGCCAAGCGCGCTCTCGCGCAGGCCGCCCGACGCCCGCGCTGGCGAATGGGGAGAGCGCGGAATTCGTCTCAACACGGTGGCACCCGGAAAGATGGAAACACCGATGCTCGACGCGCTGCTCGCCGACGAGGTCAGCGCACCTGTTATTCACGCGATGCCAGTCCCGCTGGGTCGCTCGGCACCGGCCGCCGAAATTGCCAGGGCCGTCATCTTCCTGTTGGGCCCCGACGCGAGCTATGTGCACGGCCAAATGCTGTTCGTCGACGGTGGGTCCGAAGCGTTGGGGAGGTGTGATCGTTCAAACTCAGCTAGGCCCAACGGTGCGGGCGAGTCTCGAGCCGTCCGGCGGCCATCTCTTCGCACCAGTCGATGAACGCGCCTTTCGGGACACCGTTCCATTCGACTTCGGCCAGCGATTTCGAGATCGGCGCGTCTTCGACCAGGGTCGCGAGCTTCCGGTACAGCAGTGCATCTTCGCGCCGTTCGGCGAGGTTTGTCGCCAGCCGCTTCGCTCCGCGCACCTCGACCTTCCAATTCGCGGCGTCGTCGGGAATCGCATCGATGTGCTCGTAGTGAGCCAACACCGCAGCTGACGATTTCGCCCCCCAACTCGGGATACCCGGTATCCCATCAGCGGAGTCCCCCATCAGTCCGAGCCAATCGGGAATACTGGCGGGACCGACGCCCCGCAATTCACGCAGCGTCTTCTCATCCGTGAGCCTGCCGCGCATCCGATCGATCTGGACCACCTGGGTTCCGCGAATGCACTGACCGATATCTTTGTCGGGTGACAGAATGCGCACCTGGTCCACCTCGTCCCGAAAGCGCGCGGCCCCGGACGCCATACCATCGTCGGCTTCGTGCCTCTCCATCGACCAGACAGCAATGCCGAGCGCCGTTGTCGCCCGCTCGACGTCATCGAGCTGAGCGACCAGCTCCGGGTCCATCCCCTCGCCGGTCTTGTACCCGGCAAACATCGCGTTGCGAAAAGACTCGACAGGGTTGTCGAAC
Source organism: Deltaproteobacteria bacterium (assembly GCA_032128375.1). Lineage (GTDB taxonomy): Bacteria > Myxococcota_A > UBA9160 > UBA9160 > SMWR01 > JAJDAM01. The sequence continues at coordinate 76,488 of JAQBGU010000246.1, read as the reverse complement.
GCGACTGCGATGTGGGTGACGGCTTCGTCGGGATCCGCCAGCAGGTTCAGCATCGAACTCACAAAACCCACGGTTGCCTTCACGTCTCGACCTTGCAGATCTGCATGGCCAGGACGTTTCGAATAATGGGCGCGAAACAGCTCGAACGTTCCGTCTACCAAATGGAGTCGCATCAGGGCCTCCAACGTTGCTCGCCACGTCCTGGTTCGCCGGACCAGGCGGAATCGGGGCTCACAGATTAGCGACAGTGCACGTTCTGCGACAGCGACGGTATACTGTGCCAGTCGCAATTCGAGCGACATCCATCTCTTTTCGAGCCCACACGAAGCTCAGATCAGATCAGATCAGATCAAGTGAAGCGCTGCACACCAACCCAGAGACCCCGATGGCAGAAATTCACGACTTCGCAAGTCAAGCGCAAGGCCTGCAGGTTCCGCCGTTCATCGGGATGAAGCCAGGCCCTCGCGTCGCGATTCGCGAAGAGGCCGAAAGGCTCGATGCCCTCCAGTTCAACCGCATCAAAGTCGAGCCGATCGGCCCGACCATCGGTGCAGAGATCAGCGGCGTCGACCTTGCGAAGCTCGAAGATGCGACATTCGAAGAGATTCGCCGCGCCTGGCTCGCCTACAAGGTCGTCTTCTTCCGCAACCAGAACATCAGCGCCTCCGAACAAACCGCGTTCGCAGAGCGATTCGGCGAGCTCGAACAACACCCGTTTCTGGACGCCAGCCAAGATCACGAGCAGGTCGTGCGCTTCGAAAAAGGCGAAGACCTCTCGGGCTACGAGAACCTCTGGCACAGCGATGTGAGCTGGCGCGAAAGGCCCGCTCTCGCATCGGTGCTTCGCTCGATCGAAGTCCCCCGGCAAGCCGGCGACACATTGTTCGCAGACATGGTCACGGCCTATGAAGCGCTCGACGACGACATGAAGAGTCGAATCGAAGGCCTGCGTGCCGTCCACGATTTCACACACAGCTTCGGCCGCGCCCTCGCTGCAGAAGCGCTCGCTGAGAAACAGAGAGAGTTCCCTGCGGTGAGCCATCCGGTGGTGCGTACGAACCCTGATACCGGCCGCAAGATCCTGTATGTCAACGCGGTTTTCGTCAGCCACATCGAAGGCCTCGACGCCGACGAAGGTGGTCTTCTGCTCGAGACGCTGTGTCGCCAGGCGACCGTTCCGGAGTTCCAGTGTCGGTTTCGCTGGGATCGCGGCAGCGTCGCGATCTGGGACAACCGTTCGACGCAACACTACGCGGCTTCCGACTACTGGCCGAGGCGGCGCGTCATGGAGCGGGTTGCGATCACCGGGGATCGACCCGCCTGATCCGGGTCGGATTCCTTCTCTGCTTCGACTTCTCTACCTCGACTTCTTTACCTTGACTTTTCTACCTCGACTTCTCTACCTCGACTTCTCTACCTCGACTTTTCTACCTCGAAGAGCTGAAGCTGTGAAAACGCCGATTCCGATTTCCAGTAGCGCTCCGGGAGCTTTGGGGCAGCTCGCCGCCAAGTTGCACCAGCAATCCCTCCGCACGGTCGACGAAGCTGAATCCTATGCGGACGACATGGATTGGGCGATCGCGCAGCTCGACGCGATCCTCGAGCGACTCGAGCCGCACGCACGGCTCACCGGCTTGAATCTCGGCCGTCCCGGTGACCCTGAACGAGGGCGGCCATTCTACCTGAGTGGCGTTCTGGTGGGGCCGCAACACCCGATGTCGATGCCGGTCGAAATCGAGACGATCAACGGCGTTACCCGCGGTCGTTTGGCACTCGACATCGCCTGGGAAGGTCCGCCCGATCACGTTCATGGCGGCTACGTCTCACACTTGTTCGATTGCGTGATGGGACAACACAACTTGAACGTCGGTATCGCTGCCATGACAGGCACGCTGACGGTTCGTTATCGGCGACCCACCCGCTGCACACGGAGCTGTGCTTCGAAGTCCGGACGGTCGAAAATGCCGGACGCAAGATCACGACGGGAGCCAAGTTGTTCGCCGACAGCGCGCTCGTGGCCGAGGCGCAGGGACTGTTCATCGTTCCTGCGAACTTCGCTGCAAACCTGCAGAAGACTTCGACCGGCTGACCGCTTCCCGATCCCATGCGATCCCAACCATTCCCGATAGGAGAACCGATGCCCAAGCTATCCAAGTCCGCGCTCGACGCACTGCGCACATCGGATCGCGCTCATCATATCCATCCCTACACCGATCACGCAGAACTTCATGCGGCGGGCACACACCTGATCACCGAAGCCGAAGGTTGCTGGGTGACCGATGCAGAAGGCCGTCGGCTACTCGATGGTCTTGCCGGCTTGTGGTGTGTCAACGTCGGCTACGGCTCGAAGAAGATCGCCGCTGCGGTCAATGAACAGATCCGGCGCCTGCCCTTCTATCCGTCGTTTTTCAATTCGTCGAACGAACCAGCGATTCGACTCGCACAGCGGCTGGCCCAAATCGCGCCGCCGGGCGTAAACCACGCGCTGTTCTGCGGCTCGGGATCGGAAGCGAACGAGGCCGCGCTGAAGGTAGTCCGAAGCGTCCAGAAGATGCGCGGACAACCGCGGCGCACGAAGATCCTCACCCGCCATTTCGCCTATCACGGCGTCACGTTGGCCACGACCAGCATGACCGGGTTGCCGGCGTGCCAGGACCCGTTCGATTTGCCCCTGCCCGGCTTCATTCACGCACCCGCGCCGCATCCCTATGCGGCACGCAGCGAACTCGATCGAGCGGCCTACGGGAACTGGTGTATCGACGAGACGCGGAGCCTCATCGAAGCGGAAGGCCCCGAGACGATCGCAGCGATGTTCATCGAGCCGGTTCAGGGGGCGGGGGGCGTAATCGTTCCGCCGGACGGGTACCTGCGTGAGCTGCGCAAGCTCGCGCGAGACTTCGGAATCCTGTTCGTCGCCGACGAGGTCATCACCGGCTTCGGGCGGCTCGGTAGCTGGTTCGCCAGTTCGCTGTGGTCGCTGGAACCGGATTTGATCACGCTCGCCAAAGGCCTGACGAGCGGCTACCTGCCGATGGGTGCAACGCTGTTTTCCGACTCGCTGTCCGAAGAACTCCTCGGCGGCGGCCATTTCGCGCACGGCCACACCTACTCGGGCCACCCAACCTGCGCAGCGGCGGCGCTCGCCAACCTCGAAGAGATCGAAGAGCGTCAGCTGATCCCGTACGTTCGCGACGAAATCGGTCCCTACTTCGTAGCAGGTTTGACGCGGTTCGAAAATCACCCGGCCGTGGCGGAAGTACGCGCGACCGGGTTGATCGGCGCCATCGAGCTGCTGGACGACCCCGCGATCGCTGGCAGATCGATCGGTTCTCGCGCCGCCGACATTGCGCGCGAGCAGGGTGTGATCGTTCGCGGCCTCGAGACCGCGATCGCGTTGGCTCCGCCGCTGGTCATCTCGCGCGATGAGATCGACACTCTTTTTGCAGCGCTGGAGAAAACGCTCGATCGGCTCTGAGCGCGCGGTTGCCTTGCGGCCGCGGCCGTCGGGGCGACACCCGTGAACGACTCGAACACGCGGGCCTGGTCCCGATCTTTCAAGGGTCAGACTTCTGATCGAGGTCAGGGAACCAGAACGGCTTTTCCGTTTACCCGTCGATTCATCAAGTCGTCGAGCGCGGTCTCGACTTGTTCGAGGCGATACTCGCTCGGCTCGCTCGGCGAGAGTTCGCCCGCTTCGACCATCGCGAGCAGCTCGCCGAGCAGCGCTCGTTGCCCTGCGGAGTTCGAAATCATCCATGCGCCCCAGTCGACACCGACGATACTGCGGTTGCGGAGCAGAACTTGATTCAGTGGCAAGCGCGGAATTTCGCCTGCAGCGAAGCCGATCACCAGGTATCGGCCGAGGAAGCCCATGGCGCGCAATGCCGGCTCCGCCATGGCGCCGCCGATCGGATCCATCACGAGGTCGACTCCACCATCCGAAAGTTCGCGCGCGCGGGTCTTGAGATCTTCGTTCGAATAGTCGATGACCGCGTCGGCGCCGAGTGAGCTGCACGCCTCGAGTTTCTCGGCTGAAGATGCAGCGGCGATGACCCTGGCTCCAAGCGCCTTCGCCACATCGATCGCCGCGCGCCCTACACCTCCGGCCGCCCCCAGCACCAGAACAGTCTCGCCCGCTGCCAGGCGTCCGCGGTCGCGCAGCGAGAACAAAGCCGTCGAGTAGCTCTGGGTAAAGGCAGCCGCCTGGCCAGCGCTCATCGACTCCGGTATGCGCGAAACCCGATCGACCGCAACCGCGACGCGTTCGGCGAACCCGCCGAAGCCCGTCATCGAGAACACACGGTCGCCGACGTCTACGGCTTCGACGCCGTCGCCGACCGCGCAGACGCGTCCGGCCACTTCACTTCCCGCAACGAAAGGTGTCGGCGGTTTGATCTGGTACTCGCCGCGAACGATCAGCGCATCCACATAGTTGACGCCGCACGCTTCGACATCGATGCACACCTGCCCGACTCGGGGTGTCGGCTCATCGAGTTCCGCAATCCGGAGCGGCTGACCGAATTCCAGACATTGGACTGCACGCATCGACGGTCTCCTGGGCGAAATGAGGGGCGGATCGGGGGACGCGGTGGAGCCAGCGTGGATTGAGGGTGAATTCAGCGCGGAAGCACGGGATAGCGCAGGTGCGACTCGTTTCGCGAACTCGCTCATTCGCGAACCAGCGCGGTTGCGACATACTCCATGCGACGCTCCCCGACCCTGGGGGCTCACGCGGAGCCGAGTATGGAACCCATGGGGATTGCGCTGGTCACTGGAGCAAGCCGGGGCATCGGCCGTGCCACCGCGTTGGAACTCGGTTTGCGGGGCTTCGACGTCATCGCGAGCATGCGAAATCCGGCAGACGGAGCGGAACTCTCGAGCATCGCAAAGCAGGCCGGTGTGAGTCTCGCGATCACAACGCTCGACGTGACTGCGGCCGACACCTGGACGCCGCCGGAGGGACTTCGCGTTCTCGTCAACAACGCCGCTATCGAACTCGAAAACCACGCGATCGAGCACACGTCCATCGACCACTGGCGGCGCATGTTCGAAACGAACGTCTTCGGGCTGGTCGATGTGACGCGTCGCGCGATCCCTTCGCTGCGTCGGGCAGGTGGCGGAGTCATCTGCAACATCACCTCGTGCTCGACTCTGGTACCGATGCCTTTCTTTGGTGTATATCGCGCGAGCAAGGCGGCCATCAGCGCATTGGGTGAATCGCTGCGCACCGAACTCGCCGAGTTCGGAATCCGGGTCGTCGAAATCATGCCCGGTGCCATCGCTACCGAGATGCTCGCGGCTTCTCGCCTGCTTCCGGAAGGTGCAGAGAAACCCGGATATTCCCAACTGGGCGAACGCGTTCGTGCGAACCGCGCGCTTGCAGCCGGGATGACGACACCTGCGAGCGAGGCCGCTCGACAGATCGTCGATGCGATTCTCTGCGACGACGCCCCGCTTCGAAACTCCTGCGATCCGATGGGTTCCGGCCTGCTGGCCAGCTGGCGCGCGGGCAGCGATGAGGAAATGATGCGGCCGATGCTCGCGCTCTTCGCGCCGAAGGACTGAGGCAACCGATTCCGCCACACGAGCTGTACTGAATGGTTTTGCCGTTCACGTCGTCGACGCGGACGGCCAGCCGGTACGACCGCAGGGTTGAACCGGCTGTGATGCGACCGCGTGCTCTGCCAACGGGAATCCGGCAGCAATTCGCCTATTAATAATCAAGTTCGCGTGAGGCTCCTGGTCCCCCACCGGTATCCCACCCAACGGCCCATGTCTCCACCGACCTGTTCGTAACCTGCACTTTGCATATCCGCTTCCAGCTCGTTCATCGGGACGAAATTCATGTCGCCGCGCTGCACCCAGCGCCGGAAGCCGACATTGGAATCCCGAGTCGGCGACGCGAACCCACTGATCGCCATTTTGCCACCCAGTTGGTTGGCGCGCGCCATCTCCGCCAAGGCGCGTTTCACGTCGGGAAACTGGTGGAGCCCACCCGAGCAGTTGATGTGCGCGAGGCATGCATCGGCAAACGGGAGGTCCTGCGCATCGCCGCGCAACAACACCACGTTCGAAAGACCCGACTCGCGCAGATGCTTCGCCGCGCGTTTCAGCATCGCGCCGGCGATGTCGAGTCCAATCACCAGCCCATGCGGGCCGACGACACGTGCGAGCTCGAGTGTGAAATTTCCCTGACCGCAAGCGATGTCGAGTACGGTCGAGCCGGGCTCGAGCGCCAGCCGTTCGACGACATTGTTCACTTCAGAATCGAATGCCGGCATGCCAACCAGCGGTCCGAGGCGCGGCCGGATCAGGTCGTAGAACCAGGCACTCGGCCCCGTATCGAGCAAGCGCTGACCGACATTCGGATCGAAGTCGGCCCCCAGCAGATCGACGATGCCATCGCGCACGACGACGCTGCGACCCGTCGCCGGACAAACCAGTTCGTCGCCGCTCTCAGCGATTTCGGGTGGGGGGCCGGCCGGGCCGGACAGGCGCAACAGTGGGGCGGCACGTCTCAGGGCGGAAGTCAGGTGCAGGTTCACGGTGGTTCTCCGGTTGACTGGGCGCAGATAGGAGCATCGCGTCTCCACCAGGGTGAGTCATGTCGCGTTTGAAGTGTCGACCCGATTGCTCTGCAAGATCGCGCAACTCCCCGAACCAGTGGACCTACTGGGGTTGAATCATTCCCGGATGTCACTCGGGGCCACGAACCATTCAGATTCGTCCCGGTACGAGCTGGGCTCCCAGCTCCCTCGCCAAGAGGCAGAGCGCTTTTTGAGCCGCCGTTGAGAATCCCTTCGGCCGCCACGGTTCTTCAGCGGACTGCCAGATCTCGCGCGCTATCCCCCCGGACCGTAGAATTTCCTCTTGATGGAGTCGCCTGCCTCTGTTCCGACGCTGAACTTCTCCGATTTCGTGTCGTGGGATGCGGCCGCCTTCGCGCGCGCCTTGCATGACGCGTTCCGGGACTTTGGCTTCGTGATCCTCGATCAACCCCCGCTGCGAGGCTCCGGGCCGGGCAGTGTCGCTGAGGTCTACCGGGCATTCGAGCAGTTCTTCGCACTCGATCGTCGCAAGAAGGCCGAATCCGGTGGCTCGGCCGGAGGCCAGCGGGGCTACACCGGGTTCGGTATCGAACACGCGCTCGATCACGCTGTTCCCGACCTGAAGGAGTTCTTCCACGTGGGTCCAACGCTGGACCGCAGCAATCCGGCATTCGACAATTACCCGGAAAACATCTGGCCGCCTGCTCCCCCATCAATCGAGACCCACGCGACACTGCTGTTCGACGCACTCGAAACCTGTGCAACGGTCCTGCTCGAAGCCCTCGAACTCGCGGGCGGGCTGCCTGCAGGCACATTCTCCGGCATGCTGCGCGACGGAAACCACGTGCTGCGAGCGCTGCATTATCCGCCGATCCCGCGCGACGCCCATCCCGCAGCCCTGCGCGCCGCGCCACACGAGGACATCAATCTGATCACACTACTCTGTGAAGCAAGCGATGCCGGCCTGGAGATTCTCCGCCCCGATGGACGCTGGCTCCCCATCGAGGCAGCGACTGGCCAGCTCGTGGTCAATGCCGGCGACATGCTGGCGCGAATGACCAACGGCGCGATTCCAGCGACCACCCATCGCGTCACGAACCCAGCCGGGCCATCGACGAGCCATCGCTACTCGCTGGCGTTCTTCGCACACCCACGACCGGAGTGCGACTTGAGTGTGCTACCGCAATTCATTGCACCCGACGCTCCTCCACGCACTCCCCCAATCACCGCCGGCGATTTTCTCGCCGAACGCCTTCACGAGATCGGGCTCGGCTGAGCGCGGGATGACTCTCGATGGTGGCTGCCTCGAGTGTTCGGCCGTTCTTCGCCCCGGAGCCATCTGACTCCCCGATTGGGCTCAGCCGGGGACACAGCACGCGAAGATTCAGTAACTTTCCGCTTCACGCCATATTGCACTGAAAAGCATGTCGCGACGATCGACGGGAGCGAACCGAAATGAAACTCGGATTGATGTTGGGCTACTCGGGCGCCCAGATGAACCTGCCTGTGAAACTCGTATTGCGCGCCGAGGAGTTGGGTTTCGACTCGGTCTGGACGGCTGAAGCCTACGGGTCGGATGCGACATCCCCGCTCGCCTACCTGGCGGCGCTCACCAAACGCATCCGGCTCGGAACATCGATCATGCAGCTGGCCGGGCGCTCCCCAGCGATGGCTGCGATGCAGGCAGCAACGATCGATGCGCTGGCCGGCGGCAACCGATTCATAGCGGGCCTGGGAGTCAGCGGACCGCAGATCGTCGAGGGCTGGTACGGCGAGCCCTGGGGGCGGCCGTATTGGAGAATTCGCGACTACGTCACCATCATGCGTAAAATTTTTCTGCGCGAGGAGCCGGTTTCACACCAGGGCAAGGAAATTTCCTTGCCCTACACCGGAAAAGGTAGCATGGGAATCGGCAAGCCGCTGAAGTCGATTCTGCACATGAACCCGAAGATTCCAATCTGGCTGGGAACCGGCACGGAAGCCAACGTGAAACTCACAGCCGAGATCGCCGATGGCTGGTTCCCGCTCAGCTTCGTGCCGGGGATGATGAAGACCTACCAACCGTGGCTGGAAGAGGGCTTTCGGCGGGCGGGGAACGACAAGGGCATCGACGACCTCGAGATTCAGAGCGGCGTGAGCGTCGTCGTCACCGATGATATCCGCAGCGCGCTCGATCGGATGAAGCCCAATATCGCGCTCTACGCGGGCGGAATGGGCCACAAAACCAAGAACTTCCACAACGACATGATGGTGCGGCGCGGCTTCCCAGAGGCGGCAGCGCGCATCCAGGAACTCTACCTGGCCGGCCGCAAGTCAGAAGCGACTGCAGCGGTTCCGGACGAATTCTGCGATGAGGGCGCGTTGATCGGTCCGATCGAGCGCATCCGAGAGCGCTATCGCGCCTGGGAAAATTGCGGCTTGACCGGATTGACGGTTTTCTCGAGCCAACCGGAGGGCATGGAACTGCTGGCCGAATTGGCGGGCACACGAGACACGGCGTCGAGCTGAGTTCGTGTCAGGACTCTGGTGTTTCCCCCGCCAGAGCGAAGCGTTCTTGAAACGACGCGGTGTCATTGATGCGAGGGAAGTCCTCGTCGGGAACGGCCTTGTCGAGAAATTCGCACAGCGGCACCCAACCCTGTGATGCCTCGAACTCGAGCAGACGCCCACCACCGGCAAAAGCGTCGCGTACGGCCTGGTTGTGTCGCTCGAATGTCTCGATCGCGTGAGCGCGATCCTCCAAACGATCCGCGAACGTCCGACCGAAGACGATCTTCTTCGCCATCTCGCCCTGCCGTACGAAGGCATCCGGAGCGCCCTCGGGCATTCCGCGAGTCATGGCCTGATAGATCGTTGCCATCACACTGTCGTACCAGCGATCCGCGTCGCGCACGCTGAGCAGCACTTTTGCGTCGGGAAAATGCTCGGCGAGCTCGCGCCAGAAATAGCTCGCAGGCCAGTCGACTACCGACCCCCACCCGTCGAACAGCGCGCTCCAATCCGTCGGGTGACGATCCGCCGCGCTGGACCACAGTTCGGCGTGACTCGGATTCTTGTGAACCTCGATCATGTGATAACAGGGGCCAAAGCCGATCCGCTCCAGTGCAACCTTCAGTGACAGCGTTCCGGTGCGACCGAAACCGGCGCCGATGACGTCGAGGCTCATGCCAATTTCTCCAGTTTGCCGTGCGCGCCAAACGGGCTCACGGGCTCCCGAGCCGGTTCAGCGTCCAATCGTATCCGAGGTAGCCGACGTTGACCGTGTCGATGTGCGCTCGAAGCCAATCTCCATCCGATTCAGTCAAGTATCCGGCGACGAAACGCACGACGCCACCGCTAGAGTCGAAATCGCCTGCGAACCATTGGAAAATCCGGGAGAGCCGCACAGTGTTCGACGGGCGATCGATCGACACTCCCTTTCTGGGGTCGGCGAGCCAGCGACGCAGTGAGCGATCGAACTGGTCTTCCAACCGTTCGGCGGTCCAGGGCTCCCGGAGCAGCGATGGACACGAAGTCGACGCGCAAACGATGGCTGCGTGGATCCGAGGATCGCCCATCGGGCGCAGAATCTCGTGCTCGATCTGGTCCAGCGTGACCGGCAGGCCATCGATCATTGCTGCCGGCTGTTTCCAGACCGACTGAAACAGCGAGCCGAGTTCGCGAATGCTGTTTTTGGGCGCACCGTGAACGACCCGATCGATCGCGAGAATGTTGTAGGCGTTGATCCAAAACGCCTTCTTCTGCGCGGTGCTGCGAACCCGCGAGAGATCGCTGCCCCGGAGGCTCTGGATCAGTTTCGGCCAGCCTGCGGCTACGCGAAGTCCCGGGTAGTCGACTCGCGTGCCGACCGTCTCGGCTACGTCTCGGGTGTACTGCTCGAGTGTACTCGCGTAAAGGTCAACGTCCGTGGCACTGGCTCCTTGTGCCCCCATCCCGACGACGAGCGCGACGACAGTCGCGACGACCGGAGCAGTTCTCGCTGCGTCATTGCGCCATCTCGCGTTCAATCCGAGTTCCTCACCCTCCGATTTCCTGACCGAAAGCCGCTGGTGCGAAACACAACGCTGGCGCGTGATGCCGCCATTGTCGTACGCACGATCTGATTACGTCGTAGTTGATGGCTTGGTTACTGTCTCGTTTTCTGGGCTGGGTTGCTGATCGTCGCCCAGTGTCATGGTCAGACAACGCACAGCCAGCTTCGACTCCAGCTGATTGGCGAGGACATCGCGCTCCTTGGCGCCTCGGGCCACGATCTGTGCGCATCCGTCCCCTTGCGAACCGACGCCCTTCCCGCCCCAACCGAGTTCCCGAACCGCGTCATCAGCGAGCACCTCATGTAGCCGCGGCGCGACGAGTTCCGAGCACGCAGGGGCGATGCACTCATCGAAGATCTGCTGCGCCTTCGTCATCAGTTCGCCGAGTCCACGGCTGTTGCCTGTGGCGAGATGATCGCGCGCGTGCGCCAGGATCAGCTGGTTTTTTTCACCCAGCGCGTCCCGCACGCCGGCAGCAATCGCTCCGCGGGTCGCTGGAAAGCAGGCATTCAGGTCAGCCAGGATCTTTTGGGTGTCCTTTCCCCGACACAGATCCACGATCAACAGGTGAAAAACACCAGCACACCGAACCGGATCGAATCGCGGTTCGCTGCCGTCAATCTGCATCGCGACGGGGCCGCGGCCGAAGGCGCAAATCTGATCCATGCGTCCGCACTCGGAGCCCGTCCGGCGTTCACCCGCGTATGCGATATCCATCTCTTGTTCTATCGAGAGGTCGAGGTCGTAGACACGAGACGCAGCACGCGCCACCAATACGCAGATCGCGGCGGAAGACGACAGCCCCTTGCGAACCGGGAGGTCTGATTGCACGTCCAAGCGCAGACCGTCGATCTGATAACGCGAGCGGAGTTCGGCCAGCGTTGCCGCCGCGTAGCTGAAGAAGCCAGAGCCAGATGCGGCGGCCGCGAGCGAACGATCGTCCGTTTCGATGCGCTCGGGTCCGGCTCGCTCGCCTTCGACGAACTCACTCGTGATCTCGAAGAACCCGTCGGTGCGGCTCGCGGATGCGCGGAGCCCCTGGTCGGTCCCGGCCACGAGGCAGTGTCCGAAGGCAATCTCCGGGTGATTGACTCGGTAACCACCCGCCCAATCCGAATGCTCTCCAAATAGACACAAGCGTCCGGGTACGAACAGGCCTGAGGTCATGCTGTCGAACTGAGTCAGTGTGATGCCTCCTGCAGGACTTGGATGTCAGCCCGCGCGTGACTGACCTTGCCCCGTCAGGGCAGACTCCCATCCGGAGGATGCTCCCTCCAAATGGGCCTCCATTTCTTTGCGGGTAGCTCACCAAGCGGCACCGGCCGCGAATTATCGCGGCGAATCCGCGCGCAGTCGAGCCACGGAGCCCGCAACCATGCCGAGAGCAACGATCGCCGAGCAAAGAGTGCTTACCATCGAGCGATTCGGTGAGCTCATGAAACTCGAGGCTTCGACTCAGAGAGAGGTGCGGCCATCTCGGGTCCATCCGCCGAGGAAAACCACGGATAGACCGACGGCAGCACGAAGAGCGTCAGAAACGTCGACGTCACAAGCCCCCCGATGACAACGGTGGCGAGCGGTCGCTGCACCTCGGCTCCGGCACCGCTCGCAAGCGCCATAGGGACGAAGCCAAGGGCAGCAACGAGCGCGGTCATGAGTACCGGACGCATTCGCGTCAGGGCTCCGCGGCGAGCGGCTTCGGCAGCTGGAAGATTCTCTTCGAGTTCGAGCTTCCTCACGTAGGAGACGAGCACGACGCCATTCATGACGGCAACGCCAAAGAGTGCGATGAACCCGACTCCGGCTGAGATGCTGAGCGGCATCCCCCGGGCGAGCAGCGCGATAATTCCGCCGGTCGCAGCGAATGGAACGTTCAGAAAGATCAGAACCGCTGGACGGTAGGCGTCAAAGGCAGTGTAGAGCAGCACAAAAATCAGAATGAGCGTGAGTGGAACCACGATCGCGAGCCGCCCCGAAGCGCGCTCGAGATTCTCGAACTGTCCACCCCACTCCACCGTGTAGCCGGGCGGAAACTCGACTCGCCTCGCGAGCGCCGCCTTCGCATCGGCGACGAATGAACCGATGTCGCGTCCTCTGACATTCGCTTCAACCGTAATCCGCCGATGGATTCGCTCACGGCTGACCTGCGCCGGGGCGGGCTCGAGGTCGAAGGAGACCAGCTCGCCAAGTGGCATGAGCCGAGATGTCGAAGAAACGATGGGAATACGAGCAATTGCATCCGGGTCATTTCGGACTTCCGGTGGGAAGCGCACCTGGAGCCGGAATCGTTTCTCGCCCTCCACCACGACCCCGGCCGCTCGCCCTCCCAATGATTCGATCGCGGTGAGCACGTCATCTGCCGCCACTCCGTGTCGCGCAACTGCGTGACGGTCGACCGTTGCGGTCAGAATCGGGAGGCCAGAGACCTGCTCGAGCTTCACATCGGAGGCGCCGGTTAGGCCTCGAATCACGCTCGCGATGGCTTCGCCGAGTTCACTGAGCTCATCGAGGTCGTCCCCGAATACTTTGATGGCGACATCGGAGCGAACGCCAGAAATGAGCTCACTCACGCGAAGTTCGATTGGCTGAGAGAATCCGAAGGCTGCGGCGGGAACCGACTTGTTGAGTACGTCCGCCATTCCCTCGATGAGCTCCGTTTTCGAGTCGTAACGCCACTCCTCCTTCGGCCGAAGCATGACGAACACGTCGCTCATTTCGACACCCATCGGGTCGGTCGCGATTTCCGGGCGTCCGGTCTTCGACACAATTGTTTCGACCTCATCGCCGAACTCGCGAAGAAGTACCGCTTCGAGCATCGTTGACTGCTTCGCGGCTTCATCCACGGAAACCGACGGGAGTCGCCAAACCTGAAGTGCAATCGCGCCTTCGTCCAGTTTGGGAATGAACTCTGTTCCCATCAACGATGCGGCGAGGAGGCTAAGGAAGAAGAGCGCTGCGCTTCCCGAGACAAGCGCGATGCGGCGCCCTCGGGCTCGGTCGAGAAGTGGCGTATACAGCCCTCGAATGTTTCGAACGAGCCAAGTCTCTTGATGCGAAGTGGCGCGCCGAAGAACCAGCGACGCGAGCACCGGCACCAGGGTGAGCGCCAGAATGAGAGACCCGCCAAGGGCGAGTAGCACCGTGAGCGCCATCGGCTTGAACATTTTCCCTTCGACGCCTGTCAGTGTAAAAATCGGCAGGTAGACAATCATGATGATGCCGACCGCAAAGGCCACGGGCCGTGCGGCTTCGGCAGCCGCTTCTCGCACGATTTCGAGCGTTGGAACGCGAGAGCGCTGCTTGTCTGCCATCAGTCGAAAGACGTTCTCCACCATCACGACTGAGCCGTCGACGATGAGCCCGAAGTCAATAGCGCCGAGGCTCATGAGATTGCCAGAAACGCCTCCTTGCACCATCCCGATAAACGCGAATAGCATCGAGAGCGGGATTGCCGAGGCAACGATGAGTCCTCCGCGGAGGTTCCCGAGCATGAGAAACAGAACGGCCAATACGAGAAGACCTCCCTCGAGAAGGTTGGTCTGCACAGTGCGAATCGTGCGGCCCACAAGCTCAGTCCGGTCGTAGAAGGGCTCGATGCTGACTCCTGGGGGCAGACTGGCCGAGAAGGACTCGATCTTGGCCTTTACTCCATCTACGACGTTTCTTGAGTTCTCCCCCATCAGCATCATCACGATGCCGAGCACGGCTTCGCCTTGTCCGTCTCGCGTGACGACGCCCTGTCGCACCAACGGGGCCAGCACCACGGTCGCCACATTTCGGATGTAGAGAGGTGTTCCGTCTTCACTTGTGCGAAGGACCACATTCTCAATATCCGAGATGTCTTTGAGTAATCCCTCGCCGCGAATAACGACCTGTTCTCGGTTTCGAACCATGTAGGCGCCGCCCACGTTCCGATTATTTTTCTCCAGGGCGTCGAATATTGTGGCGAGCGACAGGTCGTGGCTTCGAAGCGCAAACGGGTCTGGCTGCACTTCGTAGGTTTTGAGTTCCCCACCGAAGGTGTTCACCTCTACAACGCCGGAGACGGCTTTTAGCTGGTACGCAACAAACCAGTCGAGGATGGTTCGGAGTTCCATCGGGGAATAGCAATCCGGGCGGTCGGCGACCGTTTCGCAAGATGGTTCGCCGCGCACTTCGAACTGGAATATCTCGCCGAGTCCCGTCGCAATCGGGCCCATTTCCGGAACTCCATAACTCGCGGGAACGCTTTCTCGCGCCTCGCTGAGCCGTTCCGAAACAAGCTGCCGAGCGCGGAATATGTCGGTCCCTTCGGTGAAGACGACTGTGACCGCCGAGAGGCCGAACTTGGAGACCGAGCGAATCTCTTCAAGGTTCGGGAGGCCCGCCATCGCTGCCTCGACCGGGAAGGTGACCAGCTGCTCCACTTCGAGAGGGGCCAGGGCGGGGGCCGTTGTAAGCACCTGAACCTGCACGTTGGTGACGTCGGGAACTGCGTCAATCTGGAGGCGACGCATGTGCTCCAAGCCGGCAACGACGAGAAGAAATGCGAGAGAAAGAACGAGAAACCGACTTCTGAGAGCCCACGCAACGAGTCGCTCTGCCACTATTCTTCCTCTGCAAGCGTTGAGCGAAGGAGCTGGCCCTTGAGAAGGAAACTTCCGTCCGAGACGACTTCGTCACCTGGCGCGATGCCATTTAGCACCTCTATCAGGTTGCCGGCACGCTCGCCTGTGTGAACCCGTCGAAGTTCGAAAAGCCCTTCGCCGAGGCGCACGAATAACGCCCGATGGTCGTCAATCGTCTGCACCGCGGATGCTGGTACGGCAAGCGTGCGCTGCGGAGCGTGGTCATGAGTTCCTGCGATTCGCGCAGTCGCAAACATGCCAGGGCGAAGCCGTCGGTCGATGTTTGGCAGCACGACGCGAACTTTCGCGGCTCGCGTTCGTTCATCGATCGTCCCTGAGATGTGGTCAACGATGCCGCTAAACGAAGCATCCGGGTAAGACTGCACGCCCACCTGAACGCTCTGTCCGTTGGCGACGAGGCTCAGGTCCCGTTCGTAGACGTCCGCCAGGAGCCAGAGTTCATCAAGGTCTACGACCTCAATGAGAGTTCCTCCGGGCTCGGCAGCTCTGCCGACGTGGGCATTGCGGGCAACTACGGTCCCCGCGACAGGGCTTCGAAGCACAACACGCGCTGCATTCGCGGGAGCGGTTTCCGGTTGGTCGCCCGCACCGAGAGTCGCAAGAAGTGCCTGGGCGGCCCGATGCCGAGCACGAGCAGTCTTCAATGCTCCTTCGGCGACTTCTACCTCGCGCTTGGACGTGGCGCGCTCGGAGAGGAGACCTCGTTCGCGTTCCGCGGCGGCGAGCGCTACTTCGAGTTCAGCGCGGGCTTTGATGAGTTCGGCGCGAGCTCTTCCGACCTCGGGGCTATCGACATCAATCAGAGGTGCACCGAGCTCGACTTCGTCACCGACATTGACATGCACCTTGGCGATACGGCCCGAGACGAGCGTGCCGACTTCGGCGTGCCGGTCGGGTACCGGCACGAGTTCTGCGCTCACCATAAGTGTTGGCTCGAGGGCGATTTCTTCTGCCACCACGTATACGAGAGAGAGGTGGTCGAGAGCTTCCTGGTTCAGCTGAACGCGGTCAGATACGGACTCGCGCTCTGGCTCGCTTTCCTTGCCTTCATCTTCCGAGGCAGGGCTGCAGCCGAGAAGAAGCGACGAAAGAAAAGCCACCGAAGCAAGCCAAGAGAAGATGATAGAAATCGTGGTCCTCCTCACGGTAAGTCACTCCCAGTTGAACCAGTCGCCAGGTCAAGACCGGCAGCGGCCCGCGTCGCAATTTCGGCGTGCGCAAGTTCGAGGCGCGCGCTCAGGTAGCCAAGCCGGCCTTCAATCAATTCGCGCTGCAACAGAACCACATCGACGAATTGGATCTTCCCGGCTCGGAACATGGCCTCGATGAGGCGCAGGTTCTCGCGATGCGAACGAAGGACGTCGTCGTCAAATGCAGCGACTGAGCGCATCGCCGCTTCGTAGTCGGCGTAGCTGCGTCGAAGCTCTGAGTCGATTTCGAGGCGGACGGAACGCGCCGTTGCTAACGCCCGGTGACTTGCAGCCTTCGTGCGTTGGCGTTCACCTTGGTTCCGATCGAAAAGCGGGATTTCGACCGTGAGGCCACCCATGACGATGTCGTCTTTCTCGTCACGGGCATACGAGGCTCCGAGGGATACGTCGGGCCATGCCTCCGCGTTGGCGAGCGCCGCAGCGCTCTGGACCGCTTCCAGCGCCGCCTGCG
The DNA here is from genome assembly GCA_032128375.1 of Deltaproteobacteria bacterium. Taxonomy (GTDB): domain Bacteria; phylum Myxococcota_A; class UBA9160; order UBA9160; family SMWR01; genus JAJDAM01. The sequence goes on along the minus strand of JAQBGU010000246.1, from coordinate 59,616 downwards.
AGGCAAGAAGGCGCGGGTGGCCTCTTTCGGCTCGCTCGAGCAGGTCAGGGAGAGATGGAAGGTTGCCGATCCTCGGGAGTGTGCCTTCGACCTGTAGCGCCGTCGCTGGATCGAGGCCGAGCGTGGTTGCGAGGCGAATCGTCGCGTTCTTCACGAGCGTTTCCACTTGAATCAGTTGGCGCTTGGCTGCCGCTCGACGAATGCGGGCCGTGTTCTCTTCGAGCGGCGCTGCGGCTCCGGCCGAAACCCTAGACCGGGCAATGTCATAGAGGTTTTCTCCGAGTGCGACGTTCTCTCTTGTGAGCTGAAGCTGCTCGGATACTCCGAGTACCTCGTAGAAGACTGAGGCCACGGCTCGAGAAACATCGCGCGATACATCGGCTGACTGAGCACGAGAGGCGGTCGCCAGTGCCTCCGAGCGTGCGACTCGATGTCGGCGCTGTCCGCCAGTTTCGAAACGCTGAGCGAGGGCTACTTCAGCATCGAGCTCCGAGCTTCCGCCTCGCTGGCTCGAGAATCTCGGTCCGGCCGACAGTTCGAGTTCCGGGTTGCCAACGAGCAGGAGGCCCGCTTGGGTCAGGTCGCCATCTGCTTCGGCGATGCGCGCCCTTGCAGCCTCGAGAAGCGGACTGTGCTTGCGAGCAACCTCGAGTGCCTCGGCGAGGTCGATCGTGCGCGCAGGTTCCAGCTGCGCAGCCGCCAGATGGGGGCACGAAAACAGGGATATCAGAAGCGCGGTTCTGGCCACGCCGAGATTTTTAGGGTGCATTCGGACTCTTCCGTCGATAGGCACGGGGGACTACGCCCCTCTTCAATATGCGCGACAACCCGACTTGCGGGCGCCGAGCATCGACCTGGTCAAACGACGGAGTAGAGTCGAGGAGGATGAAAAAGCCGTTCGGAAACAATGCGAGCGAAGAGAGTCTTTCTCGCTGTGGCGACTTCATTCGAACGATGGTCGATTTCAAGACTCACGAGCTGTGGGACCAGAGCAGCCGAGCAGCAGCCAGCGCACAAACACAGGCAATCATCAGCGCATCCTGAGGACGATTCGCGCGGCGAAGAAGGGAGTTCGGTGGCGGCGGATACAAATTGGGTTGCGTCGCAATCCAGAGTGGTCGCGTCGCAGGGCACTAGCGATGCACAAACCGCAGCGAGAGCGAGCAACATCATCAGCGATGCGCGAAGCTTCGGAGCTGACTGAAACAGCTTCGTTCGCTGGCGGTGTTGAAAATGGGCGGTCATGTGTCCATTTTTCGCACGGATTGAGCATCCCCGCAATCGTCTCCTTCGCATCGGCGACGAGCGCTCGACTCTTGAGGACTTCGCCTGTGCGGAACTTCGCGAGCGCAAGAATCGGTTTCAGTCACTGCCGATGGCGTCAGCCTGACAATCGCCGAAGCCTCTCGCGACCGGAGCTGGCGACAACGCGCTCTGCGGTCGGATCCGGCCCCGGGTTCCGCAGGCTTCCGCCTCGAACGGCAGGAGATTCCACCGATGCCATGTGAAGGAGATCGACACGGAACGGCGATGCACGTATCGGGAGACCTTGCGGCCAATACCGGTGCGGCGTATCGCCATCCGAACGCGCCGCAAGCATGCGACGGCTCGCGGCCGACGTCTGAACGTGGTACGGGAACGCCATGCATCCGCATCGCGATCGCGTCACGACTCACCCGCGTGGTCCCGAACGACCCGCAACCAGCCCGCCCCATATTTCTCGACCTTCGCCGGCCCGATCCCATGAACGAGTAGAAGGTCATCGAGCCGTGTCGGGCCGCTCATTGCGATCTCGCGCAGTGAGCGGTCCGTCGCCACCACATAGGGAGGCACTGCGGCCGCGCGCGCCACTTCGAGCCGATGTTCGCGTAGCGCATCGAAGACAATCAGTTGGCGAGCATCGAGCTCTTCGCGAGCAACCGAGCCGGACCGACGACGGCCCGTCGTCTGGAACGCACTCGAAACCGGGATGCTGCGCACGTGCATGGGCGGCAGCAACAGGCGCACCGGGAGTTCACCGCGCATCACCGCGATGCCAGTTTCAGTCAGCGCAACCACAGGGCGGTCGGAGCCGAAGAAATCGACCCAGCCCGCGGTTACACAGCGGCGCAGGAGCCGCATCAGCCAGTCTTCGCTGTGATCGCGGAGAACCCCGAATGTCGTGGTGCGCTCGAGACCGCCACGGCTGAGCCGTGGGTCGTCGATTCCGCGCAACAGCGCAACAGCGACTGTAAGGCCGTAGCGTCCGTGCACGCGCGCGACCGCAGATAGCGCCTTGCGGACGAGCAGCGTCACCTCGTCGTCGCTGTGTTCTTCGTCGTGCAACCCGGCCGCGATGGACGTGCAGACATCGCAGCGGCCGCAGCCATCGAGGGTTTCCGCTTCGTCGCCGAAATAGCGCAACACCGCGTCGTGACGGCAGCTGCCACCTTCAGCGAATCGCATCAACTCGAGAAACATGCCCCACTTGTGGGCGATCACGTGGCTTTCCCGAGCGCCGCCTTCGCTGTCCATTTCGAGCAGAGATCGACGTCGAGCCATGTCGCCCGGCGAGACGATCATCAACCCGAGCGCGTCGTCCCCATCGCGGCCCGCGCGACCCACTTCCTGGTAGTAGGCCTCGATCGACCCCGGCGGCGCCAGGTGGATGACCGCGCGAACGTCGGCCCGATCGATCCCCATGCCGAACGCGTTGGTCGCGGCCACGATTTCGAGTTCCCCCGTCGTGAACGCTCGGTGGACTTTCTCGCGGCGCGGCCCGTCCTTGCCCGCGTGGTATGCCATGCACGACCAGCCCTTGTCCGCCAGGCGCTCGGCTTCGGCCTCGGCGGCCTTGCGGGTCGGGCAGTACACGATGACGGCTCCACGCTTCTCGCCCGGCTTCTTCAGCGCCTCGCGAAGCGCCGCATCCACCGCCGAGTTTCGCTCGCTCTTCTGCTTGACTTCGCGAACGCGCAACGCCAGGTTCGGCCGCGCGAATCCGTAGATCAACTGCGGGGTCTGGGCCGGAATCCCGAGCCGTTCGATGATTTCGTCTCGAACCACCGGCGTCGCCGTCGCAGTGCAGGCGAGTACGCGAGACTGAGGGAATTCCTCGAGCAGCCGACCGATCTGCAAGTAGTCCGGCCGAAAATCGTGTCCCCATTCGCTGATGCAGTGGGCCTCGTCGATCGCGATCAGCGGGCACTCGATGCGCGACATGATCGCGCGAAATCCGCCGAAACTCAGCCGCTCCGGAGCGACGTACACCAGGTCGTAGCGGCCTTCCGCGACCTGAGCCATCCGACTGCGCATTGCATCGGCTTCGAGGTTCGACGCCAGGAACGTCGCAGCGACTCCTCGGTCCTCGAGGGCGGCCACCTGATCCGCCATCAATGAAATCAGCGGAGAAATCACCAGCGTTGTTCCCGAAAGCACGGTCGCCGGAAGTTGATAGATGAGGCTCTTGCCGCCACCCGTTGGCGCCACGAGCAGTAGCCGGTCGTCGCGCAACAGCGTCTCGATTGCTTCGCGCTGGCCGGGTCGGAACGCCCCGTAACCCAGTCGCTCGAGCGCGGCGTCGAGTGAGTCCTCGTCTATGGCAGCAGTCGGTTTGTCAGTGCTGCCGGCACCGCTCTCAGAACGGTTGGGCGCACTGAAAGGGTCGGTCATTCCGCGCCTTTGTTGGGACCGCCTGGGAAACGGGGAGAAGGATGTAGGAATATCGGATACAGAAGAGGGCTCTGGAGCCGGAGGCGAGGCTACCACGCGATGCCGCGTCGGGACAGATCGAAGTCTGCAGGGCCCGCGAGATGTCAACGCACGGCAGCTCCAAGCCAACCAGCAATGTCGCCTGGTCGATGATCCGACGACTTGCCCCGCGTGCGCCCTTCGGGGTGGTATCGCCAGGGCTAGTGGAATAGCTTGCGCCAGCAACGGTTCACGGCGACTCTCCGTAATCAACTCGCAACTCTCAGCAGCGACCTCACAACAAATAGTCGCCAATCTCTTTCACGGAGGCCCCCCATGAGCAAAGCAGAAGCCGCTCTAGCGCGGTTCGAAAAATTCATCGGCAACGAAGAAGGTGTCGGCGAGTGGATGACGATCGATCAGGAGCGGATCAACGGCTTCGCCGATGCGACGTTGGACCACCAGTTCATCCATATCGACCCGGAAAAGTCCGCGAAACTCTCCCCGTACAAGGTCACCATCGCGCACGGGTTCTTGACCCTGTCACTGCTGCCCCACCTGGGATCCAAGATTCCGCCGGTAGATCCGAAGGCCTATGAAGGGTTGGTGATGGGCGTGAACTACGGGCTCGACAAGGTGCGCTTTCCGAACCCCGTCAAGGTCGATTCGCGGGTTCGCGCCAGGCGGTCGCTGGCGGCGGTCGAACGCAAGGCGCCGAATACCCTACAACTCAAGCAGGTCGTCACGATCGAAATCGACGGCGAAGCCAAACCAGGCTGTGTCGCCGAATCGCTGACGCAGCTGATCTACTCGGACTGAACTAACGCTAAATTTTCGACAGAATCTCTTCGCCCATCTTCTCGAGCGCCACCAGCGGCGGACCGCCGAGCGCGGGCACCGGCACCACCAGTCGACTGACTCCGAGATCTTCGTAGCGCTTGACCACGTCGATGCCCTCCATCGCCGGAATCCACATCGTCGAGATCTCGACGGTCGAGCGATCGCGCCCTGCCCGCGCACACGCGTCGTCGAGCGGCTTCAGCAGGCTCTCCAGATCGTCCGCATTCTGCGCAGGCGCGTACCAGCCGTCGCCATGCTTCGCGATCCGATCGAATACCTTGCCCTTCGACCCGCCGATAATGCAAGGGACGCCCGGCTTCTGGATCGGCACGGGGTAGCTCTTGAAGCCGGACCAATGCAAGAAATCGCTCTTGTGCTCGACCACATCACCCGCCCAGACTTTCTTCATCGCCTCGATGTAGTCGTCGAAGCGCGCGCCGCGACGTTCGAACGAAACGCCTAACGCATCGAACTCCTCGCGCAGCCAGCCGATCCCGATCCCCAGCATGAAGCGGCCACCGGATACGAAATCGAGACTGGCGGCTTGCTTGGCGAGATACAGCGGGTTGGTCTGCGGCAGGATGTTCACGCCGGTCGCGAGACGCAGCGTCGAGGTATTTGCCGCGATCGCAGTCAGCGCGATCAGCGGATCGATCATGTTCGTCTCCGGCGGTGCTCCCATCTTCCCGCTGGAGTTGTAAGGGTATTTCGACTCGTAGTCGACGGGCACGATCACGTGCTCGAATGTCCAGACCGACTCGATCCCGACCGACTCGGCCTTCTGAGCGATTGCGATCATCTGGTCGACGTTCTCGACGCCCATGTTGACGGGAATCAATCCAACCTTCATCAGAGCTCCTGTATTTTCGAACCCGGTCAACAGGCTCGCAATTTCGCCGACCCCGTTTCTCGGTGTCGCGTGCGCTCACCTCGCGCCACGGTCATTGCCCCAGAGTCGCTGCCCTGGAGCCACCACCCGAAAGTTCGCATAATGACACTGGCCGTGCCACTATCAGCGCCACTGCGCATGTCTGGCAGAGAGATTCCGAGTCTTGATCATGGTCCGCAAGAAGTCGCTCGAAAATTCCGGCACCGCCCAGGACGGGCGCGCGCTTCGCGGCGCTCGCAACCGCGCGCGGATCGTCGAGGCGCTGCTCGAGCTGGTCCGCGAGGGCGAGCTGTTGCCGACCGCTGAACAAGTCAGCCAACGCGCCGGCGTCGGCACACGCACGGTCTTCCGACACTTCGATGACATGGAGAGCCTGAACGGCGAGGTACAGGCCGCGATCAAGCTCGAGATCGACCCGCTGCTGAGCGAGCCCCGTTCGACTGGCAGCCTCGAACAGCGAACGCGCGCGATGATTCAACGCCGGATCGCGATCTTCGAACGCATCGCACCCTTCATGCGGTCGGGAGACATTCAGCGCTGGAACACACCGTTCCTCCAGCGCAATCACGCAGAAAACACGCGCCGAATGCGAGCGGACCTGCTGAGGTGGCTCCCCGAGCTCGCCGATGCAGACGGCGATCTCCTCGAGGCTGTCGACCTGATCACGTCGTTCGAGGCCTGGAACCGCCTCCGCGTCGACCAGCGGCTCGGTCGGGAGCGAACCCAGGAAGTGATCGAAGCCAGCACCATCGCGTTCTTGGGGAAATAGCCGCTCTCGATCATCGTCACGCCAGAGGCACCCCCGACACGAGGTAGTGGGTGGACGATCGAGCTGAACCCGCCACGCGTCAAGAATCTGCTCGATGCAAGCTGCGGCGGTCGAGCCTACCTCTGATCTGCGGAAGCTGGGCTAGCTGGCGTATTGCTGTCGGCGAGGACGGCCAGCACGATGCTCGCGAGGTCGTCCAGGTCCATCGGCTTGTGCACACATGCGCTGGCCCCGAGTTCCAACGCGCGATCGCAATAACCCGGGCCCGCGTGGGCCGTCATGACGAGAACCCGCAACCGCGAGTCATCGGTCGTCCAGCGCTCAACGAGGTCCAACCCATCGCCGTCCGGAAGCTCCATATCGACCAACGCGAGGTCCGGGCGCCGCTCGTCAAAGGCCTGCTGACCGTCCTTGAGTGAGTGCGTGACGCTGACGACGTGTCCGAGATTTGACAGAGAGCGGGCGATGCTCCGCGCCAGCACGGCTTCGTCCTCTACGATCAACACGATGGCCATGGTGGCCCCCATCCGGAGCTGCTCACGTCGCGTGTTCCAAGCTGAACTGCGGTACGGGAATGCGCAACGCGAACGTGCTGCCCCTTCCCGGTTCGCTGGTGACCTCGATCGCACCGCCCTGGGACTCGACGATCCGCTTGGCGATGGCAAGCCCGATGCCCGTTCCCGACGGTTTGCTCGTGTAAAAGAGCTCGAAGATGCGAGGAAGCCGGCTGGCCTCGATTCCGGGGCCTGTGTCCGAGATCGACAACTCGCTCACCGGCTGCGACTCGTCGCGCGTGTCGAGCCTGGTGCGGAGCGTTAGTTTCCCATTGCCGTTCATCGCCTCGAGAGCGTTGATCGCCAGGGCCTCGAGGATCTCGTACAGGTATGCGCCGTCGAAGGGCGCGTTCGGCAGGGCGGGGTCCAAGTCGACCACAATCTCCACTCCGTCGGGCGCGCGTTTGCGCGAATCTTCAGCCAGAACACTGATGGCGGTATTCAGGTCGATCGGTTTGGCCACCGGTTCGACCGGGCGGGCGAAGTCGAGTACTGCACGGATGCGATCCTCCAGCCGGTCGACCTCGCCGATGATGCCGTCGAGCGTTTCTGCGACAGAATTTTCTTCGGTCATCTCGGAACGCTCCACCTGGGCGCAGGCGCGGATGCTGGCGAGGGGGTTGCGGAGGCCGTGGGCTACGGCGGCGGAGATCTCTCCGACCGCGGCCAGCCGCTCGTTGCGTACAAGCTCCTCCTGTGTGCGCCGAATCACCTCATAGGCCTCGGCGTTGCTGATCGCCAACTCGGACTGCTTCTCGAGCGCCAGCTCGAGCCCTGCCGTGCGCTCGCGGACGGTCTTCTCGAGCGCTTCGTTGTAGCGACGAATCAGCCCCTCAGTGTGCTTGCGTGCGGTGATGTCGTGCAGCATTCCGGTAAAGCAGCGGATCGCCTCGCCGCGTCGGACTTCACTGACTGCGAGCTCTAGTGGGAAGATCGTGCCATCCTTGCGTTGAGCGAGCACCTCGCGTCCCCGGGTTCCGATGATGTGCGGTTCGCCGCCGCTGGTGTAACGCTTGATGTAGGTGTCGTGTTCCGCGCGGTCCGGCATGGGCATCAGAATCGAGACGTTCTGCCGGATCAGCTCGAACGCGGTGTAGCCGAAAATCTGCTCTGCAGCGGGGTTGACCTCTTCGATGACTCCGAGCGCGTCGATCGTCAGGATGCCTTCAGCCGCATTTTCCAGGATCGCCCGCGTGCGCGCCTCGGCCTCCTGTAGATTCGCGAGGTAGCGATCCCGCTCATGCTGGTCCGCCTCAATTTTTCGAGACAGACGGGTTCCGTAGGCCGTGATGGCTGCGACCATCAGAACGATGAACGCCCCCACCACGTACTCGTAGCGACCGAGAGACGCGGCGGCCTCGGTCTGGCGCTGCAGGTTCGACGTCTGGATCGCACTGACCCCGCGTTGAACCTCGTCTAAACCGCCGCGGACGTCCGCGTAGAGGCGATCCATCGCCGCCATGTGCCGGCCTGCGGTCTCCGGCTCGTTTTCGAAGTGCTCGAAGATGACCCGGGCTTCGTCCGCCATGGCTGCCATCGCGGACTGCGTGCGACCGAGCGCTGCCGACAGCGGCGCTGCTACTTCTTCATCGACGTTTTTCGCGAGGTCCGACCGGGTCATCGCCACTGCCTGGTCGAACTCCGTCAGTGCCTCTTCGAGCAGCGAGGACTCGCGCGACGCGTCTCGGGATTCGAAGACGTCGTTGCCAGGCGCGTTCACCGCGGAGCTGAGATGAGCGAGATCGCCGAAACGACCACTTCGCGCCGTCCACGACTGATTCTCCCCGACCGAATCCCGGTAGATATTCAGGATCTGGTGCGTGAGCAGCAGCGAGAGCGAAACCGTGGCGAGGTCGAACACCGCCAGCAAGTAGTAGATGTGATGCCACTTGAAGCGCCCGCCCGCCCGGCCAGGATGGCTCTGACCTACCGTTGCGCCGCGAGGCTCATGTTCGTCAGTAATCAACTTGGCTCCAGCGCGTGCTCATTTCAGAATACCCGAACCGGCCGGACCGCGAATGTCCTATGCGTAGATCCGATCGGCAGTAGAACACCTATCGGAGTGAAGTGTTTGACCTTGAGTCTCAGGTGGTCCGCGCAACACAATCACTGAACGATTCTGCTGGTAACCGAAAAGTCACCTGCTCTGACTGCGCGAAGGACTCCGCGAAGGACTCTGAGAAGGACTCTGAGAAGGACTCAAAGCAGCGCGTCGAGATCCAACCCGCGCACGCGGCCGGCTAGCCGCTCGATCCACAGATCCGCCAGTTCGACGCCGCGGCCGTCACCCATATCGACGTCGCCGATGGTGGTCATCGTCTGAAGAACAGCCAGCAAGCCGCGCCGGTAGTCCGATTCGAGCGCCGAGAAGTCGTAGCCCTCCACGCCTCGCGCGAGCAGCCCTGCGTGGTATCCCTGTAGCAGCGCCCGTTCGGTCGCGGCATCGGTTTCAGGCGCAAGCGCGCCCGACAAGAAGTACGCCACGTCGTAGGCTGCCGGGCCGCGCCGCACCAGCTGCCAGTCGAACACGATGACACCATCGGAGCTCGCTGCCTCATCGCCCGCTGCGTCTTCGAAGAACACATTGTCGAGCCGCAGATCGCAATGCAACATCGTCTCGGGCGCTCCCAGGTACAGTTTGCGCGTCAGTTCCAGTCCGTGATCCGACAACCAATCGATCACGCGTCCGAGCCCAGCATCGATCAGCGCCGCATAACGCGCGGCAAATCGCTCGCGGGCCTGTCGGAACATCCCATAGCGCATGCGCAAGTCGATGCTCTGCGACACGACCCAGAATTGCTCTCGCAGCGCGTCGCCGCCCCAGAACGCGGCATGGGCGGGAGCCACCGCGGCCAGCAGCCGCTCGCAGTCTTCCGGCGACCCACCCGCCACCTGGTCACCCACTCGCGCGGGCGCCAGGTCTTCCATCAGCAGGATGTAGCGGCGCTTTTTTCTGCCGGCGATCCACTTGCCCACGCCGATGGTGCGCTGCGCCAGCCTGACCGGCATCCGATCGACAAGTGCCATGATCTTCGCTTGCTGTTCGGACCCCCGATCGCGGTCGAACGCGCTGTAGTACAGCACCGGAGTTCGCAGCGGAACGCTGGGCGCGAGTTCTTCGTAAAAGAGACTCTCGCGTTCATAGGCGCCCATCATCTCACCCATCGCGCGGTTCGCCGCCTGCGGCAACTTGGCGATCAGCGAACGCGGCGCATTGGGCGCGCTGCGATCGTAATCGAGCGTCATGCGCGCGATGACACCGAGGAAGCCCTCACCATCACCGAGGACTTCGCGCCTCGCGCTCGTGACGCGCTCCTGATCGAGAATACCGCGCTCGCGCAGCACGCCCGTAAACCACTCGGGTGTCAGCTCGTCGAGGTGCTCGGGGATGAACCGCTTCATCATTCGCTACCGATTTCCCTCGGTGCTGCACCGCGACTTTTTCTGGAATCGCGGAACCGTGTGGTTGTCACGCCACCAGCGCGAGCAGATCTGAAAGCGTCCGGATTTCATGATCCGGCGCGACCGACTCACGACCGCTCTGCAGTGGCGGTTTCGAATCTCCCTCCACGATCAGCGCCGCCGTCATGCCGATGTTCTTCGCGCCTTGGATGTCATGCGTCGGCGAATCGCCGACGAAGAGCACCTGCTCCGCACGGCAGCCGGCCTTTTCTAGAGCCAACCGAAAAAAGCCGGGGTCCGGCTTGCACGAGCGGGCCTCTTCGGAACTCGTCCAATGGTCGAGTACAGCGTCGAGCCCGGAATCGGCCACCATCGGCATGAGATAGTCGTCGTCGATGTTGGAAACGATCGACAGATAGAGCCCCTTCTCCTTCAAGGCGCGCAGCGTATCGAGGCAGTCCTCACGCAGCACCATGTTGCCGACCAGCGCGTCGCGCAGCGCCGCTTCTGAGAAATCCAGGTAGTCCTGCGATGCTTCACCACCCAGCCTTTCGGCGAACAGGCGGAACGTGTCGCGAAACAGGTCTCTGTGCAGGTAGTACGGGCTGTCGATGTAGCTCGCGTTGGCCGCATGACTGGCATCTCGATAGGCGCGACCGATTTCGCGCCGCTCCGCCTCGACGCCCAGCTTCTTCGCAGAAGCGAGTAGTGCGCTGAAAGTCCAGCGCCCCACATCCTGGTAGCTGAAGAGAGTTCCGCCAAGGTCAAAGAACACAGCTTTGTAAGGACTCGGCATGGCCGAGCAGACTATCGGTGGCCTCGTCGCACGTCAACGCGGCAGCGGGGCCGACTGGCGCATGCTGGCGGCGCGGTTCTGGAGTTGCCGAGTTCGGCGCGGCGGACTACAGCATTCCCATGTCCCCTGCCTCGTCCCGTCCAACCGCCGAGCAAACCTTGTTGAGGTTTGCGGCCCGCGGCCCGCACCCGGTCGGAATCGCCACAGCGCTATGGGCGCACCCCGACACACCCGAACGCCAGCTCGCTACCGACATCTGGTATCCGGCCAAGGCCGGCAGCGAGGGTCCGCGCGCGGAACATCCGCTCAACCGCCCGCACGACGCCATCCAATCCGCACCGGCTGCGCCGGGTCGCTTCCCACTGGTGGCCTTTTCACACGGGAATTCGGGCATCCGCCGCCAATCGACATTCCTGACCACACATCTCGCGAGCTGGGGCATGGTTGTCGCCGCACCGGATCACCCTGGCAACACGTTTTTCGAAATGGCCCAACTCGAGACAGAAGAAGATCGCAAGCGCGTACACCTCGAAGCGCGTCATCACCGACCGATCGACCTGGGTGTCGTCATCGATCGCGTGGCGAGCGAGTCCGGTGCGTGGCCAGCGGTCGACCTCGCGCGGGTCGGCTGTATGGGCCATTCCTACGGTGGCTGGACGGCGCTGAAGATGCCGCGACGCGACCCCCGGGTTCGCGCTGTGTGCGGTCTCGCGCCAGCTTCGGAAGCCTTCGTCGGGCGCAAGGCCTTCGAACCCGGCGAACTGCCGTTCGCGCGCGAGCTGCCGCTGCTGATCGTCGCCGGTATCGACGACGTACTGGTCGATCTCGATACGAGTGTTCGGCCGCTGTTTGCACGCATGAGCCAGCCTTGTGCACTCATTGGTGTCGAGCACGTCGACCACTTCCATTTTTGCGACGCAGTCGAATTGCTTCACGGCATGCACGCAAGTAACGTCCGGCCCAACCAGCCCCGGCCGACAAAGCCCTATGCAGAACAATTGCCCGAGATCCGAATCCACCGGCTACTCAATGCCATCGTCACGCACTTCTTTAGCGAGGTGTTGGTTTCGGACCAATCGGCTCCGAGCGACGCGCTGACGCCAGAGGCACTCGACGCGGTCGACCCCGCCCTCTTGCGTCTCGGCCCCAACGCTCAGGGCGGCGTTCTCCGATTGAGCGATTGGCCAGGTCGAAACCAAGCAAGATAGGAGCCCAACGGTGGAACAGCTACGAGGCAAGACAGCCGTTGTCACTGGCGCAGCGAGCGGAATCGGCTTGGCGACGGCTACTGCCTTTGTGGGCGAAGGCATGAACGTCGTACTGGCAGACATCGAGCGAGCCCCGCTCACTGCAGCCGTCGCAAAGCTCGAAGCCGACGCGAGAGCACAGGGGCAAGCCGTGCTCGCCGTTCCAACCGACGTGTCGGTCTGGGAGCAGGTGGAATCGCTCGCAGGTCGCAGCGTCGACGCGTTCGGAGCAGTCCATGTGCTGCATAACAATGCCGGGGTTGTCGTGGGCGGCCCGATCGAAACGCTCAGCCTGGCCGATTGGGAATGGGTGCTGGGTGTCAACCTGTGGAGCGTAATCTATGGCATCAAAGCGTTCTTGCCGCTGATCAAACAAGCCGGTGAGGGGCATATTGTCAGCACCGCGTCGACGGCGGGGCTGGTGTCGGCACCGATTATCGGCCCATACAATGTTTCGAAATTCGGGGTCGTCGCATTGCAGGAGACGTTGCAACGCGAGCTCGATGCGGATCGCTCGCCGATTGGCGCCTCGGTGTTGTGTCCGGGTGCGATCAATACCCGGATCGCAGACGCCGCGCGCAATCGGCCTGCGGAGTCAGCGAAGGCGCACGCTATGACGAAGCAGGAATCGGACTTTCAGGCAGGCGCACGCAACATGCTGAGCAAGGGCATGGATCCAGCGGACGTCGCAGACATGGTGGTGAGTGCGATCAAAAACAAGCAGTTTTGGATTCTGACGCATCCGGATTGGAAAAACGTACTGCGCGACCGCGTCGAGGCTCTGGTGAACGAAAACCGGCTGGTCGGGGGCTTCGGCGGCTAGCAGCCCGACCGACAATGGGTCGGGCGACGACGTGGAAGGCAGCGGCGCAGCGGCGAATGCGCAACTGCCAAGTGACCCGAGTCGCAGTCGTGGGTCACTCGACGACGCAAAGCGGATCCTCGCCGGCTGGCGATTCACTCGACATCCGCCTCCAGTACGATCGCGTGGAACTCGCCCGGCTCAATCGACCCGCGGCGTGACTCGCGTCGCCCGTTTGTGTCCAAGTAGACGACGTACGACACCGGACCACGGTCATCGCCGCAGGCCCGCGGGTAATCGACGCCGACGCGGTACCGGCCCGGGAGCGGATCTTCGAGTGTGATGGTCTCGACGCGGGGCAGCGGTGTGTCGCAGAGCACGTCCTGTGCGAGACGCGCTCCGAGCTTCGTGGGTGTGTTCGCGAAATAGGCGGTTTCGTGATTCGGATCCGTGACGTAGACATCGAGGTCTGCAGCGGCGCCGAAGGCGAGCCGAACACGCAGCGTGCGGGCCACGGATGAATCCGGTTCAGCAGCGAGTGCTCGCTCGAGTTCGTTTGCTTCGGCCGCCAGCACATCGCGCAACGCTCGATCGCTCCCAGAACCCGCCGCGCACGCCCCCAGCGCGAGGGCGAGTAAGACCGCCACGAAGAGGGTACCTTGTGTGCACGTCACCGACCCCGGAGGTCGCCCCATGTTCAAACGCTCCAAGTCGCTCATCACAGCGGCAATTCTAACGGCCGCAGCGCCGCTGTCCGCCGCCGCGGCGCAGTTCTCGGGAAGTGTCGTGGACCCGAACGGTGCGCCGATCGAGGGCGCAATGGTCTCGTTCAGTGCCGGCGAGACGAGCGACCGGTACACCAAGACGGTCTATTCAGCTGCGGACGGACACTTCGAAACCGGAGCGCTGCTTGCGAACGGCCCGTTCCAAGTGCGCGCGCGGCGCATCGGATGGAAAGAGATCGACCGCCAGGAAGTCGCCGAGGGTTCCGAAGTCGCGCTGGTGCTGGCGCGCGAGACCGACCCCGTCGCAGTGGCCGGCCAACTTCCGGCCAACCGCTGGTATGGACTGGTACTCGATCGCATGGAGGACGAGACCCAGCGAGAGCAATTCGTGCGCCAGTGCACCTACTGCCATCAGCAAGGCAGCTGGGCGACGCGCGTGCAGCGCACAGACGTTGAGTGGCAGAAAGTGCTGGCGCTGATGGGGCGAATGGGCGCCGGAATTTCTGCCGAGCTGCGGGCTGAGCTGCCTGCGCTGCTCAACGCCGCCTACGACCCGAAGACCGCGGTGCCGCTGCTGACGGCTGACATGAACGAGCCAAGCTTTTCGCCGGCGCCTGAACTGGCCGTCACACAGGCTTCGGTCGAAGAGTGGGTGCTGGGTAGTGCCGCATCGATGCAACACGACCTCGCGGTGCACCCAAACGGTCGCGTGTACTCGGTCGACATGACACAAGACAAGCTCTACGAACTGGACCCGACGGTAGCCGGCGGCGCGCGGCGCGCTTGGCTGATTCCACACGGCGATCTCCCGCTTGGAGGCGTATTCGGCGGCATGAACTCACCCACCACGCCGAGTTCCAATGCGCATGTCGGTCCCCACTCGCTGCAGATGGGAAGTGACGGATCGATCTGGATCACACTCGCGCTCGGCAATCAGCTGGCACGCTTCGACCTGACGGCCGAAACGTGGTCGGTGTATCCGCTCGAGAAAGGCTTCTACCCCCACACGCTGCGGATCGATGCGCGCGGGCGCGTGTGGTACACGATCGCGGCGTCGAATCACGTCGGTGTCTACGACCCGGAATCCGGCGAGCACCAATGGATTCGGGTGCCAGCACCGAACCTCGGCCAGGCAATCGCAAGCCGGTTGATCGGCCCGATGCTGTGGCTGGCGAGGCACATCGACATCAGCAGCGCCGCGGCGGGCGAAGGCGCGGCGAATTCGCCCGTCCCCTACGGAATCGACGTTGCACCAAACGGTGACATCTGGTTCAGCCAACTCAACGCGCACAAGATCGGCCGCATCGACCCGGACACATTCGACGTCGAAATGGTCGACACCCCATTCACGGCGCCGCGACGCTTGCGCTTCGATTCGAAGGGTCACTTGTGGATTCCCGGCTTCTCATCGGGTGTGGTGTCGCGATTCGATCCCGACACGCGCGAATTCCAATCCTGGACGATTCCGATCGAGCCGATTGGGACCGAAACCCCGTATGCACTCAACATCGACAGTGACGACAGCGTCTGGATTTGCGGCACCAACAGCGACTCGTTGATTCGCTTCGATCCCGCCGCCGAGAATTTCACCGTCTACCCGTTGCCCACCCGCGTGACATACACCCGTGAAATCGATTTCGATGCGACCGGCCGCGTCTGGACCTCGAATTCGAACGCGCCGACCTGGCAGATCGAAGGCGGTGTGCCGCGCGTGCTGCGCCTGGACCCGGCCGCATTTGGCGCAGGAGCGACCAACGGCGTTGGCGGGCGCGATCACGACCCCATTGCTGACGTCGCGTCATTGGATTCGGCGACAGGACCCGATTGACCTGGGTCCCTCGCTGAGGTTTATGGGTGCTGCAGAGACAGCATCCTGAAATCTGGGTCTTCGCTTGCCGCGAACTCAGCCGCTCTTGCGACTGCGCCAGCCCGCGATACGAAGCCCGGCATTGAAGACTCCGCGAAGGGCCGGCCGAAAGAACGCGGCGACCGGGTTTGCTTTCAGCAGGCGGCGACTCTCGAAATTTTCGAGGCCGAGTTCCCCGCGGACGTCGCTGGTCAGCGCATCGACGACTCCGTCGAGCGGGATCCCAGTGCCGTCGGCAATCCGCACCATACGTTCGAAGTTCCCGATCACACCAGCCGCGTCCACCAGGATCTCGGAGCCCGCGGCAGCGCGCAGCGCATCACGCGCGGTGGATAGTTCTGCGGCGTCGCGTCTGACCGCCGCATCGGCAAACGCGGTCAATCGTTCGCCATGCTCGATGCCCGCGTCGCCGGCTTTGGCGCCGTCCGCAATGCCGCTCAGATTCGCGTCGGCGCCTGAGTACTGGATGCTCGCACGGAGCATCGCCGCATGGGAAGCCGTTCAGTAAAAGCACTCATTGAGCAACGAGACACGGCCCGCGACCAGCTCGATCTGCGACCGGCTGATCCTCCTCACGTTACCGAAATCGAGCATTTGATCGGGCTCGAGATATTGCGCGGCGCTGAGATCCTGCCAGGCCTTCAATTCCGACGGCACGAGACTCAACGCCCGGATCACGTACGGAGCGGAAGGCGCACGCAAGCCGATCTCCTTCGCCGCTCGCTTTCCATTCAGCATCGGCACCCAGGCTTCACCTTCGACGATGCCATCGGGACGCTCGCGTGAGGGTTCGCCGGGGCGTGGGATCGGCAAGTCTTCGAGTGGGAGGCCCATCGCGTGATGGAAGCGATCGACACTGATCACCAAAACCGCAACGCCGAGGACTTCAACGTAGGCCTCCGCTGTGAGCCCTTGATCCAATAGCGATCGATACCAGCTCTCGGTCAGTCGCGCGGCGTCCGTCGTGACGCGATGGATCGCGTCGACGATCGGCGCAGACAATATTCCGGCATGGTCATGCTGGCCGTCGATCGCGAACGCTGAGAGCGCCGCCTTGCGCTCCCGACACAGCGCACAGCTGAGCGCACGCCGCGTCTCGTCGGCGACGGCAACGCGTTCGGCGGCCTCGAGCCAGGTTCCGGGAGCGGCGACGTGTTCCCATGCCCTTCGATACGCGTCGGCCAAATCGGGTCGGATGGGATCGGGGCCAGCTGCGTATTCGAACGTGGAGTGGAGTGCAGCCATGTGTTCCTCCCAATGGGCGCCGTTTGTGCAGGATCTCAGAACAGCCGGCCGGACTCGAGCGATTCCGGAATTTCGACTTCGAGCATCGTGATCAATAATTACCCCGGCGTCAACCAGGGCCTCGTCACGCATCATTTCAACAACAAAGAAGAGCTCTGGAAGGCCGCAGTCGGACGATACACATCTTCCATGCGTTCGTCGGTGCCGCATCGACGATCTTCGCGTTGGCTTCCGAATGCGAACACCTCACGGGACTCGATCCGGTCACTGAACAGAGCGTCGAAGCGCATACGCGATTGATCGAAGCCATGCTGTTGCGGGACTAGCCCGCCCGAGGGATCTGTCGACTCCAACCGATATCGAAACAGGCCCTCAGTCTTGTGGCTGTCGAAAGATCGATCCAATCACGCTCAGCGCAAAGACCACACCCAGTGCGCTCACGACAGCAGCCCCGGTCGGAAGATCCCAATATGCGCTCGCCGCGATCCCCGCGCTGCAGCTGATCGTCCCGAGCGCCCACCCGGCGAGAAGCCGGTTGGAAATGCTGGCAAAAAAGATCGCCGCACTCGAGGCCGGTACGATCAGCAGACCGAAGACGACCAGCACGCCCGATAGTTGGACGGAACTCGTCACCACGACTCCAAAGCTCGCGTAAAAGACGAAATCCAGAAGCTTCCGGCGCCGAGACGGCGCCGCATGGGTGCGACTGCGTTTTGAGATCTCGATAAACTGGCCACGCAGAACCAAGTGGAGAAGCGCGACGGCTGCGAACAGGAGCGCCATCGTGCCAATCTCGCCCCATTCTGCAAACAGCAGCCTACCGGTGAGCATGCTCTCGACTTCGTCCCGGTCGAGCGCGCTCTTGGACACCAACACAATGACGAGTGCCGCACTCACGCCGTACACGATTCCGATCACGGCCTCCTGCGGAAGACGCGTCCTGGCGGGTCGCGCAAGCGCGAATATTGCGGCACCTGCGAGCGTGAAGGCAAACGAGCAGAGATAGGTCGCGAAGGAATCCGTGTGCGCGGATAGCAAGTGCCCCACGGCCGCACCGAGCGCCGCAAGCTGCGCCAGCGCGAGATCGACGAAAATCACCTCCCTCAGCAATACGTGGAGCCCGAAGTACGAAAGGATGCAGGCCAACAGCAGGCAAGCGACCAGTGCGGGTGCCAGCAGTTCGATCATCGCGTCGTCTCGACGGCCAGCGGGTTCGCTGACGCTCCACTCAACTCCTGGTGCGCTGTGAGCAATCCTTCGATGTTGTGTTCAAAGAGCGCCTGGTAGGTGTCGACACCGGGTACGGCGTTGACCTCTTGGGCGAGCAAAACGCTCCGCCCGTGGGAAAGTTCGGCCAGGCGCTGCGCCGCCCTCTGGTCGCTAAAGGTCTCGACGATCACGAGACCGACGCCGTTCTTTTGCATCTCTTCAGCAATCTGAGCGATGTGACGTGGCCCAGGAGCGATGCCCGGTTTCGGCTCCACCTCGTCGAGTTTCTCGAGGTTGAACCGCTTCAGAAAATAGGGCCAGGTTCGGTGATAGGTCACGACACTCGATCCGGCGAGCGGCGCCATGTCCCGCGTGAGCTTCTCGGTCAGCACGCGCAGGCTTCGTTCCAGCTCCCCCGCGCGCTCGTCAAACAATGCCGCATGCTCGGAGTCGGCCCGTGCGAGCGCTTTCGCGATCGTGCGCCCGATCACGATCCCATTGAGCGGGTCGAGTACGTAATGGGTGTTGCCGTAGACATGGATGTCGCCTAACGCCCGCGTCAGTTCACCTTGCGAAGGTACCTCGAGCAAGGCGATCCCGGTCGACGTGTCGACGTTTCCGCTGCCGCCCGGGAGCAGCTGCTCTCGTCTCGCGCTGCGCAACAGATTTGGCACCCAGGGCTCAGCGTCGAGTCCGAGATGCACGAAGAGATCGGCTTTTCGCAGCTTCATCACGAGGCTCGGCGTCGGGATCACGTTGTGTGGATTCTCGGGACCGCGCATCAAGCTCTCGACGCGTACTGGCTCGCCCCCGACCTGACGAACCAGGTCGGCGAGAGTGGGATTCGTCGTCACCACGCGCACGTCAGCGAGTGCAGAGATCGGCACCAGCGCCGCGAAAAACAGCGTCGCAAAATCCCCTCTCAGCCGGCCGAGAGATCGCATGCCATCACTCATCGGTTCACCCAATACGGGTGCGCGGGATGCGCGCCGATGTAGAACGTCATGCCGAGCAGGAGCGCATCTTCGGAGTCAGCTTGGCCCAACAGGTCGCCGCCCAAATGCTGATACTCCAATCGGAGCCGAAGCGACTCCGCCAGGTACCAGGTGAGATACGAGGAAACTCCCCACTCGGAGTCACTGCTGGGTCTCGCGTCCACGTTGGGTAGTTCGGTGTAATCGAGCCGGACGCCCGCGTACCAGTTCTGGGCAAACTGGTACTGGCCAAACGCATAGGCGCCCCAGTAATTGTCACGGTTGTTGTCTTCGAAATCGCTGTTCGTCCAGAACAGCTCGCCCTGGACGAGTAGGCTTCGAGAATCCGCAGCGGCGGCGGCGCGCCACAGGTAGGTGATGTCGGCTCCCAGCGTATAACCGTCGTCACGGCTGCCCGTGGCCCGGCTGTACAGAAAGCTCGATCCGAGTTCGAGCGAGCCGGTGTCGCCAATGTCCCGAAAGAATTTCAAGTGGCTCAGTACGGCGGGGTTGGCGGCTCCCGGTCCGTCGAGGATCGGTGACTCCGCACCTCCGTCGGCGTTGACGACCTGGGCGGTGAGTTCCAGGTACTGATCCCAAGGGTTTGGAACGAGCCAGTTCAGCGAAGCTCCGACTGTTGCCAGGCCTTCGGGTCCGAGAAACGCCTGCACGGCCAACGGACGGGTCAGTTGTGGCAGATCATGGGTGTGAAGCAAATTGTTTCGGCCAAATGCGGAGCGAAACTTTCCGGCCCGCAGCGCGAGATCCCACGGCAACGTGTGTACATCCAGGTAGCCTTCCTCGAGTTCGAACTCGAAGTCGATATCCACGTCGCCAAACGGGTCCTCGATCTCTTCGCCGATCGCGAGCACCAGCACACCATCTGCGCGCGGTGTGACCGCAGCCCGAAAGTCCACCTCCGCCTCGCGCAGGGTGAAACGATTGCGGGCGTCGTTGTCATCGTTGGTCGACAAGCTCCCCCCCATATCCAGGAAGACTGTGATCTCCGGATTGAGCAGGTTGCCCTGCCCGAGGGCGCCGGTCACAGCGTCTACGATGGACAAATCATCCGATTCATCCGCGTGCCGAACCGTCTCGACCTTTTGTTCCAACTCCCGAATGCGGTGCTGGTCCTCGGTGCGCGAGCGCTCCATTTCCTCGACGCGCTCGGTCAGGGCTCTCACGGTCTCAATCAACGCGGCCACCGAAGGCTCTTCGCTCACCGCTTCAAACCCGATGCAGCATACGGCCAACGCCGCGCCGATAGCCAGGGCACTTCTCATCACACGATCCTCCGGCCTCGCCGGAGAACCAGCGAGACACTTCTTCCGCTGCGATAATTTCAGCGAATCAGGCGGAGAGTCGTGTAGGCGGGGCGCGCGCTGTATCGGCGCGCGGACGCTGTGAACGGGGCGCCCATGTTTCGGGAAGGAGTACTGCGTAGGATCTTTGGGCGGCTGTGGTGAAGCATCGCGGCCTACTGCTTACCGCTGTGCTCGAGGTTCGCCCTAACCGACAGAGCGGACAATCCGTCGCCACATGCGACGATGCTGGCGCAGGAGAATCTTGGTCAGCCCCGCCGTTCGCCGTTGCGATGGTCGTTTCGAATCCGTGCAACGAGCCGCCGGCAAGCGCGTGTCCGAGGTCTCCACTCGTGGCGAAGAGCACCAGCAGCGCATTGGCCAGAGCGAACTCTTTGGCGACCCATGTCCTGGTTCGTGCGTTCAAACAGCTATCCCCGATCGGAATCGATGAGCGGCCAGTGGATCGCCTTCACTGTAACCCCGATCGGGTCCGTGTGGGACACTGGACCGGGTGTCTTCCGCAGCTTCTCGGACGTAGTGAGCACAGAACCGAACCGCTTGGCGACGACCACGCCACCCGGTTCTTTCTCAATACCCGATTCCGGAATGCAGGCGAGATCCCTCGGCAGGGCCGAAAGTCCCACAGCCTGTTGGCAACACTCTGTCAAACGATCCGGTCGGCGGCCTCGTGAAGGGAGTCGCGAAAGTCGGGGTGCGCGATCGCGGCGAGTGCGTGGGCTCTACTCCTGACGGTCCGGCCAGAAACCTCGGCGGCACCGAACTCCGTCACAACGACGTCGAGTTGGTGGCGTGGGGTCGTCACGATCGTACCCGCATCGAAGCTGGCGCGAATTCGCGAGTGCCGTTCGCCACCGGCTTCGACCGTCGAGGGTAGACAGATGAGCGAGCGGTCGTCCTCCTCGAAGCTACCGCCAGATGTAAAGTCCTCGTGGCCGCCGATGCCGGAGTACTGGCGCCCGTCAATGGAGTCTGCGACGACCTGGCCGATCAAGTCGAGCATCAGCGCCCCGTTGATGCATCGCATATTGCGATTCGCAGCGATGATCATCGGTGTGTTGATGTATTCCACCGGCAGAAAGCGAACCGCCTGCTGTTCGTGCAACCACTCGTAGAGTTCCCCGGTCCCCATCGCAAACGTCGTGACCGAGTACCCGTCGTGCGCACCCCTGTGCGCGTTGCTGACCTTGCCGGCCTTGTGCAGCCGCATCAGCCCTGTAGTGAACATCTCACTGTGCACACCGTAGTCGCCGCCCGGTCCGTCAGCGAGCAGGCCGGCGACCGCACCTGGGATGCCGCCTATCCCCGTCTGGAGGGTCGCGCCATCCGGGATGAACGCCCGAACGTGGTCCGCGATGGCGCGCTCGATCTCAGTCGGTTCGGGGTCGGGGAGCTCCATCGGTTTTCGGTCGGTCTCGATTACGATGTCGACATCGTCCACGTGTAGCGCGTGCCGGTGCTCGGGTGGCAGCCCCGATGTCCGCGGTAGCCGCGGATTCGTCTCCACCATCAGCAGTCGTTCAGGATCTCGTCCGCAGCGAAGCGTCTCTGCAACGGTCGCGCCCGCGGCGAGTGAGAGGCTCAGCCAGCCGTCGGAATTCGGCGGTGTGGCGGTGATCGCCACCACACGTGCCGCCATTCGCTCGGAAAACAGCTTGAAGCGCCGAAAGTCGCCGGGCAGAAAGGACACGTCGTGGCCTGCATCGCGCAGCGCGCGTTCAGCCGGACCGAAGAACCCCGACAGGAGATGCACGCCCGACTTCGTGAAAACCGGATAGACCTGGAGCAGCATCCCTCCGAAGACAGTGAGGTCCTCCCAGTCGTCACGTTCGCCCATCGCCTCGAGAAGCAGGCCGGGTTGGGCTGGACCGAACCCCAGGTTCATCGTGTCGCTGGGGCGCAGCAGCGCAGCCGCCTGCGCGGCCGTACATCGCTTCATTCGGCACCTCGCTCCAGTCGCGCCGCGGCCAGCATACGGGAAGACGGACTGAAGAGCCGCATTACCTCTGCTACCTCTGCTCAGGTTTCCGACGAAGTCCGGTGCTGAGTCCACCAACAGAGCGCCATGTCGTTTGTGGCGTAGTACCGAAGGGAGTACCGAAGGGAGTACCGAAGGGAGTATCGAAAGCAGTACCGAAGGCAGTACCGAAGGCAGTACCGACGCTGGTGCGCGGCGGTTGCCTCCTCGTCGAGTCGTCGCTCATCCTCCAATTCCTGGACAATGCGTTTCGCAGACGGAAACGCCGAAAATCAGCGGAACTGCCCGAATTCTCTCGACTTGCGAACTCCCCGTCTGATAGAACGGGGTTACCTGGATATGGAGACTCTCGACAGAAGGTTCGAGAGCAAGGAGGCTCTTCAATGACACGCATTCAACAGATATTCGGAATCTTCGTTCTTCTCACGATCGGCTGGGCGTCGACCGCGCAAGCGGGGCATCACCAGTGGATCATTTCAGAGGTATTCTCGAACGACGACGGAACGATCCAGTTTGTCGAGTTGCTCGGGACCGCTAACAACGAAGGCGCCATCGTGAATTTCACAATCAACACCAGCCCGCTCGGCACCAGTGGATTGATCGCGACGGCGGCTTCGCTCGCCGGACCGCCGATCGGAGCCGCGAATCTCGGCCAGTATTATCTCGTCGGGACGGCTGGTTACGCGGCAGCCGCCACCGCTCAGTCGGCGCCGGCACCGGACGCCACCCTTCCGGACAACTTCCTCGAACTCTCAGTCGACACCGTTCGGTACGCGGGGCTCGCTGGCACAGATCTGAGCTATACCGCCGGTGGACTTCCCACCGACGGCATCGACTCGATCGATACCGAGAACCCGAGTGGCACCGTGAACACGCCGCAAAACGCGTCGGGGGCAACGGGGTCGATCAATGTGTCGGGGATTGCCGTTCCCGCAGTGCAACGCTTCGGTGTGATCATTCTCGTTGGACTTGTCATTCTCTCCACAGCCCTGCTGGTGCGGCGCCGCAGTTCAATGCCCGCGGCCAGCTAGCGGCTCGGGAATCGAGCCCGTCCCACCTTTTTTCCCACCGTCCGGGGGGGCCGGGAATCTTCCCGGCCCCCCCGAACGGTGGGGTTCGTGAGATGGGCTCTAGTCGAGCGAAAATAGCCGGTAACCAGTCGTTCGCTCGACCACCCATAGCGCGGCGATCCAGGCGATCAGCAGCGAAGGCAACTCGATGAGGGCTCGCCGGTAGTACTTGCTGTGGCGAAGCCACAACAGCACGGGCAAACAGCCTGCGACGATCGCGAGCTGACCGAGTTCCACACCCAGGTTGAAGGCCAGCAGCGCGATCCCCTTCGCGCCGAACGGCAGGCTCAGGATCCCGAGCAGGGTCGCAAAGCCGAGGCCGTGTATCAGCCCGAAGCCGAGCGCCAGCGTCCAGGGCGTTCCTCGGACGAACGGCTGCAGGTTGTTGAACGCGGCGACCAGAACCGAGGCGGCGATGGCTACCTCGACCCAACGTGGCGGCAGCGAGATCCAACCAAATGCGGCGAGCCCCAGCGTCAGTGAGTGGGCGAGCGTGAAGGCTGAGACCACCTTCGCGATCTCGATGACGACCGCGCGTGAGTCCTTTCGCGCCACCCAGCCGCCATCGCGCCACACAGCGGTGGCGGGTAGCAGCAGCACCAGCAGGAACAGCAAGTGATCGTAGCCGGTCGCGATGTGCGTCATTCCTTCGCGCAGATAGCCGACGAAGTGATGCGCTTTCGTGACACCTCGGACGGGCAGCTCGAAGTGCCGCTGGTCATCCAAGAAGACGGCCGTCTGCGTCCGACCTGGTTCGGAAAGCGCTAACAGCGCGCGGTGGCTGGGGTCGTGCTCGAAGAGAATGTCATACTGCACCGAAACCGATTCGCCCGCCGAGGGGCAGGCGGCGGTGAAGCTCATCAACGCGTAATCCCGCTCGACGAGCCGCAGCAACGGCGGCGTCGCCAGCTTCAGGGGGCACTCACCCGAGCTGTTTTGAATCGACAGTCCCTGCGCCGCATACCCGATCAGCTTCGACTGCTGCGCGAGGATCTCCGACCAGCCAACCTCGTTCGAGAACTCCAACGGGACGCCGAGCAGAAACCGCGCGTCACGCGAGCTGATTTCCAACTCTCCCTGAATCTGCCCACCTTCCACCTGCAGTCGCAAGAAGGCGTATCCGCTGTCGTGGGCCGCCCCACTGGATGCCAGACCCAGCGCGGCAGCGCAGGCGGTCAGCAGGACGGCGAAGCGAATCCCCACGGCGTTATCGCGCCATAGGAAACCGCTCGGGCGGCTGCAATCCCAGTTGCGCAAGCGGAAGTGAGACTACGCGCGGCCGGTACAGATGCATCTGCATCGCGAGTCGCGCGAGCACCTCCCACTCGTCTTGCCCGGCTGGCGTAAAGAGATTGCAGACATAGGTCAATAGCAGCCGCCCCGCGCCGGCGTACTGCGGATGTTCCTTGGCCGCATAGCAAAACGTATTGGGATCGTTCCCCGATGCGAAGCTTCTGTTCAACTCGGGGATTCGAAAAATCGCCTTTGGTTCCGACCACGGCCCTTCGAGACGCTGCGCTGTTCGGACGAAGATGAGATCCGACGGTGGCACCTCCGGGAAGCGATCCGTCAGGTCCGGGTAGCCATAGACGGCGAGCCAAGCGCCCAGCTCATCGTGATATCGAACCGACATTTCGGACGCGTTGTCATCCATCACGATCAACGCGTCGTCTGGATCGAAGCCTCGTCGCCAGGTCTCATCGCGCGCGAGATACTCGAGCTGGCCACTCGCATCATTCGCCGACAACGCCGTCAATGGAAATCGACCGAGCATGCGTGGATGGTGGACCGCATCCCGATCCAGAAACGCAAACAGATAGACGTGCTCTGCATAAACTACCATCGCACCCGGAAACGCGACCCGGTTGTCGGATAGCGGCAAGATCTCGATACTCCAGCTTTCCGGTTCCGCTCGGTAGTTCTCGATGCGTGCGAGCTTCATTCCCGTGTAACGAAACGGCAGCTGCAACGGACCACGCGGCTGGCTTTTTTCGACGCCCAGCAGTCCGACGTACAGCCGATCTGCGAATACGAAACCGTCGAACAACCAAAAATAGCTGCCGTCTTCGCCGGAATCGATGAAGTCGCGAGCGGACCCATCAGCCTGGCCCCACGCGTACTCGATCTGCCAGCCGCCACCGGAGGCGCAGCGCGAGATTCCGATCGAGTTGTGAATGAATTGGCTGTTCTTTCGCGTCCGCTGATCGGGCGCGCCTACGAACGTGTCGCCGAATAACCAGATGCTCTGTCCAGGTCCGATCGGAATCGAGTAGGCGGCGTCACCGCCGAGCCAGCCGTCCTGGTAGGGAAAGCGGGGGGTACACGCGGTCGGCCCCGGCACTCCGAAGCCTGCGCACGAGGCGGTCGCAAGCAGCAGCAACACGCTCAGCCACGCAGTTCGGGGAACGACGGCGGTTCTGATCAAATGCCGCTCCTCCCAAGCCCGACCCGGCGGCCGGAGCACTGGCAGGGGCCCGCGAACGCGGAATTGCGGGAGCTACCAGAAAGTCTTGAAAATCTGTTCCTCGGGGATCAGGTCCCGAATTTCTTCGTGCAGTGCGGGCAACAGCGACCAGTGCACACCGGGGCGTTTGTGGTGCGCGGTGTGGTAACCGAGATTTCCCGTCAGCGCATTGTAGAGCGGATTGACTCGATTGCGGCTGGCATCGTGGTGATTGCTTGGCTGACAGCCAGCGTGGTGCTCGTAGGTGGCCCAGATGGTATGAAAGAGCGTGATCGAAGCCGGCAACAGAAACACGAGCACAGTCTCGATGGGTCGAAGCCAGAGCCCGATGCCGAGCAGGCCCCAAAGCGGAAGCTTCATCAACAAGAAGTAACGAAGGTATCTGCGATGTCGTAGTCCCACGCGAATGATATCGATCTGGTGGTGTAGCAACAGGTGGATGGTGTACTCGAACCGCCCCATCTGCGTCCCGTCTGCGCGAGTCCAATGGGATTCGTCGGATTTCTCATGCGGCGGCTGGTTCAAGTAATTGAGGTGATGCCCGAGGTTGTGATGGAGTACCCAACCATAGGGACCGATACCGGCCTGCAACGCGAGTACCAGGTCATAGATCCGATTCATCCACGGGGCACGGAACGCGTTGAGGTGCTGGTGGTGATGATTGATCGGGGCGATGAACATGCCGAGCACCGCGAGCGGAATGACGCCGATCGCACAAGTCAGCGGTGTCGCCAACGCCCAGATGGCCACGCGAGAGATGAAGACCAGCACCACGTAGGCGATCGGAACACGATCGGCCTTGTATTTCAAGATGGTTCCGCGGCGATCGGACCGTGCGGCGACGCGAACGCGTGCGTCGATGCTCCTGATGCTCCCGATGCTCCCGATGCTGATAGGTGCCTGAACAGCTTCCAAGTCAAGATTCCTCATGCCGCGCTGATCAGCATCAGCGTACGTCGGTTCTCTCATCTGAGTGGGGGACGGACGCGCGCATTCTAGAGAGGATTCGGCCGCCCGGAAGGCGAGAATTGTAAAAGCCTGGTGATATCGCGCCGCCCCAGCCCGGCCAAGCCTCAGCGGCTTGCGGAGGTGCTCCATAGCGGGCGGTTCTCCGCCGAAGCCAGTCCGGTGACATAGACGCTGCGCTAGCGGCGGGCCGACCCGCGTACGCGCCGACCCAGCACTTTCTGGCGAAATTCGCGCACAACCGGCATCTGGTCGATCCACGCTGCAGCGCTACACCGCGAATCATCGAGTTCGCTCACCGGACCCACGAAGCCGGGTGGGATCTGGCTCACCCAGACTGGCGGGTCACTCGAATCGTCGAGAAAGTGATACTCGTAACCCGGGATCGACAGGTCCTCGTCCGCGATCACGTCGATGGGCCTGACACCGAAGCTCGTGAGCGCGGTCGTAGTGGCTTGGGGCGGAATGATCCAGACCATCTTCGGTCCTGCCATGAACATGAACTGAATTTTTCGGTTCCGCGACAACAATCGGTAACGCTCGACCGCACCACCGTACAACCGACTCGTCAACCCGCTGACCTCGATGGCTCCCAATGCAAAATCGGGCTCGAAGCCGGCCACGAATCGCAGCGATCGGGGGTCGCCCTCGCGGGTGAATCTCGCAACGGGTCGACCCCGATTGATCAAGTTGCGCGGGTTCTCGGCCGCAATGCGGCGGGGCTCGGTGAAATCTCGATACGGTTCGATGCGATCGTCGGGGCCGCAGCGCAGTACGAGTTCGATCGCGGCGTTGTCGCGCCGGGGACGACGCACCTTGCGGACCAGCGTTTCGAGCGCCGTTTGCATCTCCAGCGGCAGATCGGTCGTCTCTTCGGCCGAACTGATCGCCTGTTCGCCGTTTTCGTCGATAAAAGTCTTGACCGCGCCCTTGCCGACCCAGTTCTCGTTTTCCGAACGTACGAAGTGCGAAGCAGAGCGCCACACCAACGAGACGTCCTTGTACAAAATCCGTGGATAGATGGATCGAACCCGCTTCCGCTTCGCTCCTGGCCCCCCTCCCAGAGGCTGTTCCGGAGGCAACACGAACGCGACGAAGAAGCGGATGTCCGGGTTCTGCCGAACGTTGCTCAAATAGAAGACCGTGTCGAAGAGTTCGATCTTGTACTTTGGTGTGTAGCCGAGCGCCAGCAGACTCGACGGATCCGACTTGGCGCTACCGGCGGGCCGAATCCGCGCTCCAGCATCGATTCGCTGTTGGAACTCGGCTTCGATCTGGCGGCAGCTCGCGTCCGCGGGTTCGACGCTATTCATCTTTATTCATCTTTGTCGACACCCTCCTGCGCAACCCGTTGCTCCGCCCAGCGGGTCAGTCTGTCGCCCGATGCTCGCACCAAACCACTTCTACTGCCAGAATCGTTTCGGCATCGATCACACGGGTCAGGTCTTCGGCTAACATCGTTCGAGCCAAGAGCGGCTGGCTCAGCTACTGGCTATTGCGACTGAACTGAGCCACACCACAGCAACACAACAGATGCGAGAGCGATCGGATGGCGACACTCGACTGGTACGGTTGTGCGACATTTCGGTTGCGGGTCGCGGGCATCACGGTGTTCCTCGACGCCTACATCGACCGAATTCCAGGCGCCGCGGGTACGGGTCTGACCGCAGAGGACATCGACGCATGCGACTGGATCGTCGTGGGGCATTCCCACTTCGACCACCTCTGGGGCGCCGAGCGGATCGCCAAGCGCACTGGTGCGACGATCATCGGCTCCTACGAAACGATCCGAATCATGGAGGCAGAAGGCGTACCCGAAGAACAGCTGTTGCCGGTCGCCGGCGGGGAATGCGTCCGGTTATCAGACGATGTCAGCGTCACGGTCTTTCCGAGCCAGCACTCGTGTGTGTGGTCGATGACCGGCGCGAGCCAATCTGGGGACGTGTGCATCGGCGACCTCGGCGTCACCTACCAGGAACAGCGGGGTCGAATGGCCGATGTTGCGCGATGGATTTCGGCACTCAGCCCTGACACGCTCGGTCACCTGCGCGACAGCGGGCAGGGAGCCCGTGGCGATGGTGGCGCGCTCGTGTTCCAATTCGAGACCCCCGAAGGCTCGTTGTTGTATCAGGACACATCCGGCCACTGGAGCGGCATCTTGCGCGACCTGCGACCCGACGTGGCAATCCTGGCCGCCGCCGGCCGCGGCAACATCGATGGCCAACCGATTCAAGGCTCTCTCGCACAATTCGTCGGACGCGAAGCAGACCTGGTGCGAACGCGAAAGATCATTCTGGGTCATCACGACGATTGGCTACCGGGCTTTTCGGTACCGACCGAGATCAAGCCGATTCGCGACGAATTGAGTCGCGTCGCGCCGCGCACCGAACTGGTGGAACTCGGCTATATCGACGGTCATTCGCTGTTCGAATAGATGCCGGCTTGCATTTCGCATCAGGATGCCGTTTTCGAGCCGAAAAACCATCGACCGTGCCGATTGACCATCGGCCGCGCCGGCTTCCTGTTCGGAAATGCGGTATCCCCCCGGCTCGATCGCGATGGGGGCGATGATGTTTGCCAGACGATATGGGGCGTTCGAGCGCGCGTCGATGCAAGTCGCTGCCAGCGCATTGCTCTGCGCAGGGTTTTCAGCCGCGGCCGCGGCCGAGCCGGCTAGCGAAGGTACAGCCGGCAACGTCGACGCCGCACGCATCATCGCCGCCGATTCCGAGCCGGGTAGCTGGCTCGCCCACGGCCGCACCTACGACGAACAACGCTTCAGTCCGCTCACTGCGGTCGACACCGAGAGCGTCTCCCAACTCGGTCTCGCCTGGTCGTACATGACCGGGACACGCCGCGGTCTGGAAGCCACGCCGATCGTCGTCGATGGCGTGATGTACGCAACGGGCAGCTGGAGCGTCGTGTATGCACTCGACGCGAAGACCGGCCGCGAGCTGTGGAACTTCGATCCCGAGGTCCCGAAAGCCAAGGGTCGCGATGCGTGCTGCGATGTGGTGAATCGGGGTGTCGCAGTCTGGAAGGGACGCGTCTATTTCGGGACGATCGACGGTCGGTTGGTCGCCCTCGATGCGGCCACCGGAAAGACCGTTTGGGACGTTCTGACGGTCGACCCCAAGCAGGCCTACACGATCACCGGCGCGCCGCGCATCGTGAAGGGCCGCGTAATCATCGGAAACGGTGGCGCGGAGTACGGAGTCCGCGGCTATTTCAGCGCTTACGACGCTGCGACCGGCGAATTGCTCTGGCGCTTCTTCACGGTCCCGGCGAACCACGACGGTCCCTTCGAACACCCGGAAGTCGAGCAGGCCGCGGCCACCTGGTCGAGCGATTCGATGTGGGAGTCGGGGCTCGGCGGAACCGTCTGGGATTCGATGGCGTACGATCCGGGACTCGACCTGTTGTACGTCGGCGTAGGAAACAGCTCGGTGTATAACCGAGAAGTTCGCAGCCCGGGCGGCGGCGACAACCTGTTTCTGGCTTCGATTCTGGCCGTACGTCCGGAAACCGGCGAATTGGTCTGGCACTATCAGACAACACCCGGTGAACACTGGGACTACACAGCCGTGCAGCATATGATCCTCGCTGATCTCGAGATCGGCGGCCGCGTGCGCAAAGTCCTGATGCAAGCGCCCAAGAACGGGTTCTTCTACGTACTCGATCGCGCAACCGGTGAGCTGCTCTCGGCCGATCAGTACACCTACATCAGTTGGGCGACTCACGTGGATCTCACGACGGGCCGGCCTATCGAGCGTCCCGAAGCCAGCTGGTCGAAGCGCAGAGCGATCGTTGCGCCAGACCCGGCTGGCGGCCACAACTGGCATCCAATGGCATTCAGCCCGCGCACCGGATGGGTCTACATCCCCACTCGCCGGTTCGCCTTTCCCTACACCCCGGATCCAGATTTCGAAATGAAGCCGCACACGTTCAATACCGGCGAGGATTGGGCGGAGGTGACGAGGGGCGTCGAGGGCTTCATCGACGCCGGCCGGGTGTGCTCCCCGACCGACATCACGGCGTGGGACCCGGTTCGCAAGCAGGCCGCATGGCGAGTCGATCGCGATACTGAGGTTCCGGGCGGGCTGCTCGCAACCGCGGGCGATCTGCTGTTCCAGGGCGACGGCACCGGCTTTTTCCGCGCGTACGACGCCCGTGATGGCACCCAACTCTGGGAATCCCGCGTCGGAATCGGAATCATCGCGGCACCGATCAGCTATGCGATCGATGGCGAGCAGTACGTGGCAGTGCTCGCGGGTGTCGGGGGCGGCGACGGGATCCACCGGCAGAAGGTCGATTACGTAAACGACGGCCGCATCCTCGCCTGGAAACTGGGCGGCAAGGCACCGATGCCCGCCGTACGCAAAAAAGCCGAACGGGTCGTCCAAGCGCCCAGGATGGAGCTCTCGCCGCCGAGGATCGAGCACGGGCGAGAGTTGTACAGTCGCCATTGCGCGCACTGCCACGGCATGGCGACGCGAAACTCGACGCTCATCCCGGACCTCAAGACCGTCGACGCGCAGGTCCACCGGGATTGGAACGCGATCGTGCTCGGCGGAACCCGCGCGAACCAGGGCATGGCGAGTTTCGCGGACGTACTCGATGCAGACGGAGCCGAAGCCATCCACACCTATGTGGTGTCACGCGCGCTGCACGAACCCACGCTGCTCGAGAGCGTCGCCAGTTTTGTTGGCCAGTATGCGTGCGTGCCCGTGGAGTGGATGACCGACTGACGAACGCTATCGCCGTTCAGCGATCGATTGCAGCATCGGCGGCCTCGGCCATCAGACCGCGACCGAATTCGAGCGTCGACGCCGGGCTGGCGAAGAAGTGTTGGCTGCCGGCGTGAATGTCGCGGAAACAGCGCTGCAGCGCGCCATCGCGCAACGCGGTCGTTCCTGCCAGGAGATAGGCTTCGCGACAGATGTCAGCGCCCTCCTGCGTGACGAAGACCGTCGCCTGTCGTACCTGCACGCTGGTTTTCGCATCGAATTTTTCCGTGTCGATCGCGACCCGTTCGAGTTCGTCGAACGCTTCGTAGACCCACGCGCACGCGGCGCGGAAACGACTCTCCAACACTGCGAGTGCGTGTAGGAAGCGTTCGTTGTCCTTCAGAAAGTCTGCCGCCCCCATCCGCACCTTCGTTGTTGCAATCGAACAGAGCTCGTCGAGCGCGCGCCGGGTGACACCCATCGCGAAACCAGCGTGTCCGATCGCGGTCAGCGAAATGACGCCCAATTCGTAGATCGGCCCGCCGCGGTAGCGCGTCGGTGCCGCAAACAAGAACGTTGCGTCCTTCGGCGCAAACACAGCGTCCATCTTGTAGTCGAGGCTGGCAGTGCTCTGCAGACCGAGCACGTTCCAGTTTCCGCGCAGCTCCACATGCTCTTTCGGAACGAGCGCGAAAAGGTACTGGGCCGGCGCGTCAGAGCCCTCTTCCGGCGGCACGATGAACCCCGAACCCACCCAGTTCGCGTAGTGGATCCCGCTGCCGAATGAATAGTTGCCGGTAATTCGATAGCCGTTTCCGTCGCGAACGGCGCTGCCGTTGGGCGCAAACTGACCCGCACACAGCGGGATCCCATCTGCGAACAAGCGGTCGACAAACGAATCTGGGCAGTATGAACCGAAGTAAGCCACGTCCGACGCAGCCGCCATCAGACACCAGCCAGCCGAACCATCCGCGCGAGCCAACTCGGTAAACACATCGAGCACATCTGCGATCGGGAGTTCCGCACCGCCCACGGCATTCGGGGTCATCACGCCGAATAGCCCCTCGGATTGCATCGCTTCGATCGTATCGAGCGGAACAAACTCGTTTCCGGCTTTGACTGCATTGGCATCGATCCGAGCGCGCAGTCCGCGCGCTGCTTCGAGATAGGGGTTCGTCATGAGGGCTCCTCGGGGGGGGCGGCGCAAGTCCAGCATAGGAAGGCAGTGG
The DNA here is from genome assembly GCA_032128375.1 of Deltaproteobacteria bacterium. Classification (GTDB taxonomy): domain Bacteria; phylum Myxococcota_A; class UBA9160; order UBA9160; family SMWR01; genus JAJDAM01. Next base: position 26,872 of record JAQBGU010000246.1, on the reverse strand, counting down.
ATCGGTGGTCTAACACGCCCCAACCGGGAACGCTTCCCGCTCGTGCGGAGTCGAACGCGACGCGTATGAATTCTTCCTTGATTCGCGATTCGGTGATTGAATTGATCTATCTTCCCCGGACCGAGGTCGAATCGAAGTCGTCAGAAGCCGTCAGAAGCCGTCGAAAGCCGTCGGAAGTCGTCGATCGCCCCGCAGGAGTGCCAGCATGCGCCAGGCCACACCGTCCCTCCCGTTTCACCTCAACGGAAATTTCGCACCCGTTTTCGAAGAGTTGACCGAATTCGATCTCGAAGTCAGCGGCGCGATCCCGCCTGAACTCAACGGGTTGTTCTTTCGCAATGGATCGAACCGGTTCACTGGTTCATGGACCTGGTGATCATCGACGCGGCGAATTTCGACCAGCCGCCAGCGGCGCGGGTCCAGATTCCGGCGCGCGTGCCGTTCGGGTTCCACGGAAGCTGGATTGCAGCAGACGTCTGAGTCGATCTCGCAGGGCTGTCGTGGAACCGGGCTGTCGTACGTGATGCGAATTCGGCGGCGCTGTGGGTTCTACACGCACGAGCGTTTGCGATGGGCAATCGCAGGGGTCGGGTGTGCGCTCTGGCTGACAGCGTGCGCGGGCTCTCGAGCGCCCGCTTCCGTAACTCCCGAGGCCAATTCGCCTGCCCCCGTCGTCCCCATCGTGGCCCTGAGATCCCCGAAACGCATCCTATTGGTGACGATCGATACACTTCGGGCCGATTATGTCGGCAGTTATGGGGCTGCGCATGTCAAAACGCCGACGCTCGACCGGATTGCGCGCGAGGGAGTCCGTTTCGCGACCGCGATATCGCCCGCACCTCTCACGATGCCCTCACACGCGTCGCTGATGACCGCGCTGGATCCACCAGCGCACGGCGTTCACGCGAACGGGAAATTTCGGCTACCGGATTCGATCCCCACGCTGGCCGAGCAATTCCAGCACGCCAACTACACGACGGCCGGTTTCGTCGCAGCCGTGGTCCTCGATCACCGCTACGGCCTCGCTCGCGGATTCGACCACTACGACGACCAGATGGGCTACCGACGCAACATCCGTGGGAAGACCGGGTCGTACGCCGAGAGAACGGCCACCCAGATGGTCGACGCCGTGGTCGCGTGGCTCGACACGGCGCCCGACAGCTTCTTCCTGTGGGTCCATTTCTACGATCCGCACGGTAACTACGATCCGCCACGCGGGTTCCGACCGAAAAAGCAGCCGAAACTCGAGCACCCGGATCGCACCGGTGTTCTCGAAATGGCGCGCGTAATGTTCCCACCGCTCTACGCGGGCGAGATCTATTTCGCCGACACAGAACTCGGTCGACTTCTCCGGGTCGTCGACAATCGCTACGCCGATGACGAGACGCTGGTTGTAGTCACCAGCGATCACGGCGAGAGCCTCGCAGAGCACGGCGAGGTCACCCATTCGCTCACCGTGTACGACGCGACGCAGAAGGTTCCGTTGCTGATGCGCGGAGCCGGGCTTCCAGCCGGTCGGGTGGTCGAATCACCGGTCCGGCTGATCGATATCGCCCCGACGATCCTCGAGCACGCCGGCCTCCCAGCACTTCCGGAAAGCGCCGGCGTGAGCCTGATGCCGTGGATTCGCGGAGAGCGGCGCGACCCGCTTGTGGCCTACGTCGAAACACTCGAAACCTATCGCGGGTATGGGTGGAGCCCGGTACTCGGCTTGCGCACCGATCGCTACAAATACCTGCGTACCGTCCGACCCGAGTTGTACGACTTGGCCGCCGACCCGGACGAACTCGAAGACATCTCGTCCACGAGCGCAGAGACCGTAAATGAGATGGACCAGGTACTCGCGGGACTGCTGAGCGACGCAAGACCGATTGAACCAGAAGAAATCACTTCGTCGGAACAGACCGCGTTGCTCGAGAGCCTCGGGTACGTGGTCGGTAACCTGGGGAATGCCCCGAAACCGATCGGATGGGTCGGAGGCCAGGATCCAAAGGACGCGATCGGTGGATTCGTGCGCCTACTCGAAGCCCGCAATGAGCTCGCGCAGGGTCACCCCGAACGCGCAAGAGAAATCCTGGCCAGCGAGCCAGAGGCCGGCGGTTGGGTGGCACTAGCCCGCTCTGAAATCGCGCTGGAACTCGGTGACGGCGCGGAAGCCGAGCGCAACGCGCGAATCATGATCGACTCACAACCCGATGACGCCGCCGGCTACCTTGCGCTGGGCCGCGCACTCGAGTGGCTCGGTAGGCAACCCGAGGCTGCGCGCGCCTATCGGGAGGCCGCTCGCGTCGACGGGAGCGATGCCTCTTCACGGGTAGCCCTCGGCCGCCTTGCCGAAGCAGAGGGTCGGCCCGAAGCAGCCATCGCTGAATACCGCCTGGTTCTCGAGTCGACTGCTCCCAGCGCCGATGCCGCCTTGCGTCTCGCGGCGTTGTATTACGAACAGGGACGGAGCGCACAAGCGGAAAAATTGCTGGCGGGTGTCGACGAAGGCAGCGTCGAAGCCATCGGCCGACTCGTTCGCGCACAAGCGGCTGCGGGGTTTCCGGATCTGGCGGAGGCCCGATTGACGCGAGCCTTGGAATGGGCCCCGCGCGACGCGGATCTGAACGCCCTGGCCGACGAGATTACGCGCTCGCGATAGCGGGCACGGACGCGTGAACCCAAGGCGATGCCCATCGAACTCTACGGATCCCGACACGCCGGCGCGCTGCGCCACGCGGGCCGAACTGCCGCAATGACGCTTCGATGCGTCGGTGAGCAGTTGAAGGCCGGTATGAGCACATCCGATATCGATGCGTTGGTCAGGCGCGATACCCAGGCTCGTGGTGGCATCCCCAGCCAATTGGGCTACGACGGATTTCCCGCGGCCGTGTGCACGAGCCCCAATTCAGTCGTATGTCACGGCATTCCCAGCCCACATACAAAGCTCGCCGCCGGCGACATCATCAACGTCGACGTCACGACCGAAATCTCCGGCTTCCACGGCGACACATCCGCGACGTTTCTCATCGGGGAAGTGTCGAGCGAAGCGAAGCACGTCGTCGACGTGGCGCGTCGCTGCCTGGCCGTCGGCATCTCGACCGTGCGCGACGGATCGAGAATCGGGGATATCGGTGCCGCGATTTCCGAACTCGCGCACGCCGAGGGTTGCTCGGTCGTTCGCGGCGTCGGCGGGCACGGGATCGGCCGCCAGATGCACATGGAGCCACACATCCCCCACTACGGACTCGCCGGCACGGGGGCCCGATTGCGTGCGGGAATGGTCTTCACCATCGAGCCCATGATCAATCTGGGCGGCCCCGAGATCGTGTTCCTGCCAGACGGCTGGACGATCGAAACCGAAGACGGCAGCCTCAGCGCACAATTCGAGCACACACTGTGGGTCACCAACACCGGCTGCGAGATACTGACAGCGATTTCGCACGACGTGGAAGCTCGAGCTCAGCGCTCGATCTAGCTGCCGATCGACTTCCACTCGGATTGCCTCGGCTCACGATGCCACACCGGATGCAGCTTCTGAGAGAGTCAGCTCGTGCGAGCCCGCCCCTGCTGTTTCGCGTCGCGTTGGCGCGCGCGGCGCGCGTCCCCGGCGGCCGTCAGTTTCGCTGCGCTGACCGGGTCGACGCGCGCGTAGCGGTCCTTCCAAGACGCGTCCTCGTCCCACACGTACGCGGTTTGCACGGACGTCCGCGCCATCGTTGCAGCCTGCAGCAAGTCGAGCGCGCAGCCGGTGATTTCGCTTTGCATCGGGACGTCGTACGGCCTCCCGCACGGGTTTCCGAGTGGAAAGTCGCTGAACAAGAACCGGGCGACGCCGCATTCTTCGACGATGTCCCGCGCAGAACCGATCACGACAGTCGGGATCCCGTTCTGCTCGAGGTGTCGTGCGACCAGACTCACGGTCTGGTGACACACCGGTCAGAGCGGGACGAGCAGCGCGACGTCCGCTTCATCCTCTCGGCAGCGCCTCAGAATTTCAGGTGCGTCTACTTCGATCGTGCGCCGCTGGCTGTAGTCGGTCGGCACACCGTGAAAGCGAGCCGTGAGGCCACCGACCCGACCCGCAGCCACATGCGCGCGCAGGCGTTCGATCGGAAGAAACGACTCGACATCATCGGTGTGTGTGGCTTGCTTGTCCCAGGCCAGGTCGTCGGTGTATAGACGCTCCGGCGGCTCGGCAGTCGATCCAGACCAGACTTCCTTCGCACCGCGCAGCACGCCGTCGTTTGCGCGCGCCGTAGTCGATTGACTGGCGGTCGTCACGAGCGTCACGCGGCACGCAGATAGTGGCTTGGTCAATTTCGCAAACGGTACCTCCGAGTTTCGCGCCCAGCGGTACGGCGTGTCGTAGCCCTGGGCCGCATAGAACTCGCGGGTTCGGTCGATGTAGCTCACGAATGTTCGGTGCGTCGTTTTCGAATCAGCTATCCCGTCACTCGTGGTCATCTGGGACCAGACCTCTTCTTCTTCCACACGATTTCAGACACACCATTTCAGACGACCTCGAACAGCGACGCGAGGCCTTGCCCCCCTCCGATGCACATCGTCACGATCCCGTATCGCTTGTTCTGCCGCTTCAATTCGCGCAGCAGTTGGCCAGTCAACCGCGAACCCGTCATTCCAAACGGGTGCCCGATCGAGATCGACCCGCCCATCGGGTTCAGCTTCTCGTCCGGAATTCCGAGTTCACGCTTGCAGTAGAGCAATTGCGATGCGAACGCCTCGTTCAGCTCGACGATGTCGATATCGTCCATCGTCAACCCGTGACGCTGGAGCAACTTCGGCACGGCGAATACCGGACCGATACCCATCTCCTCCGGGCCACAACCCGCAACGGCGGTTCCGCGGTAGATGCCGAGCGGCTCGATGCCGAGCGCTTTCGCCTTGTCGGAACTCATCAACAGCGTCGCCGATGCACCGTCGGACAGCTGTGACGCATTGCCCGCGGTGACGGTACCGCCCTCTTCTGCCGTCTTGAATACGGGCTTCAGCGATGCGAGCGCTTCGAGGGTGGTGCCAGGCCGGTTACACTCATCGGCATCGACGGTGAAGTCCTCATCGTAGGGCTCCTCGCCCTTGTTCATGACTTTCCGGGTCACCTTCATCGGGACGATATCTTCGGCAACCCGTCCGGACTCAACGGCTGCCGCATAACGCTGCTGGCTGAGCAGCGAGATCGCATCCTGGTCTTCGCGCGAAATTTTGTATCGCTCGGCGACGACCTCGGCGGTGACGCCCATCGGGAAATACAGGCCGGGAAATCGCTTGGCCGCTGTCTGATTCGCGAGCCGGTGGGTGTTCTGGGTGCCGTCCTGCATCATCGTGATGGTCTCGACGCCCGCTCCGATCGCGACTTCCGCGCCCTCGGTCAGGATCGAATGCGCGGCCATCATGATGGCCTGCGAGCCCGATGAGCAGAACCGATTGACCGTCGTCGCCGCAACACTCTTCGGGAAGCCCGCAGCCATGGCCGCGATGCGCCCCATGTTCATACCCTGGCAACCCTCGGGCATACCCACACCCAGGATTACGTCCTCGACCTCAGCCGCGTCGAGTCCCTTTTGCCGCGCTACCACTTCGCGCAACACATGCGCCGTGTAGTCGACGGGCTCGGTGTTGTTGAAAGAGCCCTTGTGGGCTTTGGTGAGTCCGGTACGAACGCTATCGACGATGACGGCTTCGCGAGCCATGGGGGAGACCTCCAGAGAGTGATTGGATCTGCGATCTGGCCGGCCAAAATAGCAGAAAATCAACCATCCCCGAGCGCCGCGAACGCCGAACCCATTTGGGGTCAGGCGTCTAGGCGCTGAGCGCCTTGGCGAGGTACTGCTGCATCGCCGCCAGTTCGCTGCCAACTGCCGGACGCCCGGTCATCCGCGCGAACCACGCGTTCAGATGAGTCAACCCGTCACTCACCGGAGTTCCGAGCAACACAGCCGAATTCGCGATGATGAACATCCCGATATCGGCGACCGAAAAATCGCCACACAGGTAATCGCGATCGGCGAGCCGCTTGTCCAACTTCTCGTAGTACCGCGCGAGGTTGGCCTTCGCGTCCGACAGCCGCCGTTCATCGCGTGCGGTCTGCCCGGGCGGATACAGCCCCTCCTCGATCAGGGCCCAGACCCATGGGAACACGGTCTCGTCTGCCTCGGCCTCGAGTTGTCGGCATGCCGCGCGCTCGGCCGCGGTGGGTGGATACAGTGGGGTCTCGGGCCAGCGGTCTTCGAGGTATTCGAGTATGACCGTCGAGTCGTAGACAACGGTGTCACCATCGACGAGGACCGGAACCTGCTGCTTCGGATTCAGCGCGACGACATCGGGATGGCGGGGCTCGTAGCGACTCGCGAGGCTCCATCCCACCTCGATTCTTTCGTAGTCGAGGCCTTTTTCAGCCAGTGCCACACGGACTTTCGCGGTGAACAGGCTGAGCGGTCCAGAATACAGCTTCACGGCAGCTCCTTCGAAATTCGAACGACTTCCCCGGGGCACTCACAGGTTCGCGCGGCCGGGGGCCGTTTTTCATGCGGGCGCACCAGCGCATGCTGGCTCACCACCTCGAGTCATGACAGATCCAATTGTCGAAAACGATTGGGGACCACTCGGGATGGGCGTATCATCGCGGGCACCGCGCGGCACTCGTCCCCACGCACTGCCCGCAAAGAGCGGGCGGGAGCTAGATCCAAACCTGGATCTCGATGCAGGGACCAGATGTTGGGACTCGATGTAGAGACCAGAAGTAGAGAATTGGAGAAGTCATGAAGGACATCCTCGGATTTCAGGGCAAATGTGTCGCGATTACGGGTGCCGCCACCGGCATGGGCGCCGCCGCCGCCGCGACGCTGGTGGAACTCGGCGCAGAAGTCCACGCGCTCGACATCGCTGCCGTGTCGGCACCGGTCAAGCAGTGCATCGAAGTCAACCTGTCCGACGAGCGCTCCATCGATGCCGCCGTCGGAAAACTGCCCGGCCGCCTCGACGCGCTGTTCAATTGCGCCGGCGTTCCGGGGCCTCCGCGTTTTTCCGCGCTGGACACGATGCTGGTGAACTTCGTCGGCCTGCGACATCTCACGGAGTCGCTGTTCGCTCGGATCGCCAACCAGGGGTCGATCACCAGCATCACGTCAGTGGCGGGAATGGGTTGGTCCAAGAACCTCGACAACGTCAAGGCGCTCACCGGCATCGAGGACTTCGCCGAATCCCGAGCCTGGTGCGAAGCCAACCCGGAAATCGCGAACGGCTACTTGTTCTCCAAGCAATGCATCATCTATTACACCAAGTTGCTCGCAGTCCGCGGCCTCGAGCGCGAGGTTCGCGCCAACTGCATCAGCCCCGCGCCCACCGACACACCGATGCTGCCCGATTTTCACGCACAGGTGAGCAAGGAATTCATCGACGAGCACTTCGTGGCACCGGTCGGCCGGAACGCCACAGCCGCGGAAATGGCGGAGCCGCTGATCGCACTGGGAAGCGACGCCTGCCGATTTGTTTCGGGTCAGAATCTCTTCGTCGATTTCGGCTACCTGGCGGCGGTCGAAACCGGAGCGAAGGTCGGCCTGCTCGGGTAGGCGCTCGAGTCGTTGAGCACGCGTCGGCTCATGACGAAGCCACCCCTTCACTGACGCAGGCTTCTTCCTGGCTGCGGCGAGCCGTGTCTACACAGGCCCGCACCCGGTTCGCGACTGGTCGCAGCAACGCACCATCCGGTAGTGTTGCTTTTCGCGCGTTCGGGCTTGATGACCCAATAGATTCCCCGATGGACGATCGTATGCACGGTGTGGACAGACAAGATCGCACCCGAACAGGCGATATCGAGCGAGCAAGCCCTGCGCGGGATCGCGCTCGATGCAGCATGCCAGCGGTTTGGGGATGATTGGATTGGCAGCATTGAGTTGGGAAAACTCGCGGACTTTCACGGTGGTCGACCAGAAGCCACTGGCGATCGACCCAGACGCGTTGGACAAGATCGAAACATGGCTCGGCGGTCGCAAGGTGATGGAAAAGCCGGCCCGGTAAGCGGTGCGACAGCACCGCACCGTCGGAGAAGGCTCGAGAATTCACGATACAGCCATTGCGGGCGGACTTTATTCTGATCCGTCTCAAGTTGGTGTCTACTAAACCTGCACATTTCGGTATACGGATCAACGTGCCGCGCTCGTGAGACAAACCGATTTGATTCGCTTGGCGAATCAAATCGGTGTACGGCCTCGGTCTCGGTCTCGGTCTCGGTCTCGGTCTCGGTCTCGGTCTCGGTCTCGGTGTAGGTGTAGGTGTAGGTGTAGGCGTAGGGCGTAGATTGAAGCTCGAGTTCGCATGTGCGGGCGGTTGCCTCTCGTGCGATGCGTGATGGCTCGCCGATGCAGAGCAGGCGATTCGCTGACCCGACACAGTGCAGTTTCCACAGGCGTGAACTGCGTGATACCCACGCAGAAGCATCCGATCGCGACCTTCAACCGGGATTTTTGTCAGATTTTCGGGGAACGGCAGAGATGCGACCGATCGGCAAAAGTCAGCCGATCACGCCGAACTCGATACTGAATTCACCACGTTGCGAGGCTTAAAATGTAGTGAAAAAAATCCAAAATTGGAAAATTCCGTTGCGGTTGGAACCAGAATCGTGTCAAATGAAACACGTAGCCAATAGCCGTCAGGCCGTTCTGGAACCATTCGGTAGCTCGACTGAAATTGCAACTGCTGCAGGAGTTCATTGCCATGCCCCAAGATCGGCCCACGCGTGGAGGAAATCGTGGTTCCCTGAGTCATCGGATGACGCGAGCCGGAGCGCTGGTCGCAATCGGATTGATCTCATCGGCCCAGAGTGGCGGCTGCCTCGACCAAGCGACGATGACGCTGAACCAGATGGTTCAGCTGATGGGGCCCTTCGCGGGGAGTGTCGTCGACGAGATCCCCCAGCCGCAGGCGGATGAAGAGCAGGCGGCGGCCGGCTATGAGATGTCGAACGGCTGGACCAACACCCCCAACCCAGAGCACGCCAATCAATTCGCGTTCGAGGGGTCGGGGCTCAACACGGGCCTCGAGGTTACCGGCACCTATATCAACCTCGACAACCTCAACGAGAACTCGGGCGGGCTCGACGTCCCCACCGGCTCTTCGCCCAGTCCGCTGTTCGGTGCGCAGCCCTTCACCCAGCAGATGCTGCGCTTCGAGGAATTCGGACCCACACCCATGGCTGCCGAGGCCGACGTCGTCGAACTCGAGCCATTCCCGGCGCCCTCGAGCGCGGAGGGCTTCCCCGACTGGGAGGACCTCGATGATTTTCTGAAGCAGTACACCACTGCGAGTCATTCGTACCCGTACCCGTACCCGACCCGGATGGCAAACGACCCGGACAACGGTGGCAGCGACGAAAATCCCTGGAAGCCCGAGATCGAGGCGTACCTGGGTCGCGAGCTGAACTCGCCGCCCGCAGAGGGGCGCCCGCCGGGTGAGCACTGGGGCCACCAGCGCTACGAGGAATTCTTCCCGAAAGTCTACTTCAGCACTGTGCAGACGGGAGCTCGCGACAACACGGGGTTTCGCGACGATCTTCAATTCCACCGCTACCAAAACGGTGAATTCGCAGCCGGCGGTCTCTACCACAACACGACTGGGAACCCTGGCTCGGAAGGAACGACAGCCGGAGTGGAGGTTCGATTCCATCCGAACTTTCCCGTCCAGGATCCGCGCTCGCTGTGGACGTTCGATGGAACCTTCCCGCCCAAGCTGTTGCAGACTCGCTATGGCGAATCGGTCATGATGCGCCACTACAACGGCTTGCCGATCGATCCTTCGTCGAACTACGGTTTTGGTTCGCACACGATCACGACCCACGAGCACAACGGCCACAACCCGGCAGAGAGCGACGGCTACACGCAGGCGTTCTTCTTCCCGGGGCAGTTCTACGACTACCACTGGCCGATGATCATCGCTGGGCACGACAGCATCAATACCACCGCGACCGATCCGCGTGCGGGTTCACCCGACGGCCACGGGGGGATCACGAACCTACCGGGCGACTGGCGTGAGACCATGAGCACGCACTGGTTCCACGATCACATGCTCGACTTCACGGCGACCAATGTCTACAAGGGCAACGCCGCGATGATGAACTACTACAGCTCGCTCGATCGTGGCCATGAAACACTCGACGACGGCGTCAACCTGCGCTTCCCGAGTGGATCGGCGCTCGACTGGGGGAACCGCGACTACGACGTCAACCTGTTCATCAAGGGCATTGCGTGGGACTCGGACGGCCAGCTGTTCTTCAACATCTTCAACACAGACGGCATGCTGGGCGATCAGCTCGTGACGAACTGGCTGTGGAAGCCGCACTTCGACGTGCGCGCTCGTCGCTACCGTTTCCGCATTCTGAACGGATCCGTCTCGCGCTACATCAAGCTCGCTGTCGTCGAGCAGGTCCAAGGCGCGGGCGGCGAGTTCGCGGGCCCGCCCAGCTCGGGGGTCTCCTACAACGCGGTGCCGTTCTACATGATCGCCAACGACGGCAACATCATGGAGCACGCGGTCTATTTCGACGGCAACAAAACGGTCGGTGGCCTGACCAATCGCAAGGGCACTCTGCCCACACAGGGAATCGCCGAGCGTTACGACATCGTCGTCGACTTCGGTCAGTTCCCCGTCGGCACGAAGCTCTACATGGTCAATCTGCTGGAGCATCACAACGGAAGGCGTCCCCACCAGGAGATTCCGCTCGCGGAAGTTCTCGCCGGCAACTACGAGCCCGAGGTAAAGGACGGTAGAAATCAAACCGACCCGACGGTCACGCGGTTCCTGGAATTCCGGGTGCAGCCGTGGCAGGGCCCCGACCCGAGCATGAACCCCGCCGACTTCGTCGAAGGCAAGCAGACGATGATCCCGCTGCCGGGCTTCACGCAGGCTGAGCTCGACAACGCGACCCATCGCACGTTCGACTTCGGACGCTCGAGCGGCACCGATAGCGCTCCGTGGACGATCAAGACCGATGGCGGGGCCGGCTTCAACATGGATCCGCGACGGCTCTCGGCGGCGCCGAACAACGCCAAAGTCGAGATCTGGCATCTCAATGGAAACGGGGGTTGGAGCCATCCGATCCACGTCCACTTCGGGGAGGGCCAGATCCTCAAGCGCGGTGGCGTCGAGCCGCCGGAATGGGAGAAGTGGGCTCGCAAGGACGTGTACCGGATCGGGCGCCTGCCGGATAGCACCGAGAGCGTCGAGTTTGCCATCCGCTTCCGGGAGTTCCTCGGTAGCTACATGGAGCACTGTCACAACACGCAGCACGAGGACCACGCGATGTTGCTGCGTTGGGACATCGAGAACCCCGGACAGGTTCGCGTGATGCCGACGCCGATGCCGTCGTGGGACGGAGTCGGATACGTCCCGTCCTACGCGCTACCGACGTTCAGGAGCGGCGATCTGGCTGCAGCTGCGGGCGAGGACCCCGAGGCACCCGAGGAGGAGCCTGCGACAGCCATCGACCAGATCGTAGTCGACAAGTCGGCATTCAGGTTGGACAAGAACCGCTGGAGGGTCGCTGGCGAGTCGAGCGTGGTAGGGCCGGACAACACGGTGATCATCCACCTCGGGCCGACGGTCGACGCACCCGCGATCGGTACGGCCCTGGTGGACGCGCTGGGCGAATGGGAGTTCGACGAGGTCGACTCTTCCAATCCGCCCGGCACGCAGACCCAGATCAGCGTGTCGTCCAGTGCGAATGGGGTCTTGGAAGGGATCGCCATCGAGTTCGAATAGCGTTGGATTTCCGTTGGATTGCAAAGAGTTGGATTGCAAAGAGTTGGATTTGCGAAAATAAAGAAGGAAGAAGGACGAACATGCGGCTCGTTTCGACACCCCATTCAGGCCGCCTGGCGACGGATTGGCTGCTCCTTCTGATCGGATCCTCGATACTTCTCGGAATTCTCGTAACTGGATCGGCCGGTGCGTCTTCGAAGAACGTGAATCGCTGGGGAGCGCAATACTTTCCCAACGTTCCCCTCGTGACCCACGAGGGGAACACGGTCCACTTCTTCGACGATCTCATCGAGGGCAAGGTGGTGGTCATCAACTTCATCTTCACCGCCTGCACCGACTCCTGCCCGCTCGACACAGCGCGGCTCGCGCAGATCCAGCAGATTCTGGGTGACCGCGTAGGTGATGACATCTTCCTGTACTCGATCAGCATCGACCCTGCGAACGACACGCCCGAAGTGCTCGCGGAATATGCGAAGCGGTTCCGCGCCGGGCCGGGCTGGAAATTTCTCACCGGAAAGGAGGCAGACATCAAGCTGCTGCAAAAGAAGCTGGGCCTGTACATGGCGGGGCTCGATGAAGCGACCAAAGACCACAACATGAGCCTGCTCATCGGCAATCAGAGCACCGGGCAGTGGATGAAGCGCTCGCCCATGGACAGTCCGTACTTCATCGCCGAACAGATCGGCAGCTGGTTGACCAACTGGGAAATGCCAAGCGAACTGAGCGAGCAGAACTACGCAGACGCCTCTGAGCTGCAGGTCCCCAGCATGGGTGAGAATCTCTTCCGCAGTCGGTGTGCTGTGTGTCACACGATCGGAACCGGCAGCGCTCGCACCGTCGGCGGCGGAGAGAGCATCGAAATCGCCCAGAACAGACTGGGGCCCGACCTCATGCACGTTGGCCAGAAGCGGGAGCGTGGATGGCTGGCCCGCTGGCTCGCCAACCCGGAGAAACTGCTCGAGGAGAACGACCCGATCGTCATGAAGCTCTACGCCGAATACGACAACGTCCTGATGCCGAACCTGCGCTTGAGCGATGTCGAAATCGGTGCATTGATCGACTATCTGGACGCTGAGAGTCACAGAGTTCACGAAGCACGCCTGGGGTCCGAGGCCAGCGGAGTCCACCCGCCGGAGCACCACCAGCACTGAGAACGGCTTCGAACTGCGGGCAAACCCGCCCCGATGTTGCGGCCTTACCTCGAGGAGGTCTGCTTTCCGAAAGAGCCGTCAGGGAGTGCGCAGATCCAAGCCAAACAGCGATTCGAAGTTCTTGTAGTAGTCCTCGTCGGAGCTCGGGTTACCGAGCCCGACCCACTGCTCATCGGTCATGCGTAGCCGGCCACTGGTGAGCTCTTCTCCGCCCCACGCGCAGGTGTACCGAAACCGGGGTGATCGGTCGGTCATCGCTGCGTGGATCGTCTCGGCGACCTGCTCGGCTGGAACGTTGGCTTGCATGCCCTTCTTGTAGAACTGGAGCATGCGTCGATAGCTGTCTTCGTAGGCGGTCGGCTCGGGGTGGCCGATGTTCTTCGGCAAGATCGCGGTCCGTGCGACACCCGGTTCGATCACCGTGACGCGGACACCAAACGGCGCAACTTCCTGGGCGAGGTTCTCACTGAGGCACTCGAGCGCCCATTTCGACGACGCATAGATGGTCTGTGCCAGCGCTGCGATTCGGCCCGCGATCGAGCTGATATTGATGATGTGGCCGGCGCCGCGCTCGCGCATGGCGGGCAACACCGCCTGCGTGCAGCGAATCACCCCCCAGTAGTTGGTATCGAACACCGACATCGCGGCAGCGATGTCGACGTCTTCGACCGTTGCGTTCATCGCGACTCCGGCGTTGTTGATCAGCACATCGAGCGCGCCGACCGCGTCGTGAATCTTCTCGACCGCGCGCCGGACGCAGGCGTCGTCGCACACATCGAGTTCGATCGGTTCGACCTGGCAGCCGGCCTGCTTCGCCAGCCCCAACAGCTTCTCGGCCTTTTGGGTATCGCGCATCGCTGCGAACACCCGGTAGCCCGCCGCTGCCAGATGCAATGCGGTCGAACGACCGATCCCCGAATTCGCGCCTGTGATGAGTACGCTCTCCATTCGTTGCTCCTCTTGTCTGCCAGTTAAGGTCTGTCAGTAAAGGTCTGCTGGTCATGGTCTGCGGGTCATGGTTTGGACGTCGTGTTGTGGACATCCATGAATCGACGATCATCGCCCGCTCGCAATTGTACGGCCGCCCGGCTCCGATGCTACGTTTCGCCGTTCGACAGCTCGCAGCACGGCAGTTCGCCCACATCATCTCCCCGCAATGACCGGCAAGTTGCCGCGCCAGGAAGCACATGCCGATCATCGATGGACGCGAACTGCGCAAGGCATTCTCCGATCGGATGGTGCTTTCCGACGTGACGTTGACGATCCGAACGGGCGAACATGTGGGGCTCGTCGGCGACAGCGGCTGCGGGAAGAGCACGCTCGGTCGAATTCTGGCTCGACTCGACGAGCCGGATCACGGTGAGGTTTCGCGCCGCCGCGGCGCCCGCATCGAGTATCTGGCCCAGGAACCAACATTCCCATCCGACCACAGCGTTCGCCAGGTCGTGATCGAGAGCCTCGACGCCTGGAACCGCGCGAGCCGGCGCCACGAAGAAGTGACGACCGCGATCGCCGACGCTACGGGTGATACCGATGCGCTCGTCGCGGAGCAGGCTGCGGCCGGCGAGGAAGTCGAGCGGCTCGGCGGCTGGCACCGGCTGCACGAAGCCGAGGCCGTGATCGGCCACCTCGGCATCCGTGACGCGAACCGCTCGATTGGATCCTTGAGTGGTGGCGAAAAACGACGCGTAGCACTGGCTCGATTGCTGGTTGCGAGGCCAGACCTCGCGATTCTCGACGAACCCACCAATCACCTCGATGTCGACAGCATCGAATGGCTCGAAAACCACCTGCGCGACGACTTCCCTGGCGCGCTGTTGGTGATCACACACGATCGCTACGTGCTGGACGCCGTGTGCAGCCGAACCCTCGAACTCCACCACGGCGCGCTATCGAGCTACTCCGGAGGTTACGCGGACTACCTCGAGGCCAAGGCCGAGCGACAAGCTCATGCAGAAAAAGTCGAAAGCAACCGTCAGAACTTTCTGCGCCGGGAACTCGCGTGGCTCAGAACCAGCCCGAAGGCGCGCTCGACCAAACAGAAGGCGCGCATCGGTCGCGCCACTGCAGCACTCGAAGTGGGTTCACCGCGCGAACAGCGCGTGGTCGAAATGCGCACCGAATCGATGCGCCAGGGCAAGACGATCCTGCGAACCTCCGGCTTGACGATCGAGCGAGGCAATCGGCTTCTCGTCGACAAGCTGGATATCGAGTTGCGCGCAGGCGAGCGAATCGGCGTGGTCGGGGCGAATGGCACCGGCAAGACCAGCCTGCTGCTGTGCCTGCTCGGTCGATTTGGACCCGATGGCGGCGCTGACGCGGCGTGTGAATCCGTCGTTCGGGGTGAATGGGAAGTCGGCAAGAACACGCGCATCGGATATCTCGATCAGGGGCGAGACGATCTCGATAACGAGGCCAGCGTCCGCGAGGCGGTGGCGGGCGACAGCGAGAACCTGACACTCGGCGGTCAAACGATGCGCGTGGGTAGCTACCTCGAGCGCTTCCTGTTCGATGGCCCCTCGCAGCGCAAGCGCATTGGCGTTTTGTCGGGCGGCGAGCGGGCGCGTGTGTGTCTGGCCCGGTTGCTCGCCACGCCCAGCAACCTGCTGCTGCTCGATGAACCGACCAACGACCTCGATGTCTCAACGCTCGGCGCACTCGAATCGATGTTGCTCGAATACGCGGGCAGCGCGCTGATCGTAAGCCACGACCGCTGGTTCATGGACCGCGTGGCAACGTCGATCCTGGCGTTCGAAGCCGACGGAAAAGTCGACTTGCACCGCGGCGGCTATTCCGACTACCGCGCTAAACGCAGCCGGGAGTCCCTCGCACTTGCCGCTCAGGCACGCGCGGCAAGAGCGGCCTCTGCACCGCAGCAGTCCCGCAAAGGCAAACCGGCCAAGAGGCTGAGCTTCGCCGAGCAACGCGAACTCAACGGCCTGATCGAGGCGATCGAGATCGCTGAATCCGAATTGGCCGGCCTCGAGGCGCGACTCGCCGATCCCGGAACCTACTCGCACGGCAAGTCCCCGAAGAACCCACAGGTCCAAGACGACGTCTCCGCGCTGACGCGCGAACGCGAGTTGGCCGAACAGCGCGTCACCCAGCTGACAGACCGTTGGGGAGAACTGGAGGCCAAGAAGGCGGCACTGGTGGAATGTTAGGGAACGCATCCACCACGCACAGGCAAGAGCCTGGTCCGCCCGCCAGTCATGTCGTGCGCAGCGTGGCGCCCGGGCATCCGGAGATCCCCGGGACGGCAAGCCGGGTAGACGCGCTCAGCGAAGCAGCCCAGCAACAACCCGCCCGGTCGCGCTGCTACCTTGCAGACGTTCGTGCCACACTGTCACTACTGTCAGCCACCCCCAGCTACGACCAGCTACCACCAGCTACCACCAGCTACCGCCAGCTACCGCTAACTCTTCTTCACGCCCAGGAGCCCGCATGTCCGAACGAATCGTCTATCGAACCTGCCCACTCTGCGAGGCCACCTGCGGTCTCGAAATCCAACTCCGCGACGAGAAGGTGACACAGATTCGCGGCGACCAGGACGACGTCTTCAGCGCCGGCTTCATGTGCCCGAAGGGCGCCACGCTGGCGAACCTGCACGACGACCCCGATCGATTGCGCTGCCCACAAATTCGCGATGCTGACGGCTGGCGCGACGCGACCTGGGACGAGGCGTTCGAAGAAATCGAACGCGGGCTGCTGCCGATCCGCGAGCGCGACCGCAATTCGATCGGCGTCTATCTCGGCAACCCGAACACGCACAATCTGGCGGGTGCGTTCTACCTGCGTCCTCTGCTCAAGTCGATCGGCACTCGAAACGTTTTTTCTGCCAGCACCGTCGACCAGATGCCTCGGCACGTCGCCTGTGGCCTGATGTTTGGCGCGGGCGGATTGATGCCGGTACCCGACCTCGACCGGACCGACTACTTGCTGATGCTCGGGGCGAACCCGCTCGACTCCAACGGCAGCCTGTGTACCGCTCCGGATTTTCCCGGCCGATTGGCGGCGATCCGCAGACGCGGCGGTCGTGTGGTCGTCGTCGATCCGCGACGCACCCGAACCGCGAAGAAGGCCGACGAGCACCTGTTCATCCGGCCGGGAACCGACGTGGATTTCCTGTTGGCTCTGTGCGCGGTGTTGTTCGAAGAAGATCTCGTCGACCTGGGTGACGTCGCTGACCTGATCGATGGGCTCGAGACGCTTCCCGAACTATTGCGCGACTACCGGCCCGAGACGAGTGCCGCGATCACGGGCATCGACGCGTCGACGGCGCGGCGCATCGCGCGCGAATTCGCCGCGGCACCGACGGCAGCCGCCTACGGTCGGATTGGCGCCCACACGGTCGAGTTCGGAACGCTCACGGCCTGGGCGACGGACCTGTTGAACATCCTGACCGGGAATCTCGACCGGATCGGTGGCGTACTGTTCCCGAATCCCGCCCACGGCAAGCGCAGCCGCGCCGCAGCGGGCCGCGGACGCGGTTACCAGATCGGCCGCTGGCACAGCCGTGTAGGCAATCACCCCGAAACCCAGGGCGAATTTCCGGTTGCGACGCTCTCAGACGAGATCGATACCGTTGGCGACGGCCAGATTCGCGCGATGATCAGTGTCGGCGGCAACCCGGTACTGTCGACTCCCAACGGGCCGCGACTCGACCGGGCGCTGGCCGGGCTCGAATTCATGGTGAGCGTCGATATCTACCGCAACGAGACTTCGCGACACGCCAACGTGATCCTGCCGCCGCCATCGCCGCTCGAACGCAGCCACTACGATGCGGCCTTCTATTCGATCGCCGTCCGCAACGTCGCGAACTATTCCGAGCCTGTCTTCGATGCGGTGGGCCCGTCGGAATCGGACATATTGGCCCGTCTCGCGCTCGTCATCGATGGCAAAGGCGCTGGCGCCGATCCCGCCATCATCGACCAGTTGTTAGTCGGAGGACTGATCGCGGCCGCCGTCGCCGATGAACAATCCCCGCTCGCAACGCGCGACCCGGAAGCGCTCGAGCGAATGCTCCCGGAACGCCCAGGCACCGATCGTATCCTCGACGTCCTACTGCGGACCGGCCCATACGGTGACGGTTTCGGCGCCGATCCCGACGGCCTGTCGCTGGAACGGCTTCGCGCGAACCCCCACGGTGTCGATCTCGGCCCGCTCGAACCCCGGCTCGCGAGCGTACTGCGGACAGCTTCCGGCAAAGTGGAAGTCGTTCCGGAACCGATCGTGAACGACCTCGAGCGCCTCGCTGCGCGCCGCTCAGCCGCCCAACCGGATCGCGATGGAATGCTGCTGATCGGGCGCCGCCACGTTCGATCGAACAACTCGTGGATGCACAACATCGGCCCGCTGGTCAGCGGCCGGTCGCGCTGCACGCTGATGCTCCACCCCGACGACGCAGCCGCCCGCCATTTGACCGACGGCGCGACAGCGCGGGTGACTTCGCGGGTGGGATCGCTCGAAGTCGGCGTCGAACTGACCGCCGACCTGATGCCCGGCGTTGCCAGCTTGCCCCACGGCTGGGGCCACGACCTGCCGGGGGCTGACATGCGCGTGGCACGTGAGCACGCCGGCGTCAATTCGAACCGGCTGACCGACGAGAGCGCGATCGACACACTTTCGGGCAACGCCGTCCTGAACGGAATTCCGGTGAAAATCGAAGCGGTGGGGGAAGCCCGCTGATCGAGCGATCGCTAGCCGGGACATCGCCGCCGCGCAGATCGCGACGGCGAAGTCCCGCTGATCCATCAGCTGCGCCAATTCCACCAGCGACGACTGCGGATGCGACCGCCGCTGCCGCCCGTCGTTCCGCCCGGCCTGGCGCTGCCGTTGCCGGGGTGATCGGCGTGGATCGGCGTGGGGAATGCCATCAGGTGAACGATCCCCCCGCAGTCGAGCGCACAGCCACTCAGTTCTCCCGCATGCAGTCGCAGGTCATCGCCCTGCCCCAGCGAGGGACCGCTCTTGTACGCCGTGCTCGCGATCTTGCGCAGGAATTCCTCGGGTGCGAGAAACTCAACGCCCTTTTCTTTTTCTTTCGCGAACTCTGCTTTTTCTTTCGCGAACTCTGCGGGTGTAGCTTCGAGCGCGTCGATCGTGTAGGCGTGCAGCAGGCGATCGTGTACGCGCGCATACACGGCGGGATCGCCTACGACCTCGACACCATCTACCCGACCGTCACGGACAGCGACGAAGCCAACCTGGCCATCGATCGGCTGGAAGTGGCGGGCCATCTCCTCGAGATCTCGCCGGTGGCTGCGCGCGTAGTCGCGGTAGGCACCCGTTTTCGACGGGTTCGGCATCGACCCGACCCGTTGCGATACGTCGCTCCAGACGGCCTGCTGGCCGGCGTCGAAGCTTCCACCGCTAGCGCGGGAGTGCTCCACGCGGGTAGCCATGCCCTTGCGCAGTGTGCTCGAGATGACGTGGTCGCCCATCGAGAAGGACGCATCGGGTCGATTGGTCCAACGGCCCTGTTCGACGCAGGATACGTCGAGCACGACGCGGCTCTTCGGCGCGACCAGGAAGCTGGCGTTGGCGACCCGGTTCTGCTTGGCGCCGACAATCTCCTCCCCGAACAGGACCAGCACCGAGACATCGCCCCGGTTCACGAGCGCCACGTGCGGAACAGAACCGCCGCCGATTTCGTCGACCTGGGCTGCGCCAGACTCGAGCGCCTGCGCGAGGCAGATATAGGGAATCTCCGAACGGGCACTGGGGCGAATCAGCGGCCAGAGCGTGAGCTGCTTGTCGCACTGGCTGCGGCCGAGGTGGACCGTGTCGAGGAAGTGGGAAATCGCGTGTCGGGTGGGTTGGGTCATGGCGCTTTCTCCTGAGATCTGGGGTCAATGGCCAGCGAGGTAGTTCCTCGCGGACCGGGTTCAGCTGTCATTCCAGATTGAGTGATTGAACCGCCAGATATTTAGACTCTATTGGCGTTATGATAACGCTATAAGAGTTATTTACAAGGATCAAGCGAAAAAAAACTCGCTACAATCAGAGCCATGGCCGAATCGCGAAAAACCCGGAAACGAACCGAGAGCCGGCCAGCATCGAGCCAGATGGCCGCTGCGGTCGGGCGCGCCATCCAGGTCGTCCGCACCGATCGCGGCTGGTCGCGCAAGGATTTCGCGGAGCGAACGGGGCTCTCCTATTCGTTTCTCTCCGAGATCGAAAACGGCGTGAAGGAACCCTCGAGCCGGACTTTCGCGCTGATTTCAACCGCGCTCGACGTAGCGCCGGGCGCCCTGCTCTACGACGCGGAGCGGCGCCTGACCGAAGTCGAAGACGACCGCTCGCCGAGCGAACCCTCCGCCGCGCTGCGCGAAGAGCCAGGCCCGCGCATCCAACGCTCGCGTCGCGTCCTCGACTGGCTGGCCGGTCCCCTCGCCCGCCGCAGCAGCAGCGAAGATTCGGAGCCGTCGGCAGCCTCCGCCCAACGCTCTCTCGCAGACACTCGTGGCGAGCGGACGCTGCCGACGCACTTCGAAGCCCAGCTCCATTTGCCGGAACCGGACAGCTCCGGGGTCAGCGTCGATCAGTTCCTCGCTTCCCTGTTACCCCTGCTCAGCGAGTTGTCACCCGACGACCGCGAACTCGTCCTCGACCTCGCGCGTCGCTTGGCGCGGGGGGATGTTGGCTGAGTCGGCGAGTTCGCTCTCCGAAGACGTCGCACGAGCAGAAGTCAGCCACACGATTCGTTGCCAAACTCAGAACTCGCAGCTCTCTATCGTCGGAATCCCAGACCCGTTGGATATCCGCCACACCTAAAGCCATAGGCAACCTCGGCCGATTCGGAGCTGGGATCGGGGGAGAGGTTTGCCCAGGTGATGGCTGTTCTACAGGGTAAGCGAACAACTCTGTGCTGTGCCCTGTTGGGCCTGGGTAGCCTGTTGCTGTATGCCCGCTCTTTGGGATTCGGCTTCGTCAACTTCGACGACTTCCGGGTATTGCTCGCGCATCCGAATCTCTACGACGAACAATCGCTGTTCCATAGCCTCTATGAAATCTTCGTCGGCTACTTCCCGCGCGAGGAGCCACTGGTTGTGCGCGATGTGAGCTGGGCGCTGGATGCACGCGTTTTGGGTTTCGACAATCCTGTGGGTTACCACCTGGGCAACGTCGTATTCAACGCGGCGAATGTGGTTCTTCTGTTCTTGTTTTTGCTTCGCTCCAGCGGGCGCCCTTCGATGGCGCTGTGGGTGGCTGGGCTGTTCGCCATTGTTCCGGTGCATGTCGAACCCGTCTGTTGGGTGATGGGACGCAAGGATCTCCTCTCGGTGTTCTTCGTCTTGCTGGCTCTGCTGGCTCAGACATCCGAGTTGGACGCATCCGATCCGCGCCGGCGCAGAATATTCTACTTAGGCTCCGTGCTGCTGACCGCGCTGGCCATGCTCGCCAAGATGGGAGCCATCTCCTGCTTTGTGCTCCTCGCGCTGCAGCGCGCCCTGCACCCCTACCTCGATGGTCGCAAGGCTCCGGCTGCGCCACTCGACCTGCTCGCCACCTTGCGCTCGGCCGTGTGGCCCGTCTGGCCGCACGCGACCGTGACCGCCGCGATCGCGCTCTGGTACGGACGCATCGTTTCTGAATTTGGCGTCACGGGATGGCGGGGCTTGGGACCCTTTGCGCCCGAGCACCTTGCGAACGTCGCGACCTTCGCCCCTCTCAGCATTGGGCAATACCTGAAGCAGACATTCTGGTCTTCGCAGCACTCGCTCTATTATCGCTGGCCGCACGTCGAAATTCCGCTGACGACAGGCGAAACGTTGGCCGCGTTGATGATCGCACTGGGCCTCTGCGCGTTCACGCTCTACTGCATGACGAAGCGCAAAGATCTGGCGTTCTACCTGCTGGCCTTCTACGCGTGCCTGCTGCCCTACTTGAATGTGATCTATGTCGGGATCTGGCGCGCGGATCGCTACGTCTACCTCTCTTCCTTCTGCCTACTCGCCATTGCGGTCAGCCTTGCACTGCAGCTGTATGAGCGGCGTGGGAGACCCGGCCGCTATGCGATCGCCGGGTTGGCGATGGCGATGGTTCTGAACCTCTCGATCAAGAACTGGCAGCAACAGACCGTCTGGACGGACAACGAGAGCCTCTGGAAGTACGAGGCGTATCGGGACGAACCTTCGCTGCTCTCGATACAAGAACTGGCCAAGCATTGGATCCAGCAGGCGGGGATGGCGAGCGACCCGAAACAGCTGCGTGCGCTGGCTTCGGCTGCTCGGCACGAGATCGCTCGGGGATTCGAGCGCGAGGCCTCCCTGGGGCGGGTTCGCGCCCCCTATGCGACCTCCGAACAGCTTCAGCTCGCGCACCTCCACTACCTGTTCGGCCGCCTCGACATGCTGGAGAAGGCGCCGCTGGAATCGCAGATCCGACATTTCGAGGCATCCCACGTCATCGCGCCCGACCCCACCAATACGCTGATGTTGGCGGGTGCGTATTTCGATCTGGCAGCGGGCGCACCCAGCCGGAAGCAGGAGGCGTTGGTGCACCGATCATTGGACTTCTTCTTGGAGCATGTCGCGTACTCGAAGTCCGATCCGGTGCGCTACGCAAGAAATATGAGACTCCTCAGCCAGAACTATGAAGCCAACTATCCGTTTCTTCAGGAAAGGATTCAGCAGTTGAAGGACGGTCGATGCAATGCGGCAGCTCATGAGTGCTGATACGAACGCAGCTACCAACGCTGATACCAACGCTGATATCAACCCCTATGTGGGCGCCTATCCGGTTCTCAGAGGACGTCGCCGGGTCTGGCGCGAAATCGTGCGTTATGTCCAGACGCGCTCGCCCGCTATCGGAACATTGATCGAACTGGGGCCCGGCTACTGCGACTTCGTGAACCAGTTCCAGGCCGGAAAGAAGATCGCCTTTGATCTGAATCCGGACATGCTCCACTTCGCGGGAAGCGACGTGGAGCTGCGAATCGAGGGCGCCACGGCACTTCCCGGCATTGCCAGAGAGAGCGTGGACATGATTTTCGCTAGCAATTTCCTCGAGCACCTCGGGGGCGAGGATGTCGATGAGCTACTCGAACGCGTCGCGGCAGTGCTCAAGCCAGACGGTCGCCTGGTGTTGATTCAACCAAATCACCGGCTGTGTGCCGAGAACTATTTCGACGATCCTACGCATATCACCCTGTTCGACGACACGAACATCGGTGAGTGGCTCGCACGGTCGGGCCTGCGGGTCACTGAAATCGCTCCGGGTCTGCTGCCATTCTCGATGAACGGCCGACTCCCGAAATCGGGCATCCTCACGCGTCTCTACCTGCTGTCTCCGTGGAAGCCGTTGGCTGCACAGATGTACGTCGTGGCTGAGAAGGCCTGACCATGTGGTGTGGACGCAGCGTCTCGCTGATTTTTCCGACCTACAACGAACGGGACTCGATTCGCAGTTCGATAGAAGAGTTCTGGGCGACGGGGGTGATCGACGAGATCATCGTCGTCAACAACAACGCAACCCGGGGAACCAGCGAAGAGGTCGCGAAGACCAACGCTCGAGAAGTCTTCGAGCCAATCCAGGGCTACGGCGCGGCGATTCGCTGCGGCTTTCGCCACGCCATCGGTGATTTCGTCATCGTCGCCGAGCCCGACGCGACCTTCCGAGGCCACGATGTGCGCAAGCTGCTCTCCTATGCAGAGGACTTCGAGGTCGTGTATGGCAGCCGCACGGTGAAGGAATTGATCTGGCAGGGCGCCAATATGGGGCTCTTCTTGAAATGGGGAAATTTTTCCGTCGCCAAGCTGATGGAATTCCTGTTCAACACCACGTCGCTCACGGACGTCGGGTGCACGATGCGCTGCATTCGTATGCAAACACTTCGTGAACTCGAGCCCTTCTTTAGCGTGGATGGCAGCTTCTTCGGGCCCGAGATGATGGTGATCAGCATCTTGAAAGAGGCCCGAGTCATCCAGATTCCGGTGAACTACACCAAACGGGAGGGGACCTCGTCCGTGACGGGCAATACCCGGGTGGCGATCCGGCTGGGGCTGCAGATGATCGGTCTGATCCTGCGCTACCGCGTCCAGAGTTGGCTGAACCCACACCTGTTCGAGAACACGACGCTGCCGACCGTCGATCTTCTGACCGAGGCCGATGAGGAACCCAAGGAAGAGGAGTGAGGTGCTGGCAGCTCCTGCTAGTCGCAGCCACCGGCCGAACGGCTTGGTCGGCGCTGCACTGACAGCAGCACACCGACGAGCAGCACGAACAGTCCAAGCAGGGCGCGGCTCCAACCCGATCCGCTAGGCAGCGCTGTTGAGCAGAGCGGAATTGGATCGTTCGCACAACCGGAGACCTCATCGCAGCTGTCAGCCGTGCAGCTGTCCAAGTCGTCGCAATCGAGCGAAGTCCCCGCCGTACAATTTCCTCCCGCGCAAATTTCATCGCCGTTGCACGTGTCGCCGTCGGGGCACGCGGTTCCATCTCCCGCGACGAAGTCCGCCGGGCACGCCGCGTCCTCGACACCGCTGCACTGCTCGTCGGGGTCGCAGAGATCGCCCGATCCGACGTTGCAGACCGTTCCCGCGATGGCCAGCTGCGTGCTGCCCGCCGGGCAAGCTGCGTCCGCGACACCGGGACACAGCTCGTCGGGATCGCACACATCGCCCGAACCCGCGTCGCACACCAGCGTACCCGGATCGAACACGTCTGCGGGGCACGCCATTAGCGCGACGCCCGAACACACCTCGTCCGGATCACAGAGGTCGCCCGTCCCCACGTTACAGACCGTGCCGATCGGAGCCACGACGTCAGCGGGGCACGCCCCCGACGCGCCGGAGCAGACTTCGTCGGCATCACACAAATCTCCCGAGCCGCTGCGGCACAAAGTACTGGCCACCTCGAACGTGCAACCCGACGAGCAGCACGAGCCGAATTGCCCATTCGCTGCGCCTTCGTCGCACAGCTCACCCAGCTCTGTAACCTGGTTCCCGCACACGGACACGGACCCCGCGCTGCTGGCCCACCAGGTTCCCCATCGATCATTGCTGGGCCCGCCGCCGACATCGGTCTCTGCATACTCCTGGAGTGTCCAGAAGCCGGTGTCGTCACTCGGGTCGACGGCGGTGGCACTGTAGTCGCCCCACCGGACCCGGGGTCCGCCGAAGGTCTTGACGTAGGAATCTTCGCCGAGCTTGATGACTGTCGGCGCGCTCATCGTACCCGGCGCGTCGACTGCATCGCGACCCATGGCGATCGCCTCGACGAACTTGGTCGAGTCGGAGCGAGACATACCGAGAAAGGCGGCATCATCTTTGTTGGCGGCGATACTCGGAAAGAAGTGATGCACACCGGCACCGCCATCCACGATGCCGGATTGGACGATCGGAGTACCACTCGAAAGCATATCCGCCGGGTCGAGTTCGTACCAATAGACGTTAGTCCGGTTCACGGCGCCAACCGGAGCGCCGCCCGAGTGCGTGATCCAGAGGTGGCCGTTGCGGTTCATCGTGAACGTGCTCAGCCGGCCGTCGCCCGTGTCGATCGTTGTGCCCGTGCCTGATTGCGTAGCCTGGAGCTGGCTCGACGCGAAATTGTTTGCGACGAAGAAAAGCCCCGAAGCCGCAAACGGCGATCCCGCGACGACGCTCCAGCTCGGGGAAGCCGCTGTGCCTGTGATCTGAGACATGCGCAGCAGGTTGATTCCGCCAGAAGTAAAGGTTCCCCCGTCCATGATGTAGAGCGTGCTCTCCGATGGGTCGAAGGTGATGGCCGGCTGCATGGCCGCCCCGAAGGCACCACCCGATGCGTCGAAGCCGGTGGCGAAGACCGTGATCGTAAGCGCCCCACCGGCGAGCGCGGTCGACTTGTCGAGCACCCACATCTTGGCGGCGTGGAAGACATCTCCAGCCACCGAGAACATGTTGTTGCTGATGGCGATCCACGTGGAATTCACTCCGAATCCGGGAAAATCCGCCCAGTCGACATTGGTGGCATCGGCATCGAACGCGTAGAAGGTCCAACTGCCAGTCGGATCGTCTGTATCGCTGATGGCGAACCAGACGGCGGAAGTGGTCGACCGACTGTCGACATCTACGCTGGCAATCCAGCGGTCATCGATCGAGTCGAATATCAGGCGGGGGTCGAAGGGGTCGCCGGAGAGCCCCGTTCCGCTGGTCCAGAAGGTGTCGAGCGAAACGGTGCTGAGATTCGAACCGGTCTTGTCCTGGATGCGCACCTCCGTATTGAGCATGACCATCAGGTGATTGGGCCCCGCAGCCCCCATGGTGTCGGGTGGAATCGAAGTGTTGTTGTCGTGGAGCGCAGCGAAGTTGTCATCGACAGTCGGCGCCCCAGCCTCCGGGATTCCGCTCGGCTCAGGAGCGAGCACGGAGGCGGCGGGTACAGGCAATCTCGCCGGTCCGCCCATTTCGCGAGGCGCCGGCAGGGGCATGATCGGGATGACCCGTTGCGGTTGCGGCAGGCGCACTTGATTCTGACTTCGCAACCCGAGCTCGGTAAAGTTCGACCTTCCGGCAGGCTCAACCGTGATGCGGGTCGCGGCCGCGGCCGGAAGAGTGAGCATGATGAGGAGCAAAGCGATGCGTAGCTGGAGTGCCCATCGCAGCGAACAGACCCGAGAAAAGGTGGCCTGGATGCACTCTGAACTGTCCCGTGCAACAGCACCTAGGATCATCAGCGCATTCGCAATCAAGATCCGCTCCTGCCGATGACTGGATCGAATCATCGGCACAAATCAGCAGCCTGGATCGGCTGTCCGCGACTCTGATCTTCGACCTTCGACCTCCGACCGATCTCCGACCTTCGACCTTCGACCTTCGATCTCTGACCTTCGATCTCCGACCTTCGATCTCCGACCTTCCGATCTCCGACCTTCCGATCTCCGACCTTCCGATCTCCGACCTTCCGATCTCCGACCTTCCGATCTCCGATCGTATCGGGAAGCTACGAACAGGCAGGAATCACACGCGTTGATGATCATAGCCTCG
>JAQBGU010000245.1:0-8920 GCA_032128375.1 Deltaproteobacteria bacterium | reverse complement strand
ATCCTGCCATCTATCAGCCAGAGTCCGTTTCCCCTCCGGATCTGCTGCCGTAGCATTGGACCCACCATTCAGCATCACAGCCGTGGCATAGGCGATGACATAGTCCTCGTCCACCGTGGATACCGTGGCGTCCAGCGTAAGCTGCGCTGGGTTACTGCCGCCACTGATCTTCAATAAGCTGGACCCCAGAGTGTCTCTGCCGGCATTGGTTAGAACCAGGTCTTGTTGTGCTCGGTCAATGTTCCATAGATTATGATGCAAGGGAGAGTACACACTGGCCGGTTCGTTCACCGCCTGGATGTCGTCCAGCCATATGGTATTGGCCCCCGCGTTGGCGTTGTACTCCAGGCCAATCGAGATGATGGCCGTGTCCAACTCAGGGTTGGCCAGCGCCAACCTAACGTGGGTCCAGGTCCGGGCAGCAACAGCCGGGAATGTGATCGTCTCCACCGGGCTGGCACACGCGGCCGTGTTGTCCAGCAGCAAGGCCAGGTCAGCAGCAGCTACTACGGTGGTCACGTAAACCCATAACTCAATGTGCGTCTTGGCCGAGTAGTCGGCACTGGAAATATCGTCCGTGACAATGTCACCGTTGCTGACCGTCCCGGCCACTACGAACTTGACCGAGGCGTTGCCCCGCTTCTTGTGCTCCGTGTCTGCCGTGACCGTGAAGTCCGAGTCAACACTCTCGTCCCAGGCTGCGTCACACGGATGCACCTCCAGCCGGTCCATGGAGGTTCGGAAGAAGACCCGGTCCACCATGTCGAAGGTGCTGGGCAGCGCAAAGGTGCTGGTGAACCCGTCACCGTGCAGGGCCAGGCTATCGATCCTCGTATAGAACCGGCCTGCCGTGGCATTGATCGCATCGTTGATGGCCGAGTTGCAGAAAACAGGGTTGAAATCGGGGTGCCATAACTCGTAGGGCATCGCTGATGGCACTGTAGTGGTGAATGCTGGCCTTACGTCCAGGTGCCGGTCCCCTGCAACGGGTGTGTCAATCGTAGTGTCGTACACCCTGGAAAGCTGACCAAAGTTAGTGCTAGCCCCCGGTACGTACACCCACCAGCCGTTGTAACGGTCAGCCCCGCCAATGAGCAGAGTGTCGATGATGCTCTCGGCATTCCCCCCAGCAGCCGTAGTCACGGACACGATGAAGTCGCTGCCCATGATATTCCGACCCACCGCTTGCCGAAGGTTCTGCCGAGTCAGTCCCTGTATTGCCAACTATCGGCCTCCCTTAGTGTTCTTGTAGACCACGTACCAGGCCCCATCATCAAGCGTTACTACCGCATCAGCATCCGTCTTCCCTGCAAAGGCTCCGGCAGGCTTGGCCTGGGGATGGCCGGACGGCTTGAGTTGGGTGACCTGCGCTCCACTGTAGGCCATCAGACTATGCAGAACCTGTCGTTGTTACCGGCAGCTTCAGTCATCGTCGTAAAGGTGAATACCCCCCGACCTCCACCGGATAGTGCATAGTCAGACGTAGAGCACACTGTGGCGACGACAGACCTCGAGCGTGCGCTCGTGATAGCCAGCCGGCGGGACGATCACGCCCCCTGCCCCGAGCACGGGCTCCGCAAAGAAGGCCGCCACGTTTTCGGGGCCCAGCCGCAGAATCGTATCCTCGAGCTCGCAGACCAGCAGGTCGGTGAACTCTTCGAGGCTGGTTCCCGCCGGACGTCGATAGGCGTTGGGCGACGACACGTAGTGGACCAGGTTGTCGACCAGGTCGAAGCCGACGTGGTCGTCGAACTTCCCGGTGAGGGTCATCGTCAGGTAGGTGGTCCCGTGGTAGGCGTCCGCTCGAGAGATCAGCTTCTTCTTTTGCGGCATACCGAGACGATTGAAGTAGTGATGGATCGTGCGGACCGCCGTCTCGTTGGCGTCCGAACCGCCCGAGCTGAAGAAGACCCGGTTCAGGCTCTCTGGCGCGATCTCCGCGAGCCGCGACGCCAGCTCGGCCGCGGGCTCGGTGGCGGTATCGACGAATTGGTTGTAGTAGGCGAGTCGCTTGGCCTGTTTAGACATGGCGTTGGCAATGGTCTCGCGGCCGTGGCCCACGTTTACGCACCACAATCCACCGACGCCATCCAGATAGCGCCGTCCCTCGCTGTCGAACACGAAGGCGCCGTCGCCTTCGACGATGACGAGGTTGTCCTTGCGAGGGCCCGGCGGGAAATGCTCCCAGGGGTGAAGGACGTGGGCGCGGTCCTTCGCGCACACGTCCTTGGTATCGAATTGCGGTCTGATCGGTAGAAGTCGAGCGGACATGACGTCCTCGAAGCCAAAACCGTTCGCAGCGAGCGCGAGTCGTGCTCGGGCTCGCGAGCGAACGGAGCACTACGCCAGTAGTGCGGGAGACGGTCGGCGTGCGGCGCGTTCAGGCCGCGATTTGGCGTCCGACCGTGGGCTTGGAGTCGCTATGTACCGGAAAGCCGAAGCGTACGAGCGGAGTACGTACCGATCGCTGAGTTGTGGTTCGGGTTGCCTGACATAGTTTCGGAAGGATGCCACGGCGCCGGCCACAGAGCAAGTCAGCCCAGGCTGGCGATGACCCAGCGCTGGAAGCCGAAGACCTCGTGCTCCTGCGGGACGAGCACGCCGCGCTGGTGCGCTCGCGACCGCACACCACGTTGGTTGAGCTCGCACGCGCGGGCATCCTGCTCGACGACCCGTGTGCCGAGCGCGGCGGCGTGCTCCAAGTCGAAGTCCTCGTTCGACAGGACGGCGGGAGGGAATAGCCATTCAACGTCGAGCCGGGTGCGCTCGGGACCCAGGGGTCGCACTCGGACCATGCGGACATAATCGACATGCGCGACGAGGAAGAACCCCGGGATGTGCGTGCCGAAAGTATGTCCCGCTGCCTCCTGCGAAGGCGTCAAGCCCGGAATCCGGGGCAGCCGGCTGCTCCCGTCCAGCGACCACGTCACCGCTCCGGCAGCCAGCGGCGCCTCGGATGCGCCGGGCGGTGGCGGTTCTGCGCCGGGTCGTTGGCTCTCGCTCATCAAGCCGCTTGCATAGATCGGCACGATGCGACACAGCTCGGGGTGGATACCCGGGCAGTGGAAACACTCGAGGTAGTTCTCCCAGAAAATCTTCCAGTTGCACGCCAAGTCGGTAGACGACCGGTGGCCCGCGGCGAGCTCCTCTATCCGCCAGTTGCGGAGTGCATCGTCCACCTCTCGAAGAGTTTCTCCGAACGCGGGGGCCGCCGCACCGAGCAGGTTCGCGAACACGTAGCCACCCCACTCGTCCACCGCGACGTTGTACAGGGGGTACTCCTCGCGGCGGAAGCCCTCGGCGCGGAGCTGGCGCGGGGTGCCGATCAGCTCTCCATCGAGGGAATAGGTCCAGGCGTGGTACGGACACACGATCGACGCGGCGCTGAAGCGCCCTTGTTCGCCGGTGCACAGCAGCGATCCGCGATGCCGGCACGTATTGTGGAACGCGCGGAGTTCGCCTTTGGTGTTGCGCACGACGAGCACGCTCTGGTCGCCCAGTTCGACGACCCGAAAATCACGCGGGCGGGCCAGGTCGTCCACCCGACACAGCGGAATCCAGCTCCGACACCAGATCGCGGAGAACTCGCGCTCGTAGTGGGCCGGGTCATAGTAGAAGTGTGACGGCAGTCCAACCTCGAGAGCCGGTGAGTCGCTGTGCGTGTCGAGCGGCATGGCAGGTCCCTAGGATACGGAGCGGGCCCGGGGTCCGCGAGCCACGAGCAAGCGATCAAGCGTCCCGGAGTTCGATCACGTCTCGAGAGCCGAAACCGGTCGAACTCGCATCCACATCAATACGCCCGCTGCACGAGCCAGAAGATTCCCACGCCGCAGGCCGCGGCGGTTCCAAATTCGAGCAGCCAGGCGTGGGGGCGACCGCCGCGAATCGACGCGAGCCAGCGCAGTGCCGGCCAAAGGAGTGCGACGACGACCAGCTGGCCTGCCTCGACACCCAGATTGAAGCCGAGCAGTGCGCGCGCCATCCGATCCACCGGTAGCTCGATTTCTCTCAACACACCTGCGAAACCGAAGCCGTGAACCAGGCCGAACACGAACGAGATTGCGACCCTCAAGCGCACGGGGCGTTCCACGCGATCGAGAATGGCGAAATAACAAAGAGCGAATACGCACAGGCCTGCCGGGATCGCCGGGTGGAGCGAACCGATCTCGAAGCTGCTCAGAATCGTCATCAGCAGCAGGCAGGCGGCTACGCCGAGCGGGACGATTCGCGGACGTCCGGCCAGCAGCCAGGCATTCTCGGCTGCAACCAGCGCGATCGATAAACCGATCAATGCCTCGACCGAACTGGATTCCGGCCGCAGTCCGCCGAGTACCGCGAGTGCCAGTGTGATGCTGTGCGCCACCGTGAAGCCCGTGATGATCGTCGCGAGTTCTCCCAGACGCGATGCCAGCAGCAACAGCACCAGCAAAAACACGAGATGGTCGTATCCGGTTGCGATGTGTTCGATGCCGAGGGCCAGATAGGCGCCGAACGAACTGCCGATGGGCTCGGCTGTGGGGTGGTTCTCAGCGCCGAGCTGCCACGAGGGGTCGAGCCCCGACAGTACGCGCTCGACAAGTCCCGAGCCGGGACGCCGGAGCCGCGCGAAGTGCAGGTGCCCTGGAGCCAGGTCCAGAAACAGTCGGCTGCGGATTTCATCTGGTTCGCGATCTGCACAGTCGACGCGCCACTCGAATGCCGCCTTTCCAGCAGGCGCCGAAAGCGATCGCGGCGCTTCGACCGGCCTGCAGGGAACCCCAGAGGCGAGAAGCTCCAGCCGGTCTACGAAGTAGCGCGCGACGGCCGGGTCGAGTTGACGGGTGACTTGGCCGGCCGGGACCAGTCGACTGAGTTCAAGCGCTGTGAGCCGGAGTGTGATTTCCGCCTGCGCGCCTTCGATCAGCCAGCTCGAGTACGAAACGCTGCGTCCATGCGCGAGAGCTGCATCGCTTGGTCCGAGCAGCAACGCAGCGAAGCACGCGATATGGATCAGCGCGGTGACGAACGGCTTCACGGTTCGCTTGCGGCGGTCGGGAGCACGACGAGATCCGCCCTGATGCGAAGCTCGTCGAGATAGTTTCGAAGTGCCTTGTCGCCCGCTCGCCGCCCGTATTCGGCCCGTATCTGTGGTTCGAACGCGGTGAACGATGGCGTCGTGGCGGCCTCGCGCTCGATCAGGGTCAGAATGTGGTAGCCGACACCGGAGCGGACGGGTTTGCCCGGTCGACCGACATCGAGCTCCGTGGCAGCCTGTAGCGCTGCTGGACCGATGTACTCTCGCAGCTTTGTTTCGGGCAACAACACATCCGGAATTTGCGAGATCACGGGGTCACCATCGGATCGAACCGCTTGGAAATCTTCGCCGGCTTCGAGGCGAGCGAACGCCTTCGCGGCCCGGCTTGCCGCCGCAGCGTCTTCATCGGGTGAGCGAACCCGGAAGAAGATCTGCTGCACCCGCAAGCGGCCCGGCTGGGTAAAAAACGCGACCTCATCGTCGAAGAATCGCGAAAGCTCGACCGGTGAGGGGGCCCGCTCATCGGCCTCGATGACCACCGATTGGATCACCGCAGAGGACAGGTCGCCGCGTACCCTGCGGTCGCGCGCAGCCAACCCCAGCTCGAGGCCGCGTTGCACGAGCAGCTCTTCGTCGATCATGCGATCGAGTACGCGCTGGCGTGTCGCGGCATTCGCGACGGATCGGGTATCGCTTTCCAGACCCGCAACGAGTCGCTCGAAGTCGGCAGCCAGCAGCGGCGCATCATTGACGCGAGCGATGACACCATCGGGCAACCTTCCATTGCCACGCGTCGAGCCGCGCAATAGCCCGAATGCGGCCAACAAGAGCCCGAGTGCGGCGCCTAGCGCCAACATCCATACTGGACGCAGCGACGATTTCGTCGGTCTGCGAGGAGGCTCGATGGGGGACACGGACTGCAGTTGGTGTGAGGCGGGTTCGTGGTTCTAATCGGGGAGGTCGGCAGAACGTCGCTCGAAGAGCTTTCGCGCTTCTATGATCTGTTCCAGGCTCATCGTCCGGGTGATCCGCTGCATGTTCTTGCTCGCGTTCTCGTTCCCCTTCCTCGATGCGATCCAAAACCACGCATAGGCCTCGACCGGGTCGAGCTTGGCTCCCTTGCCGGTGGCATGCATCATCCCCAGTGCAAAAGCGGCATCTCCGTAGCCCTGATCGGCGGACTTTCGAAACCAGACCGCGGCTACCTTTCGGGCCCTTTTGGTTCCCAGACCGTCCTGATGGAGCACTCCGAGGTTGTATTGGGCTACGGGGTTTCCCGATTCTGCCAAGGGCTCGAGTTCGCGTCGAGTCTGCTCGTAGTCCTCCCGCTCGAATGCCGCGTCGGCGGCCGCCATGTCGGCAGCCGCGAGACCCGGGATCAAGACCGAACAGAGTGCGGCGACCCGGAATACGGCCAGCGGTTCGACTCTCATGCGGTGGTCTCCTCAGGTCCATTCTACGCAACCGCGGGCGCTATCGACCAGGCGAACTTTCAGGGCAGATTCCTGTGGGAACTTCTCTGGCGGCTTCGCGGCGATCATCCCAGCCCAGATGCGTGCGAGGATTGGCACGGTTGGACCCGTGGACGGTTGAAAGCGCATCCGGTTCGTTCGATACTCGGCTATACGCGGAACTACACGCTGATCCTACACGCGGATCCTACACGCGGATACTACACGCGGAACGCGGATACTACGGAGAATTCAATGGCACAATCGGGTGGTTTGGACGCTGATGGGCTGACGGAACAGTTTCGGCTGTTCACCGATGATCCGAGGTCGGTCGATCAGAGTTGGCGCGATCTGTTCGGCAAGCTCGATGCCGAGGCGCGCTGCTGGCTCGAAGCCAGAGCAAACGTCGCACCCGCTCGAGGGCGCCCCGCGACGGGCGCTTCGGTCGATCTGCCAGGGGACGCCCGTGCGGCCGCTCTCGATTCGATGCGCGCGCTCATGTTGATTCGCGCCTATCGCGTGCGCGGACACCTCGAGGCGAACCTCGATCCGCTCCGACTCGCGGTTCAGGAGCCGCACCGGGATCTCGATCCGCGCGAGTACGGATTCACCGACGCGGACTTCGATCGGCCGATCTTCTGCGACGGGCACCTCGGTCTCGACACGGCATCTTTGACGGAGATTCTGCGCGAGGCCCGCAACATTTATGCGGGCACCATCGGAATCGAATTCATGCATATCCAGGATCCGGACCAGAAGATGTGGGTCCAGAACTGGATGGAGGGCGCACCTCATCGCGGCGTCCTCAAAGATGAGGGCAAGCGATTGCTGCTGGCCTCGCTGACCGCTTCGGAAACCTTCGAGAAGTTTCTGGACCGGAAGTTCACCGCGACCAAGCGATTCGGACTCGACGGTGGCGAATCGGCGATCCCGGCGTTGGAGCAGATGCTGCTGTGTGGTGCGCGTCTGGATGTCGAACAGGTCGTCATCGGCATGCCGCACCGCGGGCGTCTCAACGTGCTGGCGAACCTGATGGGCAAGCCGTTGAAGGCGATCTTTGCTGAGTTTCGCGGAGCGTCGGCTAACCCGGAAGACGTCGGGGGGTCGGGGGACGTCAAGTACCACCTGGGAACGTCGATCGATCGGGAATTCGGGGGTCGGCCTGTCCACTTGTCGCTGACTCCGAATCCGTCTCACCTCGAGGCCGTGGACCCGGTCGTGAAGGGGAAGGTACGCGCGAAACAGGATCAGCTGGGTGACAAGAAGCGCTCTCGCTGCCTTGGAATCTTGATGCATGGAGACGCGGCATTCGCCGGACAGGGCTTGGTTTCGGAAGTGCTCGAGTTCTGCGACCTCGAGGGCTACCGCACGGGTGGCACCGTGCACTTGATCGTCAACAATCAAATCGGATTTACCACGAGCCCCGTCAAGGCGCGCACTGGCCCCTACTGCACCGATGTCGCAAAGGGAAGCCACGCTCCCATCATCCATGTCAATGGCGACGACCCCGAGGCCGTTGTCGAGGCCGCAGAATTCGTCATCGAGTACCGACAAAAATTCCAGAAAGATGTCGTGATGGATTTGTTCTGTTATCGCCGCCACGGGCACAACGAGGCTGATGAGCCTTCCTTCACACAGCCGTTGATGTATCAAAAAATCGCCGCGCACCCGACAACGCGAGAAATCTACGCCGAGAAATTGATCGACGAGGGTGTCGTCAGTCGCGAACACTCGGATTCGTTGGTTGCGTCGTATTTCGCGCGCTGTGAAGAGGCTTTCGCTGCGAGCGATGACTTCGCGCCCGATGAGGCGGATTGGCTCGAAGGTTCCTGGTCTGGGTTGGTATCGCTTCCGGGGTACTCGGCCCACCGCGGCGAAACGATGGTTTCGCGCGAAGCGCTCCAGATCGTCGGGCGCGCGCTCACCAAAATTCCGGAATCAATGAATGTCAACTCCAAGATCCGCCGGCAGCTTCGCGTCAAGGAGAAGATGTTCGAGACCGGCGAAGGAATCGATTGGGGGACGGCCGAGGCGCTGGCCTTCGGCACGCTGTTGATTGAGGGGCACCCGGTCCGGCTGTCCGGAGAGGATTGCAATCGCGGAACTTTCTCGCACCGCCACGCGTCTTGGATCGACCAGAAAAACGAAGATCGTTACGTGCCGCTCAACCATATCTGCGATCACCAGGAAAGCTTTGAAGTCATCGACAGCCCGCTTAGCGAGTTCGGCGTACTCGGTTTTGAGTACGGCTACACGATGGTTCAGCCACACGCGCTGGTTCTGTGGGAGGCGCAGTTCGGTGATTTCGCGAACGGCGCGCAGGTGATCATCGATCAGTTCATCACCGCGGGAGAGTCGAAGTGGTTGCGAATGAGCGGCCTGGTGTTATTGCTTCCGCACGGTTACGAAGGGCAGGGGCCGGAACACTCGTCGGCGCGGCTCGAGCGATTCTTGC
>JAQBGU010000244.1:0-4213 GCA_032128375.1 Deltaproteobacteria bacterium | reverse complement strand
GCGAGACCACGGTCTGACGGTGCACCTCGATGGCGCCCGCATCTTCAACGCGGCGGTCGCGAGCGGGACACCGGTGGCGACGTGGTCGGAACCCTTCGACTCGCTGACGTTTTGTCTCTCGAAGGGTCTAGGCGCGCCGATCGGGTCCGTCCTGTGTGGATCGTCGGAATTCATCATGCGCGCACACCGTGTCCGCAAGCAGATGGGTGGCGGGATGCGTCAGTCGGGCATCATCGCTGCGGCTGGTCTCCACGCGCTGGAACATCACGTCGCACGCCTCGCGGACGACCACTCGAACGCGCGGCGCCTGGCCGCAGGGCTTCAGGATCTCGGTTTCAAAATCGACCGATTCCCTGAGACGAACATCGTGATCTTCGAGGTCGAGCGAGCGGAAGAATTCGAGAAAATAATTCTCGCGCGAGGCGTCTTGATGCTCGCTCTCACGAAAGACCTGGTTCGAGCCGTGACCCACATGGATGTGTCTGAGGCAGACATCGATGACGCGCTGAGCCGCATTGCAGAGACCGTGAAAATTCGTTCCCGCTGATCGAGTTGGACTGATTCAGCGCTCCAGGACCTCGGTGCGAAGGTCGCACCCGAGGCCGCGCCAGACAGTCTGCACGTTGGACACCCTGTTTCGATGAGGAGCCGGAATGCGTTTCGAAAATCTCATCTTCGATGTTCAGGACGGGCTGGCCCGCTTGACGTTCAACCGGCCGAACGCCGCCAACTCCTTCAACCTCGATATGACGCGAGAATTTTTCGAGGCTGCGACGATCTGTTCCGAAGATTCGAAGATTCGCGCCGTCCTGCTGACGGGAGCGGGCCGCTTTTTCTGCGCTGGAGGCGACCTGAAGGGCTTCGCTACCGCAGGCGACCAGGTCTCGAAGTTCGTTGCCGAGACCGCCGATACGCTCCACGCTGCGATCTCGAAATTCGCGCGCATGAACGCGCCCGTCGTGGCCGCAGTCAACGGCCCGGCAGCTGGCGCGGGTATGAGCCTGGTCTGCATGACGGACATCGCGCTGGCCGCGGAGTCCGCGAGTTTTACCATGGCCTACACCGCAGCAGGCCTAGCGCCCGATGGGAGTTCGACCTATTTCCTGCCGCGTATCGTAGGCATACGGCGCGCCCGGGAATTGATGCTCACCAGTCGCAGGTTGTCGGCCGCAGAAGCTCGAGCATTGGGAATCGTCGAGCAGGTCGTCTCCGACGACGAACTGATGGCCGAAGCGGAGAAACTCGCGCGGGCGCTCGCCAGCGGGCCGACGCTCGCGTTTGGCGCCGTCAAGAAGCTGCTCCTCGCGAGTCAGACCGCACAACTCGAAGACCAGTTGGATGCCGAGACGAGCGCGATCGCATCGATGACGACTACGTCGGATGGGCGCGAGGGCGTCAGGGCATTTCGCGAGAAACGCGCGCCCAACTTCAAGGGAGCTTGATCGCCGCGGCTCCGACGCCGCTACTGATCTCCGTCGGTCACGCAGCCGAGCGAAGCAGGACTTACGCTCTGGATGTATTTGTAGAGCGTTCCGCGCTTTGCCTTGAGTTCGGGCGCCGTCCAACGGGATCGTCGAACTTCGAGCTCATCGGCGCTCACCTCCAACTCGATGGTGTGTTTCTTCACATCGATTGTGATCACGTCTCCGTCTTCGATCAGCGCGATCGGACCGCCTTCCTGCGCCTCGGGGGTCACGTGTCCGATCAGAAATCCGTGGGAGCCTCCCGAGAAACGACCGTCGGTGATCAGCGCGACGTCTGCACCGAGACCCGCTCCCATCAGCACGGAAGTCGGGGTGAGCATTTCGGGCA
The DNA here is from genome assembly GCA_032128375.1 of Deltaproteobacteria bacterium. Classification (GTDB taxonomy): domain Bacteria; phylum Myxococcota_A; class UBA9160; order UBA9160; family SMWR01; genus JAJDAM01. The sequence continues at coordinate 2,401 of JAQBGU010000244.1, read as the reverse complement.
TTCCCGGGCCGCCTTTGGGTCCCTCGTAGCGGATCACCACCACGTCGCCCGCACGGATCTCTTTCTGTTCGACAGCTGCAAGCATGTCTTCCTCACAGTCGAACGGCCGCGCGGGACCGGTGAAGAGGTAGCCCTCCTTGCCCGTGATCTTTCCGACCGCTCCGTCGGGGGCCAGACCGCCGCGCAGGATCTGGAGATGACCCGTCGTCTGAACCGGATCTTCCCAACTTCGAATGACCTGCTGACCCTCTGCGAGCGGTGGCACCTCTGCAAGATTCTCAGCCAGGGTCTTTCCGGTCACCGTGAGGCACTCGCCGCGAAGCGCCTGCTTTTCGAGCAGGTACTTCATCACGGCCGGCGTTCCACCCACGTCGTGGAGATCCTCCATCACGTATTGGCCGCTCGGCTTCAGGTCTGCCAGATAGGGAACTCGGTCGCTCACCCTCTGGAAGTCGTCGATTTGCAGCGGAATATCGACCGCGTCAGCCATCGCGATCAGATGCAGCACGGCGTTCGTAGAGCCACCGAGCGCGACGACCACCGCGATGGCGTTCTGGAACGCCGCGGCCGTCATGATGTCACTGGGTTTGATGTCTCGTTCGAGCAGATTTCGAATCGCGGCACCCGCGCGATGGCACTCCTCGAGTTTTTCAGGAGATTCGGCAGGCGTCGACGAGCTGTAGGGAAGACTCATGCCGAGTGCTTCGATTGCGACCGCCATCGTGTTCGCGGTGTACATCCCGCCGCAGGCGCCAGCTCCAGGACAGGCCCTGCGCACGATATCGCTCCGCGTTTCATCGTCGATTTCGCCCGACAGGTACTTCCCATAACTCTCGAACGCGGAAATGATGTCGAGCTTGGCGCCGCTGCCGGTGTGGCCCGGCTTGATGGTTCCACCGTAGACCATCAGAGAGGGGCGATTCACACGCCCCATCGCCATCACGCAACCGGGCATGTTCTTGTCGCATCCGGGTAGCGAAATGTTTGCGTCGTACCACTGGGCACACATCACCGTCTCGATGGAATCCGCGATCAAATCGCGCGATTGCAGCGAGTAGCTCATGCCGTCGGTTCCCATCGAAATGCCGTCCGAGACGCCGATCGTGTTGAATCGCATCCCGACCATTCCAGCGTCGACGACACCCCGCTTGACCTCTGCGGCGAGGTCGTTCAGGTGCATGTTGCAGGAATTACCCTCGTACCAGACGCTTGCGATTCCCACCTGGGGCTTGTCCATGTCGGACTCGGTCAGCCCCGTCGCGTAGAGCATGGCCTGCGAGGCCCCCTGCGCCTTTGGCTGCGTGATGCGACGGCTGGTCTTGTTCAGGACTTCTTTCATCATCGGGCTCCGCGATTGGATGGTCGGACCGTGTCCGCGGCAGCGGTCAAGATAGCGCTGTTCGTCGGGATTCGATGAGTGACCGCGGAAGTGTTCCGCGCACCCCCATCAACGAGGAACCGGGCGCAAGAGCAACCCACCAAGAACCCGATTCAACGCGCGGCGGCTGCTCGGGGAGCCGGGGCGAAGGGCTACTCGCTGCAGTACCCGGTCCGGTCAACCGGGCCCCGGCTAGCGAAGCTCCAGTCAAACCAGCCGCGCCCTGTCCGGGCAAGCATCCCATCCCCCCGGCTCCCCAGCGAATTTGCTGCTGGCGCGTGAAAAAACCACTGCATTCAGCGGCCCGATCGAATCCGATGTCACATGGGGTCAAATCACCCGAATTCAGCTCTTTCGAGTGTCGTTGGGCACGCTCCCAACTGGAGAAGCCTTCGGCTCCGCTGGCGCCCAGCCCCGGGCGGCCAGGATTTTCTCGGCACTCTCGCGCTCCTCGCGATGAACGGCCACCGCCGCAACATCTCCGGCTGCCAGTGAGAGGCCCACGTGCATCGGCATGACTTGTTTGCCACGCTGGATCGAAAGGATTGCGAATTGCTCGTCGACGGTCGGAACCGGCTCTCCGTCCTCGTCGGTGCTCGCGTCCTGGCCTGGTTCGCCGCTGTACACCCAGTAGTCGACTTCGAGTTCGCCGTGGCGCGAGCGGACATCCCAGCTCTCGACATCGTGTGGGCCGTCGAATAGAACCACGACCTGCTCGCGCTCGAGCAGCGCTGATGCGAGGCCGGCTTCTGGATTGATGGCGGCCACATAGCCGCGTGGAACACCGAAGTGTTCGCGGGCGCGGCTCGCGAAGACGCTGTTCAACATCTGATTGGGCGTCAGGCCGATCGCAATTCCGACGTTTTCGATTCGCGCGCGCTGCAGGGTTCTCTCCTGCAATGCATCGCCGTATACGACCTGGAAGCCCGCTTCTTCTGCGCGGCGGCAATTCGCGGGATTGGTGTCCAGGAAGACAATCGGAACGCCACCGCGTCTGAGTTGAATGGCGAGTTCGATCCCCAA
>JAQBGU010000243.1:0-5159 GCA_032128375.1 Deltaproteobacteria bacterium | reverse complement strand
GCATTTGTCGAGCTGAATGACCCCTCCGTGGAGCAATACAACGTACACCTTCAGGTGTACGGGTTCAATGACGTGTTCGTCGCGCTATTCGATCGGATCCTCGGGCCGCTATCACGCCCCGCCCGGCCATTGGTCGACGCTTTGCTGTCGCGCATGCTGCTGATTCAGGGCTACCTTCACTCATCGATCTCGCCAACCATCCGAGTTACGCTGCGGCCTTCGAGCGGACGCCCGATCCTCACGCTCGAGGAGCAGCACAACCCGGCCACCCTGCCCGCAATTCGGCGGATCGGTGCCAGACTGCTGCGGCACACGTTCGACTTCAAGGCAATCCCGATCTACCCACTGTTGCAGGTCGCACCAGCCGGGCGCGGTTTCCACAGCGGCGGTACTTTTCCGATGCGCGACGTGCCTGGGCGGTTCGAGTGCGATGTTCTCGGCCGCCCCTATGGCTATACACGGATCCACGTTGTCGATGCGACGACCTTCCCGACGATTCCATCGACGACGATCACGTTTACCGTGATGGCCAACGCGCACCGCATCGCCAGTGCGGTAGGTGAACTCTAGAGCGAATTCTTTCGAATTCTTCAGCATCGTCTCCTGCGCGCTAGAGCTGGCGCCCTACCACGCGGAACACCCGGCCTGTGATTCTCAGCCCACCTGGCCCGGCATGGGATCAGTAGGGGAAGTATCGCTTCAGCGCCAGGAAGCGTTTCTCCATCAGGTGCCACGACAAGAGCGCCAGCCCGATCGTAACCGCCGTGCACAGCAGAAAGTAGCCCAGCTGCCAGGGGAGCTGCGTGCCGCCGATCGGGATCGGCAATCCGACCGCCCGAACCAGAACGGCGCGCACGAGCACGTGAATCACGTACAACCCGTAGCTGTACTTACCGAGAAAGTGCAGCCAAGGGCTTCGCAGCAGGCGCGTGTATCGGCTATCCGGAGCACCGAGCACCCCGAGCAGGACCATCGACGCGAAACAGGCACACAGAAGTGAGTAGCCAATCGTATAAATCGCGACGTGATCCACCGCGTTCCCGCCGCCGAACCATAGAATCGCGAAGCTGATCGGGGCCAACAAAATCAGGGCCCAACGCGCAATCCGGATCAGCAGCGCCGGATCGATTGGACTACGCACCACGATGGCCAGCAACGCTCCTGACACCAGCGTATCCATCCGCGCCGGCGTAAAAGTGTAGATCGAATGGGGCTCGAAGCCTGCGACGTCGAGCCCGACGCGGATCACGAACGCGAGGCCGATCAGAACCATACAAGTGCGACGCAATGTGCCGCGCGACAGCAGCAACACGACCAGCGGCCAGACCATGTAGAACTGCTCTTCGATCGCCAAAGACCAGAAATGGCTCGTCGCGAGGCCGGTGTGGACACCCTCGAAAAAGGTCCACAAGTTCGACGCGTAGAGCCACAGCCACACTTGGATCTGCTCGAGATCTGCCAGCTGTGCCAGCTGGCCCGGTCCGAGCAGCCGATCAGCGACCCATGGCAATACGACGAAGAAAGCCGCGAGATAGGCGTAGTAGAGCGGAAAAATCCTCAATACCCGCCGGAGGTAGAAACTCCGGAAGTAGTGCCTGGAGTTATCCTTTGCTTCGAGCAGGATCCCGGTGATCAGAAAACCTGACAGCACGAAGAACAGATCGACACCAGCCCACCCCATCGCCGCGAACCGGTAGTAGGCATCGTCGATCCAGAGGTTCGTGACATGCTTGACGATGCTGAAGTGATAGATCATGACCGTCAAGACGGCGATCCCACGCAGGCCGTCTAGTTCCGGAACTCGCCCCCCCGTGCGAAGCCTCCCAACACGAACTTGTGATAATTCCTGTGGCTCCGTTTCCGAATCCATCAAGCTTGCGCATCTTCGTCGACAGTCGAACGCATTCCGAGCACGCTCAAGAAGAAACTCGAGAGCACGATCTGGAATCCCAGGGTCAGCGCGAGCGTCGATGGGACGACGATTCGCAGCACCTGTTGGGGATCCAATTCTCCGAACGCTTGCGCTCCCCAATCGCCAAGTGCATACATTGCGGCCGCCAACCCGAACGCGGCAAGCGCGCCGCCCGCCGCCAGACCGGTTTCGAGGGTGATGTAGCGAAACAGCTGGTTCATCCTTGGGTCGGGCGGCATCAGCCCTTCGCCCATCGCGTAGACCTTGACGAAGACCGCGAACAGGATCATCTGGAACCCGATGATGATCGCAGCGGAGGCGTAGAGGAGCGTGTGCACGTCGAAATAGACACCGGCCAGACTCCGCGCGCCCGGCAGAATCCATGCCCCCAGCAGCGCCCCCACCGCCATCAACGCGACGCCCGGGTACATGAAAAGCCAACGCGGACTGAATAGCAGCAAGAAGCGAAGATGGCGCCAACCGTCACGCCAGCTGCGCAGATGCGGCGCGCGACTGCGACCGTCCGGAGAAAGCGTGGTCGGCACCTCGGTCATCCGCAGCCCGAGCAACGTCGACTTCACCACCATTTCGGACGCGAATTCCATCCCGGTCGTCTGGAGTCGGAGCCGGTCGATCGCCTGCTTGTTGAAGCCGCGAAGACCGCAGTGGAAGTCGCCGCTCGGACTCCGAAAGAACAGCCGGCCAATCGCGGTCAGTACCGGGTTTCCGAGGTAGCGATGCAGAGGCGGCATCGCTCCGGGCGCGATACCACCCAGAAAGCGATTGCCCATCACGAGTTCGTAACCCTCGCGCAGCTTCTCAACGAACGGCATCAGTGCCGAAAAATCATAACTGTCGTCCGCGTCGGCCATGATCACGTAACGACCGAGCGCGGCCGCAATTCCGCCTCGCAATGCGGAGCCGTAGCCCTTGGCGGGGACATCCACCACTCTGGCCCCGTTGCGCCGTGCTATGTCCTGTGATCCATCCGTGCTGCCGTTGTCGGCGATCAACACTTCGCCGGCGATCTGGTTTTCAGAAAGGCACTTCAGTGCCTTTACGATGCAGACTTCGAGCGTCTCGGCCTCGTTCAGACACGGCATCACGACCGTGAGCTCGAGGTTTTGTTCAATACCGGACGGCATCTCGGGTGTCCATTCTCCTAGCGTGCTGCTGGAGTATTGCAGCCGTGGCGTGACTTGGGCATTCCCAATCGCAGCCCCGGAAGGTACGGGTTGTGTGGATTCAATCAGTAGCCGGAGATTTGCCGTGCATTCTCAACCAAATCGACGCGTCCTTGCGCGTTTGCGCATGGGTCGAACGTCGACCCCGCCAACCTGAGTATTGGGCGGGCCTCGCGTCGTGATTCGACTGGCGCATGTTATCCAAATTCCAGGCGAATCCAGTACGATCCGCACGCGATTTGATTGCGTGTCCTACTGAAACCAAACCGGTTCGACCCGCGGAGGGAAGTGATGCCCGGAATCGTTGTGCTCACAGCGGGTGGAGACTACGCGGCGCGCCTGTTGCTCGGACTCGGCGTTCGCGGAGTGATCCCCGAGGCGACGTTCATCACACCGCACCTCCATTCGCGCAATGCAGCTGTATCCGATGGATTGCGGCGCAATGCCAGCCCGCGTCGTTTTGCTGCGGCGGTGTTGCGACGGCTGCTATCTCGCGTCGATGACAGTCTCGGACCCAAGGGATTTCTGGATCAGTGGTCCGAATTTTCGCGACGGATCGAGATCATGCCGTCTGTGAACGACGCCCAGACCGAGTCCGCCATTCGAGAAATTGCGCCCGAGTATCTCATCCTGGCGGGTTGCAGCATCGTGCGCGCGAACATTCTCGCGCTTCCTTCCCGCGGTACGATCAACGTTCATCCCGGCCTGCTACCGTGGATTCGGGGCGTCGACGTCGTCGAACACTCCGTTGAGCGAAGCGTGCCGGTCGGCATCACTGCGCATTTCGTCAACGCCGGAATCGACACCGGAAACATCATTCGAAGAGAACTGATTCCCGTTCAACAGGGCGACACCCTGCGTTCGCTGAGACGCAAATCCAGCGAGCGCTGCACAGAAATACTCATCGAGCTGGCCGCCGGTGTAACACGTGGCGAACATCCAAGCGGGCTCGCGCAGCAGATTCGTTTCCCCTACTGCAAATGGCTTCGGGACGCGCAGTTGCACGAGATCGACGCGAAGGTCGCCTGTGGCGAAGCGATCGAGCTCCACGCGAATTGGATCGAACACTTCGGATCGCACATCATCCCGCTCGATCGCAACGATTACCCTCCAATCGCGACATCTCCTCTGGCCGAATTGGAAGCCGAGATGGACCCGAACACCGAGTCGGCGGGTTGAACGGATGATTCGGGTGCGTGCGGACTCCGATTCAGCGTTCGTCGGGTACGCGCTGGAACTCATCTCGCGCTTCCTGGCGATCGACATCGGGTTCGCCGCGGAGGGCGACTGCGATGTCTACTACGGCAATGACCCAGCCCGCGCTTGCGCGATCCGAATCCCACACATCGCAGCTTTCGCGGACCGCGACGTGCCCCACGACGCCGCGGGCGAGTACGATGCCGATTCGGCCGCCCCGTTTCCATTCGATCTGTTTTCAGCCGTTCGTTATTGGTTGGCCGATGAAGGAAACGCCGCCGTCACGGCCTCCCGCTTCGATCGCCACGACAGACTGGGAATCGATGATTCGTCTCAGCACCGGTTGGGCGTCCGCGAGACGCCGATCGTCAACACCTACATGATCTTGTTTGGAAGTTGGCTCGCATCGCGGCTCGGCATCCCGGTAACCGGTGCGCTGCCGGCGGGAACCAAGGCGATGATCGCGCTGTCTCACGATGTCGATGAACCGATCGACCCCGACGACGTGAAGCACAACCGACGCTTCCAGCGCGAGTTGCTGAGACGAGCGACCTCGATGGCCCTGCGCGGCAAGATGCGAGATTCGGCTTCCACGCTCCGGTCGCTCTACAAATGGTCGGCGAAGCGCCGCGGCGCCAGGAACGAAAAGCACTGGCTGTTCCAGGAGGTGCTCGACTCGGAGCATAACCACGGTTTTCGCAGTACGTTCTTCTTTGCGGTCAAGACACTCTACGACGCAGATGGCAGCATCTACGACGTCGCCTACGACTACAGCGATGCCCGCTTCGAGCCGGTCTACCGTGAAATCGCGAGCCGGGGGGGCGAAGTGGGCCTCCACATCAGCTACAACGCGCGCGAGAGCGCCG
>JAQBGU010000242.1:0-3216 GCA_032128375.1 Deltaproteobacteria bacterium | reverse complement strand
CATGGCAGAACTCGAAGGCAAAGTCGCGGTCGTCACCGGTGGCGCCCACGGTCTTGGACGTGTGCACGCGCTGAACCTCGCGAAGCTCGGTGCACGCGTGGTGGTCAACGATCTCGGCGCCAGCGCCGACGGAACCGGGCGCAACGAAGACCCCGCGCGGGAAGTGGTCGAAGAAATCACGAAGGCCGGCGGAGAAGCTGTGCCGCATTTCGGCGACATCGCAGATTGGGAGACCGCGAAGTCGCTGATCCAGACTGCGATCGACAACTTCGGCGAGCTGAACATCCTGGTCAACAATGCCGGCTTTCTTCGCGATGGGACCATCTTCAACATGAGCGAAGAAGATTTCGACGCAGTCGTCCGCGTGCATCTGAAGGGTCACTTCGTGCCGTCCAAGTTCGCTTGCATTCACTGGCGGGAACGCAGCAAGGCACGGGGCAGCGCGATCTACGGTCGTCTGATCAGCACGGCGTCGGAGTCCTACCTGTTCGGTGCCGTCGGCCAGCCCAACTACTCTGCCGCCAAAGCCGGCATCGTGTCGATGACGATGGGTATTGCGCAGTTGATGCAGAAATACGGCGTCACGGCCAACGTCATCCTGCCGCGCGCGCGCACCCGAATGACCACAACGGGACCGACCGCGGCCATTTTCGCAAAGCCAGAAGATGGCTTTGACAATTTTGCACCGGAAAATTCGAGTCCGCTGTTCTGCTACGTCGCGACCCCGCGGGCGGAGCGAATTTCAGGCTACGTGTTCGTCGTCTGGGGCAAGCAGGTCACGATCATCGGTCGCCCCCACAACCAGACCGTCTTCGATTCCGACAAAGCGTGGACGGTCGACGCTCTGCACGACCAGCTCGGCCCGCACTTCGAGAAGCTGGAACCGGTCAAGGACGGCTACAGCGTCCCTGCGATGTAGATGGGCAATGCGATGCGGCCCAACTGCCCGCTTTCGCGAAGCCGGATCGCCGTCGGTTATCGCGATCAGGTGACAGCGGTGCGTTTTTGCGAGTGGCTGGGCACGGCGCTCGTCGTGTTGATTGGCTTCGGCGCGCTCACCGCGTGTGAGCCCGGCACCCGCTTCGAGCCCCGGAGCCCGACGGACGCATCCTCCGTTTCGAACCGAAGCAAACCGGCCAGAGTCGATTGGACCGGCGAGTTCGAGAGCCCCACGGGCGCCTGGCGATTGCGCTATCGGCCTGTGCCTGATCCCATTCCGCGAAACGCGCTGTTCGAACTCGACCTGGAACTGCTTTCGGCGGATCCAGCCATCGCGATCAGCGCGGTGGAAGCGCGAATGCCAGAGCATCAACACGGCACGACGCTGACCCCGAAGCTGCATGCGCTCGGCGACGGGAAATACCGAGTCGAGGGACTTCTGTTCCATATGTCCGGCTTCTGGGAACTGTTCTTCTGGGTAGAGCAAGGGGCGAATACGAAACGGGTTCGCTTCGAAGTCGTGTTGGAATAGGTGAGCGGCTTGACGGTACCGCACACCACGACCGCCATCGCGGTGTCGATGGTGATGTCGCTGGTGACCGCTCCGCTGGCTGGCGCGATCGAGTTCACGCCAGAGGAAATCAGGAAAATTGCTCAGCATTCACCGCTCGGGCCGCCAACGCCAGACCTCACCAACGCGTTCGCGGACGATCCCGGCGCTGCGCGCCTGGGCCAGTTCTTGTTCTTCGACAAGCGTCTTTCAGCTGATCGCGATATCAGCTGCGCGACCTGTCACGATCCTGGCCGCAGTTTCAGTGATGGGCAAGCCTTGGGCACCGGCACGCGGGGGCGACTGACCGCACGTCATGTTCCCACGCTGCTCAACAACGCCTACAACCGCTGGTTCTTCTGGGATGGGCGCGCGGACAGCACCTGGTCGCAGGCGACCCAACCACTCGAAAATCCGTCCGAACACGCTGCGGACCGCCTGCAGATCGCTCACTTCGCGAGTCGGACCGCCGAGATCCGCTCCAGCTATGAGGCCCTGTTTGGCAAGCTACCCGACTTGTCCGACGAGGAACGCTTCCCGGCGCACGCCGCGCCGATTCCGGACGATCTGCCGCGTGCACGCGCCTGGAAGAACATGTCGGCTACTGATCGAGACGCCGTCAATCTCATCTTCACGAATCTCACCAAAGCCATCGCGGCCTACGAGCGTATTCTCGTGAGCCGTGACTCGCCTTTCGACCGCTTCGTCACGCTCCTCGCGTCCAATCGACCCGAAGCGGCGGGCGCGCTTTCGGAATCGGCACAACGCGGTTTGCGCTTGTTCATTGGCCGCGGCAATTGCCGGCTCTGCCACAGTGGACCCAACTTCAGCGACGGGGAATTCCACGACACAGCGCTTCCCAGAGAGGGCGGCCTGCGCGATACCGGACGCTTCGGGGGTACGCATCGCCTCTTGATCGACCCGTTCAACTCCATGGGTGCCTTCAGCGACGGCATCCGCCCCGAACTGCGTTATCTCGCGCCGCAACAGGCCACCAGCGGGCAGTTCAAGACACCAACACTTCGGGATGTCGAGCGAACCGCCCCTTACGCCCACACTGGTCAATTCAAGACGCTGAAGCAGGTTCTGGGCTTCTATTCGAGCCGTGAGAACATCCCTCGTACGCACGGGGAACAGGGCGTGATCCGACGACTGGACTTGACCGATGCGCAACTCGAGGATCTCGAGGCGTTTCTGAAGTCCCTCACCGGACGACCCCTTCCCGATGATCTGCTCGTAGCGCCCGCATCGCCCGGTTGAATCCCGGCCGATCTACACGATGGTCCCGGACTCCTTCCCCCAGTACCGATCGCGCAGCAACCGTTTGTACAGCTTTCCGGTCGGTAGTCGGGGAAGTTCGGCTTCGAAATCGATCGAGCGCGGGACTTTGAACCCGGCCAGAGCCTCGCGACAGAATGCGATCAGTTCGTCGGATAGGCCGTCGTGGGCGGCCGATCCGATCTCGAACCCCGGCATCGGCTGTACGACTGCCTTGACCTCTTCGCCGAAATCGACATTGGGTACACCGAATACCGCGACATCGGCCACCTTCGGGTGAGTGATCAGGTGGTCTTCGATCTCTTGCGGGTAAATGTTCACTCCGCCTGAAATGATCATGTAGGCCTTGCGATCGGTCAGGAACAGGAATCCGTCCTCGTCGAGGTAACCGACATCTCCCAGTGTCGATCGCCCGCCGGGCAACTTCGAATCGGCGGTCTTCTCCGGAG
>JAQBGU010000241.1:0-62691 GCA_032128375.1 Deltaproteobacteria bacterium | reverse complement strand
GGCCGCCGCGAGTTCAGGCGAACCTGGCGACGGAAGTGAATCGGGATCGAGCCCAAGTCGCGAAACGAGGACGTCGATCTCGGCCTCTTCCGGGTGGGCCCCGCAAGGAACGAAGCCCCGATCGCAGCAGCATTCGATTTGTGCGCCAGTAAACCGGCTAGCCCATGTGTTTTGGGGTCGTGTCTTTGTGCTTCGCTGCAACTCGACAGGCCCTGCCCCGATGCAACCGCCACCACGATCCACGAGAGCTGCTGGAGAGCCTCTCGACGGCTGATCGCGGAGCCGCGGACGAATACGTTACCCACGATTGGGCCTTCAACTGCGCTTCGAGATGTCCCGCGAGTCGGAACGCAAGCGCCAGGATCGTGTAGGTGGGATTCGATGTCCCTGTGGTCGGGAACACCGAACTGCCGGCAACGTAGAGATTCGAAATGCCGTGGAGGCGACAGTTCGCGTCCACCACGCCCCGGCTCGGGTCCTCGTGCATACGCGTCGTTCTCATGTGATGAAATGAGCCCCGAACGTCGACCGTCGCAAATCCATCGTTCGGGAAAACCCGCTTCACTCGACCCAGGCCAGCGATGCCGGTCTCGCGCGTCAGAATCTTGATCATTTCGCGCGCGCTCTCGTTGTCGAGCTCACTGAGTTGCCAATCGAGCACTGCCCGCTGTTGACCGAAGCGGTCCCGCTGTTCACCCAGAAACACTCGGCTCTGCGGGTTCGGCGCCTGTTCGCAAATCGCTCGAATAGTCAGCTGGTCACCTGGCCCGTCTATGTTTGGGCGCTTGCCGGAATCCAAGTGGTCCATGTCGAAGGCCAGTAGCGCAATCGGTTCGTCGCGCTTGAGATTGCCATCGGCGCTCTTCCTCATCACCCTGCGAACCTGCAACCATGTTTTGACCAGCCTGAACTGTCTCTGTGTAGCAGCGGATGGGGCGAGAAAGGGCATCGCATCTCCCGATTCGAACTTCATCCCTCGGTAGAACCTGTGGCCAGGCAACTTCGAATCCAGCTGGAATTCGGCGAAGTCCGTCTCCGGGTGATTCGCGAAGTAGCGACCGACCAGGTTCTTCTCGGCGGCGGGGCTGCGATCACGCACAATTCTGCTTCGATCCGCTGATCGTGGCGCAGCCCACGCGCATCGATGAAGGTCATAGAGGAAGGGTCTAGCAGACTTGCTGCGATCGGCACTGTTCCGTGCGATCTTCGAGTAAGCCGTCCTTCAATGACGACCCACCGCCTCGACCGGCCCGGAGATCGATCTCTTCGATCAACCACGGGATCCGATGGGCCGCCTTGAAACGAGCTGTAGTTCGAGGCTTCGCGAGGGCGACCGGGAGGTGCAAGCGGAGCCGAAGCCCAGCAAAATGTCGTTTCCACTCTGGAGACTTCACGATGACCGCACCGACCGACGCTGCCTCGCTCGCCACGCTCGGATTGCCGCCGATTGATCAGGTGGGCTTCGTCGTGAAGTCCCTGGCCGATGCTGAGGACCGTTACACTGCGCTCTTCGGACCGTTCACGCGCATGGATGGGTCGGTGAAGGATGCAACCTACAGAGGTCGCTCGTGTGATGTGGCGTTGGGGATTCTCTTTTCAGCGCGGGGATCGTGTTCGGGTATCTCGAACGCGACAATGATCCGCTGCTGATCGAATTCCTGCAGATGCCCTGAAGCGTGCGTCGATCGCAGAAGCTCGAAGCGCGAGGAACTCGCAGGCGATGAGCGCTGATGAGAAGGTTCGGATCGACGACCTGCGCGACCCGATCCTCAGTGATCTCCAGAAAGCTGCGCTCGCGTACGGGAAGGCGAACCCCGTCGAACTAACGCTCGACGCCGTGCTTTCTGCAGCGGTCGAAGCCACCGCCCCGGTCGAAGCCGACCGTCTCGATGATTTCGGATCCACCGACTTCCATGAGCGACTCTCGTTGTGGCTGTCCGAAACCGATGAGAATCCGGAACGCACGGCGATGGGCCGCCTGATCCTCTTCAACGATTGCGTGCGCGCCGCAGCGAATCGGCTGCGGATCCTCGACCTGTTGAAACGGCATCCGGAAATTCATGACATCGAGATCGTTCGTCCAATCATCGTCATCGGCCTGCCGCGCTCGGGGACGACGCACCTCGTGAACCTGATCGCCGCGGACGAGCGTCTGCGCTCGATGCCGCTGTGGGAGAGCCAGCAGCCCGTACCCGACCGGCACAAAGCGCCGGGCCCGGACGGCGTCGATCCTCGCTGGGCGCGTTCCGAAGCGTCGTGGCAGGGTTTTCTCGCGAGTTCGCCGCTCATCGCGATGATGCATCCGATGAACCCCGACCACATTCACGAGGAACTCGAGCTTCAGCTTCCCGATTTTTCGAGCTACAACCACGAGTGGATCACGCGCGGACCGAAATGGCGCGACTATCTCTTGTCGCACGATCAACGTCCGCACTACCAGTTCATGCTGACCGCCCTGAAGATTCTGCAATGGTACAAGCCACGCGATCGTTGGGTGCTGAAGTGCCCGCAGCATCTCGAGCAGATCGGGCCGCTGATGCAGACCTTCCCGGACGCGACGATCATCGTCACGCATCGCGATCCCGTCTCGGTGATCCAATCGTCTGCGACCATGCTGGCCTACGGTGCACGGGTCACGTACACGTCGCCGCGGCCCGAGTGGTACCTCGAATATTGGACCGACCGGATCCGGCGGCTGCTCGAAGCTTCGGTGCGAGATCGGCACCTGCTGCCGTCGGATCGAACCGTCGACGTGCTCTTTCACGAATTCATGGCCGACGACCTCGCGACGCTGGAGCGGATCTACGACGTCGCTGGCCTTCCGATGACCGACGCTGCCCGCGCGCAGATCAACGCATACCGGGCGGCGCACCCTCGCGGTCGCGACGGGCAGGTCGTCTATGACCTGCGTGCCGACTTCGACGCGACGCCCGAGGACGTGCGGGCGCCGTTTGACTTCTACCTGAACAAGTTCGACGTTCGTCTGGAGGTGAAGTGAGTATTCAAGACGAGGTCGATCGCCTGATCGACGAACGCCCGGGTCGAGAACTGTTGAACCCGGACTACGACACGGAGTCGCTCGCGCTCAACGACTTCATCTACCGCTCGGCCGGAACCAGTGCGAGCTACATGATCGTCGCGGGTTCGGAGCGCGTCATCGTGAACACCGGGATGGGGTGGGAGGCGCCACACCACAAGCACCTCTTCGACGCGGTGCACAAAGGGCCGACGCCCTACATCATCACCACACAAGGGCATGTGGATCACGTCGGCGGGGTTTCGCTCTTCCGCGAACCCGAGACGTCTTATGTCGCACAGGCCAGCAACCCCGCGTGCCAGGCGGACGATGCGCGGCTCCCGAAGTTTCGAGCGGACACGGCGTTGACGTGGTTCCCGCATCTCCTCGCGCACATCAAGACTTTCGCGGAGCAGTACCCGGGCGTTTCGAAGGGGCAGGACGTTCCGGTACCCGACATGATGTTCGAGGAGCGCTTGGCGCTCCGCGTTGGCGACCTCGAGATCGAACTCCATGCAATGCCGGGCGGAGAGACCATCGACAGCTTGCTGGTCTGGCTTCCCGAGTCTCGGATTGCGGTCATGAGCAACCTGTTCGGTCCGCTCTTCCCCCACTTTCCGAACTTCAACACGCTGCGCGGTGACAAGTACCGCTTTCCCGTGCCGTACATGCAGAACACGCAGCGCGTGCGAGCGCTGCAGGCCGACATGTTGATTACCGGTCGTGGCATGCCGATCGTAGGCCGTGAACTGATCGACGCGTGTCTCGGGCGCCTGCACGATGCGGTCGATCACGTGCACCGCGAAACGCTGGCTGGCATGAACGCCCGCAAGGATGTCTACACGATCATGCGCGAGATCTCGCTTCCGAAGGAGCTACGCGTGGGGCAGGGGTACGGCAAGATCGAGTGGGCCGCGCGCACGATCTGGGAGGAGTACACCGGCTGGTTCCAGCGTACGTCGACCGCAGATCTCTACGCTACCGATCCGACGGAAGCCAGCGCGGAGCTTGCGGCGTTGGCAGGAGCCGAGCGTGTGCTCGAGCGTGGGCGTGCGCGGCTCGCGCGCGGAGACGCGCCGACGGCGATTCGCCTGGCGGAGAGCGTGCTCGCGGCGGAGCCCGAGAACCGGAGCGCGGCCGACCTGATGGCCGTCGCCCACCAAGCGCTGCTCGACGCCGGCGGCGACGTGAGCTTCTGGGAGAACGGATGGCTCGAGCATGAAGCCGCTCGTTGGCGCGTGATCGCAGACTCGTAGCTGGTAGTACGCGCGTTTTTGGCGTCCGCGATCGACGTGCTCGAGTGTCCGCGCTGCCGCGGACCGATGCGGGTGCTCGCGGCGATCCACCCGCCCGGGACGACGCTGGCGATCCTTGCCTGCTTGGGCCTGCCGGCGCGTGCGCCACCACTCGCACCGGCGCGGCGTGAGGACGACCTCCATCAAGAATGGGCGTCTCCTGCTCCTGGCGACTTCGAGGCCTGAAGCACCGCCCGATCCCGTCCCTCGCGGCCCAGCGCCAAGCGCCAAGCGCACGCCGATCCCGTCGTTCCCGAATCCCACGCCTCGGCCGGGGGCGCAGCGCGCATCCGCGTCTCGCGCTCGACCCGCGCGCGCCCCGCCCGGCCACGGCGCGCCTCATCGCCCGCCGTCGGCCGCTTGTTTCCCCAGCCGCCGACGATTCGTCAGTTCGCACGTTATCGGGCCCGCTATCCCCGCTTATTTCCTAGGCTCGGACGGCCGTGCGCTCGGCCGGCGCGACCTTCGCATGGAGCCGGGCCCCGGCGTCTCGCCGGAGACGAGGGCGCTCTTCCGCCGCTAGCCAGCCAGCCCGCTAGACGGCCGGCTCCTCGCGGAAGCGGCCCGCGAGGATGCCGCGCGGGTGAGCGCGATCGGGCGGCTCGATTCCGACCAGCTCGCGGACGAGCTCGACGCGCAGGGCAAGCAGCTCCTCCCAGGGCAGGTCGACGAGTTGCCGCGCACGGCGGCCGCGCAGCCAGGCGCGCACATCGTATGCGAGCCAGCGCGGGCCGAGCCGGCGCCAGGCATCCACCGCCGCGCCGACGGTCAGCAGCCAGTTCGCCGGTCCGCCCGACTGCGCCAGGCTGAAGGCCAAGAGCGTCGCCTCGCCCACGTCGTCCGTTCCGTAGCCGGTCAGCACGTGGAAGAGGTCGTGGCAGAGCAGCATGCGGTCGCGGTAGTAGGCGCGGTGGGGATCGAGCCGGGGGGTGTCCTCCTCGCGCTCCCAGCGCGCCTCGACGCGCGCCTGGAGATCGATCAGCCCGGTCACCTCGAAGCCGTTGTGGTCCATGTACGCCCGATACGCGCGCCCCAGGCTGCGCTCGCCCATCCGCTCGAGGGCGGCGCGGTCGGACAGCGCGGCCGCGAGTGACGGACGCTCCCGGAGCAGCGCGCGCCCGAGCGGTCCCGCAGCGAAGCGCTGGAACTGGCTCTCGAACGTGCCGCGTCCCGACGCAAAGAAGAAGTCCAGCGCCTTCTCGGTGTCGTCGGGATCGGCGAGCAGTGCGCGCAGATAACGCCAGGCACGCGGCCAGTCGTGTTTGCCCGGCGCAAGCGGCGAAATCGTGAGCGGGGCGTTCGGATCGGGTATCGCGGTCATGACGGTTCCTCCGTGGTCGGGCGTGATGGGACGGGTGACAGAAACATTCCGAATTCGGGAGCGAGGTCGGGCAGCGTTTCGCCGCGCGTCGCCTCGCAATCGATGGCGACCGGTCCGAGGAAGATCTCGGCCGCGCGCTGCATGCGCTCGCGCAGCGAGCCCGACGTGCCGTCGTAGAGCCAGTGGACGATGGTGCCGTTGGCCAGGCTGTCGAAGGCCCAGGTGAGGTCTTCGGGGCTCGCGTCGGGCGCGAGCTCGCCGCGCTCCTTCCCGCGCCGCAGCACCTGCTCCAGCAGCCCGAGCGAAGCGGCACGCGTGCGTTCCGCCTCGCCGCCTTCGTCGAGGCCGACCTGGATCTTCACGATCTCGCGGAACACGCCGCGGTGGAAGGCGTGGTACTGCTGGATGCCCGCGCCCATGTGGTCGAAGAGCGCGCGCACCAGCGTCGCGGTCGGCGTCGTCGTGTCGGCGAGCGCGCGCTCGAGCATGCCGAGGTAGTACCCGAGCACCTCGTCCGTGATCGCTTCGAGCAGTGCGTACTTCGACGGGAAGTAGTTGAAGACCGTGGCGCGGGCGACGCCGGCGAGCTTCGCGACGTCGGCCATGGTCACCTGGTCGAGACCGCGTTCGGCGAACTGGACGCGGGCGGCATCCAGGATGCGGTCGCGCTGGGCGTTGCGGCGGAGCTCGCGATTCGATGTCATTGGACTTGAGTCTAAGAAACAATTGGACTTTAGTCCAATATATTTTTTCTCCTATGAAACCAACCGGTTATGGGCGTATCGGCCCCGGGCCACTTCCGGGACGCGTCCCCAGAAGTGGGGATGGTGGGTGCGGCCACCAGCACGACGGACACAACAGGCGACACGGGGATCGGCGAGACCACCACGATCTTGTTCTCGCTCCGCTCGAACCGAGCGAGCAGGCGTCGGCGCTTCGTCGGCACTCGAAGCGCGCGTCGCGCTGGTCGGGCCCGGTGGCCCGTTGGCTCCTCCAGCTCATGTCGGCGCCTTGTCATAACAAGTTATGACAACTTCGGGTGGGCTCGCGTGTTGCCGGGCGTGGCGCGTCTGCCTTCACCAACAGCGCCCACCTTCGGACATCTTGCCACGCACGGGACTCAACCGCTTCGCGAACAAAGGCGCCGTCCTGCCCATCCGCCCCCCTGGGAGGGGGCTCCCACTTGAGCCATGGCTAAACCCAGTCTGCAATCTTGAGCCCGCGCACGCGCTTGAAGTGCTTCGTGTTGTGTGTCACGAGTGTCAGGTCAAGCTGAAGTGCATGGGCCGCGATCATCGTGTCGAGCGCGCCGATCGGCGTCCCCTTCGACATCAGCGCAGCGGCCACCTTCCCGAACCGAGCCGCAGCCTCGTAATCGAAGGGGACGACAGCAACGTCGCCTACGAAGGCCTCAATCAAACGGTTCAATCGACGGGAACGGCGCCGCTCAACACCGAAGCGAAGCTCGGCCAGCGTAATCGCGCTGATGCCAAGATCCGAGGGCCGGAGGGATCGGATCTGCTCCGCGACACTTCCCTCTCCCCGCAGCGCGTAGCTCACGCTGTCGGTATCGAGGAGGAACTTCACGCGAGGGGATCCCGGACCTTGGAAAGGAGTTCCTGCTTCGGGCGTTCGATCGCTTCTTCCCACTCGCCAAGGCAAGCTAGAAAGCGCTCCGACCACTCATCTGCTGGTTCCAGGATCACGCGATCACCCTCACGGTGCACCAGCACCTCGTCCTGGTCTTCGAAGCGGCAGTTCTTGGGAAGGCGGACCGCCTGGCTCCCTCCGTTCTGAAATAGCTTGGCTCGATGCGTCATGCTCGAGAGTATATACCTCCGTATATACTCTGCAACATCGGCCTCATGCTACCCCTTCTTTAGCCGCTGGCTGCGCCACGGCCACCGCTGGAACGCAATCCCTGGGCAACAGCTCCGAAGCCGAAAACTCGCGTCTGGGCTCTTACCGAAAGAATCCGGGAAGGCGACCGGAAGCTTACGAGCTGTGGCGACCGCCCCTGCGACTTCAGCGGCAACCTCAGCGGCTGAAATCGTGTCTTTTGGGTTGCTTGGCCCGGCGGGGAAGGCGGCGAGCCGCGTGATCACAATTGCGAAGACCGCGCTCACCACAAGGAAGGTGGCTATCGGCGGTGCCCGCACGGCCGCGGTGCTGGAGAGGGTTGTCACCAGCCCGCTATGGCGTAGAGGTATGGATACGGAACCAAGTGGAGTACAGTCGCTCGAAACAGCTCGTACATCCCCTTCAGGCCGAGAAAGACGGGGATGACGCCGAAGTAGCCGACATAACGCTCGCGAACCAGCTTCGCTCCGAGCCCGAAGGCACCTCGACCACCGGTATGGGCAAGACCCGGGTCGCTGATCGTGTACGATCGAGGGGCGCGCGGAAACACCGCGATGGCAGACCCTGCGCGAGGCGATGGTCGTTGCGAACCCAGCCCGATTCCAGAATCAATTGGCCTCGCAACCCCTACCCACTGCTTTGCTTGCAATCTGCGGTGGTGCTGGCTGCGATTTACGGGAGGATGCTCGGCGGAGCGTTTCTATCCGACTCGCTGTCGTTTGTAGGCCAGGTCCACCGCTGGGTCGAACTCGGGGATCTCGCCGGCTACCTGAACACGTGGACGGACGGCACCGCCGGCGGCTTGCTGGCCTATCGCCCGCTCAAGTACACGTTGTACGTCGCCGAGTATCTGCTCTTCGGCGCCGACGCGACGGCTTGGCGGTTCGTCAACCTGCTCTTGCACGGTGCGACCGCCGTTCTCGTGGGTGGGTTGGCGTTTCGCCTCTCGGACCCACGCTGGCCGGGGCGTTCGATCTCGGTGGCGGCTGGCGCGGCCTGCGTCTTCCTGCTGCGACCCAGTGGTATCGAGACTGTGGCGTGGGTGGCCGACGGCAATGGGCTACTGGCTGTCCTGTTCACTCTGGCCTCCGCGCATGCTTGGCTCAATGCGCGCGGTCGCTGGAACACGTGGTACGTCGTCTCCGTGCTCTGCTACGCCCTCGGCCTGGCGAGCAAGGAGACCGCCATCGTGGCGCCTGCGCTACTCGTCCCGCTGTGTCTGCTCGGTCTCGGCGCAGAGCGATCATCTCTAGCAACCCGTGTGCTGCGACTTGTGCCCTTCGGAGTTGTTTCGATGCTGTATCTGGGTCTGCGTCTAGTGATCTTCGGAGACGCAACTGAGACCTACGTGGGAATTCCATCGCCGGAATGGGGAAATCCGTGGTGGTGGCGAGAGCGACGGGAGACTTTCATCCGAGCCATCGCGCCGACGATTCCGGGCCACGAGAGTCTGGCGCATTACGTGCGCGTGGCGACTTTGGGGACTGCGCTGGTGGCGTGCGCCAACGTGATTCGTCGGTCGTTTCCGTTGCGTTCATGGTTCGTGAGCGTAATTTGGGTGGCGCTCGTTACGCTCGTGTCGTTGCCGATCGTGACGATTCTGGACTGGGGCGAGGGCGGTCGCAACTTCTATCTCTGGGGTGCAGCGCTGGCGCTGTTGCTAGCCCCCGCGTTCGCAGCATGGCGCAGCGCGCTCGTCGTTGCGCCGATCTTGTTCGTGCTGACCGGGCTGCACCAGAAGCTGATCGTCGATTCCTGGCAGAGCGCGTCATCCCAGATGCGCGAATTGCTGGCAGGGCTTTCCGATTTGGCCGACGAGTTGCCGAACCAGGGGCATGCCGTCGTACTGGCTCCCGACCAGATCAATGGAGCCTACTTCTTGCGCAACGCCCAAGACGCCTCGATCCGCTTACCCTTCCAGAGTCGGGATCTGTCGCAATACATGACACTGACGGTACCGAATGACGTCGACGTAATACTGGAGCGGCAGATCGGCCTCTACGGCCGCGAACGGATCTCTCTTTGGTGCTGGTCTTCCCTTCGGCGGTCGCTGCAGCCGATCGCGATCGGCGGGAGCGATCTGCCCGGGTTCGCCGTCCTGCGGGATCAGATCGAAAAACAGGGCTGCAGATGAAGGCGTAGTACGCTCTATGACTTCAATAGTCGGTAAGCCATGGCGCGAGGTTGCAACGGGTGGTCTCAGATGTGGAGTTTTCAGGCAGATGCCTGTGCGGGCGCGTTCGATTCGAGATCCGCGGAGAGATCGGAGCATTCGCCTACTGCCACTGCACCAGTTGTCGGCGCGCGAGTGGGACCGCCTTCGCCGCCAACGGTCCTGTTCGGGAATCCGATCTGGAATGGTTGTCGGGACGCGACGAGATCGGCGAATATGAATCCTCGTCGGGGAAGTTCCGCGCATTCTGCCGTGGCTGCGGTTCGCCGATCTACGCCCGCCAGGCGGGCGCTCCGGGTTGGTTCAGCATCCGGCTGGGGCTCATCGATGATGACTTGGCGAATCGGGCAACAGCGCACTTCAATGTGTCGGAAAAGGCCGCCTGGTACAGCGTGACCGATGATCTCCCGCAATACGCGGGCGACACCACGGCCTTGCAGGTCGAGCGCGGATCCAGTCGTTCGTGACGGCCTGCGTACGACTCGCGGCACGAATGTGCGAGTTCCGTGTTGGGTGACACAACCCGGGAACGGCAGTGGGTGTCGCGTCGCCGATTCTCATTTGAAGTCACCCCGATCCGATCGGCCCGATCAACTCATCAGCGATCTTGCGTCGTTGGTGCACGGCGTCTCCGTAGAGTGCTTGATTGTGCATGCTGCGTTTGAAGTACAGGTGGACATCGCATTCCCAGGTGAAGCCGATGCCTCCGTGGAGCTGGACGGACCGATTCGAGATGAATGCCCCCGCATCGGAGGCGGCGCTCTTGGCCATCCGGGCCGCAGTCTCCGCGTCGGGTGTGTCCTGGTCGATGCAGCACGCGGCGTGGTAGAGGAGAGATCGCGCGCGGTCGATCGCGACCATTGCGTCGACAAGTGGGTGCTTGACGGCCTGGAAGAAGCCGAGTGGGTGATCGAACTGCTTGCGGCTCTTCGCGTACTCGACGGTGGTCTGCAGCTGCCACTCGTTGCCACCACACAGATCAGCCGCGACCACGACCAGCAACGCCGGCCAGGCGCGGCGCAGGTCGGCTTCGCCGTGGCGACTGACGATCGACTCCGCCGGGACGCGCACCTGCTCGAAATTCGCAGTGGCCTGGTCGCGGGTCAGATCGTGAATGTGATTTTGTACCAGGGACAGCCCCTGCGCATCCGTCGGGACCATGCACAGTGCGATCTCGTCGCCGAGGCGGGCCGTCGTCAGCAGGCAATCGACTTTGAGTGCGTCTTGTACGAAATGCGCACTGCCCGACAACACGACGCCATCGCCTTCGACTCGCGCGGTCACTGAACATGCGCTCGGCTCCCAGCTTCCGCGTTCATCGGTGATCGCCAGCGATGCGGATGCCCCATCCACAATTCGGGCCAACTGCGCGCGCGCAACGTCGGTGTCAGCCGCGCGCAGCACGAAACTCGCGTTGAGGGTGGGGAGCAATGGCGAGGGCAGGGCATGGCGACCGACTTCTTCGACGAGTCCCGCAATGCCGACCATCTTGAAACCGGCTCCCCCAGCCGCGTCGGGGACAGCCAGCCCCGGCCATCCCATTTCGACGATCTGCTTCCACAGACCTGGGTTCCAGCGAGCCGGCTGCCCGCGCTCATAAACCGCTTCGTGGTCGTCCGCGACGAGTGCGCGCAGTGTCTCGATGGGCAATCGCTCATCGAGAAACCTGCGAGCGAGATCGCGGAGCATCTGCTCGTCTTCGCCGAAACCGAAGTCCTTGGGTGGTTGATGCGTGCGCGCTGCCCGGAAGGATGCTTGGGTCGCCATTGAGATTCCTACTTCGATTTTGCGAGGCCGAGAACGCGCTCACCCAGAATGTTGTGTTGAATTTCGCTGGTTCCGGCGGCGATCGTGTTGCCAAAGGAATTCATGTAGGCGAGTGGCCAGTGGCCGGCATCCGGCGCGGCGGCGTCGAGCTTGTAGAGCGTGGAATGAGCCCCAGCGATGTCGACCCCGAGTCTGGCGTTATGCTGCATGAATTCCGTACCGACGAGCTTGCCCTGCAGGGGAAGCCGCATCGGGTGGTCGACCAGCGCGGGTACCCGCGCGCGCCGCCCGTTCTGGCGCATTCCCTCCGCGACGATCGCCTGCGTGACGATGGCATCACGCGTCACCGGGTCGTCTGCGGCGCAGATCCCGTCGCGAAAGCTTCGACGAGCCAGTTCGACCAGTTGTGCAATCGGGTGGACCGAGTCACCGCCGCCACCACCGGCGCTCTCGGCGGCGCCGCGTTCGTAGGTCAGCGTCGTCATCGCAACCGTCCAACCCTTTCCGACTTCGTCGAGGCGCAGCGAGTCGGGGATGCGGACGTTCTCGAAAAACACCTGATTGAATCCACTCTCACCGGTCATCTTGATCAGTGGCTTGACGGTTACGCCGGGGTGCCCCTCGATCGGGCACAGGAAATAGCTGAGTCCATCGTACTTGTGGTGGCGGCTCGTTCTCGCGATCAAGATCATCCATTTCGCGAAATGGCCGAGGCTCGTCCAGACCTTCTGTCCATTGACGATCCACATATCACCATCGGGTTCCGCCAATGTCTGTTGATTGGCCATGTCGGAACCGGCACCGGGTTCGCTGAAGCCCTGGCACCAGATTTCCTCACCGCTGAGGGCGCCTGGAATGAACTGGCGTTTCTGCTGCTCGCTGCCGTGCACGAGAATCGTCGGCACTGCCATGTTGAGTCCGACGATGTTGATCAAGAAGGGTGTGCCGGCACGACCCATTTCCTGGTTGGCGATGCGCTGAAAGCCCTCGTGGCCACGGCCGCCGTAGGCTTCGGCAATGTCGGCCCCAATCAGCCCGGCGCGGTAACACTTCAGCTGCCAGTCCTTTAGGTAGTCGCGCTGCGCCTCGGTCGTGACCTCAATGGGTGTGATCGGCAATCTAACCGGTGAGGGCGGCGGCGCGTTTTCGGCCAACCAGTTTCGCGTGTACTGCTGGAACTCGATCTGATCGGGGTTGAGTTGGCCCTCGGCCATCGGCGTTCTCCTCGTGGGTCGAATCCGTCCTTGCGAATCCGTCCTTGCGATTCCGTCTTGTCGTTGCGGCGAGTCAATTCTATTGGCATATGGTGTGCCACTAAAAGTTCGACGTCCACCCCGGCAGCGCACAGCAACAACCGGCGCTGACTGGCTCAAGCGTCGAATTCCGGTTGAAAAAAGACCTCGCCGGAAAAGCCATTCGCTGCACCCGGAGTCAGCTCGGCCACGAAGAATGCCGCGTCGAAGTGTTCGCTCTTGTAGAACAGGCCCATGGGCCGCGCCGCTACAAAGCCGAATTTCGGATAATAGGTTGGGTGCCCGAGCACGAAGACCAGCGCTTCGCCAATTTCCGAGCATACTTCGAGCCCGCGGCGGCACAGCAAAGACCCCACTGCCCGACCCTGGAAATCGGGGTCGACGGCGACGGGTCCCAGCGCGATCGCCGGGCGCAGTTCGGGTCCCACCTTCACCGGCGAAAAATAGATGTGCCCGACCAGCAGTTCTGCGCCGTGGTCAGCCCGAATGGCCGCGACCAGCGAAATCTCCGGGTCGACCCGACCACGCAGTGCTGCCACCAGGAGCGCTTCGTCGGGCCGAGCGAACGCGCGCTGCTCGATTTCGTTGACGCGATCGTAGTCGTCCCGCCTCTCCCACCGGATGACCGACAGCTCGCTCATGTCGTACTCCTTGTCGACTCGACTGTCCTCTCATGGAAAGTCTTCTCATGGAAAGTCTTCTGACGGAAAGTCGGCGCAGCGCGCTCGCGAATCCGGTTCAGTTACAACAGACTAGACTCGGCGGGGCAACGAGGCATCCAGTTCGTCGGCTTCGAGCGACCGAGAGGGTTCGAGTGGTGGTGGCGCGCATGCGTGCGGTTCAAGCGGTTGGGTTTGCGCTCGTCGCAATTGGCGTCTTGTACATGATCGGTGGTGTTTCTTCCCCGGTGTTCGCAGACCCACTGGTGCTGAAAGCGAATGACAGCAGCGAAATCACCTTGGAGATCGAGTATCCCACGACCGGAAGCGTCGTCTCGGATTTCGGTTGCGGCTGTTTTGTCGCCGGACGTGCGTTTCTGGCGACGGGTGGTTTCGACGTCGCGATCGTGCTGGATACGTCGGGGTCGACTGCGGAACCTTCGGGGGCCGATATCAACCACAATGGCATAGTCGGGGCGCGCCGTGGCGTCGGGCAGAACTGGATTGTCGGCAGCCGAAGCAGCGATACTGGCGATTCGGTGCTCGCAGCCGAAGTGTCGGCTGCAGAGCAGCTACTCAGCGATCTGGACCCGCGGGTTACCCGGGTTTCAGTCATCAGCTTTTCGGGCAGCTCCGAACCCGGTGGCGCATTCACGTTCCCCAATGGCCGAGAACGCCCGACCTATATCACCCACGTTCCACTGACTCATGATTTCAGTCGCGTGCGCGCTGCATTTCAGGCGGTCAGACTCGCCGGGTCCGAAGGGGGCACGGACATGGCCGCGGGCGTCGTGCGTGGGTTTACCGAACTCAGTGGGCTTCCAGGTGCGCGCTCCAAGCGAAACTACCGGAACCAGCTGCTGATGTTCTTCTTCACGGACGGAGTCCTGGAGAAGCCAAAGGACTACAAGGCGCTGCTGGAGGCAGCCCGACAGGCTCACAAACTCGGAGTTCGCGTGCATACGTTCGCGATCGGCGGTTCGGCTGTGGGCCGGCCGCTTGGAGCCGTGCAGCTTGCCGATATGACAGGCGGCGAATTTACACCGGTCGTCGATGCTGGCGATCTACCGAATGTGTTGCAGACACTCGACTTCGCGGATCTGAAAGATGTGGCCATCCACAGCAGGCCGCTGGGCGCAGAGGCAAATTGGGTGCACTTGGCCGCCGATGGGAGCTGGGGCGGTTTTGTCAAACTGAATACCGGCACGAACCGGATCGAAGTGACCGTGCGGGGCACCGGCGCTGCGACCGCCAGCCGTTTCGTCGATGTCGAAGCGAATCACTCGGAGGACAAGCAGTCGGTTCCGAACCAGTTGATCGAACGGCACTCGCGTCTTCGGAGCGATTGCAAGCGCGAGGTGACAACGCAGCGGATCCTGACCGAGCAGGCGGAAAAAGAGCATGTCCGGACCCAGTTGAAACTGGAAATCGATCGCGAACGAGCCCGTGCGAGAGAACGCGCAGCCGAACAACGCAAGTCGCTACGGCTCGAGGTCGAGGAGGAGGATGTGAACGAACCGTAGCAGCGGCGCACGGCAACACGGAATGCCACCCGAAGCGATCACCTGACCCCGCAAGAGATCGAGCGACGGAGAATCGCGGCGCTTTCGAAACCGGGTGACTATTCCCTCAGAGAGGAAGATTCCCCGAGCCGTAGAGCATCTTGTTCGCCGAATCATGAATTCCTGTTGCCTGTTCGCGCCTGGTTCTGGCAGCATGCATTTCTCGCATCAAGACATACGAAAACCTTCATCACGATCTGCGACAAGCGCCCCATCCATTCTGTATCCAGTTTCCCACTCAGGACGAGGAGCGTCGAGCGCCCGATGAATCGCCTGATCCGGCTGTTCAGTACTTCTATCGGTCGGAAGTTGGTCATGGCCGTCACCGGGTTGATCCTGTTTGTCTGGTTGCTTGGCCACATGCTCGGCAACATGGCGCTGTATCAGGGCGCAGACGGCATCAACAGCTATGCGGCGTGGCTCCAAGGGCATCCCAGCCTGTGGGTCATGCGCTTGTCGATGCTGATGGTGCTTGCGATTCATATCTACGTCGCGGTCGTGTTGGCGTTGGAGAACCGCGCTGCGCGTTCGACCGCGTATGCTGTGCGCAGGTTCCAGACCAGCGGAGCATCGCGCTACATGGTGCTGACCGGTTCGCTGGTCGTGATCTTCCTCGTCTATCACATCCTGCATTTCACACTCGGTGTGATCGCGCCGGAATCGTACGGCGGCGTCGATCCGGAGGGACATCACGATGTGTATGCCATGGTCGTGCAGAGCTTTCAAAATCCGCTGCTGGCCGCTAGCTACATCGTCGCCATGTTGCTGATCGGAACCCATCTGATGCACGCCTCGCACAGCATGTTCCAGACGGTCGGAGTCAACCACGAGAGCTACAACGGCTCCATCCGGCTGTTCAGCCAGATCATGGTGGCGCTGTTCGTGCTCGGAAACTGCTCGATGCCGATTCTGGTGCTGGCTGGCGTGATCGGACTGGAAGCCAGATAAGGGAGATTGCGTTGGAACTCGATAGCCGCACCCCCGACGGGCCCCTCGAGCAGAAGTGGGAAAAGAGCCGCTTCGACATGAAGCTGGTCAACCCGGCCAACCGGCGAAAATATTCGGTCATCGTCGTGGGCTCGGGATTGGCTGGCGCCTCGGCTGCAGCAACGCTCGGAGAGCTGGGCTACGACGTCCACTGCTTCTGTTTCCAGGACAGTCCGCGTCGCGCGCACAGCGTTGCCGCCCAGGGTGGCATCAACGCCGCCAAGAACTACCAGAACGATGGCGACAGTGTTCGCCGGTTGTTCTACGACACCATCAAGGGAGGCGACTTCCGTTCCCGTGAAGCGAATGTGTATCGACTCGCGCAGATCAGTTCGGCGATCATCGATCAATGTGTCGCGCAGGGTGTACCGTTCGCTCGAGAGTATGGCGGCCTTCTCGATAATCGCTCGTTCGGTGGAGCGCAGGTATCGCGGACGTTCTATGCACGGGGGCAGACGGGACAACAACTGCTGCTCGGCGCCTACGGGGCGCTTTCTCGCCAGATCGCCGAGGGCAACGTCAAGATGCATACCCGCATCGAGATGCTCGACATCGTTCTCGTCGACGGCAAAGCACGCGGGATCATCACGCGGCACCTGGTATCGGGTCGGATCGCACGCTGGTCAGCAGAGGCGGTAGTTCTCGCGACGGGTGGCTACGGCAACATTTTCTATCTGTCGACCAACGCGGTGGGTTGCAACGTGACGGCGACCTATCGGGCCTACAAGAAGGGTGCGCTGTTCGCGAACCCCTGTTTCACGCAGATCCACCCGACCTGCATACCCGTCGCCGGTGAGCACCAGTCGAAGCTGACCCTGATGTCCGAATCTCTGCGCAACGATGGGCGCATCTGGGTGCCGAAGCTGGGCGGCGACACGCGCACGCCCAAAGACGTACCCGAACAGGAGCGCGACTACTACCTCGAACGCAAGTATCCCGCCTTTGGAAACCTGAGCCCCAGAGATATCTCCTCGCGCGCTGCGAAGGAAGTCTGCGATGAAGGCAGAGGCGTCGGTTCACTCGGTCGTGGCGTCTACCTCGATTTCAAGGACGCAATCGAGCGGCTCGGAAAGCACACGATCTCGGACCGCTACGGCAACCTGTTCGACATGTACGAGAAGATCACCGGCGAGAATCCGTACGAAACACCGATGCGGATCTATCCCGCCTCCCACTACACGATGGGTGGCTTGTGGGTCGATTATCGGCTGATGAGCACGATCGAGGGGCTGTTCGTGATCGGCGAGGCGAACTTTTCCGATCACGGTGCGAATCGACTCGGGGCCAGCGCGCTGATGCAAGGTCTGGCCGATGGCTATTTCGTCATCTCCGACTCGATTGGTGACTACCTGGGGTCGACGCGACTCGACAAGGTCTCGCCCGATCTGCCCGAGTTCGTCGCTGCCGAAACGAAGATTCGCGAAGGCGTCCAGAAGCTCCTCGATGTCAACGGTACGCGCTCTGTCGATTCGTTCCACAAGGAACTGGGCCACATCATGTGGGAGGGCTGCGGCATGGCGCGCAACCAGGAAGGCCTCACGAAGGCCCTTGGGTTGATCGCCGATGTCCGTGAACGCTTCTGGCGCGATGTTCGGGTCACCGGTACGAACGAAGAGTTCAATGTTGCGCTGGAGCGGGCCGGGCGCGTCGCCGACTTCCTCGAGTTTGCCGAGGTCCTCTGCTACGACGCACTGGATCGAGACGAGTCGTGCGGCGCGCATTTCCGCGAAGAACACCAGACACCGGACGGAGAAGCCAAGCGAAATGATGCCGACTATACCTACGTGGCGGCTTGGGAATTCACGGGGGTCGGTTCCAAGCCCGCGTTGACCAAGGAAATCCTCGAGTTCGAGAACGTCGAACTCGCTACCAGGAGCTACAAGTGAACCTGACTCTTCAGGTGTGGCGTCAGAAGAACACGCAGAGCTCCGGCGAAATGGTGAATTACGCTGCGCCCGACGTCAGCGAAGACAGCTCGTTTCTCGAGATGCTCGATCAGGTCAACGAGGGCCTGATCGCGAAGGGCGAGCATCCGATCGCGTTCGACCACGACTGCCGTGAGGGAATCTGCGGAATGTGTTCGTTGGTGATCAATGGCATTCCCCATGGCCCACAACGCGCCACAACCGCTTGCCAACTACACATGCGTCACTTCAATGATGGCGACACGATCACGATCGAGCCCTGGCGAGCCAATGCGTTCCCTGTGATTCGAGACCTGGTCGTGGATCGCCGCTCGTTCGACCGGATCATCCAGGCGGGCGGATACATTTCGGTCAATACAGGCTCCGCGCCCGACGCCAACGCGATCCCGATTTCGAAAGAGGTATCAGAGGCCGCGTTCGATGCCGCGCAGTGCATCGGATGCGGTGCGTGTGTCGCCGCCTGCCCCAACGCGTCCGCGATGTTGTTCGTAGCCGCCAAGGCCGCGCAGCTAGCGCGACTTCCACAAGGCCAACCGGAGCGCCTGAAGCGATCGATCCACATGGTGGAAGCCATGGATCGCGAAGGTTTTGGCAACTGCAGCAACCACTATGAGTGTGAAGCGGTGTGCCCGAAGGAAATCCCGATCCAGTTCATTGCCGAGCTCAACCGAGACTTCTTCAAGGCCGCCATGATCAGTCGCGAGTTCAGTCCGCTTCCTCCGCCGGTAGAAATCGAGGAGTAGCGACCGCGTCCAGAGCGCCGGCCGCCGGAATGGAAATTTCGGCGACAACCGGGACGTGATCAGATCCAGTCAACACCTCGAGCGGACGCCACGACGCCACTGAAACGCCCGGCCCTACGAGCACGGCATCGATCGCAACGCGAAGCGGTGACGGAAAGTTCGCCGGCCAGGACCCGCTGAGCAGAAGTGGCGGCTTCGCGCGAACCAGGCCCAGCTGCTCGCGAACCAGTTTCGAACGCCAGCCAGTTGGACTCCCATTCAGGTCACCTAACACGACCAACGGCAGGCCCAACGGGACGAAGAAACGCTCGAAGAGGGCAATTTCGCGCTTCAGATAGCGGCTGCCCTGTTCCCAGGTTTCTGCTGTCCGCGGCGACTCTGGAGCCAGCACCAGTAACAGGAACGGCGTGCTCGGGTGCCGAACAACCGCTGTGAGCCGGTAGTTGTAGCTGTGTTCCAGCTCCTTCGAGAGGCTCCTGTCGCTCGGCACCAGGTCGAGGGGCCAGCGGCTCAGCTTCGCGAAATTATGGAACAGCAGCTGGTGGGGATACACTGCGGCGATCTCTTTGGATCCGCGCAGCTTGTCGTTGAAGCTTTCTTTGCTCTCGCTCAAGACGACGATGTCAGCCGGGCCGCTGGCGATCAGGTCGAGTGTCTGTTGGCCGGACCCTGTACCGAACCCGACGTTGAAGCTCATCACGCGAACGGTCTCCGCGCCATCAGCAGCTCGCGGCGGCCCATCTGCGGCACTCCAGACGAAATGCGCCGCGGCCGCGGCCAACAACGCCCAGGCTGCGCTGCGCAGCTGCATCCACAGAGCGACCAGCCCGAGTCCAACGAAGAGATAAGCCCACTGCAGTGCAAATGTCGCCAGCAAGTCAATCGGCCAAGAAACATCAGAATAGCGGCGTGCCAGCAGTGTCCCGGCTGCGCACAGCACCAACGACGCTGTTGCAGCACGCCGGAGTCGTCCCATTGCGCGGCAGCGTAGCGCTGTTCGAAACGTCCAATGCTCCATTCGGAGCTCAGGGTGTGTAACGGCGACTCATCGAGCCCCCAGCACTGAGGCGCAGTGTGATAGCCTCAGCGCGGATGATTTCGACACCGCGCGCCCCGTGGCGCGACAAGCTCCGAGTGGTGATCTTCGAGGCCGATACACCGGCCGGCAAGGCATTCGACGTCGCGCTGCTGTGGGCGATCGCTTTGAGCGTCGCGGCGGTCATGCTCGAGAGCGTCAGCTCGATCGAGCTCGACTATGGCAGCGAGCTGCGCGCTGCAGAGTGGATATTCACAGGGCTGTTTTCACTCGAGTACGTGGCGCGCCTGGTTTGCGCCCCGCACCCGACGCGATACGCGCGAAGCCTATTCGGTCTCGTCGACCTGATGGCGGTGATCCCCACGTACCTGAGCCTATTGGTACCGGGTTCACAGTCACTCCTGGTGATACGCACGCTTCGTTTGATTCGGATCTTCCGGGTGTTCAAGCTCGCGCATTTTCTGGGCGAGATCGAAATCTTGTCGCACGCGCTGCGTGCCAGCAGAGCCAAGCTGATCGTGTTTGTCAGTAGCATCATCATCCTGGTGACGATCCTGGGCTCCACGATGTACCTGCTCGAGGGTGAGGAGGCGGGATTCTCGAGCATTCCTCGCAGCATCTACTGGGCGATTGTAACGATGACCACGGTGGGTTACGGCGACATCACACCACAGACGATCTCCGGCCAAATGCTTGCGGCCATCGTGATGATCATCGGATATGCGATCATCGCCGTGCCGACGGGAATCGTGACGGCCGAGATTATCGAGTCGGCACGCGCAAGACCGAATACGACCCGCGTGTGCATGGAGTGCATGTCCGAGGGGCACGGCGCGTCCGCGCGTTATTGCCGCGATTGCGGGGCTGGGTTGGAAAACCCGAACTCCTGACGGCGTCTTGATGGGGTTGCTATCCCCGCTGCACGAGGAACAGGATGTAAAGCACGTAGGCCACAACGAACACTCCTCCCTCGACGCGATCGATCCAGTACCGTTTGCCAGCGGCGGTGGCCAACAGCAGCAGAGCGCTCGCGGCGATGACCGTCAATATGTCGGTGTTGCTGACCAACTCGAACGGTAGTGGCTGGATCAACGCGCTGACCCCTAGGACCCACAACAGGTTGAAAATGTTCGAGCCGATCACGGTTCCGACCGCGAGATCGGTATTGCCCCGAAATGCGGCTAGTACGCAGGTGACGAGTTCGGGCAGCGATGTGCCGACCGCGACGATCGTGAGCCCGACAAAAGATTCGCTCATGTCCAACATTCGACTCAGCCCCAGCGCCCCTTCGACGACCCAGTTTGCGCCGATTCCCAGCCCGAGACTGCCTGCAACAATCAACAAGACTGGCTTGGTCCAGCCACCTACGGTTGGCTCATTCACTTCCAAAATGTGCTGGGCTCCCCAGATCCGAGCGATGTAGACCAGGAACAGCACAAAGAATCCGAGCAGGATGGCGCCATCGCCCCGACTGACTGACATTGAGCCGCCGTCATCGAACAGATGGGCATTGGCGACGAACCCCACCAGCACGGTGGCCGTCAGCGAAAACGGAATTTCGGAAAAGAGCGTGTTGTCGCGAATCGGCAGACCGCGAACGATCGCCGAGAGGCCCAGGATCAGCAGGATATTGGCGACGTTGCTGCCGAGGACGTTGCCGATCGCCAGCTGCGAGTGTCCGCCGATACTGGCGACCACGTTGACCAGCATCTCCGGCAATGAGGTGCCGATCGAGACCAGCGTGAGGCCGATCGCAATCTCGGATGCGCCCGTGCGTCGTGCAATGGATATCGCGCCGCGCAGCAGCGTCTCGCCCCCGGCCAGCAGGGCCGTGCAGCCGATTGCGAATAGAAGAAAATCCAAGACTGCCCTCGGTTTCTCACCGCCCGGAAAGCGCAGAACGGGGTTGCGTCGGCAGAGACTATTCGATTCCCGCCAGAAATTCCCGCAATTGCCGCAGTTCGGGCGGTGATGCCAGCACCAATAGTGAATCGCCTGCGTGAATCGCGAAGTCTGCGGGCGGATTCGGCGTGGTGTCGTCCCCGCGGCGCACGGCCAGAACGCTCGCACCTGTTTGCTTGCGAATCTCGAGATCGGCCAGTGATCTCTGTTGCGAGGAGTGCCACGGAACCTCGATCCACTCGGAGGAAATTTCCTGCAAGACCTCGGCGAGCCACGGGTCGAGCGGAATTTCTGACGATTCCCGCATGAATTCGTAGCGCTCCATGCGCATCGCGTCGGAAAACTGGGCGATCGTCTGTGGCGGGATCTCAAAGGCGCGCAAGACCTTGTTGAACAGGTCGATGGTCGACTCGAATTCCTCCGCCACCACTTCAGTGGCGCCGTCTGCGAACAGCACATCGAGATCCCGGACGTAGCGCGCCCGCACGATGATCTGGACATCCGGCGCGACGTCCCGAATTGCGGCGACGCAGCGCCGTGTGGCTGCGGCATCGTTGATCGCGATGCTGACGAGCTTCGCCCGGTTCACGGCCACCCGCTCGAGAATCGATCCGCGCGTGGCGTCGCCAAGCAGCACCGGTTCCTTTCGAGTCTGGGCTTCGCGATAGAGCAGCGGGTTCTGCTCTACGATGCGATACGCAATATTCGAGGCCTGCAGGATGCGAGCGAGCGTCTTGCCCGCGAGACCGTAGCCGACGATGACCACGTGCTCGCTGATTTCCACTGCGGCGGGCTCCGCAGCTTCGGAATCGCGTGGCCCCCGGTCCAGCAACCCGGCGATTTTCCAGGCGAGACAGGGAGCCGATTGAATGAGAAACGGCGTAGCCATCAGCGTACAGATGGAACCGGCGATAAAGATCTGACTCAGTGAGTGGTCCAGCAACCCGGAGGGGGCCGCAGCTTCCGCGAGGACAAACGAAAACTCGCCTGTTTGCGCCAGTGCGATTCCGGTCAACAAACCGATCCGAAGTCCCTGGCGAACGACCCCGGCGACCACGACGACGATGATCGCAGTTTTGATCATCACCACGCTTCCGACGAACAACAGCACGCCATCCCAGACCCCGAGCGCAGCTCGTGGGTCGAGCAGCATTCCGACTGACGTAAAGAAGATGCCGAGCAGCACGCCGCGCAGTGGCACCATCTCGGCAAAAATCTGGTGCGAATAGGGCGATGCATTCACGACCAGGCCGGCGATGAACGCACCCACCGCGAGCGTCAGACCCATGGCCTCGGCCGCCACCGCTGAACCCACGGCCAGCACGAACGCAAACATGCTGAACAGATCTGGCGATCGCAGCTTCGCCACGTGTTCGAGGCCCCACGGCAACACGAGCCGCGCGACGGCCAGCAGCGCGCCCACTGCAAGCAGGTCTCGCCCGATCGTCAAGACCAGCGACGTCGGGTCGCGGGGCACTTCACCCGACAGAATGGGAATCGCCAGCAGGAAGGGTACGAGACACAGGTCCTGAAACAACAGGACCCC
The DNA here is from genome assembly GCA_032128375.1 of Deltaproteobacteria bacterium. GTDB lineage: Bacteria > Myxococcota_A > UBA9160 > UBA9160 > SMWR01 > JAJDAM01. The sequence goes on along the minus strand of JAQBGU010000241.1, from coordinate 39,646 downwards.
GACCGAAAGTTGGCCGTGAGGGGTGTCGACCTCGCCGCGCTGCGCGAGTACACGCATCGCCACCGCGGTGCTCGACAACGACACCAGCATTCCGATTACGATCGCTGTCTCAACGGGGAGCCCAAACAAAGTCGCCAACCCGGCAACGGCGGCAATCGTCAACGAGACCTGAAGCGCACCGGATACGACCGCCCTGCGCCAGCCGCGGGCCAGAGCGTCGATCGGCATTTCGAGTCCGATCTCGAACAGCAACAGGGCCACGCCGAACTCGGCGAACACACGAACCCGGTCGGCGTCCTCTACGAGTCCGAATCCGCCGGGGCCGACTGCCGCTCCCGAAAGAAGCAGGCCGGCGACCGCCGGGAGTCGCAGTTTCTCGAACGTCCAGGCGCCAATGACGGCCGCGCACAAGACCACAAGAATTTCGAGCACCAAGTCGGTAGAGCCCACGCGGGGATCTTACCCGCCAGAGTCAGCCAATTCTGCTGCCAGATCGCTAGAACTGGAAATAGACAAAGGGTAGGTGGCGCGTCAAGACCCGCGGCAAGACCGCCACAATCGCCCCGCTAGGCGAGTCTGAAGGCGCGGCCCGCAAGCCGTCGGGCGACAGGTGCTCGCGGTACTTGTACATGCCGACGTGTATATCAGCCAGCGCCAAGCAGAACGCTGCCCAGCCGGCGCCGAGGCCAACGCTCCGCGCAGTCTCTCGGGGCATGCAAGTGATCTTCACGTGAGCACGTTACAATCCGCGCGGCTGTCCACCGGGTGGATCTAGATTCGAACACGGAAAGACCGATTAGAGAGCTATCGAGAGTCGTTGAGAGTTGTTGAGAATCGTCGAGAGTCGTCGAGAGCCGTCGAGAGCCGTCGAGACTCTTCGAAGGTCATCGAGCCGGACTCCGGAGGCGGAACGAAGTCGTGAGTGCGAAACGAGTCCAACGGCCGAAAGGACACGGCTGGGGCGCCTATTTCTGGCCCTACGTGTCGTTTGGTGCGATCGGTCAGTTCAGTGCTGGGCTTCCCGATTCACTTCAGCCCGTGGTCTTGCCGCTGAAGGTCATCGCTCCGATGGGGTTGATGATCTACTACTTCTCGCGCGGCCACTACCCCGAGCTGCGTCGCTACCCGTTCGGTGCCGGCGGCGCGCTACTCGACTTTGCGATGGGTGCGGTGGGCGCGGCGCTATGGATGGCGCCGTACCTGTTCTTCGATTCGCTGCGACCCGACGACGCTGGCTTCGACGTGAACCAGTGGGGCGATTCGCTCGCGCCGATCGTCCTCGCGATTCGCTGCGTCGGCTACGGAGTCGTTACACCGTTTTGGGAGGAACTGCTGATCCGGAGTTGGTTGATCCGCTATATCGAAGTATTCGATAAGCCTGGCGACTTTCGTGACATTCCAATCGGTCACTACAGTAAGGCCAGTTTCTGGGTTGTCGTGATCTTTTTTTCGCTCAGCCACATGCCCTGGGAATACGGGGTCGCGGTTCCCTGGGTGGTTCTGAGCCTCTACTGGTTCTACTGCCGAAAGAACCTGATGTCGATGGTGATCCTACACGCCGGCAGCAACCTGACGATTTTCTTCTTCGTGTTGCTCCAGACTGGAAAGTGGCTGGACGCCGACGGGAACCCGCTGAGCCTGTGGTTCTTTGTGTGAAATTTGAGCGCAAGCGAGGGCCAGCGATGGCGAGCACTGGCGCGGTGCTGTCAGACGGCGCCGCGGTGGCCCATCCGGATGCGCTTCGCGATCTCGGTCAGGTCGAGAAGCACCTCGCGAACCTCGTCCGGATCGTCAGTTCCCGCACAACCCTCGACGGCATGCGCAGATGCCGCCAGCGAACCGAAACCGAGCGCGTCGGCTTCATTGGCAAGCGCACCTGCAAAGCCCCCGAGCTGCGCAGAGTCGCCCTTGAACTCGGCGTCTTGAAGTTCATCGACACGTTCTGCGAGTTCGATGACGAACGCTTCGATCCGCTCGATCAAGTCGGGGTCTTCTGCGCGGGATGAATAGATCGGATTTCGCATTGGCCCCCCGACCCCAGTATCGGAGCGATGGTCCGGAAACTGAAATTGGAATCTCGGTCTCGTGACAAGATCAGTCTCGCCTTTCCTGGGCGAGAGACTCGGCCGTGAGCCGGTTCGAGATTTCTCGCGCGAGAGTTCGCCTTTGCGACAAGTTGGGTGCGCCGGACCGAAACAGCGCGATATCGATCAATGTTGCTCGACTCGACCCATCGGAGCCTCGCACGATAGCGACCGATCCCGCGGCGATCTCCGACGAAATCTCCCCCAACCCCAGCAGGCGATCGATCAGCCACATCAACGACCGGGTTGCGGGTATCCCTTTTCGCTCGGCCGCGACTTGGAGCTGACCCGCTGTCTTGTGCGTTTCACTGGGAACGTTCCGGTTCAGGAATAAGCGAACCTCGCGTCCGCGTTGTACCGCGCAAATCGGTTGGGGGGCCAGCCCGCGAACCCACAGCGCCAGGCTGGTGGCCCACAGATCGGCCGCCTGCGGCTCGGTGCCTGCGTGATAGGAACACGCCCAGAAGGCGGCTTGCGTGTCGATCCGACCCGCACGGGAATCGCGCGCGAGCGATGCTCTGACCCGCTCCTGACCCGAACCTTGGCGCACCGCCCAGCCGTGCCAATCACCGGCCCGGAAGCGCTCATGACGTCTGGCCCCCGAGGCCGAATTCGGGCGCAGGCGCTTTTCGTCCCGCGCGAAGAGAGCTGCGATGGCGTGCTGGATATCGTGCCAGTAGCTGCGTGCGGCCTTTCGATCTCCCGCATACGCGATCAGGAAGCGCAGGCGGGTGGTGCTGCTCGAGTCCACGCAATGGCGCTCGAGCTTCGCCAGCGATTGCACGCGCTCGTGCCGATCCAATCCCGCCTTCCCCGCAAGCAGGCTGGCGCGCTCGAAATCGATTGGAACGATTTCCGGGGGTTCGGCGAGCCGCACCAGGAAATTGTTTGGCGCGAAGTCGGCCTGTCGAAAGCCGATGGCATGCAGCCTTGCTGCGAGCGCGCCGAATCGGGTGGTGATCGCTCGCCTAGCGTGTGGTCGGGCCGGCGAATTTGCAAGGACGGCGAGATCGATCGCGTCGCGCTCGAGCGGAATCAGCAGATAGCACGCGATCAGAAAACCTCCGCGACGACGCTCGCCGGCCGCGACGGGTAGCGGGGTGTTGATTTCGTGGTCATAGAGCCGGGCCGCCATTTCGATTTCGCGGCGGGCTTTGCTCTTGCGAACACGTCGGGTCCAACTCGATCCATTGCGGTAGCGCGTAACTTTCAAAAGATGGTCCGGCTCATCGCCGAGTAGCGTGAGGCGGTACAATTCCTTGCGTCTGCCGCTTTTGAGGTTTATCGCTCCCGATTCGATCGCATCGACAGCAGCCGCCAGCAATGGGGCCACCTGCTCGCGGTCGGCGGTCGCTCCCAACCACCAGCGAACGCCGCGAAGCTCGCGAATCACATTCGGGATTTTTTCCGCGCCCACAGGGTCACGCTACCACCCGCAACCGGGCGGCTCCATTACCATGAGCCTGCAGCGAGCCGCATGGGATCGCTTGACCCGGATGCTGCCTGCCCCAGTTGACCCGTGAAGGGAGCTGTACCACGATCGCTGGCGATGGGGCGCTTTTCTTGCAACGCGTGCAAGTTTGCGATCTTGCTCTCGAGCGGCGAACGAGTGGGCTATCGCGACACGTGTTCGGCGTGCAACGCCGACCTTCACTCGTGTCTGAACTGCGCGCATCACGACCCGAGCGCCTACAACGAGTGCCGTGAATCGAGCTCGGAGCGGGTAGCAGACCGTGAGCGAGCCAACCGGTGCGACTACTTCACAATCGGCACCGCACGAGCAGCAGCGGTCGACGAAAGCCAACATCGGGCCAAGCGCGCGCTCGACGACCTGTTCAAGAAGACCTGACGACGCGAGGCTTCACTCGCCCTCGCGATGCACCGAAAGGAAGTAGTGGCCGATCGGCAGACCAAGGACACCTGGAGTGTCTTCAAGATCATGGGTGAGTTCGTGGAGGGCTTTGAAACCCTCCGTGATGTGTGGCCTTCCGTTTCGATCTTCGGCAGCGCCAGGACCGGCCGCAACCACGTCTACTATCGCCAAGCAGTCGATGTTTCGGAGGCGCTGAGTCGGGCTGGCTTCTCGATCATCACGGGCGGGGGTCCCGGAATCATGGAAGCCGCCAATCTCGGCGCGAGTCGGGGGACCGGGCGGTCGATCGGGTTGAACATCCGATTGCCTTTCGAGCAGAAGGCGAACGAACACGTCGAGACCGGCATCGTTTTCAACTATTTCTTCGCGAGAAAAGTCATGTTCGTCAAGTACGCGTGCGGCTTCGTTGCGTTGCCTGGCGGCTTCGGAACCCTCGATGAGGTCTTTGAAGCACTCACGCTGATCCAGACCGAGAAGATCCACAACTTCCCGGTCATGCTGTTCGGCACGGAGTACTGGGGCGGCTTACTGGATTGGATCACCGGCCGAATGCGCGAAGAGAGGATGATCTCGAAGCGAGACCTGAGGCTGTTCCGCGTGACCGACGACATCGACGAGGTCGTCGAAACCATGCTTCGCTATTCCAAGCGTCACCGAAAAGTGCGTCCCGAGGGCCGCGACACGCCCTGAGCCAGCGTTTGGCTCTTCGGGCAATCAAAGCGCGGTTGGTTGCCCGAACGGCTGGGTCAAGGGTACGTCGTACTCCAGGCCCAGTCCGTGCGCCGCAGCATCGCCGGAGCCTTTGAAGCGTGGAACAGTCCAATAGGCCGGCGAGCTGCGCATGAAGGCCAGGGCCGCCCGCGAATCGGGCAAGCGGCTCGGGGTGAACGTCGACGTCTCGGGACGCTGGTACATGCAGTTCGCTCGCAACTGGCGCAGCCTCCCCGATCCAGAACGGCAACGCGTTGCCGATTTGCCAGCAACGAGGCCCCTTCATTGTCGAAGCCAGCCTGGCTGACGACTCATCGCGGAAACCTCTCAGAGGTCGACCGAGTCCGACTGTCCGGCAAATTGGAACCCACTTCGCGAGGACCCCGCCAAATCAGAAATTCAGGCGCTTGAAAATCGGGCGTGGGATACACTGGAGCACGAGCGCAATCCAGCGCCAGAACCACGGTGTGTAGACGACGTCCTCGCCGCGGCACACCGCTCGATACACGCGCTCGCCGACATCCGCAGCACTGGCAAACAGCGGGTTCTTCGGAATATCGGCGGTCATCGGCGTATCGACGAAACCCGGTCGGACGTCGACCACACTGACACCGCACGCGGCCATCCGCCCCCTCAACCCCTCGAGGAAGGCCGATACGCCGGCCTTTGCCGCCCCATACACATAATTACTGCGGCGCCCGCGCACGCCGGCAATCGACGTAATCACGGCCAGGCAGCCATGCCCCTGCGCTTCGAACAGGTTGGCGGCCGGAACCAGCAGCGCGATCGTGCTGCTCGCATTCAATGAATGTTCTCGAAGTGTCAGTTCGACATCGCATTCACATGCGATCTGATCGGGCAGGGTACCCTGCGCGACTAAAAGGACATCGAGACCGTCGAGCAACTCTCGTGCCTTCTCCACCAAGCCCGGACAACGCCCGATCTCGAGGAAGTCGATCTCGAGCGTCTCGACGCGCGCGGCTCCACGCGCCCGCAAGTCGTCCGCGACGTTCTCCAATCGGTCGAGATCTCGTCCCGCCAATACCAGCGAGTCGCCGTCGCTCGCGAACGACCGGGCCGCCGCCTGCGCGATCGCCGACGTAGCGCCTGTCAACAATATGCGTCTCACGAGCCGGCCCCCGCAGTCACACGCCGCCAGAACGAAGACGAAAAGTTCGGATCGATGTAGCGCGAGAACTCCTTCCACTGCGGGTAGTAGTGCTGGAAGCTCTTCGGTGACATGCGCGCATCCTTAGCGGGGTAGACCGATCCTCCCGACTCGATGACGAGTCCATCGAGTTTGTCGAGCAGATCGAGCGTCAGCTGACCGCGGTTCGGGAAGTCCAGTGCCAGGTTGATCCCCTCTTTGGGAAACGACATCATGCCTGGCGAAACAATCTCGCCGAACTTCTTCAGAACCACCAGAAAGCTCCCCTGACGAGATCTGCGAATCCGGTCCAGGATCTCGAGGAAGATCTGCTCGTCACGCGACGGGACCGTGAACTGGTATTGAAAGAACCCGGCCTTGCCATAGGCGCGATTCCAATCGAGGAGCATGTCCAGCGGATAGAAGAACGGTACGTAGTGCACCTTCTTGCGAATCCGGTCTCGCAGCTGGTGGTGGTAGATCGCGGTGTTGAATAGTTTCATGAACAGCGGATCGAGTGCGAATGAGGGCGCGTCGATCGGAAGTCGGAGCTTCAACCCCGAAAGCGCGCCGCGCCGCTTCGCTGCGTCTTTGCTGAAGTTGCCGCGCTGAAACAAGCCTTGGTGATTGGCACTCAGGCAGTCGAGCCACGAAACGCTGTATTCGTAGTCGCGGCTCGATTCCATCTCGAGCGCGAGGTATTCGTCAAACGATCGAAATCGAATCTGCTCGAGTTCGATCCACGGACCCGGGATGGCCTTGAGCTGAAATTCGACCCAGGTCAGGATCCCCGTGAGACCCATCCCCCCGATGGTTGCGCGAAACAGTTCGGCGTTCTCATCTGGTGCGCAAACCCGGAGCTTGCCATCGGAACGAAGCAGTTCGAAGCGCCGCACGTGACAGCCGAAGGTGCCGGCTCCGTGGTGGTTCTTGCCGTGGATGTCATTGGCAACCGCACCCGCCATCGTGACGAACTGCGTCCCTGGACTGACCGGGATGAACCAACCGCGGGGGACGACGAGTGCGAGCAATTCGGCCACCGAGACACCGGCCTCGCACCGGATGACGCCGCGTTCGGAATCGAAGTGGATGAAACGGTCGAGATCGCGCGTGTCGATGACAACGCCAGCGTCGTTCAGGCCACTGTCGCCGTAACTTCGGCCCAATCCAACCGGCAGAACCGGCCCGGCCTCGAAATCGAGGTCCGCGAGCTGGCTCCGCCACTGGATGCGGTGGACCGCCGCAGCCGTCGTCTTGGGCAGCCGTCCCCATGACTCATATCGACGCATCGTGACAGCCTAGCCCGATGGCCCGGATAATCGCTGAGGTGCTGGTCGTTGCGAGGACCCCCTACGGGTTCTACGCAGACCCGCTACGGAAAGCCGGCGAGTCTGGCGAGTCCGAAGAACGGCTGGAACGGGAAGAATATCGAGTTGATCGCATACCCGATGCGAGCCAGAATCGTTGGGGGCACATAGACGATGTCCCCTGGCTCTAGCCACATATTCGTCGTCAGATCACCCTTCCGGATATCGGTGAGATCGACGCGGTGGACTTCGGTCGTGCCGTCGAGGCTGCGAATGACCCGGATCCGGGAGCTCCAGGCGAATGTGGTCGGCCCGCCCACTTGTGCGATGGCTTCGACGACCCGCGTATCCTTGAGCAACGGAAAGGACGACGCACTCGCCACTTCTCCCAGCACGCTGATATCGGTGTGTGCCGCCGCGACGAGCATCACGGTCACCTGCGCGCCCCGCTTGAATCTCGTCATCTTTTCTTCAATGTCCGCTGCGATCTGGGGGATCGTGCGACCGCCGGCCGTCACGTCTCCAATCAGCGGAATCGAGATCATCCCATCTGGACGCACCGTGGCAGCGAATGTGACCTCTGGATCGGGCAGGATATTTACGGAGAGTTGGTCGGGCGCACCGACCACGTAAGCCGATTGTCCAAGCCTGGGAGGTGGGGGTGCGAGCGTCGTGCAGGCGAGCGAGCCGATCATTGCGATGAGGGCCAGCAACCCCAGGCCACCGCGTGTGCCGAAGGTCCAGATCCTGCGTGTTCTACCGCTGCTGTGAAGGTCGAGCGAATCTTCCCGCATTTGATCGATCACGTGGTTCCCCCCAAAACTGTGACGTTTCGCGTTTCAGTCAGGATGGCAACGGCACATCCGAATTGACAATGGCAGATACCACACACCCCGGCTGTGCATGACCAGACTTCGAGGCACTCAGAGTAGGACTTCCCAAGTGATTCGGAAGCTTGCGACTTCGCAAAGGCGCGCTTCCGCACATCGAATCGATTCGCGCGATATTGCGATGATGCCGGCTCATCAGCGCTGGCGGATCATGAACCGAAAGCGGGTGTGGCCAATCTCGATTTCGTCAGCGTCACTCAAATCCGAGGATCGGATCTTTTTGCCATTGACCTTCGTGCCATTGGTAGATTGGAGATCTTCGATCGTGTACGAGTTGTCCTCGGGGTCGAAGAGAATGATCGAGTGCTCGCGGCTGATGTTCTCATCGAGCAGCGTGACGTCGGTCGTGGGATTGCGACCGATGAGGGTCTCCTCGGAACAGAGTTCGTACTCCATACCCTCGAATCCGCCGTTACAGATCACGAGGACACCATTCATTCCGGACTGGTCCTGGTCCATCATCCGCGCTCCAACCCCGTCGAATCCCGACCCCCCGAATATCGGTGACACCGGCAGATCGCTTGAGAACTCGCCAAGCAGCGGAAACCGCAGCCGCTGTGGGGCCCCGCCACGCTGGGTTGCGGGTGCGTTGTCGGCTGCGGCGAAGATCAGAGGCGACGGTGCGCGAGTACGGGTAGGTTGGCCCGGATGCGATCTTGCCGCGCAACGTCGCAATCCGCGATGACCAGGCCTGGCTCATCGCTCCCCTGGGCCAGCACGATCCCCCATGGATCTACGATCATCGATCGGCCATAGCTGGCGCGGTCCTCGCTGTGTTGCCCACATTGAGCCGGCGCCAGTACGAAAGCCTGGTTTTCGATCGCCCGGGCGCGCAGTAGGACATCCCAGTGGTCCTTGCCGGTCTGCGGTGCGAACGCGCTGGGGATGGTGATGAACTGGGCCCCCCGTGTCGCCATCTGCCGGTAGAGCTCGGGGAATCGCACGTCGTAGCAGACCGAGAGCCCAATCGAGCCGAGTTCCGTGGTAGCGACCACCACCTCGTCGCCCGGTGCGAAAGTGGCGGACTCCGAGAACACTCCGCCCCCGCTATCGCGCAAATCGACATCAAACAGGTGGATCTTGCGATACACCGCCTCGACGTTCGCGTCGGGCGCAATCAGTACGCTGGTATTGTAAAGCAGGTTGCTGCTCTCGATGTGTTCGGCGAACGTGCCGGCGAGAATCCAAACGCGATGCTGGCGCGCCAGCTCCCGGACGCAAGCAATGATTTCGCCATCCAGACTCTGCGCGCAGGGGATCGGATTTCCCTCGCGTCGCAAGAACGCGAAATTCTCCGGCAGGCCGACAAATTCCGCGCCGCTCTCCGCGGCGGCCGCTACCCAGCGGCGGGCCGCGTCCAGATTGGACGCGACGTCATCGGTCGAAGTCATCTGAACCAGAGCGGCGCGCATCGACTCATTCTACCATGTGCTCGGATGGAGATTCGTCAGGGGATTTTCGGTGACACGCCAAACCGCAGCGCGCGACATTCACTTCGAGGCCGGCGGGTCGCTCGCACCGCCTCTGGCTCGATCGCATGGGATCTCGCACTCCGAGGTCAACGTCGAATTGCGTCGCTGCGCAGGGGTTCTCGCCGAGCTTCTTTCCGACGCGCCGCCCGCGGGCTTTGTCCGTGCATTGAAGCGGCCATCGATTCTGGCAAAGACACAAAAGGCCGCGTCCCGCTGGCGACGGCGCGCGCCGACGGACCTGATCCACATTGGCATCGGGGGGTCGTCGTTGGGCGCCGAAGCGCTGCTGCGGGCCCTCGCTCACCCACAGCACAACCTGCTGCCGGCAGCAAAGCGCGCGGGACCGCGCGTGCATTTTGTCGATAATGTCGACCCGGAAACCCTCGGGTCGCTGCTCGAAGTGGTCGACCTGCGAAAGTCATTGGTTCATGTCGTGTCGAAATCCGGCGGCACCGTCGAGACCGCAGCCGGCTTTCAGGTCGTGCGTGACGCATTGGAGCGCGCCGGTCGCGGCACACGCTGGGAAGAGCACTGCGTGTTCACAACCGGCCGCAACAGCGCGCTGTACGAAATGGCGCGCCGCGAAGGAGTCGAGACGCTCGACTTTCCGGAAGATGTCGGCGGACGCTTTTCGGTGTTGACACCGAGTGGGTTGTTCACACCTGCAGTCGCTGGCGTAGACATTTCGGGCGTGGTCAACGGCGCGCGTCGCTATTTGGCTCGTGTATTGAAGGGCAGCGCCGCTCAGAACCCGTCTGCGGTCGCCGCTGCGATCGCGTATGCGATGGCTGAATCGAAGCGCAAGCCGATTCACGTGCTGATGCCCTACGCCGACGCGCTCGAGCCGCTCTCGCGTTGGTATGTTCAGCTGGTCGGCGAGAGCCTTGGAAAGCGCGCTACGCGGGGCCGTCGCAGCGTAGGAGTGGGCCCCACACCGCTGCCGGCGCGAGGTACGACTGATCAGCATTCCCAGGTTCAACTCTTTGTGGAGGGCCCCAGTGACAAGTGGCTCACCTTCGTCAGCGTTGATGCCTGTCGTCGCAAGCTGCCTGTTGCCGGCGGCCCTCCCGCCCAATACCTGGAGGGGGTCGATTTGGCTGAGCTGTTGCGCGCCGAACAACGCGGGACTGCGGTGGCGCTCGCGCAGGCGGGTCGCCCGACCGCCAATTGGCGCTTACCGGTGATCAGCTCGGACACGATCGGTCAGTTGTTTTTTGCCCTCGAACTCCAGACTGCCTTTCAGGGCTCTCTGTTCGGCATCAACGCCTACGACCAGCCCGGCGTCGAGGCCGGCAAGCTGGCCGCATTCGCGCTGATCGGACGCGAGGGCTACGCCGACCACCGCAAGGCGATCGAAGCCAGCGTCCCGCCAGCTTGGTGCATCTGAGGGCTGCAAAAAGCGCTGATTCGGGCGATCCAACAATCGAGAAAATCAATCGAGAAAATCAATCGAGAAAATCGGGCGGGAACAGGCGCCCAATTCAGCGGAATTCTGTCGGGTTGACTCCCGTGCGCCGAATCACGTCATAAAAGTCCTTGCGGTCCTTCTTCGCGAGCCGGGCTGCGCGACTGATATTACCGCCGCAGCGTCGCAGCAAGCCGATTACGTAACGGGTTTCAAATGCGCGTTTGGCTTCCTTGAATGACGGAACCTCATCGGGTTCGCCAGCCAGCAGCAGTGCCTCAGCGCTGATCGCGCCATCACCGACCAGCAAGACGGCCTGGCGGATACGCTCGGCGAGTTCGCGCACATTACCGGGCCACGGCTCGGCAAGCAGTGCGTCGCGCGCATCAGCGGTGAAGCCGACCGGCTTCACGCCCACATCGTCGGCCGCCAATCGCAACAGGTGTGCGGCAAGCGGAAGAATATCTTCGTTGCGTTCGCGCAAGGACAGCAGCTCGATCGTGTGGAATTGTAGTTCGCCCAGTGGCGGCTGCGAAAAGGTAGTCGGTGCCGACGCAATGACCCGCGCGCGCATCGGTATCAGTGTGGCATCCCCCTCTCGCTGGTAGGTGCCGTCGGACAGAGCCGCAATCAACGTCTTTCGCGGCACCTCGGGAAGCTGATCGAATTCGTCGATCAGTACGGTTCCCCCAGCCGCGCGCGTCAGTGCACCGGTGTACTCGTGCACGAGTTGTGGGTACACACCCTCGGTACATCCGAAGATCTCGCGCGCGATCAAAGACTCGCTGATCGCGCCGCACGACACGATGACGAACGCTTCGGCGGCGCGCTTGCTCCAGGCATGAATCGCACGCGACACATGTTCTTTGCCGCTGCCCGCGGGCCCGATGATCACAACCGGAAGCTCGACCCTGGCAGCAGCTGCGGCCTTTTCCACCACATGCTGATGCGCTCGGCTTGCGCCTACGATTCGATCGCTGCGTCGGCGGCCAATTGGCCGCTCAATGATTTCGATCTCGCTCATTCCTTTCACCCCCCGCATCCCATTCCGTCCCTATCGGAATCGCCCCATCTACCCGCGACGCCGCCGACAGCATGCCGTCCTTCCCATAACCAATACAAAACTATTAGGAGTATGGGACACTTGTCAACCAAATTGCGGGTGACAACTGCCCCGAATTCGTTCCGGCTGTTGACGCGGGCTATTCCGTTCATGATACAGAAGACAGCGGGGATGATGTTGAGCGATCGAGAACGAAATCCGGTGAGGCTCCTGACGGGGGCCCTGATCGACCAGATCGCTGCCGGTGAGGTGGTCGAGCGCCCCGCGTCTGTCGTCAAGGAGCTGGTGGAAAACGCTCTGGACGCCGATTCGTCCCGAATTCGCGTGGAAATCCGCAGGGGTGGCCAGGATTTCATCAGCGTCACGGACGATGGCATCGGCATGAGCCCGCAGGACACCCGGCTCGCACTGGAGCGCCACGCAACCAGCAAGATCGCATCGGTTGACGATCTGAGCCGGATCAGCACCTTCGGCTTCCGCGGCGAGGCGCTGCCGGCGATCGCGTCCGTGTCCCGAACGCGAATTCGCAGCAGGACGCGGGGGGCCGCCGAGGCGTGGGAGCTGCAGGTCGAAGCGGGCAAAATCACCCGTGAGCGGGGACTGGGTGCCCCTGAGGGGACCCGTGTGGAAGTCGCGGACCTGTTCCTCAGCGTCCCGGCGCGCCGCAAGTTCTTGAAATCCGTCACGACCGAGTGGGGCCACATCTCGGACTGGTTGGTGCGCGCAGCACTCGCGCTTCCCGGCGTTCATTTCGACATCCAGCGTGACGATCGGCCCGCCACGGTCTGGCCTGCTGTGACGGAACCCTTGGAGCGCATCGCCGCCGTGGTCAGCGAGGCAGATGCCGCGGCATTCACGCCGGTGTCCCGCGCAGAGGGCAGGGCGTCGATCGAGGGCTTCGTGTCTCGGCCAGAGCGGCACCGCGCAAGTGGCGCCGGGATTTACTTGTTCGTCAACCGTCGACCCGTTCGCGATCGCGTGCTGCAACACGCGCTCATCGAAGTGTTCCGCGACCTGCTGCCGCGCGGACGCTTCCCGGCGGCAGTACTGTTTTTGAACGTCCCTGCTGAACTCGTCGATGTCAATGTCCACCCAGCCAAGTGGGAGGTTCGATTCTCCGAACCGCGAGAGATTCACGCACTGGTTCGCCACGCGGTCCGCGATTCGGTGAGTGCGCGACGCTGGCTCGATGTCGGCCCGGCAGCCCGCCCAACGCCGCCCGGCACCGTTTCGGAAACCGACCCCAGCTGGGCGGAGCCGGTGGCGAATGGCGCCCCACCAGTGGCCGGACAGCACGAGGGCAGCCAATCGAGCGCGGTATTCGCGGAGGCGCGCGCTCAGGGCTGGGGCGGCGCGCCACAACCACTGACCATCCACGCGGGAGGCGAACCGGAATGGACCGCGAGCGAAGGCCGAATCCGCTTTGCAGACCTGACTTTGCTGGGCCAGCTGATGGCCACCTACCTCGTGTGCGAGACGAACAGCCAGCTGCTCCTGATCGATCAACACGCTGCTCATGAACGCGTGTTGTACGAGCGCTTGCGCGCGGAGTGGTTGGAGCGTGGTGTGGAGAGCCAAGGCTTGCTGGTGCCAGAAACGCTTCGCCTGGAGCCGCGCCCGCTTGCCGCGTTGATCGAGAGCGGCGATGCCACCGATCGGCTCGGGTTCGATTGGGATGATTTCGGGGACGGGACGATCGCAGTGCGGGCTGTGCCGGCGTTGCTAGCCGATCGCGATCCTGCCCAACTGGTGCGCAACCTCGCCGAAGAACTCGCATCCGCGGGTGCAGCAGCGGATGCACTGCGTGTTGGATCCCGATCACTGGAGGCTTCCGACCAGGTATTCGCGTCGCTGGCCTGTCACAGTGCCCGGCGCAAGGGCGAGGTGCTCGACCCGAGAGAGCAGCGAGCACTGATCGATGCGTTGGATGCGATTCCTTGGGCGCCCAGCTGTCCGCACGGCCGGCCCGTAGCCGTTCCAATCGAACTCGCCGAAATCGAACGCCGCTTCGGCCGGCGCTGACTGCGCGTTCATGAGACCGCGCCAGCGGTTCGATCAAAGGCCCGATAGGCTCGCCCGATGTCCGCTGATTCCAAACAGCCGCGGCCGCCGGTGGTTGTCGTCACAGGCCCGACCGCTTCCGGGAAGACCGAACTCGCGATCGAGATCGCAGAGCGTTTTGCAGGTGAAGTCGTCAACGCCGACTCGATGCAGATCTACCGTGACTTGAACATCGGCACGGCAAAGCCGTCGCTCGCTCAGCGCGCACGCGTTCCGCATCACATGCTCGATGTGGTCGCCCCCGATGTCGAATACAACGCGGGTCTGTATCAACGCGACGCCCGGGAAATTGCTCACGATATTTTCGCTCGCCAGAAAATCACTGTGTTGACAGGGGGTACAGGGCTCTACATTCGGGCATTCCTTGAAGGCCTTCTCGACACGGGCGCGGCCAACCCGGATCTTCGCAAGGCACTGGAAGCCGAGCACGCCCGAGCCGTGGCGGCCGGAGATTCGGACCGCCTTCACCGCCGATTGCAGATATCCGATCGCGCGGCGGCCGAGAAGATTCACCCAAACGATTCGCGCCGGGTGATTCGCGCGCTGGAACTCGGCGAGCAAGGCGAATTGGCGTCGAAGCGGCGCAGCCTACACGGATTTCAGGACCGCCCGTTTCGGGCGATCCACCTCGCGATCGACCCCGGACGTGAAGTGCTCAATGCGCGCATCGACGAACGCTGCCGACAAATGATCGAGGGGGGGCTTCTGCGAGAGGCGCGCGCGCTGCGCGAACGCGGCTATACAGCCGATCTCCGACCCCTGCAATCGATCGGGTACCGCCACATGGCGGCGGTCGTCGACGGCCACGACACGCTGATGCACGCACTCGAACAGATGCAGCGCGATACACGGCAATTCGCGCGTCGTCAACGAACCTGGCTACGCAAGGTTCCCGATGTCAGCTGGCACAAACCGGAAGACACAGAATCGATTTTCGCGCTGATCCAGGCCTTCTTGCTGAATACACCACACGACAGGAAGACCAGCGACGAACCGTCTGAGCATTGACTCTGCGACAGCGACTGCGACTGCGACGATCGAAAGATGAAAAAACGAGCTGGATCAGTAAGGAGCCGACGTGTAATTCATCCCGAACTTGATGTTTACGACCACGGTTTCCACGTCGACGAGCGCATCGGCGCGCTCGCCCGGAGCGAACAGCGGGTCGAGGTCGGCTTCCAGGAACGCCAGGCCCAGGCCGGGAATCAGTTCTATCAGTCCGGTGATCTCGCGGATGATCCCGCCACCGATCGTCACGCCGGTGACCCAGACGAACCCGGGAATCGGGTATACGATTCGGACCCACTGGGAGTCTTCAATCTCGCGCATGTTGGTGTAGATGATCTTGCCGGCCACAGCGGGCGATAACACGATGTCGAGTGGCGCGAACAAGATGTTCCCGAACGATCGCTTCAACGTCTCCGGGGAAGCGGCCGCCGGCGATGCAACCGCAACCGCAAGCCCCAATCCCGAGGCGACGCCGACCCACCGGCGAATGTGGAAACGATTCAACAGGGTCACAGCTCTTCCTCCAGATGTCACGTATAGTGCCGGTGTGTAGTTGTTGGTGTGTTGGCTGATTGAGAAATTGATCGGATTGCTCGCCGCCAGTGGTCGCGTCCTTCCCAAGTCCACAAGTCCACAAGTCCACAAGGCTAGAATCCGCCCGGACGCGCTCCGAGCCTAAAGGGCGCGGGCGGCAATTGTCAAGCAAATCACAGGCGTTTCCGGCGATTGCTGCCGCGGGTCGCGCTGATATCCTTCCAGTTTCGCTCGTGTCGAGCACTGCCAGCGGCATCGGAAGTCCCGTGTATTCACCCAAAAATTTGCCGATCGTCGCGATCGTCGGTCGTCCGAATGTCGGAAAGTCGACCTTATTCAATCGCTTCGCCGGCCGGCGGCAAGTTCTGGTCGAAGACGAGCCGGGCATTACCCGGGACCGAATCGCGGCCGAAGTCGAGGTCGACAATCGTCAGGTGCTGATCGTCGATACCGCAGGCCTCGACGGTGAGGCCGACCCGGGGTTGTACAGCGCTGTCCAGGACCAGGCTTGGGCGGCCATCACAGAGGCCGACGCGGTGATGTTCCTGGTCGACGGCAAATCGGGACTGCTGCCTGAAGATGAGTCGCTGGCTCGCACGCTGCGGCAGACGTCAAAGCCGGTGATGCTCGCCGTAAACAAGATTGATCATCCCCATCAGCTGGTTCGCTTGGCCGAATTCTATTCACTGGGCTTCGATTCGATCCGCGCCGTTTCGGCCGAACACGCCACCGGCGCGTGGGACGCACTCGAGCACCTGGTGGAACAGATCCCGGAGTCAGCCGAACGGGAACAGCCCGAAGGGGAGGGCATACGGATCGCGATTGTGGGCCGCCCGAATGTCGGCAAGAGCTCACTGGTCAATCGTCTGGTGGGTTCGGACCGGGTCGTGGTGTCCGATATTCCAGGCACGACACGCGACAGCGTCGACACCGCGATCGAGCACGAGGGCGAGCGATACACGTTGATCGATACCGCGGGGCTGCGCCGGCCGGGCCGGCGAACGCGCACCGTCGAGCGCGGGAGCGCGCTAATGACAGTTCGCGCACTCGAGCGCGCCGACGTTGCGTTGATCGTCATCGATGCATATGAGGGCTTTTCGGCTCAGGACGCCGCAGTGGCGAACGCGGCCCGTGAACGTGGTTGCGGGACAGCCATCTTGGCCAATAAATGGGATCTCGTCGACCGCCAAGGGTCCGAGCACTCGAAACAAGTACTCGAAGCCCTGACACGCGGAATGCGATTCATGTCCGATGCTCCGATCTTCCGCGTATCGGCCAAGACCGGCGCGGGTTTGGTGAAGGTATTGCCGCGCGTGCACGGACTCGCTGCAGCGACTCATCGACGCATTCCGACTGCCGAACTCAACCGCTGGTTGCGCGATTCGGTTGATCGCCATCAGCCCGCGATGGCCCAGCAGGGGCCCCGCAAGCGACTGCTGAAGTTCTTCTACGCGACACAGGCCGCCGTCTCGCCACCGACGTTCGTACTGTTTTGCACCGAGCCCGAATCGGTCACGACTGCATACAAACGCTTCTTGGAAAATCGGCTGCGCGAAACTTTCGATTTCGAGGGGACGCCGATTCGGATTCACTTGCGGCCGCGCGCGAAGAACGACGACGGCGCGCGCGATGCCGGTCGGGATGGGAAAGAAGGGCGTGCCAAGCCCCGATCCAAGTCTCGATCGAAGGGCCATTCCAAGCCCCGGCCGACAAAAGGCCAACAGAAAAACCGGCGATCCGGCGATTGAGCCAGCTGACCCTCGCTCAATGGCAGTCGCTCGAATCGGGGTCACTGGGCCGTCATGTCCGGTACACTCGGCGCTCGCCAGGTTGCCGAAATGGCAGAAAGCCGGAATGTTGAAAGTGTTCGGGAGAGTGCGGGAGAGTGCGGGAAAGTGCTGGAGAGTGCGGGAGAGTGCGGGAAAGTGCTGGAGAATGCCGAAAGCCGGACCCCGACAATACGCATACTGAAGCGCGAGAGATCTGCTGACGCATCGACAAGATGCTCGAGGAAATATTCAAAAAGTTCTGAAAGAGGGGCGAAGTGGCAGCGAAATCAGACGCAACAAATACGATTGCTGAAATCGAGGGGATCGTAGAACGGGGTGCGGCATGGGTCAGCGAGAATCTCGTCGTGGTCGCGATCCTACTCCTCGCGCTGCTCGCAAGCGCAGCTGGTGTGGGGATGTACCTATCCAGCCGGACCGCAGGAGCCGAAGCGGGCTCGGATGCTCTCGACAATGTCCAAAACGCCTACCTGAAGGCGATGGGTGCGAGCCCGGGTGCCATTGAAGCTCCGGAACTCGCGAACCCGACGGCTGCCGCTGCGATACGGGCGGAGTACTTGACGAAATTTGGCGAGATCGCTGACAAGCACCCGGGAACGGTTGCCGGCGTGCTCGCGCGACTCGAGCAAGGCAATCTGGCCGAAGCGGGCGGCGAACTCGATAACTCGATCGAGATCTGGCGCCAAACGCTTGCGGGATTGTCCGGCAATCCGAAACTCGAAGCCGTCGTCCACCAACGAATCGGGCAAGCCTACGAGGACGCGGACCGGTGGGTTGAGGCCGGGCAAGCTCACGAAGCCGCCAGCGCGATCGAGATCAATCCACTGCGCTACTTCGCGATGGCCGATGCCGCGCGCTGCTACGCCCAGGCCGGAGAAACCGCTCGCGCCAAGGTCCTCGCCGAGCGTCTGCAACTCGAAGCGCCCACATTGCAGCTGCCGGGCCAGCTCAGCTCCAGCCTGCGGGAACTGCGAACCGCGCAGTAGCTGCCAACTTCCTCGGCAAGCCGGCGTCAGTTTCGGTCAGATGCGCTGATGATGTTGGCGCAAGCTACAGATTATCCGGTTTTCTCCCAGATAGAGATGTCAGCCTGATTGACTTGTGTCCTGGACGGATCCTCATCGTCGCGGCTGTCATTTGCGTGCTGACAGTCGGCTCGGTCGTCTCGTGCTCGAACGAGTCTCCGCCGAGCATCATCTTGATCACGCTCGACACCATCCGTGCAGACCAGCTCGGCCTCTACGGTCGGTCGCCGTCGCCATCACCCAACCTCGATCGGTTCGCCACCCAGGCCGTCGTGTACGATCGCGCATACTCGGCTTCGTCCTGGACATTGCCGTCACACGCCTCCCTGTTCACCGGACTGATTCCAACGCAGCATGGCGCGGGCAGCCCGTTGGCCGATTCGACCCCGCGAAAGTGGCGCTACACACCGCTCGTCGATGACTTCACGACACTCGCAGAACTGTTTTCGCAGGCCGGCTACCAGACCGCCGCGGTCGTGGGCGGCCCGGCGTTGGACCCCGGCCTCGGAATCGCGCAGGGATTCGACCAGTATGAATTCGGCTACTCGAGACCCGGGGAGAAACGCCATGGGACGCGTGGAGATTTCATTGCAGACCGCGCGATCGAATTCATCCGGAAGTTTGACACGTCGGCCTATTTCTTGTTCTTGAATTTCTTCGACCCCCACAGACCCTACGAACCACCTGAACCACACGGCCGCGATCTGCCAGACCGCGATCCGAGGGCCGAGCAGCGCGTGATCTCCCATCTCGGATCGCCGGCGCGGCCGATTGCCGATTTCGCGCCATCCGAGCGCACAGGAATCGACGCTCTGCTGGCCGCCTATCTGGCCGAAATCCGGTACATGGACGAACACCTCGGCCGGTTGTTCGCAGCGATCGAGGCTTTGCCGCCCGAGCGCAGGCCCGTAGTCGCGATCACGAGCGACCATGGCGAGAGTTTCGGCGAGCACTATCAGTTCACGCATGGTTTGCATCTGTATGAGGACAACACGCGCGTGCCGCTGATTTTCTATGACCCGCAGAACCGGCGCGGATCGCGCAGCAGCGATCTGGTGCCCAATCGACGCCTTTTCGCAACGCTGCTGGGAGTGGCGGGGATCGAGGTTCCGCCCATCGCCGATTCGGCCACATTATTCGCCCCGGCGGCGTCGCTCGTCACGGAGTTGTGGCGAACCGAGAACGCCATCGCAGTTTTCGGCGAAAGCGCTGCCCGCGACTTGCGGGCGATTTACCTCCCGCCCCACAAGCTGATCGAATCCTCGGATGGAAACATCGAACTCTACGACCTGGATTCGGATCCGGACGAACTGGTCAACTTGATCGATCTGGAGCCTGAGCGTGCCGCGTCGATGGCGAAGCGGCTGTCCGAGACCATTGGCGACGCTTCACCGCTATTCACAGCGGAGAATGCGGCCCCGCTCAATGCTGATGCCGAAGAAGCGCTGCGAGCTCTGGGCTATCTGAACTCGCAGCAGCCACACGATCAGCCGTAGATGTGGTTCGAATAGGAGCCTTCGGCGCGGACGCTCGGCTTGGACGGGGCCGCGCACTTCCCCTTGGGGCGCCCGATTCCCACGCGGGCCTCACGATTCATGTCAACCCAAAGTAGAGATGTCGGGTTGGCGAGCAATTTGGGCCTCCCCTGAAGGGCATCCCCCCGCATCGGCCTCCGGACCGGCTGCAGAGTAGGAGCGTCGTTGGCGTCGAGCCTGAGCCCGGTTCCCGAACCGCGAGCGAGCTTGCGTCTCCTCGGACGGTGGCGATCGTGTGCTGATTAGGCACCCACCAGCCGCGACGTCGCTTCTTTTCCCGCAGTCAGTTCTACACCCCGCAGCGATGTGCAACTCCATCAACTTCTGGTGGGCGAGCGTGGGGCCGAAGTCTTCGTACTGCGAGCCGACGATCGCGAGTGCCTCACGCCTCAGCTCCGGACCAAGACGCCGATTGCTGGGTCGCCCGCTATTTTTCGACGCCAAGCCGACAGGGCGGCCGTCGCGCTCAAGGCTCGGCGGAGTCGACGGACCTGCCGGCTCGTCAGGCCCAACATCCTCGCTGCTTCGCGCTGCATCAGTCGATTCTCGATCACGCGCTCAACGACTCTCACGCGATCCAGCTCCTCGTAGCTCATCGTCACTGTCTCCATGTCCGCGGGGGTACCGCGGCTCGATGGAGAAAGCGGACATTGCTACTTTGGAGAAAACCGGACATTTCTATCTGGGTACTACACGCTACCCATAGAACCCTATTCTTTCTGTCCAATGCCCGCGGCGGGCAGACACGCCACGATCAGCTCGGCAGCCTGCGCCGCCGAGGGCTTGCTCGTGTCACGGATCGGGCAAAAACGCCAGTGAATTCCGGCGCCTGGCCACCCGCTACCTGGCTGGGCACGCTGAAACGCAGCTTCTTTCACCTACCTGCCAGCTCGGGCTCGGCGTGATGCTCTCCGCGGGTCGCGGGGTTGCGCAAGACGATGCCGAAACCGCGCGTTGGTAGCGGCTCGCGGCGGAGCAGGGTCAGCCCATGGCGCATGCGAGTCTCGGCGCCTGCTACCTCCACGGACGCGGCATCGAAAAAGATCTCGTGTGGGCGCACCTCTGGCTCACGCGCAGCGCCGCCGGAGGCTTCGAGCGCGTGGAGCCTGTGCTCGAGAATCTGAGCAAGGCGCTTTCGCCGGCCGAGCGCGTGCGCGCGAAGCAGCTTCTCGAGCAGCGCGCGGCAGGTCGTTGACACCCGCGGCCCTTCCATGCTGAGCGCCCGGGTCTCAGGGCGGTTCGAGCATCAGCCGCGCGAGCCGGCTGCAGGTAGTGCCCAGTCAGCTGGCTACGACTCGCGGGAGCGCGACGGTTTCTGCATGGCACAAGTGTTCCCGGTACACCGGGTGCGCCACCGTGAGCACCCACGTGAAGATCGGCATGACGTACCACGGCACGTATGCCACCGAGCCTAGGAGTCGGTACGCAAGCTCCGGAGAGGAGAGCCCCGGGAGCGGATCGAACGAGTAGACCATCGCGAAGTGGGCCATCAGACGCGCCACGAGATAGGCGTCGAAGCAGACGAGCGCTACGAGCAATGCGACGAATCGGCTGCGCCAGCGGATGGGGGTTGCGAGTGTGAGAGCGATCAGGAACGCGGTCGCCATGTAGGCGAGGTCGCCGCCACGGTGCAGCTTGAGCTTCACCATCCCGGTCCCGGGATCGCGGTGCAACACCCAGAGATTTGCTCCTTCCAGCGGCCGAAGCTCGATCTGATCCACCAGCGGGAGCCAGATGTCGATTCGTTCCTCCCGGTCTGTTTCGGATTCCGTGCGGTCGAGCGCGGGCAGGTAGACGCGGTCAGCGAGGTCGAGTACCGCCACCACGCGATGCATCACAGATCGGAAACCGATCCCATATCCGCGTTGCAAGCCCGGCCAGGGCGCGATCAGAACGGCGTAGACGAGCGCGAACAGCAGCAGGAACTGGAGGATCGGCTTGCGCCCTCGCGTCACTTGCGCAGTGAGGCAACTCGTAGAGCCCATCGCGCCCAGATCATCCAACCCGCTACGCCCGAGACGATGATGAGAGGTTGCCATACCTCGGTGTGCAACGTGTCGAATGTGAGGGGGGAGTAGATCCCGACGTAGTACAAGCTCACGATTCGGAGCTGATTCATCGTTAGCAGGATGACGGCGCCGCCAAGAAGTCCCAGCACGCGCAGCGAGAGCGCGACCGGCGATGCGAGAACCGCAGCGGCGTAGAGTCCGAACGGTTCGAGGGCATCGCAGGCTTCCCCGATCGTGAGGCCGTACCGCGGCGAACGGATGGTATTCCCTTCGGCGGTCGCCCCCTCTCCGAGGAAGGCCAGGATACCGGCGCCGAGGCGGGCGGCGAATTCGAGGGACGCCGGAGCTGATTTCTCGCGGTAAATGGAGGATAGTGTCAAGCCATAGAAAAGGGCGATCAGCAACGCGAAGGTGACTACGACTCGCGAAAGTCTTTTCGTTTCAATGGCGGGCAGCGGATCTTCGACCACGCTCATCACCTCACGAACATCCACACAGGCTAGGCATCGTTCGTCGCGCGCCCACGAAGAAGCTGTCCCCCTTCGTGTTGTCACCGGCCTTCTCGACGATGGTGCCCTTGGTCTGCGTCAGAATCACGCCTCCCGGCGTGAGGCCCTGGCCTGCGAACGCGTCACCGCGGAGGTCGTTTCGCAGTTCCCGGTCGAGCTGGACGCTCGGAGCAATGCCGATTCGGCTCGCGATCTCGGTCATGACGCGGGGCCGTTGATGGCGCCGCCGCACGCGGAACCCGCGTGTGACGACCCCGCTGATCTGAAGGCAGAGATTCCAGCTTTCCTGCTTCCACTGCTCGCGGATCTCGAACACGTCGATCCGTTCGAACTCGACGCCCGATTGCGCCGTGGGGTGCGGCTCGAACAGCGCCTCGGTGCGGAACTCGCATCGCTCGCGCGTCGCGTGACGTCGAGCGAGTTCGGGTGGAAAGAGCGCTACCAGACGCTCGAGACGCTGGCTCGTGAATGCCTCGGGATGTCGCCGAGCAAGCTGCGCGCACTGATGCGCGTCGAGCGCCTCGGAGATGCGTGCCCGGCATTGCGCGATGCGTACCGCGATGGCCAGCTGTCGTGGGTGCAGGCGGATCGGTTGGCACGGCTGTTCGCCGCCGACGTCCTGGATGGTTCCAACGTCGCCTGGCGCGCAGCCTGGGTGGTGTTCGCGTCGAGCGTGACGGTGCGGCGTCTGGCCGACGCGATCGACCGCGCGTGCCTGTGGCGCGACGCGGACCCGGACGCGTTCGTCGAACACCGCGGCGACCCTGAAGTGTTCGCGGAACCCGGTCGCGACGAGATGCCGACCGAGCGCCAAACGTGTGCGCGACCCAGGGACCTGCTGGGAGGTATCCGGTTGCAGATTTCCGCGCCGAATGACGTCGCGCGCTTGTTCGAAGCGGCGTTGTGCTCGGTCCGGCTCGCGATCGAGCGGGTAACCGGCCAGCAAGCCCCAGCATCCGTCGCCTTCGAGGCGATGCTCGACCACGCACTCGAGAGTTGGGGGGTCGATGACCGATGGTTGCGGCGACAGATCGGAAAACAGATCGGAAAGAGGCACTACGAACTGTTCGAGCGCGACGACTGGCGCTGTGTGTTCCCGGGCTGTACGTCGCGGCGCAACTTGCAGATCCACCACATCGTGTTTCGGTCCGCGGGCGGCTCGGACGAGCCCGCCAATCTGACGACGCTTTGCGCGTTCCACCACCAGCGCGGCGTCCACAGCGGCACAGTCAGCGTCCGCGGGCGCGCGCCGAACGAACTCGAATTCGAACTCGGCGTCCGAGCGGGCCACCCGCCACTCGCGCGCTTCCGGTCGGGCGATCGGGTCGCATGATGAGATCGGGCCAAAACGAAAACGCCCCCGACCGAACCGGCCGAGGGCGTTTCGACGGGTGTAGTCGGGTGGCGGTAACCGGACATTTCTATCTGGGGACTACAATTTAATGTCCGATAAGAAAGATTATGTAAAATAGTAAATTCCAATCCCAGATCCGCCTCGAGGGGCTGCTTTCGAAGTGGTGAAGTGGTAAGGATGTACACCTGCCTGCCGATGCAGGGATTTGCGGGCGCCAGTTTCCGGTTTTGAGGAGGCTGTGCTATGTGCCGCGCGTTTCGGGGGCATAACCGTTTGGCGGTCGGCACAGTTCAAGATCGAAGCTACGAGGCGATCCACGAGCGCTTTCGCGCGTGTGGGCAAGCGCACGTGTTCAGATTCTGGGACCGGCTGGATGATTCGAGCCGCCGAAAGCTGCTCGAGCAGGCCTCTGTGATTGACTTCGCTCCCCTTGGGGCCGCCCACTCGGCCTACATGGACCGAACGGCCCAATCACCCCCTGAGCTCGAATCGGTGCCGATCGAGCGGCTACCGTCCCGTGGGGGCGACCCGGCGGCCGCCCAACGCGCAATGGCTGTGGGTGAAGCAGCGTTGGCCGCTGGCCGCATCGGGGTGCTCGTCGTAGCGGGTGGCCAGGCGACTCGGCTCGGCTTCGACGGACCGAAAGGATCGTTCCCGGTGGGACCCATCACGGGTCGGACATTGTTCGAACAACAGGCCCAAAAAATTTTGGGTTTGCGGCGTCGTTATGGCCAGCCCCTGCCCTGGTATGTGATGACGAGCGCGGCAACTGACACAGCCACCCGCAGTTTTTTTGCCAACGCCGATTTCTTCGGGCTGCCCGAATCCGACGTGATGTTCTTTCAGCAAGAGATGGTCCAGAGCGTGGACTTCAATGGGCTTCTGATATTGGATAGCCCAGACCGCATCTTTGAAAATCCCAACGGCCACGGAGGCTCGCTCACCGCTCTGCTCTCCTGCGGTGCAATCGACGACATGCAGCGCCGCGGTGTCGACACGGTGTTTTACTACCAAGTCGACAACCCCTTGATCCGAATGGCCGACCCCACTTACCTGGGCTTTCACTTGGCCGCTGACGCAGAAATGTCGGCGAAGGTGATCCAAAAGCGTGATCCGATGGAAAAAGTTGGCGTCGTCGCCAAGGCTGACGGACGAGTCGGCATCGTTGAGTACACAGAAATCAGTGATGAGCACCGATTCGCTACCGAAGCCGACGGAAGCTTGAAATACTGGGCTGGAAACACCGCGATTCATGTGTTTTCCACGCAATTCATCCGCCGAGTCGCTCGGGATGCAGAGATCTATTTGCCGTACCACGCTTCTGCGAAGAAGATTCCGATGCTCGACGAGCACGGCCGGCCCGTTCAGCCAGGCGAACCCAACGGTTTGAAGCTCGAGCGTTTCGTATTCGACGCACTGGGCGCCGCAAAGCGTGTCTGTGTGGTTGAGGGAGACCGCGCCTTCGACTACTCACCCATTAAGAACGCCGAAGGCGGCGACTCGCCGGAAACGGCAAAACGAGATCTCATCGGGTTGTACCGAATCTGGCTTGCCGAAGCCGGAATCGAATTGCCGCCTGTGGGAGTAGCCATCGAAATCGACCACTCTCGGGTCGACGACCCCGCGGACGCTATTGCGCTGGGAATCCAACGCTGGACCGAAGCCGGGGACGTGATCCGCGTAGAAGAAGCCGGGACTCACGCATGACCAAAGCGAAGACGAAAACCAAGCCCAAAACCGTAGCCAAGGCTACGGCGAAGCAGAAGGCGTCGGCGGGGAAGAAACCGCCCGCCAAGGCCGCTGCGGAGAAAACCAAGGCCAAAACCGAAGCCAAGGCTACGGCCAAGCAGAAGGCGTCCGGGGGGAAAAAACCGCCCGCCAAGGCCGCTGCGGAGAAAACCAAGGTCAACAAGGCTGGGGGCAAGAAGGCGCCCGCCAAAATCACCAAGATCAAGCATAAGGCCGCGGCCAAGGCGAAAGCCAACGCAAAATCCAAGGCAACGGCGAAGACGGCGGCCAAAGCCATCGCCCAAAAGGCAGTCGCCAAGAAGACTTCGGGGCGGACCGCCAAGGCTCCAATTGCACCCAAGAAGTCGTTGGCCAAGAAGGCCGCCACGCAGCCGTCGGGCTCGAAGGAGCCGAGGGTCGCTCCGAAGGCTCCGATCGTGTTGCGCCCTGCCACTACCGGCTCGGCCAGCTTGGGCACGCGCTACGTGTGCTTCGTGTGCAGCGCCAAGTTCTACGATCTCAACAAACCCGACCCGATCTGTCCCAAGTGTCTCTCCAATCAGAACGAGAAGCCTAAAGAAAAACCCTCAAAGCCGGCTCGTAGGGTTCGTGGGGACCGGAAGAAGCGCGCGATTTCACCGATGCTCGACGATGACGACGAAGAGGTCATCATCGATGAGGATGACGGCGACGGCGGGCTGGAAGACACATTGCTGGAAAAGCGCGGCACCGACGAAGAAGAGGAAGAGGAAGAGGAGTGAGAGAGATCAGATCGGGCGGATCGTGAATGCGCGCCGCATGATCAACTTGTAAATCGGCCGGTCCTTCTCGCGCGTCGCCTGTTCTGCTTCGATGATCGAAATCGATGCTTGGCTCTCTGAAACCTGGTGGGCGCGCTCACGATGTTGTGCGCTGATTTTCTGAATGCGGTCGAATTCTTCGACGCGGTCACCGAGCAGACTGCGATCCTGAACTTTGACCACGCGAGTCCCCGCCCGGTAGATCGCATCGCGCGCGTCGGCTTCAGCCTGCTGTGCCGATTTCAGTAGCTCGAGTTCGGAGTCGGAATAGCTGCGATACGGCCGCACTTCCCCAGACTCGACGTCGGAATTTCGCTTGTAGTTCCAGCCCCCCGCGGCGCAGAGAATCAGCAATAAAATCAGTAAGGGGCGGCTTGTTCCACTCAATTTTGCCATGTTGATCTCCCTGTCGTTCGCAACCCGGTTGGCGTCCAGCGAGCCACTGGCTTCGGCTCTACTCCGCCAAAAACTTCTCGAGTTCCTCGAGTTTCGGAAGCCCAGCCTGCGCGCCCAACCCCCGACAATTCATTGCCGCCGTTGCATTGGCTACCCGGAGCGCGGTTACAGGGTCTCGTCGGTTCATGAGAGCCCAGATGAACCCGCTTCGAAAGGCATCACCAGCTCCCGTCGTGTCGAGCGCGCGGACCGCAAAGGCCGGGCTCTCGATCGTTCGATCGTCCGCAAGGGCCACTGCTCCCCGGTTCCCGAGGGTCACCACAGACAACCGCGCGCCGCGACCCGCCAGCTCGCGGAGTGTCCGCACCGGAGACCCGCCCTCCCCCATCGATTCGGTGAAATCCGCTGAAACGATAGGAAAATCGACATCGCACATGAGCTCGAGCACCTCCTCGGTCGAATCGTCTGCGTCCAATACGACCGCGCTTCCGGCCCCACGAGCGATACGCGCCGCCCAGCGGCTGGCATCGCAATCAGAAGTGTCGATCGCGAGCACCTGCGCCGAAGCGATGGCCGTCCGGTTCGGCACACCGACGCCGAGCGACAGACGCGGGTCCCGAACAGCCAGCACGCAGCGTTCGGCAGTGTCGCGCTCCACCAATATGATGGCCTGTCGAGTTGGGACGCCCTCCAGAGTTTGCACGTGCGACAGGTCTATGTTTGCCTTGCGGAGCGGCTCGAGTACCAGTTGTGCTGCATGGTCCTCGCCTACTGCGCCCGCATACCCACAGCGCAGTCCGAGCCGGGCACAGCCCAGAATCGTCGTCGCCACCTGCCCGCCAGGGCGCTCTGCGTAACCCCGGACGGAAAGTTTTTCGCCAGATCGCGGCAGCGCGTCGACGACGCACAGCCGATCGAGCGAGTTTTCGCCGAGACCCAGCACATCGAGCGCGCGTCGCGCACCCGGTACATGCCAGATCGGCGCCTCGAGCCGGCTCAGTACAGCACCCGGTACACTTGCAAGCTCCGAAGCACGCGCTTGACATAGGTGCGGGTCTGTTCGTAGGGAATCGCTTCGACCCACTCATCGTCTTCGCTGGGGCCGGATTCGAGCCAACGCGAAACGGCCTCGGGTCCGGCGTTGTAGCTGGCGACCGCTGCCGCTGCCCGTCCATCGAAGCGTGCCAGCAACTGCTCCAGGTACGCACTGCCGAGGTGGATGTTGGTTTCCGGGTCGAACAGGGCGTCCTTGTCGAATTCGTGAAGCGATTCGGAGCGCGCCATGCGTTCGCCGGTCTCGGGCATGATCTGGAGCAGGCCGCGCGCGCCAGACACCGAAAGGACTTTGGGCTGATAGCCACTCTCTTCGCGCATGACCGCATACACCAACCCCGGCTCTACTTGGACGCCCCGTTCGGCCGTCTTGCGAAACGCGTCGACAAACGGCGTCGGCCAGGCGTGCCACCAGATGTCCAGATCCACTAGTGCGGGCGCGCTTGCGAGCCTGTCGCCGTATGCGTCCACCACCAAGCGCTGCGCGCGATGGAAGTCGCCGGTCTGGGAGTACAGCTCGGCGAGCGCCAATCGATCGGATAGTCCGGTCGCGGCGGTGAACAGACGCGCCAGCTCTTCACTGGCGGCTTCGTGCATGCCGGCATCGATCAAGATCGCAACCCGAGCGAGCGCGATTGGGGGCAGCGTCGCGTTGCCTGGAGCCAGCGGAGAAGCAGTCCGCTGCCCAGCCTGTCCATCAGCGCTTTCACCAACTTCGCCAACATCATCCAACCTGTGCTGGGTCCGCTGTGAGGCGCGCCAGCCGTAGTAGGAAAACGGAAACTCGCCTGCGATCGACGCGTAGATGGCTGCGGCTCCGCTGCCCCCCGAGCGTTCGATTGCGCGGGCTCGCCAGTAGCGTGGACCCAAACCCGAAAGCCCTGTGTCCGACCGAATCAGTCGATCGAAGTAGCGGATGGCTTCGGCGAATTCTCCGGCGCGATACGCGGACCAGCCAAGCCGCCAAATCGCGGCGTTCGCGTACGAGGTCGCTCCGCCGCGCGCGATCGTTTGATCAAAAAAGGCACGCGCGTGCAGCGGGTCGTCTTCGTCAGCCAACAGGCCAGCCAGGTAGTTCGCTTGCACCGAGTGCGCACTGCGGGTTCGCTTGCCGATCGCTTCGAGTTCGCGGATGGCTCGGGGGACGTCGCCCGAGCGCGCGTGCGCGCGGGCGATCTCGATCGCGATCTCGTCGTCGGCCGGCAAGCGGCCGAAGGCGCGCGCAGCTTCGGGATAGCGGCGCAGCCGAAACAGCGTCTGGGCACGCTTGCGCTCGGCGCGGCGTCGCTCGGTGAGCGACGGCTCAGCTGCGATTGCGCGTTCGTATGCATCGAGTGCGGCTTCGTTGCTGCGCAGCCCAAACAGCACGTCGCCGCGCTTGCGATACTCCACTGCGGTTCGTATCGTGTGTCCAAGGCGCGCTTCGAGCGACCCGAGCGCCGTATCTGACGCGTCGCGAGAGTCAGTTTCGGGATACTGAATCCAGACGTCGAGGTACGCGTTCGCGGCCTGCACGAAGCGTTCGCTTCGCTCATTGGACGCGCCGATCGACATGTGAACAGCCGCCAACCGATCGGGATTCGTCTCGGACCCCAGGGCGCGGCTCCAAGACTCACGTGCCTGGCCTTCGGCGCCTTCGGACGCGTAGGCGCGACCGAGCAGCGTGAAAAACTCCCCGTCGAGTGGAGAATCGAGCCGGTCCCACTCGAGGCGCATCACGATCGCTTCGGCGGTGCGCCCCGATTCGACCAACGATCGCATCCATAACAACAGTGCGTAGTCGCCGACCACCGGGTGGTTCGCGATCTGCGCAAGCAGCCGCTCGGCGCCTGCGTGATCGTTCGCAGCGAACCGCTCGTTGGCCTCACGCAACGCCACTGCGGCTGAGATCGCCGGCTGCTCGTTGACGCTCGGCAAGACGGGCGCTGATTTCGCCGGAGCTGATTTCGCCGGAACAGGCGCAGCTAACACCCCGACACCCGGCCACAGCGCAGCCAGCGCCAACATCCAGGGCATCCAGGTGTGCGCGCGCGTTATCGAGTTGTGGCCTTTGTCCAAGCCGGAGGCACCCACCCTCGTTGAAAACCGCGCACGAGAGTTCATCTGTCCGCAGTGTGCAGAAGTTGGGCTTCGGGTACAACGTGGCGTTGCGCGGTAATTGCGCAGCGGAAGCGTGATCGCGTTCGGCAATCGAATCGGTGGATCCGACGTTCCGTGTGCGCGAATTGTGTGTGGGAAACCGGTCCTGTACGGTTGCCGGACCTTGATAAACTCAGCCGCGTTGCGCCGAATCGGCTTTTGGATCGCGCTACTCGCTGCGCTCGCGTGCGGCGATGAGCCCGTGGCGATCAACCCAGTGCCAGCGACAGCCGGGACCCCGGCAGCGATCGGGACCGAAGCGGATCGAGGCGAAGCGATTGCGACGCTGCCCGCCGCACCAGCGATACCGATGCACCCGGCTCGGCTCGGCCTGTGGGTTCTGTGCGAGGGCAGCGAGCGCGTGCTCGAAAACCCGCAGCGGATGGAAGCGCTGTTCGAGGCTGCGTCGCGCATCGGTGCGACGGACCTGTTCGTGCAGGTGTATCGCGGCGGACGGGCCTGGTTCGATTCGAGCCGGGCGGATGCCGGCCCGTACCGCGCGATGCTCGCGGCGACCGGCCGTGACCCGCTGGCACACTTGCTCATTCGAGCCCACGACGCAGGAATGCGCGTGCACGCTTGGGTCAATGTGCTGTCGCTTGCGTCGAACAAGGGAGCCCCCTTGCTCGATGTACTCGGACCAGCAGCCGTGCTCGTCGATCAACATGGGCGATCGATACTCGACTACCCAAAGCTCGACGTCCCTGAACCCGACCGACGCTACTACCGGATGGGGACGCCCGCCGTTTGGCTGGACGCCGGATCACCCGGCCTGGCGGATTATCTCGCGAGCACCTATGCCGAGTTGATCGAGCGCTACCCGGACCTCGACGGGCTGCACCTCGATTACATCCGCTACCCGGATGTGCTGCCCTTCTCGCCGGGATCCCGATTCGGGGTCGGCCTCGATTTCGGTTACGGAGACGCCACCCGTCAGCGCTTCCGAGAACAGACCGGGCTCGAAGCGCCATGGGGTGACTCGCTGAGCAACGCGAATCGTTGGGACCGATGGCGGCGCGAGCAGGTTACCGGACTGGTACGTGCGGTTCGAACAGCCACGAGAGCGGTGAAGCCGGAGCTCCAGATTTCGGCGGCGGTCGGCGCCTATGCGGAGCGGGTGTATCTGTCCGAAGGCCAGGACTGGCTGGGCTGGCTCGAAGCCGGATTGGTCGAGTTCGCGGTTCCAATGGCCTACTCGGTCGACGATCGGATGTTTCGCTACCTCGCCCAACGCTACGCGAACGGCCCGCACGCTGAACGAATCTGGCTGGGTATTGGGAGCTGGCTATACGCGAAACGACCGGCCGGCGCGCTCGATCAAATCCGAGTCGCCCGCGAGGCCGGATCGAAAGCCCAAGTGCTGTTCTCGTACGACTCGATCGCCGATTCGCCGGCACTGCTCGAAGCGCTGGGTACGGGTCTACGCGATGAGCTCTGACGGGAGCCGAGTCTCATTCGAGAAGCTCGAGCTCTCGGATTTCGATTTCGAGCTTCCCTCGAGCTGCATCGCACAGTACCCCCCGACGCAGCGCGACGGAGGGCGGTTGATGGGGCTCGATCGCGATACCGGCGCCGTCGAGCACCACCAGGTGCGCGATCTGCCCACGCTGCTTCGGGCCGGCGACCTGCTTGTCGTCAATGCCACCCGCGTCCGAGCTGCCCGGCTGCGCGGCCACAAAGCGACGGGGGGTCGCGCAGAGGCGCTGTTACTTGGTGAAGTGACGGGTGAAGTCACGGGTGAAGTCACGGGTGAAGTGACGGGTGAAGTCACTGGTAAAGTGATTGGTGAAATAACAGGTTCCAACCATTCGTTATATCAGGCTCTTTTGCGCCACAGTGGGCGAATTCGGATTGGAGCGAAATACAGGCTCGGCACACCACCCATCGACGCCGAGGTGGTGGATCTCACGGACGACGGCATCGCAGTGCTCGCATTCGAGCCTGGTGCCGACCCGTATCTCGCCGGGGAGACCCCGCTGCCGCCCTACATACGCCGAGCGGCCGCAGACCCCGAAGACGAACAGCGCTACCAGACCACATACGCGCGCGTCCCCGGCTCGGTGGCCGCCCCAACCGCTGGCCTACACCTCAGCCAGTCGCTTCTCGACGACTTGGATGTGCGCGGGGTCGAACGCGCCGAGGTGGTGCTCCA
Organism: Deltaproteobacteria bacterium; assembly: GCA_032128375.1. GTDB lineage: Bacteria > Myxococcota_A > UBA9160 > UBA9160 > SMWR01 > JAJDAM01. The sequence goes on along the minus strand of JAQBGU010000241.1, from coordinate 7,604 downwards.
TGTCGGGTTCGGCACCTTTCGGCCGCTGACTCGTGAGAATCTGGAGACAGGCCGGCTGCATTCGGAAACGTATGAACTGCCCGGGTCTACCGCAGACGCGATCGCGAGAACCCGCGCGCGCGGGGGACGTGTGGTCGCCGTCGGCACGACTGCGACGCGCGTGCTCGAAAGCTGCGCCGACTCGGACGCGGCGGTGACCGCGGGCTGTGGGGAAACCGATCTACTGCTGGCACCCGGTTCCCGGTTTCGCGTCGTCGACGTCTTACTCACGAACTTTCATCTGCCTGGCTCATCGCTCATTTTACTCGTGGCTGCCTTCGCGGGCTGCGAGGCGGTCCTCGCCGCATACGCAAGCGCGATTCGAAATGGCTATCGATTCTACTCGTATGGTGATGCGATGTTGATCCAGCGGGCCTGAGGCGATCGGTGACGGGCTTCGCATTTACGCTAGTCGCGCGTGAGGGAGACGCCCGAACCGGTCGCCTTGCAACGCCACATGGCGTCGTCGATACACCCGCCTTCATGCCCGTCGCGACCTACGGTGCGGTGCGCGGTGTCGCGGCAGCGGAGTTGGAGCAGCTCGGATCACAAATTCTGCTGTCGAACACTTATCACCTGGAAGAGCGGCCCGGCTCCGGCGTGATCGAGGGGTTGGGTGGTTTGCATGGCTTCAGCGGCTGGCACCGACCGTGGTTGACCGATAGCGGCGGCTACCAGGTGACGTCGCTCGCGCACAGGCTTCGCCTCGATGAACAGGGGGTGACGTTCGCCTCTCCGATCGACGGTCGCCGCCGCCTACTAACACCCGAGAGCGTCATCAAGACCCAGCAGAGGCTCGGGTCCGATATCGCGATGGTCCTCGACGAATGCGTTCCAAAGGATCCCAACGACGGCTCGTCGCGGCTGCGATCGGCCGCTGAACGAACCCTGCGTTGGGCCGAGCGCGCCGCGCGGGCCCGCGAGCGTTCCGACCAGGCGGTGTTCGGAATCGTTCAGGGAGGTACCGACCCCGCCCTGCGCGAGTGGAGCGCAGCGGGCCTGGTCGGCCTGGGCTTCGAGGGCTTCGCACACGGTGGCTTGGGACTCGGCGAGGAACCCGAGCAACGCGCCGACATGGTTGCAGCAGCCAATGCGGTGATACCCGCCGCTGCCCCTCGATACCTGATGGGAATCGGGTATCCAGCCGACCTCGTCAACGGCGTCGCGGCGGGAGTGGACCTGTTCGACTGTGTGATTCCATCGCGTCACGCACGCCACGGCGTGCTGTTCACGGGTGTCGGCGTATTGAAGATTCGCAACGCGCAATACCGCGACGACGCCGAGCCGCCGGACGCCGATTGCGATTGTCCGACCTGCGCACAGCATAGCCGTGCCTATCTGCGTCATCTGTTTCAAACCGGAGAGACGCTCGGACCCCGACTGGCGACCGTGCACAACTTGCGCTTCTACATGCGGTTACTGGAGCGGGTTCGAGCGGCGATCGCAGAAGGGACTTTTTCTGCACTCCTGTTGCACATCAATGAGGTGCAGGCGCGCTGAATCCCAGTGGTTGTTTCTCAAGTGAATTCCGGACCGAACCGATCGATTTGCTGCGAAGACCTGAATGCACAACTGAAGACAGCCAGTTTGTCTACCGGCCTGTCCAAAGCCCAATGCGTGCAGCAGCAGACAGAACGGGAGAATCGCTGAGTGGATGCGGCATCGGTGCGGTCGGACAACGGCTCGAAAATCTGGCTCCCTGCTGTGGCAGCGGGCCTGTCGGCGGCTGCTGGAGGCGCGGCGCTGCTGACTTACGACATGGCGGGAAACCCTGTGATGGCGGCCGTCGTGCTGCTGTGCGGCGGTGCCGCAATCGCCTTGGTTCTACGCCATGCCGCGACAGCAGCCAGCATGCGTCGCGACGAAGTGGTGGCCGCCTGCGTTGAATTGGGGGCGACTGGCACCCTTTCGACGCGCCTCTTTCCCGCGCATCTCGCCGAACTCGCTCCGCTCGCCCACGCGTTCAATGCGCTGGCCGATGCGAAACAGCGCTCCATGGAGCGCGTCACAGGACTGACCCAATCGCTATCCGCGTTTCCGGCCGAGATCGCAGGCGCGCTAGCGGAGGTGAATCGCGCAGCGGAAGAGCAGGAGGAGGCTGTCGAAGAGACGTCCTCGCTGCTCGCCAACATCAACACATCGATCAAAGGCATCAGCGCAGAGGTCCTGCAACTCGCGCGCTCGAATGAAGAGACCGCTTCATCGGTACTCGAAATGGGGTGCGCGATCGAGCAGGTCGCCACCAGCGCGAGCGCGTTGCGAGACGGTGTCGAATCGTCGACATCATCCGTACACGAACTCAACGCCCAGATTCGCCGCGTCGCAGAGAGTGGCGACAGCGTGCAGCAGGCGGCCGAAGAGACGGCTTCCTCCATCTCGCAGATGGACCATACGATCCGCGAGGTCGGTGAACATGTAAGCGGCGCTTCCGAACTCACCGAGCAGGTCAGCCAGAGCGCTGATGAGGGCGCACGAGCGGTGGGGGCCACGATCGAAGGCATCGCGCAGATCAAAACCCTGACCAACGAGGCGAAGACAGCGCTCGAGGGACTTGCGGACCGCATCGGCGCGATCGGCGCGATCGCGAGCGTGATCAATGGGATCAGCGATGAAACCAACCTGCTATCGCTGAACGCGGCCATCATCGCAGCCCAGGCGGGTGAGCATGGTAAGGCGTTCGCCGTCGTCGCTGAACAGGTCAAGACCCTGGCCCGCCGCACCACAGCCAGCACCAAGGAGATCGAGTCACTCATCGGTTCGGTGGAACAGCAGTCGGGCAACGCCGTGAGAGCGATGGCGGCCGGCATCGACGCCGTCGAGGCCGGTGTGACGCGATCGCGCGCTGCCGGCGATTCGCTCGAACGAATTCGGGAGTCGGCTCGGGATGCCAGCGGCCGTGTCGCCGAGATCAGTCGCGCAGCCCAGGAACAGGGTCGAACGTCGCGCCATGTCGCAGAGTCGGCCCAACGCACGTTCGAACTGGTCCAGCAGATTTCTGGCGCGCTGACCGAGCAGAGCCTCGCCACCGAGCGACTCTTGAGAAATTCAACCGAGTCGCTCGCGATATCCCGTCAGATGAGCAGCGCCACCGATGAGCAGCGCGCTTCGAGCCGCTATATCTCTGAGAATATCTCGTCGATCACCGGCTTGATCGGATCGATCCAGGACAAGGTCGCCACGCACGAGACAGCGAGTACCGGAGTGGCCGAGTCTGTGATGTCGTTACTCGGAAATGCCCGCAAGGGCAGCGAGCGGATTCCCGAGGTCGCGCGTGCTGTGGTCGCGATGGGCGACCAGGCAGAGGCGGTGCGTGCCGAATTGAGCGGCCCGAAGGCCCCTTGACTGGCGCCATCAGCCCGGCGCTTCCAGCGCCACACAGATTCCCGCGTAGTAGGCGAGATCTTCTCCGAGACTCGACGCTACGATTCGCAGCCCATCGCTGAGCCCTGGCCAGAGCATTGCGGCCACCTGCTCGCGCAGCGGCTCGAAGCACAATCGCTCACCCGCGGCGGTCGGAATCGTACCCAGCACGATCAACTGCGGCGCCACCGCGAACACGACCGCCGCGATCCCGCGCGCGAGGTAATTGTTGAAGCGCCGAAACTCGGCGAGTGCGAACGCGTCTCCGCGCTCGGCGGCAGCGACGACATGCTCTGGCGTCGCGCGCTCCCGACCGCCCGCCAACGCTGCGACCTGGCTCGACGGCGGGCATAGCTCGCGAAGTCGGCGCGTCCAAGCCGCGCCGCCGACGTAGGCCTCGAGACAGCCGTTCAGCCCGCAGGCACACGGCAATCCGTCCGGCTCGACCGCTATGTGACCAAACTCGCCGGCATTGCCGCGCCAACCGCGATACAGCTTGCCATCGAGGACCATGCCCGCGCCGACTCCCGTCGACATCGTCAGGTACACCAGGTGGTGAACGCCCCGCCCTGCCCCAAAGCGCCACTCGGCCAGTGCCGCCGCATTGGCATCGTTGTCGATGCGAACCGGGCGACCGAGAGCCGACGTAATCCAGTCGCGAATCGGAACCTCGTGCCAACCGGGCAGGTTGGGCGGTTTCAACAAGCTGCCCCGTTCGGCATCGAAGGGTCCGGGAACCGAGAGCCCGACACAGTCGATCGCGTCGATCGTTCGTTCCGCTTCGGCCAAGAGCGCGTGTACATCTCGAAGGATCGCGTCGACATCTGCCCGCGGGTTGCCCGTTGCCGACGTCGGCCGGCGCCGATGCGCAATCAGCCGGGCGCGATCCGGAGCCGCCACGTCGGCCAGCGCAAGCGCCAATTTGGTGCCGCCAAGATCGATTCCGAGCACACAGCCCAGGCCGAACTCCAAGTGAAATATTGAGCAGAATCAGCGGCTTGCGGCCGCATCCGCGAGTCTATCACAGGCCGACCTCAGGCGAGTCGACGAATCCGCCGATATTGGGTGACCGGCTCTGTGGCGCGACTGTGGCGCGGACGGCCGGATCGGGAGGGGGACATCCGTGGTGCGAAAGGCAGTGGTGGCAGGTATCTCGTTTGTCTGGCTGGCTTCAACGGGATGCGCGGTGCTGGGTGAGTTGCTCGATCCGACGGGACGGCAAAAGTCGCTGGAACAGTCTCAGAAGCGCTACACGGAGCTCGTTCGTTGGGGACAACTGGAGCGGGCCAGCGAGTATGTGGACCCTGAAATGCAAGTTGAATACCTGAATCATGCGGAGGCCTTCGCGGGTATCCGCTTCACGGATTTCGAGAGCGGCCAGCTGCTGATGGACGAAGCCAAACAAACAGCGACCGCGATCGTCGTTTATCACGCGTACTCGCTGTCGACACTGCTCGAAAAGCAGATTCGTGAGAATCAGGAGTGGTATCGAGACGAGGAAACACTGATTGGATGGCGGGTCCGACCGCAGCTTCGACAGGTCATCAGCGGAATTACCGGCCACTAGCCGCGGCCACGGAGACAGGCTCTGCCGTTCGTGACGATTCCGCCGGAGGGGGGGCGATGAATCGCAAGAAAATCCTGATCGTGGATGACACTGAGCTATTTCGAGAGCTCGAAGCCGTTTTTTTGGCGCGCGTGGGCGACGTTGTCACCGCAGCGGGTGGTAAGGAAGCCCTGGAGCTTGCGCGTCGCGAAAAGCCGGATGTTGTGGTTGCCGACATCGACATGCCCATGATGGATGGCGAGACCTTGTGTCGCGCGATCAAGGCCGATCGGGACATGTGCGGTACGCCCGTCATACTGGTGATATCGGGTGAATCGGCCGAGGATCACGCCCGTGCCGTCAGAGCCCACGCCGATGACATCCTGGCCAAGCCGCTGAGCCAGATCCAGCTGAGCATCTCGGTCGCACGCCTGTTGCGCAACCGCGGATCGCGCGGGTTGACACGAGTGCGTGTTGACTCCGAGGTGAGGGTGCGTGTGAGCCGATCGCAGAGCGCTGCCTGGTGTGTCGCCTGCGATGTGTCTCGCGGCGGAATCTTCGTCGAATCGCACGGGAAGCTGCCGCTGGATACCGAAGTTGAACTCGACTTTCGCCTGCCGAATCACAGGGCATCGCTTCGACCGAGCGCGCGCGTCATCTGGACCGGACGACATCCAACAACGGGTATGCGGGGCATGGGGCTTCGATTCATTTCGATGGATCGCAGCAGCACCGATCGAATCGATGAATATGTGCACGAGCGCGGACCGCGCGAGATCTCGACCGGCCCGCCGATGACCACGTGATGCGCACGCTACTCGTCGCACTCACCGGTTCACTCGTACTGGGAACCTGGATTGGCGCAGCGACCGCAGCCGAAACGAAAGATGAACTCACGCAGCGTGAGCATCAGCAAAATACGCTTTCACAAGCGCGGGAAGAGCTGGCGGTCGCCAAACACAAGCTCAACGATGCGCGGGTCGCCTATCAAAACATGCGGCACCACCACCGAATCCGCGGCGCCAAAAAGCAGCAGATCATTGAAACGGTGCAGCGCGCCGAAGTCGAACTGGCCGACGCCCAAGAAGCCCTCGACACGGCAACCGATGCCGCGCGACGAGCCGGCGTCCAGCCCGGTTGGTTCCGACTCAACCCCGACGCCCTCCCCGCCTCGCAGACGCGGGAGTGACGGACCCGCCGACTGTGTGTCACCGGTAGAGTTGGGCGCCCTGTGCGGCAACGACGTTGGACACCGCTTCGGTTTCGCCTTCTTGGTTGCCACGGAAGATGCTCAGCGTGCGGTTGCCTTGCCGAACAACGGTGTCGTGACGCGTCGCGATCTGCCCAGCGCCCATGACTCGAATCCGCTCCACGATGACAGGCGCGTCTATGTCCGCCCCTGTCAGGGTCAACACCTGGTCGGATCCACCGATCTGAATCGACGCGGTACCTACCAGATTGGGAAGATCGTCTGATCGGGGCTCGAGTGAGTCGTTGAGCCGCTGTAGGTGAATCAGCCGGTCTTGCAGCCGGTTTGCGTAATTCTCCGCTTCCTGGCGATCCTGCGCGCTGAATCGCGCGTAGTCAGCCAGCGGCACAGTCTGTCGCGTTTTGACTTGCTCGCGATAGCGCGTGGGCACGTTGTCGATGTCATCGGTATAGGCGACATCGCCCGCTTCGGTTCGCCACGAGTAGGTGTTTCCAGCCGCCGCCGGCCCGCCAATTGCGATGCCCGTCAGCAATATCACCAGCGTTCGACCCAGTTCAGCGAATGTCCATTCAGATTTATTCGGCACAGGAATTACCTCCGTTGCCGTGATTTGACACTGAGCGACATATTTTGTCAAACCAAATCGGATACTTAGAGCCGCAACGGCGGCGCAATCCACATGCATCTGTGTCCTTTGACACAGCGGCAAACAGCGATAAGTTCCGGCCACGAGTTTTTTTGTTGCGGGGTAGAGCAGTCTGGTAGCTCGTCGGGCTCATAACCCGGAGGTCGGGGGTTCGAATCCCTCCCCCGCTACCAATTTCTTGGAAATAGAGAAGCCCTCGGAATCGAAAGGTTCCGGGGGTTTCGTGTTTCTACGCGAGGACCGCGCTGCGGGGGAGCGTTTGACGTCCGCTGAGATCCGGCAGTAGTGCGGTGTCTCAATTCGCCGCGCGGCTTAGACCGCTCGAATTTCGGCGAGCCGCTTGACTGCGTACTCGTCGTCCCAGCAGACGGCGGCTTCCCATGCGGCCGACGCTTGCGCGGCGATGTCGTGCGCGCCGTCGTCGAGACCGGCGGCGTTGTGGGGCAGCACCAGGTCGAGGTCGGGGACGTCGACGTGAGATTCGTCCCAGTCGATCAGCGCGACCCGATCCGCGGTCATGCGGACGTTGCCCGGATTGTTGGGGTCGCCGTGGACGACGCATGTCTGACGTCCGGTGAGCCGCGCCCACGCTGCTCGACATCGAGCAACGCCCTCAGGCGGCATCGCGCCGAGGTCGATCTTCGTCCCGGTCTCGGTGTGCAGGAGGTCGGTCGACGATCGCCAGCCCGGGCGCTGGCGCCCAGATCGTCAAATTCATCCGGTGTCCAGTATCGCAGAACCGGATGGTGGTGCGGTGTCGGCTGCAGATACTGCCCGATGGTCACCAGGTCGACTTCATGCCG
>JAQBGU010000240.1:0-26833 GCA_032128375.1 Deltaproteobacteria bacterium | reverse complement strand
GCCAGGAATAGCGTGGAAACCGAGAACGCAGAGATCATGACTCGCCGGTGCGCGTCGACGCGCGTGTTGTGGATCAGGATCCGGCCGGCGATGAGCAACATAGAAGCCATGCCGTTGAGCGTCGCGTTGATCGATGGCAGCGCGGTCAGGTCCATGAAATCAACTCTAGTTCGAATCTCCTCGAACTTCTTCCCCTGCGAGTGACCGGACCAACCCGGTCAGTCTTTGAAAACAGGCTTTCTATTGGCCCGGCGAGCGCGAATCGCCTCTTCGAGATTCTCTGTCATCATACGAACCAGCAGCTGGTTTCGATTCTCGAGATCGATCGTCGCTTCGAGGCTTCCAGATTCGAGGCCGTCCCAGAGCACCCTCTTGGTCATGGACACACCGTGAGCGCTGTAGCCCGCTATCTGTTCTGCCATTTCGATCGCCGCACCCAGTAACTCCTCGTCGGCGACAACCCGAGAAACCAGCCCGATCCGCTCGGCCTCTCGGGCGTCGACTTTGCGGCCACTCAAAATGATCTCGTTCGAACGCGACGCTCCGATGAGACGCGGCAGCAAATAGCTGATGCCAAGTTCTGTCCCCGCGAGCCCATTGGTGATGCCCGCACCGGCCAGTACTGCCGATTCCGACGCGACGCGGATATCGGCGCCGAGCGTCAAGCACATGCCTCCACCGTACGCGGGGCCGTTGATTGCCGTGATCAGGGGTTGAGGCATCGCGCGCATCGCCGGAATCAGGTCTGACATGTAGGACATCGCCCGGATCGCCAGTCGCGACACCGGCAGACCTTCCACACCGGGAGGCACACCGACATATTCGAGGTTGAGTCCCGAACAGAATCCCCGGCCGGCGCCGGTCAGGATGGCCACGTAACAATCGTTGTCCGCCGCCACCGCGTCGATCGCGACGTAGAGCGCCTCGACCAACTCGAAGGACATCGCGTTGAGCGTGTCCGGGTCGTTCAATGTAATCACGCTCACATGCGGTCGGACCTTCTCGACGACAACCATGGACATTCGGGCAGGCTCCTCTCAATGCGATGCGCTATGTGCGTTTCGCGCTCAACGGCTGTGGTTTCGCGGCCGGTGCGGTCTCGGACCGGGTTCTAGTTCGCGCGGATTGGTTGGTTCGATTCGAACTGTGCGAGATGTTCTCGCGCCTCATCGAGCACGGCTTTCGGGGCACTGGCCGATTCGAGCAGCACCAGGCCGCGCTTCGCCGCCTCGACCGCGCGATCGAACTCACCGGTTTCTGCGTAGGCTGCGGCCAACGTGTCGAGGTAGTCGGCGCGATTGCCCTTGGGACCCTGTGTAATCTGGGTAGCGATTCGCAACGCCTCCACACCATCGCGGTCTTCATCGAGTGGCGTCGTCGCGAGCGCGTAGGCGTAGTTGTTCAGAAATTCATCGCTGGGGTGGCAATCACCGAGTCCGGCGCGGAGCAGCACAACGTACCGTCGATGATCTTTCCTTTGATCCGCCAAATAGGCAAGTGTCGCTCGCGGGCTCACCGCGCAGGGATCGTTTTGAATCGCCATTTCGAGCAGCCGTTCCGCCTCCGACAGGTTGCCCGCGATGAAATCCATTTCTGCGAGTGCAACATACGGCGAGACCAGGTTGGGTTCGAGCGCGATGACCCTTTCGAGTAGATCGCGCCGCTCATCGACTTCGTCGAGTTCCTTGAGCGCCGCAATCAATTTCATCATCGTGGGTGTCTTGTCTGGGTTGCGGTCAACAACGTGACGCAGCATTTCGGCCGCTCCCTCGAAATCCTTGGCATTCATTTTCCCCACACCCGCAGCAATCAGCCCCATATCCTCGATCATGTCGTTCGGATCGCCCCCGACCAGTTCGAGAAGGCTGAGTTCGTCGCCCAACGTTTCGGAGCTCTCGGCGACGACATAACCCAGTGCCTCGAGCTGCGCGGCCGCTGCGGCATCGATCGGCTGCCGGGAGTCGATTGGACTCGGCGGTGCAGCCGCAATCAGTTCGCGCAGCTGCGCCTGCATGGCTTGCACGATCTCGGGTTCGTCGGACGCCCGACTGTGCAGTTCCTCCGGGTCGGCAATGACGTCGTAGAGTTCGGGGTTGACCTTGTGGATGTACTTCCAGCGACCCACGCGCAGGAACCGAATGATCGACGTGCCGAACACCGTGTAGGGATCGATAGACGCGCCGTATCCGACCAGCTCCATATCCTGCGACGCACCGGTCAAAAGAGGGAGCAGCGAAACCCCCTGGGCGATATCGAACGGCGGCAGATCGAGCAGGTTCAGAATCGTCGGTGCGATGTCGATCGTGCGCACGGGCGCCTCGATTTTGAGCCCGGCTGGGATGGGAGGCCCCCACATCAGCAGGGGAACACGCATCGTCGAGTCGTAGACAAAAAAGACGTGGGTCGGTTCCGAGTGCTGCCCGCGCCCCTCGCCATGGTCCGCCGTGACCACGATCAGAGTTCGGTCGCGAAGCCCGAGTCCGTCGAGTTCGCCCAGTACGCGACCGATCTGATCATCGATATAGCGAACCTCACCGTGATAATCGCTCTCTCCCACCAGCTCGAAGTATCGAAGTGGTGGCGAGTAGGGTTGGTGGGCATCAAAGTAGTGCAGCCACAAGAAAAACTTCTCGTCGCGATGTTGCTGGAGGAACCGGATTCCGTGCTTCGTGATGTCGGAGGCTTCGCGTTCGGGAATCTCGGATGAGATCTCGTCACCACCCCCCTTTTTGAAAGTAACACTTTTCTTTGATACATCGCTGAATTTGAGGTCTCGGTAGAGATCGAACCCCTGGTCGAGCTGGGTATGCGCGCCGATCACTGGCGCGGCGATTTCGGCACCCGTCGCATAACCGTGTGACTTGAGTACTTCGGCGAGCGTCTGGTTCGCGTCGGACAGGACATGACCAGAGTTGGCGCGGGCACCATGCGCGTGCGGATGCTTCCCGGTGAAAATCGAGCTGTGGCTCGGTAGTGTGCTCGGCGCGGAGCTGGTGCACGAGAGAAACTGCGTGCCCTGCTCGGCAAGCCGATCGAGGTTCGGGCTCGTAGGCCGCTTTTGACCGTATGAGCCGAGCGCGTCAGCCCGCGTCGTGTCGAGCGTGATGACGATAACGTTGAGCGCTGTGGGCGCCCGATCACTTGCAATCTTCGGCTCGGCTGCAAGGGAAGGTGTCTCTGAGGAAGAGCTGGACGGCCTTTGTTCCGAGCAGCCCGCGACCACCGACAGCAGCGCAAGCGCGATCGCAACCAGCCCGGGGGCGGCCCAACGTTGATCCAGAGACTTCTGCTGTTTGGGTATCGCGTTCATCCACCACTCTGTTTTCACGGCCGCGGTGCGACATTGTATCGCGGTCATTCGCTGCAGCATTCGCTGCAACATTTCGTGGCAAGATCGGAGCGGGTGGGGCGAATCTCGCCTTGATTCGTCATAGAATCATCCGATGCTACAACTCCCATTCGGCCTTTCGCTTCCAGACTGGAGTTCGCAATGACTTCTTCAGGCGCTCCGAGCGTTGCGGCTGTGCTGCTCGCCGCCGGCGGATCGACGCGCATGGGCGAGCCCAAACAGCTGATCCGGTTGCGGGGACGCAGCCTGGTCCGGCACGCGGCGGAGGTGGCACTGCAGTCGCGGTGCGAGGGGCTTTTTGTAGTCGCTGGGGCGCACTGCGACGCGATCCGGTCGGAGCTGGCCGATCTGCCTGCAGTCGTGCTGTTCGGAGACAACTGGCGCGAGGGGTTGAGCCGTTCGATTCGTTGCGGCGTCGACGCGGTCAGCCAATCCGCGAACCCGGCGTTCGACGCGATACTGCTGTTGCTGGTCGACCAATCCGAAATCACTTCGGCACACCTCGATGCGCTGATCGACGTCTACCAGAAGAACGCAGCGGCGATGGTGGCGACGCAATACGCCGGCACACTCGGAGTCCCCGCAATTTTTGGACGTCGGCACTTCACGGCGCTCCAAGCGCTCGAAGGCGACCGCGGTGCACAGATGTTGCTGCTCGCCGACCCCGCTGCGGGTCGCGTCCCGTTCGCGAAAGCAGCGCGCGACATCGACACCCCGGACGATCTTTCTCGTGCTTGATCAGTCCTTCATGTGCGGTGTCGACGTTGGGCGGCGATTCCCACGCAGCCTCCTCGATCAGGATCAGTCTGCGTATCCGAGCACTCGAAGACGTGCGCGTTGCGCCGGTTCGATCACTTCACTGCGTCGCGCGTCTTTTGCCTCATGCATCGCATCTCGCGCTAGGATTTCGGCCTCGATGCGAAGCCGAACCGGAAGTTCCGCGTTTTCGAGTGCGATCGGATGCGTCTCACCCGGGTCGCGATCCAACCGGTAGACCACGACCTCTCCCTGCAGATCGGCGATCAGCTTCCACGGCCAACGGGTGAATGCACGGCGCGCCAAGCGCGGCGCCACTGCCGCTTCGAATCGCTCGTCCGGATCCAGCCAAGCTTGAATGTCGCGAGGTGGGGGCGTCCCGGACAACATGCGCCGACCACGCATTCCTGCGTCGGGTTCGACCCCAACGATCGACAGCAGCGTAGGCGCCACGTCGATCAGGTCGACGGCTGTGTCGACGACGAACCCTTCTCCGTTCGTGCGCGAGTCGCGGATCACCCAAGGCACCGCAAGCGATTCGGCGAACAGGTTGATTCCGTGGAACCAACCACCGTGATCGAGAAATTCCTCCCCGTGGTCGGCGACGATGCTGACCACCAGGTCCTGGCCGTACCCGCGGCGTTCGAGTTCGACCAGCAATTCACCGATCGCCTCGTCGACGGACGCAACCTCTGCGTCATACAGATCTACCAGTCGTTGCCTCTCTTTGGAGTCGGCGCTTTCACCGCCCGCCAGACGGTTGATATACGCCGATGTCGCCTTTTCGCCGCTTCGATGCGCCTGCGGGTCGGTTACGAAGCGTTCGAGATGACCGGGCGGCGGGTCATAGCCAGAGTGGGGTTCCATGTAGTGCGCGTAGATGAACAGCGGCCCGTCGGTGTATTGGGGCAGCAGCCCGAACAATGCCTCGTTCACTTCGCGGGCAGACGGCGCGCGTGTGCGGACATCTCGACCATTGCGCGATCGGATGACCAGAAGTGGATCGTCTGCGTCTCTGGGTACTTCGAATTCGAGTTCGCGAAAGACGCCGAAACCGCGCGCGAAACCACCCCTGCGGGTGATGTGCACGAAATTACCGGAAACTCCGATCGTCCTGTACCCCGCCTCACGGAGCAGGCTGGCAAATGTTGGTAGCCCCTTGCGGATCTTCTTGCTCCAGGCGGTCGCCCCGTGTTCCCACGGGTACAACGACGTGAACAGCGACGCCACCGATGGCAGCGTCCATGAACTGATCGCAGACGCATTCGCGAATCGGACCCCTTCGCTGGCGATCCGATCGATGTTAGGCGACGTGGGTCTAGCGTAACCGTATGCGCCCAGGTGATCCGCGCGCAGTGTATCGACGACGATCAGCACGAGATGTGGATGCCTGAACGCTGCGCTCGACGCGTCAGATGATGGGAGCCGGCTTGATATCGCGTCGGAGTCGCGGAAGGGAGCGCGCGCGAGTCGAAGGTCTCGGTCATCTAGCCACAGCATCCAACGTGTTCCGAGTGTTCCCGTCGGCCCTTGGCCGAGGCCGTTTGGAACTCCGTACGCGTAGCCTCTCGGCGGCGTCCCGACGAGTCCGTGAGCCGTGGTTCGAGCCCGCTCGGCTTCGAGCGGCTGTTCGGCGCGTTCGAGGACCTCTGCCAGGTTGTGCCATGCGGGTATCAGCCGCGGGTCGATCTCGAGCGCGCGGCGCAGATCCTGTTCTGCTTTGCCCAGATCGTCGATCATCGCATGGACAACGCCGCGGTTGACCAGCGCGACTTCGAGCAGGCCCCCCGCAATGGCGTTCTCGAAATCCAGCATCGCCAAACGCAACTCGCCAAGCATTGCATTTGCGGCGCCCAGCGCATTCCAGACCACGGGCTCGTTGGGCTCGGCGGGGCCACCCGCGAGGTACAGCCCCCGCGCGATTTCAGGGCGCCCCTCCAACATCGCCAGGTCCGCGTGGTTGACTGAGTCGGTAGAATGGGCGCGCCTGTCCAGCTGCTCCCGCGCCAACTGATGTTCGCCCAATGCGGCGTGAACGAGTGGAAAACTGCTGCCGTCGGGTAGAGCCGGCAAAACCAGCCCGTTGGTCTGCGTGGCGAGACCGACCACGGCGACGCCTATCACGATCGACATCGCGACTCGGCGCACTGCGCTGCTGCGCATGGTCTCGAACGAACGAGCCATGAACACTCCGTAGGGAATGGTCAGGCCGAGCAGATACGACGCTTTGAGGGCCGAGAATTGCGGCGCCGCGAATGCGAACCACGCGAACGCTCCGATTGTGCTCGCAGACAGACAAAACAATGGGACGTAGACCTGCCGTCTGAGCCCGCGCCACACATCTTTCGCCGCCAGCCCGCCGCCTAACAGGGCCAGAATCGTCGGAAGCAGACCCATCACCACGCCAACCCGTCGCGCCCGATCCCAAGATCGGCTCTTGACCGCGCGGAATGCAAATTCCGAACGTCCTCTGGGATCGGACCACATCTGGGCGTAGACCGTCCCCCAGATCGAATGGAGCATGTGTGGCGCTTTGGGATGGGAGTCGCTGAAGATCGCCGCGGGAACGTAGACGAGATCGATCCAGCTCCGTTCTCCGGGGGGCTGTCGCCGCTCCAACTCGGCCACCTGCGAATTCGTGCGGCTCATTCGAAACGGGGTTCCGAACTCACTCCAATTGCGCAGATAGAACGGGCTCGAGACGACACCAGCGAGCCCAACGATCGCTATGCTTCGCCAGATCGTGAGTCGGACCGATGAGAAGTCTCGTTCGGCAAACGCGCGCAGCAAACGCAACATCAGTGTCATCCCGGCCGCGCACAAGGTCAGTAGCGCCGAGACCTTCGCGAGCAACGCAAGGCCGAAAACCAGACCTGCAGCGAGATCCCGGGCGAGCCGCGGCTGGTCGCGCGCTTCGTTGGCGAGCAGAATCGCAAAACCGAGCGTGCCTAACGCGGCAGCCGTCATTTCGTTGCCCGCCATCATGGCGGTGTACAGGTATACGGGCAGCGATCCCACACTGACGAACACGAGCCACGGCAGAACCCAGCGCCCGGAATGGACCTGCCGCGTCACGCGTGCCGTCAGCCAGGCGATCGCGAGGCTCGCCGCACCGCCGTTCAGGGCCAGGCCTCGCAGCAAGACTTCAGCATTGCCGAACTGTGCGAGCCCCCAGCCAATCAGATAGTGGAGCGGCGGATGAAAGTACGACCATCCCTGATTGGCCCAGGGAACCGAGCGGTACAGATCCAGGAACAGCATGTAGCCGACGTGACCGCAGTCGTCCCAGCCCTTCATCAACGGGCCATCGATCGCGTTCCAGACGCGCACCGCGACGAGAACGCCAAGCGCGACGAACCAGGCGATGCGAGCCGGATTGTGCGTGCGCTTTTCGATTGCGTCCAACCCGTCCGCTCGCGCGATCAGCCGAGCGGGACCGGACCGCGACCATCACAGGACGCCGCAATCTCCACAATCCGCTCGAAAAACCGCCCCTTCGCGTCGCTGGTCTCCGACACCCCGATCACCGTCCCCTGATATGGCTCACTATCGAGGTAGCTCCGGCGCCGATCTTCTCCGATCTGTATCGCCCGCGCCACCTGCTGGGCAAGCCGGTGCTGTCGCGCGCCGAGTTGGCCGCGGCGGCACGACCCTGCCTGCGAGCACTTCTGCATACGCGTGCCACACTGCGACCGCCGCCGCCCGCGGCGCGACGGTTCGCAACATGCGCGCAGGCAGCGCGAGCCCCGGCCACGACTATGCGAGTCGTAGCGGTAGTTCGCGGAGCCGAATGCCGGTGGCATCGAAGACGGCATTCGCCACGGCCGGTGCGATCGGCGGCGTTCCAGGCTCGCCTACACCAGAGGGCGATGCGCTGCTGGAAACGATGATGACATCGATGGCCGGCGCCTCGGCGAGCCGCAACATTCGGTGATCGTGGAAGTTGCTTTCGATTGCTGCGCCATCCTTGAAATTGACCTCGCCATACAGCGCTGCCGTCAGGCCAAACAGGATTCCGCCCTCCATTTGAGCCTCGACGATGTCGGGGTTGACCGCGAGACCGCAGTCAATCACGCAGGTGACGTGGTGTACGCGTATCTCGTCGCCCTCGATCGACACCTCGGCGATTTGCCCGGCGACCGAGCCGAATGCCTCGTGAATTGCGATGCCCTGGTGCCGCCCCGGAGCGGGCTTTCCCCAGCGACCCCGATCGACGAGTAGATCCAGGACGGCGAGGTGCCGGGGATGGCCGGCGAGATGCTGCCGGCGGAATGCGGCCGGATCGGCACCCGCCGCCCGCGCGAGCTCGTCGACGAAGCTTTCGACCACGAAGCCGTTATGCGAGTGGCCGACGGATCGCCAGATGCCGACCGGAATCCCCGGGTCCCAGGCGATCGATCCGACCGAGACGTTCGCCGCCTCGTAGGGCTGGTCCGCCGCGCCTTCAATCCCGAGAATGGGACCGATCCACCCGGGCAGAGCCCGGCTCAGGCTGCCCGCCACTGTGTTGACGAGGCCGCGCATCCACTGCGGCGCGACCGTGCCCGCGGCCTCGGCGAAGTATGGGATGAGGCTCGGGCAGACGAGTTTGTGCTGCCAGGCCGTCAGTTTGCCGTCGGCATCGAGGCCACCCGCGAGGCGGTGGAAGCTCGGCGGGCGATAGTAGTCCCGTGCCATGTCGTCCTCGCGCGACCACACGAGCTTGACCGGTGCCCCCGTTTCGCGCGCGATCCAGGCGGCTTCAGTCGCCATGTCGGTGAACGCACGTCGTCCGAAACCTCCACCCAGGAATGCGGTGTGTACCACCACGTCTTTTCGCGAGAGCCCGAGCACCGCTGCCACAGCATCCTGGACGCCGTCCGGTGTCTGCGTACCGGCATGAACGTCGCAGCCTCCTTCACGCGGGATCACTGTGCAATTCATCGGCTCCATGGTCGCGTGCGCGAGATACGGGAGACGGTACTCGGCTTCGATCCGAAGCGCGGCGTCGGCGAGCGCTCTGTCAGTGTCGCCATCGTCGCGCGCCGAGTGGAGGGCGATCGCATCGTCGAGTGCGTTGGTCAGGCCGGCGCGAATACTCGCGCTGTCGACACCTGCGCTTTCGCCCGCGTCCCACACAACGACCAGCTTCTTCGCCGCCGTGCGCGCGGGCCAGTAGCCACTTGCAACGACGGCGATCCCACTCGGAATTTCGATCACGCTGACGACGCCCGGCTGGCTGCTCGCCGCGGTTGCATCGAATGATCTAAGCGTTCCCCGTACATGAGGGCAGTGCACGACCACGGCCGTGAGCAGGCCGGGTGCGGTCACGTCCATGCCGTACTGGGCTGTGCCAGTCGATTTCGCAAGCGCGTCGACGCGCGGAAACGAGGTGCCGATGAAACGGAAGCGATCGGGCGGCGTGAGTTTCGGGTTGCGCGGGGGGCGCAGACCTGCCGCCGACGCCGCAAGTGCTCCGTAGGAGAGGCGCTCGCCGCTGGCGGAATTGCGGACGAACCCGTCATCCACCTCGATCTCTGTGGCCTCGACACCGAAGCGCTCGGCAGCTGCGCTGCGTAGCATCTCCCGGGCTCTGGCCCCGGTCAACCGGAGCGGCTCCCAGCTGCCGCGCATACTGTCACTGCCGCCCGTCATCTGCATCGGGTTGGAGAAAGCATCGTCTACCGGTGCGCTGCGGATCTCGATCCGCTGCGGGGTTATGCGGAGTTCCTCTGCGATGAGTGTTGCATAGGCGGTATGCGTTCCCTGTCCCATCTCTACTTTGTCTACGTGAAGCAATATCCGGTCGTCGCTGGTAATCGCGAGCCATGCGTCGAAGACGGCTGTCTCGGAACCGTCGAGCCCGGCGCACCAGCTCCCCGAAGATCGACATCCGAGGACGAGGGCACCGGCGCCTAGCCCACTCGCCCTCAGGAACGCGCGTCGCGTGAGGCCGCTCATTCAGAAACCTCACCGGGCTTGGATTGCTTCCCGAGCTCGGCGGCGCGGCGGATCGCGCGCCGGATTCTCACATAGGTGCCGCAGCGGCAGATATTCGTCATTGCACGCTCGACGTCAGCGTCGCTCGGCTCGGGTATCGCGGCGAGCAGTGCGGCGGCAGCCATCACCTGGCCCGACTGGCAGTAGCCACATTGCGGGACACTGTGCTCCACCCAGGCTTGCTGAACCGGGTGGTCTCCGTTTTGCGAAAGGCCTTCGATCGTTGTGATCTCGGTGCCAGCCA
The DNA here is from genome assembly GCA_032128375.1 of Deltaproteobacteria bacterium. GTDB lineage: Bacteria > Myxococcota_A > UBA9160 > UBA9160 > SMWR01 > JAJDAM01. The sequence goes on along the minus strand of JAQBGU010000240.1, from coordinate 16,505 downwards.
CCGCTGAGACGGGCAAGATGCACGTTCGCACCGCCTTTCCGTCGAGGTGCACCGTGCAGGCGCCGCACTGGCCGATCCCGCAGCCGAACTTCGTGCCGGTCAGCCCGAGTTCGTCGCGCAGGACCCACAGCAAAGGAGTCGACGCATCGACATCAACGCGCTCGGGTCGACCGTTCAGTACGAACTCGATCACAGATTCTCCACTTCGTTCGCCTTTCATTGCGGGGCAGACGTGCCGCCGAAGCCACCTAGAGTGCGAGACCGCACGCGCAACCGCCAGCTACCGGCCTGGGCTGCCTTGTGCGCATCGGTTCACTGGACGGGTTGTTCGAAGCGCTCGTCGTATCGATCCAACCATTTGTCGTACGATCGCCAGTTCATCGCCCATATCTCCTTGAATCGGACAATGCTGAATATTGGGCCGCGGGTGAGGACCGACAGCTTGTCGTAGTAGAGCGCCAGATCGCCGTTCTCGATGCGGTTCTCTCCGGAATCGAGCGTTTCCACGTAGCCCATCGGGAGGCCTCGGGGAAAGTGTCCGATCCGCCAGCGTTGGTCTACCGGCAAGCGCGCCAGCAGCGGATCGACGAGGCCATGGAAGTCGATGAGATGGTCTTCTGGCTCTGAGAAGAAACCCAAGAAGCCCAGCCCTCCGGCCAGGAATACGTTTCCCTGCAATCTGAATGAACCCCGTATTTTCCATGCGTGGTCGCGCACAGCGCGGAGATTCCCTCCGCGATGGGCTCGCAGCAGCCCAGTATCCTGGTAGTAGTACGCCCTTTCGTTGGCCACGCCGTGTGGGCCGACCCATTCGGCCGAGTTCGGGTCCAACCCATACGAAGCTCCAGTCAACAGAGGCGGGTTGCCCGCGCTGAGTCCCACGAAGACAATCACGCTCGCGGCGAACAATCGCTCCGTCAATTTCATGCGTACCGTCGCGAGTCGCGGACGAAAGATCATCAGCGCGACGAACAGGGGTGCGGCAAGAAACCGGCCGCTCATGAAATCGCCAGCGATGAACGCGATATAGAGCGCGTACAAGATCACGCCGGCTCCCAGCGCAATGCGTCGCGGGTTTCTGTCGTTCGACAGGAACACCAGCAGCAGGCTCCACACGATGACCATCAACGTGACCGGGTCGGTTCCCAGAGAATCGAGGAAATAGTAGCCCCCCTGTTCGAGCAGCTCCTTTCTGGGAATCTGGGTACCGAGTTTCGCGTAGGCGGTATTGGGGAATGGGAAACCGTAGTAGACAACCGAGAATGCGGTCCATAGGAGAAACGGTGAAAACCCCAAGAGGGTCTGCCGCAGACAGGCCGCCCACGTGAGGGTATTGGCGCGCGACAGACGAACGATCGCGTAGCCGAGTGCGGGGCCGATCAACAGAAGGCAGTCCATCCGATTCGTCGCCAACAACCCTCCAAGCAGCGCGAGCCCAAACAGGTTCCATTCGCTAGGGGCCTTTTTCAAGAACTCCGCTCCGAACAGCGCGAGCAGCAGGTGGGTCAGCGGGTTCTCGAGGCCCGAAGTGGAGTAGTCGATGAAGGCCTGCGAAGACAACAGCACCAAGAGGCACAATATGGCCTGGGTTCGGTCCTCTGCTATTCGAAAGGCGAGCAGCGACACAGCCAGAGTGGAAAGGAGTATCGAAGCGAGAATCGGTGTGAAGTAGATGTCCCCCGATACCCAATAGAGCAAGGCGATCGTCAGCATCCACATCGGATGCGAATAGGCCTGCACGCGCTCGCCCAAATTGAACACCAGTCCGCGGCCGTCGATCCAATGATCGATCGTCCGATAGGTGATGAACGCGTCATCGCAGAGCCAGGCAGTCCGAAACAGCACGATGATGAAAAGGATGACCAGTGGGGCGACGATCCAGCGTCCGAGTTCCTCGTCGGTTTGCTTCACAAACTGATTCTAGCTGGACGAAGCCAGCCGGTTGCGACGACTTCTCGGACGCTCACCCCTGCTTGGCGATTCGCAGTTCGGCGCTTTGCGCCTGCTCGTTCTTCATGGCTTCACTCATCGTGGAGTGTGCACCGAAGTGGATGGCTCGTTTGGCGTGGGCGAGAACCTCGGGGGCGATCGCGGACATCTGCACCGCCATGTCTCTCGCCTCTTTCATGAGTTCTTCGCCGGGAACCACTTTGTTGACCAGACCGATTTCCGCGGCCTCTTCGGCCCGGAAGATGCGAGCGGTCAGCACCAACTCGAGCGCTTTGGCCTGGCCGATCAAGCGCGGCAGCAAGTGGGTGCTGCCGAGCCCCGGCAGGATGCCGAGCTTGGCAAATGTGATGCCGATCTTAGCGCCCGCGCTCGCGATCCGGACGTCGCAGGGCAGGACCATCGTCACGCCGACGCCGATCGCGTGACCGTTGATTGCCGCGATCACGGGCTTTGGAAATTCCAGTAGATCGAGCGGGAGCTTCCTCAAGAAGTCCTCCTCGCCCAATTTCGGCGACCCCTTTTCTGCGTTCCCGCCGGCCTGGTGGGCTTTCAGGTGCTCGAGGTCCACCCCCGCACAGAAACCCCGCCCCGCGCCGGTCAAGATCGCGACGCGCACTTCAGCGTCGGCGCGGATCCGCGCGAATGCGTCGACCACCTCGTCTCCCATCTGCGTGGTGTACGCGTTCAGCTTGTCGGGCCGATTCAGCGTGATCGTCGCGATGCCGTCGCTCGTTTCGTAGAGGATGGTCTCGTACATCGTCAGCTCTCTTTGCTGGTTCTCTCGACTGAGGTCTCGTTGGTTGAGTCTGTTACGAAGTAAACGGCGCCCAGCGCGGTTTGCGTTTCTCGACGAATGCGGTTGCGCCTTCCGCGAGGTCTGGATGGGTGGTGTGATCATTGATCGCTTTCCACGCAGCGTCGACCCCGGCATCCAATCCGGTGTCCAACGACTCCCAGATCACCCGCTTGGTCTCCGCCAACGCGGTCGGCGAGTGCTGTGCGATCTTCGCGGCCAGCTCGCGCGCGCGCGCCATGAGTCGATCGGCCGGGACCACTTCCCCGACGAGCCCCAAGCGGAGCGCTTCTGCAGACGAGAGCCGCTCCGAACCTCCCAACAGCGCCATGCGCATCACCGCCTCCAGCGGCATCCGCCGCGCGAGCCCCACCGGTTCGATCCCCGCGATCAAGCCGACCTTCACGTGGGTGTCGAAAAACGTCGCGTGCTCTGCGCAGACAATCAAATCAGAATCTGCGATGAAGTGCAGACCGCCGCCGACCACCATTCCGTTGACAGCGGTAATCACAGGTTTCCAGCAGCGATTGTGAATCGCGGTCAGCTGGAACCACGGCGCATCCTGGCGGGAGACCTGACCGCTTCCCTTCGCAGCCCCCGAAGCAATGTCGGCGACATCCATCCCGGTGCAGAACGCCTTTTCTCCTGCTCCGGTCAAGATCGCGCAGACCACCGCGGGGTCGGCCTTGATCGCCCCCCACGCCGCACGCAGTTCCCCGGCCATCAGCAAGTTGAATGCGTTGTGCCGATCCGGACGGTTGAGGGTCAGTGTCGCAACGCCGTCATCCACTTCGTAGAGCAGGGTCTCGAAATCCACTGGGCCTCCGCGGCCCGACGGGCCTGGTTGTTTCGAAGTTCCGTTACCGAGCGTCGCGTCGACTCAGGGCGCCCATGAGGCGGCAATCAATCGCGACCGAGAATCGCGATCCCGCACGCGGTCGGATGTCCGCCGATGTTGTGGGATAGCGCGAGCTTGGACTCCGCCCCCGCGACCTGGCGCTTATCGGCACGACCCTGGAGCTGTAAGGTGTTCTCGTAGATCATGCGCACGCCCGTGGCTCCAGTCGGATGCCCGAAGGTCTTCAAACCACCGTCGGTGTTCACCGGAAGCGCGCCGCCAAGCTCGAAGTCGCCGGCGGCAATGTGTTCTTTGGCTGCGCCCTTCTCGCAGAATCCGAGATCTTCGTAGCTCAACAATTCGGTGAGGCTGAAGCAGTCGTGAACCTGCGCAACACCGATCTCCGCGCGCGGGTCAGAAATTCCGACCTGGCGGTAGACGTCTTCCGCAGCCCAGCCTGTCGGCTTCCACGACAGGAAATCGTTGGTCGGATCCTTCTGCGGGTTCGGCCCGGCCTGCACGGTGACCCCTTTGACCAACACCGGGTCATCGCGGTATCCGCGGGCGAGGTCGGCGCGGGTGAGGATGACGGCGGCCGCACCGTCGGTCTGCGCCGCGCAGTCGTACAACCCGAACGGCCAGGAGATCATACGCGCGTTGAGCACGTCGTCGATGGTGATCTCACGCTTGAGAAACGATTTGGGAGCGAGCGTCCCGTTGTGGTGGTTCTTCACGGCGATCTTGGCCAGATCTTCGCGTCCTGCCCCGAATTTCTTGAAGTAGGTCGAGGCGCACAGCGAAAACCAACCGGCCGGAGTCTGGGGCAGGTCTCGTACACCGTTCATCATCACGCTCGGTCCCGACACGCCGCGGTCCTTTGGCTTGTCGTAGCCGACCACGAGCACAGTGTCGTACATGCCTGCAGCGATCGACATCACACCGCAGCGAAACGCGTCGGTCCCTGTCGCACAGTAGTTGGAAACCATCGTCACCGGCTTCCAAAGCTTCAGCGCATCGCTGCACTCGTGCGGCCCCTTTTGGGTATACAGGGCTCCCGTAAAGACCGCATCGATTCGCTCTTGCGGCCTGTCGATTCCCGCGTCCGCGTACGCCTCGTAGGCGGCGTCGACGATCATGTCCGATGGCGACTGGTCCCAGTTTTCGCCGAACTGGCAACAGCCCACACCCACGATCGCAACCTTGTCCTTGATTCCGTCTCGACTCATCGATCAGTTGGCCTCGTCGGTAGCGGGAAGAGGACTGCCCTTCCAGTAGTAATTGGGACGGCCACCCGCCTCGTGGATGCGGCGAAATTCGAATTCCACCGGTAGTCCGATGCAGGTCTCCGCGGGCGAAATATTGACCAGCTGCAGGTGGACGCGCGCACCGTCGATTTCGCAGATCGTCACGACCGTCGGTGGATCCGGAGTCGGAAAGAAAAAATCGAACGTGTAGGTAACCACCTTTCCAATCCGGTCCGACAGCCGCGCTTTCTCGAAATCGTCCTTCGCGAAACAGGTCTCGCAGATTCGTTGGATTGGAAACTGCACGGCCGAACACTGCAGACACTTCTGGCCGCAGAAGCTGATGTCCTCGTCGCGCTCACGAAAGTGTACGGTCGCCGAAAGACCCGGATCGCCGCCCGCCCGCCATTCGCGCGAATCCAGGCTGCGCGCCTTGATGTACTTGTCGTAGCTCGAGATCACACGACGACGCGCGAGGTGCCAACTCACGCCGCGGCGATCACCGAGCTTCTCGATCGCGTCGGATACCTGGAACGAAAGTGCCTCGGCACCATCGCCGTAGTTCACCACGAGGATCCGATCCCCCGGCTTGGCGGTCTCCAACGCAGCGGCAAGCTGCATGGGTGCAAAAGCCACACCCGTATTCCCGAGCCTGCCGAACAGGGCGTCTTGGAGCTGGTCTTTGACCCCTAGCCCGCGCGCCACGCCCGCGTGGCTTCGCGCATCGGGCGCGTACAGACAGACCGACGCATAATCCGATGCCTTCAACCCGAGTTGTCCCATCACACCTTTGCCGGCTTCGATCATGTTGGGCGTGAAGCCGTGCTGAATCACGAAGCGATCTTCCCAGCTGTGCACGAACCGGTCAGCGTCTCCGCGCCACAGGTCAACGATCTCGTCCGTAACCGCGCACGAGTCGGAAAGAGTGGCAACGGCGTCGTGATCGGCGATCAGGAATGCGACTGCGCCGTCGCCGCCGGTGCGCTCGAGACCGGAGCCGGGCGCACCCATCCGACTATCGCTCACCACGACCAGCACCCTGCGGGCAGAGCCCGCCGTGACGGCGTCGATTGCGCTGCGCAGTGCGGCGGTCCCCGCTCTCAACGAACCGCTGAAGTCCGCGGTCCGAATACCGCGCGGGAGGTCGAGTGCCTTCGCGATCAGAGCCGCCGCCTGCTTTTCGCGAAATGCGTAGGTGGTCGAGGCAAACATCACGCCATCCACCGCGCTGCGATCGAGCCCGCGCAGGCAGTTGACGGCGGCCGATACTGCCATCGTCACGCTGTCTTCATCGTTCCAAGCGACGGCCTTTTCGGGTCCGCCCTGTTTGAGGCGTCCACCCCCGATCACCGACAAAGGCAGCCGGGTGCGGGGAATATAGGCGCCGTAGGATGTGATTCCGGCCATGACGGTCACTTCGCGTTCGGCTTGACGCCGTCGTAGAAGGGGTACGGCGTCTTCATCAAGCCGACCGGTTCGAAAACCTTCGACAGGTTGGCTTTGAAATGCTCGATCAGATCTTCGACCGACCAACCACCGTCCTTGATCATCTGCGTGCCGTACTTCGGTTGCTCCAGCACGACCACGCGTTCACCGCCCGAACCGAAGATCTGGCCACTCACGTAATCGGCTTCATCGCTGCACAGAAATGCGACGAATGCGCCGTTGCGGGTCGGGTCGATGAACGGGAGTTCCACGTCCTTGCCGTCGGGTCCCTTGTAGGTCGCGGACATCCGGGTACTCCCGCTGGGACTGATTGCGTTGACGCGGATCCCGTAGCGCGCCAACTCCAGTGCCCAGGTATATGTCATCGACGCAATCGCGCCCTTGGAACCCGCGTAGTTGGTCTGTCCGAAATTTCCGAAGTGGGCCGCAGAGACGGTATTGACGATCGATCCGCCGCTACGCTGATCTTTCATCCGCAGCGCCGCTTCCTGGCTGCACATAAATGTGCCGTTGACGTGAACCCGGAACACGGCCGTGAACTCGTCATCGGTCATCTTCAGGAATGATCGGTCGCGAACGTTTCCGGCGTTGTTGACGAGAATGTGGATCCCACCGAATTCGCTCACACACTGCTCGACGAGCGCCGCAGCCCCTTCGCGCGAACTGATATCGCTATCGTTGGCGCTGGCCTTACCTCCCTTCGCCGCGATCTAATCGACGACTTTCTGCGCCTCGTCGACATCGATGTCGTTCACGATCACCGAAGCGCCGTTCTCCGCGAGGTGAATGCAGTGGCCCCGTCCAATCCCTCGACCGGCCCCTGTAACGACGGCGCCCTTGCCATCGAGAATTCCCATGTTTGCTCCTTGGTCTGTTGCGGGTGCCGTCTCGCCAGGCCCGCGGGCCGATTCCTGCGATCGCCCCTGGAACGGCGATCCCTGCGCTGCCAGCGGCGAGGCCAATTACGAGACGTAGCGTATAGTAAATACCCCGGACCGTCCAGAACCCAGTACCCACACCAACCGCAGCTCCGGGCCCTACGTCGAGTTCGCGCCGCGCGGAATTTTCCCTATCGTCGCCCGCGGTTCCGGCGCCCACCCACGAGACGCAACCAAACCCGTTCTGCGACCGGACGTCAGCGCCCCTCGGAGATCAGATCGGCGATACGGGACTCGTGCTCTTCGCTCGTTCCAAAGATCGACTCGAGCACCCAGGTGCGCTTCAGGTAGTAGTGGGCAGGCACCTCCCAGGTATATCCCATCCCGCCGTGTACCTGGATGCAAGCCCGCGAATTCTTCATCGCTGCGTCACCTGCGCACAACTTCGCCGCCGAAACCGCACGTGCGACATCCCCGACGACCGGGTCGTCGATCGTGGCTCCAGCCGCGTAGACGGCCGCTCGTGCCACTTCCTGACGCACGAACATGTCGGCCAGGATGTGCTTGACGGCTTGGAAGCCGCCGATGATGCGACCGAACTGTTCGCGCTTCAGCGCGTAACCTGTCGCCAGTTCGAGTGTGGCCTCGGCGATCCCGAGCAGCTGAGCGGCCGCGATCGCACCACCGGCGGACCACATCCGCGCGGCGTCCTCGGCACCACCAATGCGATCGCCAAGCGGTAGATGTGCAACGTGGTGCATCGGCGTGAGCGGGTCGAGCGGAACTCCGACGGGTTCCGCCTTCAGCAACCGTGGGTCGATCTGGTAGACACCGTCGTCCCGCAGAACCATCAACGTGTCCAGCGCGTCGAGGTGCTCGATCAGAATCACCGAACGCTGCTCGCAGATCAAATCCAGGCCACCGACGACCACATCCCCGGTGTCGGCACCATCGATCCACCCCGCCGCCAGATGGCTCCAGACCATGGGTCCCGGCACCAGCCGCCTGCCGAGTTCTGCAAACACCAAGACGGCATCGGCCGCGCCCAGCCCAATACCCCCATCGTCCTCGGACAACCTCAGGCCGAACACGCCCAGCTCCGCGATCTCGCTCCACAGACCGCGATCAAAGCCACCCTGCTTCACGATCTCCGGAAGCTGCTCGACCGGAACTCGCCCCTCACAAAATGACCGCACACCCGACTGGAGCGCCTGTTGATCCTCGGTCAGCTGAAAGTCCACGGTTCGCTTCCTTGGGTTGATGGTTTGACGGGTTCGGGCGGTGCCACTGGCGCCGCGGTCGAGAATTTTCAGCGCTTTTCCTTGGGCATTCCCAAGATGCGCTCCGAAATGATATTGCGCTGAATTTGTGAGGTCCCGGCCGCGATCGTCAACGACAGCGACTGCATCGCCCGACTCAAGAAGTGTTCACTGGGCAGACCCGCGACGTCGTCGCGACTCAGGCCTGCGCGTCCAAGCACACGAACACCAAGCTCCGAAATCCGCTGGTAGAGCTCGGAGTAGAACAGTTTGATCGCAGAGCCGCCGAGCCCCGGCACGCCGGTCTTTGTCGACTGGCACACCGACAGCTTCACCATCGCCCACAGCGCGTCGAGCTCGGCCGAGATGTGACCCACCTCGCGACGCAGTGCGGCGTCGTCCCATGCGCTCGCATCGTGGCGGGTTACACGTTTGGCGACGCCCACGAGTTGTGCGAGGAACTCACGCAGTTGATACATCTCGCTCGCGAATGCGGTACCGCGCTCGAAACGCAGCGTCACGTTGGTCACACGCCAGCCGTCGTTTTCCTTGCCAACCCGGTTTGAGACCGGAACTCGCACGTCTTCGAGGAAGACCTCACTGAATTCTCCCTCGCCGACCAACGTAGGCAGCGGACGGATATCGATTCCGGGCGCATCCATCGGCAGAATCAGCCAACTGATTCCGGCGTGTTTTTCATCTGGATTGGTCCGAACCAGCAGCTCGCCGAAGTCGGCGGCCTGGGCGAACGAACACCATATCTTGTGGCCATTGACCACGTAATCGTCGCCATCGCGAACCGCCTTGGTCGAAAGGGCAGCCAGATCCGACCCGGCGCCCGGCTCCGAGAAACCCTGGCACCAGATCTGATCACCGCGCAGGATGTGCGGTACGTGATGGGTTTTCTGCTCGGGTGTACCTTCGGCGATCAGCGTCGGCCCGCCGTGCAACATGCCTACGAAATTCACCCCGATATAGGGCGCCCCCGCGCGCGCGATCTCTTCGTAGTACACGAGTTGTTCGGTCAGCGAAGCATCTCGGCCGCCGTACGCAGCTGGCCAGTTGATCCCCGCGTATCCGGCGTCGAACAGCTTGCGCTGCCAGCCGGTGTCGTATGCGCGCCGTGCCGGCCAATCGGCCTTGGAGGGAGGTTTGCCGTGTAGCGGCACGGCTTCGTTGAGCCACGCACGCAGTTCCGCGCGAAAGTTCTCATCCTCTTTCGAGTAGCGAAGGTCCACTGGAACTCCCGTCCGGTGTGGTGGATCGACGGCTTGCTATCGGCGTTGCACTTCTCTGTTTCAGAAGCCTTTGCAAAGCGTCGATCATGCGATTCGAAAACGACCGCCGACTTGACTCGAGCGGGTCGAGAAAATCACGTGGGGCCCGACAAGGCGCTTAGGATACGGACCCGGTCGAGGACTGCCAACACCGAATGGGCTTCCGATATCGAATGAAACTCAACACCGCTGAGGCGATTCGTGGTCCATAGGGTCCATGTTGGCCGCACCGCTGTGGCGGTTGCCAACCGCGCCAAGACTGTAACCGCCGCTCGGAAGTCATCGAATAGCCCGCGTCGTCTGAAATCACGAATTGCCGATCTTTTCCCTTCCCCACAAGCCGGGGCACTACCCGCTCGATCCTTCGAGAGCGGGAGTATTCGAGTACCGCCCCGACATCGTCGAACTCAGCGATCGTCTGCAGGTTCGCCAGCGTCGGAAGGGCGCGCTGCTACGACGTCTGCAGCGATGTTTACTCTCAATCACCCGAAAATTGTACGTACTCGTCGAGTACTGGCATCACTTCGTCGCGTCGCGCCGAGGGCAAGCGCAGCACCGTCTCCGTCACACCCAGCGACGCGTAGTAGTCGAGCTTGCCTTGGTTCGGAAAGACTCCCATCGGCACGATATGAATCTGACCCGGGTCTCGGCCGCGCGAATCGAACGCCGCGCGCAACTCGCCGACGGCGGTCTTCATTCCCGCGCCGCCAAACGGCATCCAACCATCTGCGTACTCGGCCATCTGGGCAAACAGGGTCGCCCCTGCAGCACCTCCGATCAGCACCCTGGGACGCGGTTGTTGAACCGGTTTGGGCCACTGCCAGCTCGGCTCGAAGTCCACGAACTCCCCGTGAAATTCGGACACTTCCTGCGACCAGAGCCCCTGCATCGCCAACATCTTCTCGCGGACCAGCGCGCGCCGAGTCGACACGTCGATGCCGTGGTTCTCCATCTCTTCTCGGTTCCAGCCATAGCCGATCCCGAGAACCAGCCGCCCATCCGAAACATGGTCGAGCGTCGCCAGCTGCTTGGCGAACGTCAGCGTGTCGTGCTGCGCAACCAGTGCGATCCCGGTCCCCAAGCGAATTTTCGAGGTGATCGCGGCTGCGGCGCTCAGCGCGATGTACGGGTCGAGACTCCTCGCGTATTCCTCTGCGAGTTGCTCGCCACCCGTGGGCGGCGGTGTGCGCCGGCTGATCGGGATATGCGTGTGCTCGGGAAAATACAGCGAATAGAAACCGCGATCCTCGGCTTCCTTCGCCAATTCGACCGGGCTCATGGATTTGTCGGTAGCGTGGATGGTGACGCCGATTCGCATCTCGAACGACTCCAGCTTGCCCTGTCGGGTGAAGAGTGCCAAGAACGTAGACGAGTCGTTTGGATCCAGCCCCTTCACCCCCATGGAAAGAATTCGAAATCCCCCATCGGCGCCAAGCAGACCCGCGATGACCTCCTGCTGATCGCCTCTCAGGGAGCCCGTTGCCAGAAATGTCAGGTACAGGCCCAGGCCGACGGCCTCGAAGGTTGATCATTGCCCTGAATTCTCCCAAGTGGTAACCGGCTCCAATATGGTCTGCACATGAACACAGCTGACGAAGTGCGGGCGGTCACGATCGAGACGGAGCACCGAAACACCTACACGACCTCGCACGCCTATCAGCCGGAAGCCATCCGACTCGCCATCGAAAACGGCGTGCGCTGCATCGAACACGGCAACCTGATAGACCCACCGACGGCGGCGCGGATGGCAGAGTTGGGTGTCACGATGGTCCCGACTCCTACCTGGCCATGGCCGAGATGGGGGCGAGTGCCGGGTTGCCGGAACGCAACGTGGCCAAGAACCACGGGGTTTTTGAATCCGGTCGTGAATCGATCGAGCTGGCAAAGAATGCCGGGGTCGAGCTGGGTTTCGGCACCGATCTACTCGGCGAGGCGCAGCCTTGGCAGAACCGAGAGTTCGCGATACGCGCCGAACTCGAGCCGGCTTCTGATGTACTCCGTTCGATGTATCAGGTTAACGCGCGACTGTGTGGACTGGAGGGGCGAATCGGAGTTCTGCGTCCGGGCGCCTTTGCTGATGTGGTCGTGACCGACGTTGATCCGTTGGCCTCGCTGGCTGGTCTGGCCACGCCCGAGAAGGCTCTGGCGGCGGTGATTTGCCGAGGACAGATCGCGGTCGACCGACTGGGCTGAGCGTGCGAAGTGAGGCTCTCCATTGCATTGATGAGTGTCCGATGATCGCTGCGGGGTCACGTATATTCGATGCCGCTTCGAATCGATGGCGCGGCGCAGCGCCATCGGCGTGCTTCCAGCGTTGAGTATTCGGGGCTAACGTCGGCCGATGCTCCAGGGAATCCGTGTTCTCGATCTGACCGATGAGTCCGGCTTTCTTGCGGGCAAGATCCTTGGCGACATGGGGGCTGACGTGATCAAGGTCGAACCCCTCGAGGGCCACGCAGCCCGTCGTCGCGGGCCGTTTGCGGGCGACATCGAAGCTGCTGAGCGCAGCCTGTTGTGGATCGCACTGAACACCAGCAAGCGTAGCATTGCACTCGACATCGACTCTGATACTGGCCGAGACCAATTCGACTCATTGGTCAGTACGGCCGACGTCTTGATCGAGTCGGAGCGACCCGGTTCAATGACCGAACGCGGCCTCGGCTGGCCGACGTTGAGCGAGCTCAACCCGCGCTTGATCTACTGCGCGATCACTCCGTTCGGGCAAACGGGACCTTGGGCCCGGTATCGCGCGCACGATCTGGTGGTCGTGGCGCTCGGTGGCAACGCGGCCCTGACGGGCCATCCCGATCGTCCGCCGGTTCGCTGCAGCATGCCGACTTCCCACTATCACGGCGGCCCCGAAGCCGCGCTCGGTATTGCGATGGCGCTGCACGCGCGAATCGTCAGCGGCCGCGGTCAATTCGTCGATGTGTCGCTGCACGAAACACAACTGCAAGCGCTGTTGTCGACGCCAGGCCAGTTCGCGCACTCTCACAAACCCGCTCAGCGAAACGGAGGGCGCGTTGGCGGTTTGCGCGAGATCTGGCCCGCAAAGGACGGTTACGTGTCGTATGGCCTGCGCGGGGGCCCGGCACGGATCGGCAACCTGAAGGCCACCGTCGACTACATGGCGGAATGCGGGGCCGCGCCAGCTTGGCTCGTCGATTATGACTGGGGAAACTACAACCACAACCTGCTCGAAGAATCGGAAATCGACCGCTTGGAACTCGCATTCAGCGCATTCTTCCACGACCGCACGATGCGCGAGCTCTACGACGCAGCTCTCGAGCGACGCATCCTGTTGGCCCCCTGCAACAACGCGAAGGAAATCTCAGAACAACCTCAATTGAGGACGAGAGAGTTGTTTTCGAGCATCGACTACCCGGAACTGGGTGCTTCGATCGAGCATCCCGCTTTCTTTGCAAGCGCGCGCGGGATTCGCATTCGCCGACCGGCGCCGAAGCTGGGGGAACACAACGACGAGATTTTCGCGGAAATCGGGCGCAGCGCGGCTCGTCCGCGGTCAACCGAAGGCTCGCAGGCTCCGAGTTCCGAGTCGGCGCTCGGACCAGGTGCGCTATCTGGCGTGCGCGTGCTCGAATTGGGGTCTGGCGCAGCCGGTCCCGTCGCCAGCCGGTACTTCGCCGAGCACGCTGCGACCGTGATCCGAATCGAATCGTCGAAGCGCCCCGACTTCCTACGCATCTTGTGGTTGACCCCCGACAGCCCTCATGGGCTCGATGGATCTCCGATGTTCATCCTGCTGAATCCGGGCAAGAAGAGCGTCGCGATCAACATGAAGACTCCGGAAGGCGTCGCGCTGGTGCGGCGCCTCGTCGGGTGGGCGGATATCGTTTCGGAGAACTTCGCGCCGGGGCCGATGCAACGCTTTGGCCTCGACTACGCGGGCGTGCGCGCCATTCGACCGGACTCGGTGATGATCAGCGCGTGCCTGTTCGGACAAACCGGTCCGCAGCGGTCCTACCCGGGCTTTGGCGGACAGGGTGCCGCGATCTCCGGCTTCAATCACCTGACCGGATGGCCGGACCGAGAGGCTCACGGCCCCAGTCACACCATCACCGATTCGCTTTCACCGCGGTACGTTGCACTCGCCGCGGTTGCCGCACTGCTCGAGCGAGAGCGGACCGGCGAGGGGCAGTACATCGACCTGTCGCAGATCGAAGCCGCCGTCTACAGCCAATCGGAAGTGATGGTCCGCTACAGCGCGAACGGCGAGGTCGTCGGTCGACGCGGAAATCGCGACGACCCCGCCGGATCTCACGCCGCACCGCATGGCGTCTACCCGGCCAGGGGCGACGACCGCTGGATCGCGATCAGCGCACACACGGACACGGACTGGAATGCACTGCGCCGGGTGATGGGGGAGCCCAGTTGGACATGCGATGACCGGTTCTCGAGCCTCGCAAGCCGACGCCAACACGAAGACGCACTCGATGAGCTGATCGCGGCATGGTCGGCGGATTTCGACGCCCACGAACTGATGGGCCGGCTGCAGGAAGCCGGTGTCGAAGCGGGCGTCGTTCAGACCGCGGCAGACCTGATCGTCGACCCGCAGCTCAGCCATCGAGGGCATTTCGAAACCCTGCGACACGTCCACCTCGGCGAGCTCGAGTTCGAACGTTCGGGGTTCCGTTTGTCGTACAGCAGCGCGGGTTATCGGTCGGCGGGTCCGAACCTCGGAGAACATACCGAAGAGGTCCTGCGCGAAATTCTCGGCCTCGACGCCGACGCGATCACACGGCTGCTAACCGACGAGATCACGGTCTAACACCGATGTCGCTGCACTGGGTCGATATCGCGGTGCTCGTCGCCTATGTGCTCGGAATGACCGCCATGGGCGTCCACTTTGCGCGCCGCAATCACGACACAGAGCAGTACTTCGTGGGCGGCCGGCGGTTTTCGGGTTGGGTGGTGGGACTCAGCATGGTCGGAACTGCGATCAGTTCGATCACGTTCCTGTCGATGCCCGCAGACTCATTCAAGACCCAATGGCTCCGCTTCTTGCCGTATGTTTTCGTACCGTTCGCTGCAATGATCGCAGCGCGATACGTCATCCCGTTCTTTCGACGCGGCCAGGTCACATCTGCCTATGAATACCTGGAAGATCGCTACGGCCCGTCGATCCGCGTGTATGGCGCTGCGACCTATATCGCCGCGCAGATTCTGCGCACCAGCCTGGTACTGTATCTGGTCGCCCTGCTGCTTCATCAGCTGACAGGGCTCGACGAGACCTCGTGCATCCTGATCAGCGGAATCTTCGTGGCCGGGTACACGATCTTTGGGGGAATCGACGCAGTAATCTGGACCGACGTCGTACAGACGATCGTGTTGGTCTCGGGGAGTCTGCTGTGTCTTGCGGTGATCGTACTCGCGTTGCCGGGTGGACTCGGCCAGATCCTGTCGATCGCGGCTGCACACCAGAAGTTCAGCCTGGGCTCTGTCGTAAACGGCGAGGTCGTTCCAATCGGATGGGGGTTCGATTTCGGGACCAAGACCGCGCCGCTGATGATCCTGATGAGCGCCACCTATTTCCTGACCGAATACGTCACCGCGCAACATTTCGTGCAGCGGTACTGCGCGGCGAAATCGACCGCAGAAGCGAAACGCGCGATGCTGGTGTCGGTCCTCGTCGGAATCCCGACCTGGTTTTTCTACATGTTCCTCGGGACGGCGCTATTTGCCTTCTTCCAGGTATTTCCGGCCGACGAAGCGGCGAAGATGCTCTCGGGCGAGCTGCGGGCCGAGGGGATCGTGCCATTTTTCGTGCTCCACTACCTGCCGCACGGGATTGCCGGGCTCGTGATCGCGGCTGCATTGGCGGCGGGAATGTCATCACTCGATTCGAGTATCAATGCGATCTCGACGGTCGGAGTCGTCGACATCTACCGCCGTCACCTGGCTCCCGGACGCGATGACCACCACTACCTGCGCGCGGCCAGATGGATCGCCGCTGCGGCATCGTTGGCCATGCTCGTCGGCGCGACGTTACTGCTCGAAGCCGAAGGCCGAACGCTCCAGGACACTTCGATCAAACTCACGTCGCTGCTGGGCGGTGGCCTGCTGGGCATCTACCTGCTGGGATTTCTGACCCGAGTCGGGGACGCGCGAAGTGTGTGGGGCGGAATTCTGTGCACGGGGGCCTTTACCCTGTGGACGATGGGCGTGTTTCCCGCGACCCTGTCCATTCCGTTCGATACCTACTACACGGCGTTCTTCGGGAATCTGCTGATGTTCTGCGTGGGCTATGGGTTGGCGAGCGCGCTGCCTCGCCGCGCGCGCGAGCTTTCCCATTTGACGATGCGGGAACCGGGGTCCTGACGCGGGATTCGGCTATCGTCGCTTGCCTTCGGTAGCCTCCAAAGGGGTAGCCGCCGCAGCCGCTCGATTCGATCGGGCTGTATCGTTCCGGAGCGGAGGTGCACGTGGGAAGCGGCCAGCGATCAAGCGCAGATTTCGACGCGAACTATGCGCTCGACGACAAGTATCTTCTCGATTCTGGGCGCATTTTTCTCAGTGGCGTTCAGGCGCTGGTACGCCTGCCGCTGATGCAACGTCAGCGCGACCACGCCGCGGGGCTCAACACGGCGGGTTTCATTTCGGGCTACCGAGGTTCGCCGCTCGGCGGTTACGACTTTGCGCTCTGGCAGGCTAAATCGAGTCTCGAAAGCCACCACATCCACTTCGAGCCCGGCGTCAACGAAGATCTCGCGGCGACGTCGGTCTGGGGGTCGCAGCAGTCCGAACTACTCGAAGGCCCCCGCTACGACGGTGTGTTCGGTATCTGGTACGGCAAGGGGCC
>JAQBGU010000239.1:0-57641 GCA_032128375.1 Deltaproteobacteria bacterium | reverse complement strand
CGCTACAGACCGACCCAGAATCCCCGCGCTTCGGATCTGAAACCGCATGACTCCAAACACCGATCCTACCCGGACGTGCTGAAAAAGTGCCCGCGATTCCCCTCATGCCCCCATCAGCCCCACGAGCTTCTCAGCAGGCGGGTAAGTGGGCGCGGCACGACGCATCCCGACTTCAAGAAGGAGTCGAGATCTGCAGCCAAGAGGCTGCTGGCAGCGTCAGAAGAAAATCCCAATCTTCGCCACATTTTTCGCTTGACTTGGGGCGGCGATCACAGATATCTAGATGGGATTGCGACGCTCCGCTCGCCCTGGATTCCAACAAAATCAGGAGCCGGCATCCGTGCTGCAAGCGCAAAGGCGCAACGCGCAAGGCAAACAGGAAGCAGCACGGAGAATCGTCGCGCCGCCCGGGGGGCGGCGGATTACCCCCCTCGGGCGGCAATCGGTTTCGTTTCACGCGTAACCGATCGAGCCCCGCTATCGCAAGGTCGTACGTCGCCCGTTCAGACTACGACACCACTACACTTATGCAGCATCCGGCATCCAGTTTCCGTGGAACCCATACGGAACGCGTTGCGGCAGCGCGATGCGTGCGACCGGATTGTCAGCGATTCGTGTCGCATCGAGAATCACGAGCTGGGTCTGTCGCCTGCTCTCGTCGTGCACGTAGCTGAACACGTAGCCTTCATCGCTGCGCGCGTCGCTACCCGCGGCTTGTACGAACGTGGGCTCGGAAGGCTTTCCGAACTCACCAAAACCGTGGCTCTCGGAGCTGCCGCGATCGAGATCGACTTTGACTAGTCCGGTGAGATCCGGGCTGCCATCACTCGCAGAACCGAGATGCAGAGTGAAGCCGTAGCGATGTTTCTGGCCGACCATCGACTCGGCGACGCGCGGAAACTCGAGCGGACGTTCGTCGAGCGTCTGCTCTGTCACGCTGCCGGTATTCAAATCGAAGCGGAACTGGTGCAGCGTAAGTCGTCCCCCGCCTCCGCTCATCGACCCCGCCTGGCGCCACATCTCACTGGACCGGCTGGCGTCGAAGACGACGCTATCGCCGTCCTCGTACGCGTTGAGACCGTGAAAGATGTAGCAGGGTTCGACGTCGAACCACTTCACGTCGTTGTTGTTGCCTGTGCGGGGCATGATGCCGATGCGCGCCTGGTAGTCATCGCTCCAGTGAAACGGCATCTGCCCCTGACTCGCGAGCTGCATGTCGAAGATCACCGGTAGATCGAGGAACAGCGCGTAGTGTTCGGTTACCGCGAAGTCGTGCATCATCGTCGGCCCAGCCACGTTGATCACTTCGCTCTGCACCAGCTTTCCGTCGCGACTGACACGGTGATAGGTCAGGTATGGCGGAAACGGTGAGTAGCCGAAGAACAGCAGCTCGCCGCTAACCGGACAGATCTTCGCGTGCGCGCTCATCGCGGTATCGAGCTTCCCTTCGTAGTCATTGAATCCGACCGTCTCGAGTTCGCCGGTGACGATGTACGGGAACGAACCTTCTTCCAGGGCCAGGATCTGGCCCGCGTGCCGGATCACACTCGTATTGGCCTTCGAAACGCTTCGATCCGTCCTCCCATCGGCACTCATTCGCGCAATGTCGGGGTTCTGGAGGTAGGGCGTCCTTACATAGCGGTTGCGATACCAAGCCGCGCGACCCGCTTCCAGGCGCACCCCGTGCAGCATGCCGTCGCCCATGAACCAATGATTCGAGCTGCCGCTGACCGGGTTCGCACTGTTGCGAATGTAGATCCCATTGAGCTCCGGCGGAATCGCACCTTCGACCACTTCGAGATCGAAACCCGTCACCTCGTCTGTGACGGGAGCGAAATTCCCCTGCAGATGAAAAGGCTTCTGGATCGCCTCGTTCGCATCGCCCGTCGCGCTCGCGCTCATTCGATTCTCCCCAGTCAGGTTCGAACAGAGAGTACCAGCGCCATTCTCGGCTCCCTATGTCGACCGCGAACAGAAGCGTGTCGGATCCCGGCATCGCGGGAGCCGAGCTCAGGCCCGCCTTGCTGTACGCCGGCGGAGATCCTGTGCCGCGTTCCATCGCTTGGACCGACGCGGCGCGTTCCCACTTGCCCTTCGCGGTGCGCAGTGAGATGATGGCTCCGAGCGAAACCCAATGCCGGGGTGATCCGTGACGCGATGGAGAAGCGGACTGATCGGATTACTGGTGGTGGGGGCCTCGACGGGTGGAGCCGCCGAGACCGGGGACACACGGCCCGCACACGCGGGCTCACCCGCGCCGCCGCGGGATGCCGTGATCGCGACATTGCCGTTCGAGCCGTCGGATCAGGCCAATCGAATCATCTTGAACCTGGCGCCCGATGGAAACCGGCCGCTCGAAGTCATGCTCGATACCGGCGCGGTTTTCAGCGTCTTCACGCCGCTGTTCGCGCGCTCCCTTGGTGTCACCGTGCGACGAACCAAGTCGACGCCGTACAGACGCGCGACGAAGTTGGGCCGAGACCTCCAGTTCTTGGTCGACACAGAAACCAGCGATACCGGCTCGAAAACGGGTTGGGAGTACGGATTGCTGGGCGGAAATTTCCTGCGGGATTACGTTGTCGAGCTGAATTTCGGCGCGCATCAGGTCACATTCCTGGATGCAAAAAAGTTCCAGGTCCCCGAGGCAGTGAGCGCATCCAACGAGGCAGTGGTTCCGATCCGAGTCGTCGCGGACCGACCGATCATCGAGATCGGAATGAACGGCAAGAGACTGGCGGTCCTGCTCGACACCGGCTCTCCCTGCCCGATGATCCTGTCGGGTAAAGCCGCAACAAAACTCGGAGTGGATGTTGAATCTCTCCCTCCCTATGCGGTCTTCGGCACCGTGATGGGCCGGATGCCGGTGAGCCTCTACGAGACCGAGAGCTTCACGCTGGGAGGGTTCGCCTTCGATGCCATGCCGGTGCTGGTCGCGCCGCGTGGTTGGTACAACCAGGGCACCAGCACCGACTCGGTGATCGGCTACGACACCTTGCAACAGTTCACGATTCGCATCGACTACCCCCGCCAACGCATCTGGCTCCGACGCGAAAGCACCCGGGTCACCTACCAGGGCGTCGAGTACGCGGCGACACGAAGGACGGGGCTATTTCTGTACCCTAACCCGTCCGCCTACCAGGTGACCGGAGTCCTCCCCGATACTCCGGCCTCGCGTCTCGGCTTGCAGGCCGGCGACATTTTTCACTCTGCGAACCGCGGCACGGCACCCGTGCTCAGTGAACTGGTGGAACAGGTGACCGCAGGCCGACCGATTCACGTAATGCGACGCACGGCCGACGACGAGTGGGTGGAGATCGCACTCCCCGCAGGATCCGTCGTTCCCGGTGTGCCCGTTGGGGCGGGAGACGGTCCCGGTGCGGCGCTTCCCGCATCCGCGTCGAGGAGCGGCGAGAGTGACGAACAACGGCGAACGCGACTGGCAGAAGAGGCACACGAGCGCGATTCCACGCGCACCGAACGCTGGGAGAAGCAAAAGGAGGAATCGCTGTATTTTCGCGGCCCAGACGGCGGATGGATGAAAGTGGATTCCCGCCGCCGAAGAGAAGGCCCGAAGAGCGGCGAAGTGTGGGTGGGTTTCGACGAGATGCAGCGCATCAAGAGCGAACGCATCAAGCGTGAAGAGTGAGCCGATGAGACGCGTTTCCAGTCACTCCCCGTGAGCGACTGTTCGCCCCCAGAGACTGATTCGAATCCGGGGCGAAAGCAGACGGCCCTTGGGTTGACAATCAGGCGCGATACGCGTCGCTCGAGCGAGTCGCGCGCGTCAGCAGTTCGTGACGCTTGATCCTCCACTCACGATCGATACGCACCAGTGAAGTGCGATAGGTCCCCCACAGTGTGAAAATCCGGCCCTTCGGCTCGCTCAGGAAATGCTGGGCCTGCAGATCGGTTCGCATTTCGGCGGAACCGCCGCTCATCTCGACCAGCGGCGGGCCTAGCATGTGTTGTGTGGCAGCAAAATTCGAGAGGGCTTTGTGGACAAAATCGATCCACGCGTCGACGCCGCGAATGACTTCGGTGCCGAAACCGTGGAGTTCGACATCGGTAGTGAAGCACTCGCGGTACCTTTCGAAGTCCCGATCGTCGATGCAAGCCGCATATCGGATGATCACATGCTGCGCGGCAAATCGGTCCTGGTGAGCTGATGGCTCGCTCATCGTCAACTCCGCTCGATTGATTTGGCCGATTGTCTCTGGGGAAATCGGTGGCGTCCAGTCCCGAGTCGATCGAACGCTCGACCATGGGCCTTCGGACGCTAAGCTCACGCGCCGTGAGTGAACTGCACCCGATCGAGGCATCCGAGCTCCAAGCGCGTCGCGAACGCGTGTTTCTGGTACTGGCGGGCCTGTTTTTGGGTTCGATGACGATGCTGAACATCCTCGGGATATCGCGCTTCATCGACCTGTCTTTCGATCTTTTCGGAGTGCGGGTCCCGATGGCGCTGGCAGTGGGGGTACTGCCCTACCCCATCACATTCCTGTGCACGGATTTCATCAGCGAAATCTACGGGCAGAGGCGAGCCAATTTCGTGGTGTGGGTCGGCTTGATGTTGAACCTGTGGGTCGTGCTGTTCATGTGGTTGGGGGGAGCACTGCCGCCGACGCCGAGAATCGATATGGCGACCGGCCTGCCTCCGATCGAAGCGTACGACTTCGCGTTCTATCGGATCAGAATGTTGACGATGGGCGCTGTAGTCGCATCGATGCTGGCGTACATGGCGGCGCAGTTTTGCGACGTGTACTTGTTTCACTTCTGGAAGCGTCTCACAAAGGGTCGCCACCTGTGGCTGCGCAACAACGGCTCCACACTAGCGAGCCAGCTCGTTGACACCTTCACGGTCATCACCATCACGCACTTTTACGCGCATGCGCTCCCAATCGACGAAAACCTGGCGGTGTGGCCTCAGCTGTGGATTTTCATCGGCTCGGGTTATGTGTTCAAGATGGTCATCGCGCTGCTCGACACGCTGCCGTTCTACATCGGTGTGCGCTGGCTCCGCGTGTACCTCGAAATCAATCAGCATCATGAGGAGTCGGCGTAGAGCTCCGCGACGGTATCGGCGAGGTGTCCCGGAGCAAACGTGCTCTCCGCCCTCATGCGCGCGGCGGCTCCCATCTGCGAGGCCAGAGCCGGTTCGTCGAGTAGACGTCCCCACGCGCTCGCCAGTGATTCGGGATCCTCGTCGACCACGAGGCCGGTTTCCCCATCGACGACGATCTCGGCGAGCGAACCACGCCGCGTTACGACCGCCGGCAGGCCACAGGCCGCAGCTTCGAGAAGCGCGCGACAGGTGCCGTCCGAGCCCGGTACCAAAAACGTGAAGATGTCGGCCGCGCGCAGTACATCGGCGTATTCCGCGCCGAGATAACCGGCGAAACGGACGCGGTCGATAATGCCGAGCTTTTGTGCCGTCACCCGCGCGACCTCGTTCAGGTAGGTTCCGCGGCCAATAATCAACAAGCGCGCCCGCGGCTGTATCGCGGCGAGCCGTTGCATCGCTGCCAGCAGCAGATCGAAGCGACGCTTGCGTTGGACGCGCGCAACGATGCCGATCACCAAGTCGTCTTCCCCGAGGTCGAGCGACTTGCGCACGCTCTGCTGCTGCTGCTGCGGTCGAGGTGTGAAGTGAAGCAGGTCGACCGCACCGAATTCACCTCTCACCGGCCGTCCGCGTCGAATCGACGCATTGATGTCGGCGGTGTTGGGAGACACACACAGAAGTGCATCCGTCCCTGGACCGAAGAGCCAGCGGTTCCACGGCCACGCGCGAATCGACTCGGCGTTCCGATACGAGCGCACCACCCGTGTCAGGCGCTGGCGTCGGCGATCGCCCAGCGCGCGTATCGCAAGTACGTGGTCTCTCGTGTGCCAGGTATGAACAATCTCGAAGTCTCGCTGCGAGACCAACTGGGCAAGCCGTCCGGCATCCACGCGATCGCGCCACGGCGAAACACCGCGGCCCCGCGACAGCGCGAGCGAAGGAGTCACACCCGCGGCTCGGGCCCGCTGCCAAAGCGACGTCGACGCGTTCGGCTCGGGTTCCGGACAGGCGAGATCCACGGACCAGCCGCGGTCTCGTTGTGCAAGCAGCAACTCCAACATCGGTCCGGCGGGACCGGTCCACTTCCAGTCCGCGGTCACGTGCAGAATCTTCAAGGCAGCCCGGACCGATCCCTGCCGCCCGACTCATCGTCAGCTACGCGGAGCCGCGCCTCTGCTTGCGCGGATCGTGTTTGTTCGGGGCCTTTCGCTTCGAGGCCTCTGTGTTCGACAATTGTCAGTTCCCAGAGCTTCGCGTACTTCAAAAACACGTAGAAGCTGGTGGCCGCCGCGATGATGAAGCCGGGTATCCCATCTCGGAACCCCGCCTTGAGCCAATACGCGCGCAAGAAACGCGCTGGTGGGCGCAGCACGAGGTCGGAAAGCCGAACGCATCTACCGGAGCTGAGCATCGCCTGCGCGGCCATCGCACTGAAAGATTGGATCCGCGAGACGTGATCGGCGAGATCGACGTAGCTGTAGTGCTGAATCTCACCGTCGAGCCTTCGCAAGCCGCCATCGACTTCGACCCTCCCGTGTGGGTTGGTGCCCACCCAGCGAGCAGTCGAGCGTCGGAACAAGCGCAGCTTCCAGTCGGGAAAGAAGTCCCCGTGGCGCACCCAGCAGCCGAGGTGAAACGTGATCCGGTTGATCTCGTAGCCAGCGAGGCTCGTTCCGTGGCGCAGCACCTGCTGGAGTTCGCCAGCGAGTTGCTCGGTTACGACTTCGTCCGGGTCCACGATCAACACCCAATCGTGGCTGGCGAGTTCAGTGCAGTAGCGCTTCTGTTCAATGTCGCCCCGGTAGGGGCGGACTTCCACTCGCGTGGCACGTGCCCGCGCGATCTCTTCGGTACGATCGTGGCTCTTCGCGTCGACCACTATGATCAGTTCATCGACCCATGCGATCGAATCGAGACAGCGTGCAAGCACAGCTTCTTCGTTGCATGCGATCACGCATGCGCTCACCCGTGTCACGAACGCATTCGATCGACCGAGACCACGCCCTTGATCTTCCCGATCTGTTTCATCACCGTGTTCAGCGTTCCGACGTCGTTGACCCAGAGGTCGAATGTCTGTAGCGCCTTGCGATCGTCGCTGGTGCTCACTCGTGCGCCGGCGATGTTCACCCCAGCCGCTGAAATCGTCTTGGTAATTTGGGCAAGCAGGCCGGGTTGGTCGGCCGACCGAACACGCATCTTGATACGGTGCGGCATCACCGCCTCGGGCTCCCAGTCGACATCGATGCGGCGTGCGGGATCTAGACTGAACACCTTGGCACAATTGGTCATGTGCACCGTGACACCGCGCCCGCGGGTGACGAAGCCAATGACATCGTCGCCCGGCAGTGGAGCGCAACACTGACCGAACCGCACCAACACGTCCGATTGTCCGCTCACGCGAATGCCGGAAGTCGAAGGCTTGGCGGGACGACGAAACAGTCGTCGCAACCGCACCGCCTTGGCCTCAGGCTCGGGGTCGGGGTCGGGCGCATCGCCGCGGAGCTTCCGCACGATGTCGACTGCATTGACTTTCCCATAGCTGATGGATGCAAACAACACATCGATCGATCCGTGGGTCTCCGATTTCGCGATCGCTGTGAGGTCCCCCCTTTCCAGCATGCGCGGTAGTGACATGCCAGCCTTGCGCAATTGGCGATCGAGAATCTCGCGCCCCAACTCGCGGCTGCGTTCGCGCTCCTTGGCCCGGATCGCGTGCCGGATTCGACTCCGCGCTCTTCCCGACGCCACGAACTCCAGCCAATCCTTGCGCGGGTACTGCGCCTGGCTCGTCACCACTTCCAGGGTGTCCCCGTTCAGCAGGCGGTGGCGCAAGGGCACCATCTTGCCGTTCACGCGCGCGCTGGCACAGCGCGCCCCTACTTCGCTGTGAATGGCGTACGCGAAATCCAGCGGCGTCGAACCTCTGGGAAGATTGATGACGTCGCCTTTGGGTGTAAACACGAAGACCTCGTCGGGGAACAGGTCCACCTTGACGGTATCGAGGAATTCGTCTGGGTCCGCCACGTCACGCTGCCATTCGAGCAACTGGCTCAGCCACGCGAACTTCGCATCGTCCGGATCGTCGGCACGACCCTCCTTGTACTTCCAGTGCGCGGCGATGCCGAACTCCGCGCTCTGGTGCATCTCCACGGTGCGGATCTGTACTTCCATCCGCTCGCCGTACGGGCCGATCACGGTCGTGTGTAGCGACTGATAGCCGTTGGGTTTGGGAAGAGCCACGTAGTCCTTGAAGCGCCCCGGAACCGGCCTCCAGATCGAATGAACGATTCCGAGTGCGGCGTAGACGCCTTCCTGATCGCCATCCAGGATGAGTCGAAACGCAATCACGTCGTAGATGTCGTCGAGCGTGAGCCCCTGGCTCTCCATCTTGGCGTGGATCGACGACAGGTCCTTCATACGACCCGTGATCGTGGCTTTGACACCGGCATCGTGGAGCCGGGCGGAGACCGCGCCGATCACCTCTTCGATGTACTGCTCGCGCAGCTGGCGCTTGGACTGGAGGCGTTCTTCCAGTTGTTCGGCCGCTTGTGGATGCAGCGTGCGGAAGGCGAGATCTTCCAGCTCTTGCTTCATCCAATTGATTCCCAGCCGGTGTGCGAGAGGCGCGTAGATGTCGAGCGTCTCTTGTGCGACGCGTTGCCGCGCATCTTCCGACATGTACGTCAGCGTCCGCATGTTGTGCATGCGGTCTGCGAGCTTGATGAGCAGAATTCGAATGTCCTTCGACATCGCGACCAGCATTTTTCGAAAATTTTCAGCCTGGCGCTCGCGCGCGGACGTGAACTCGATCTTCGCAATCTTCGTGAGCCCCTCGACCAGGAACGACACATCGCTGCCAAACAGACGATCGATTTCCTCCACCGTGGTCAGCGTGTCTTCGATTGCGTCGTGCAACAGCCCTGCGGCCACCGTGACGTCGTCCATCCTCATCGTGACGAGGATGCCGGCGACCTCTAGCGGGTGAACGAGGTAGGGTTCGCCCGACAAACGCTCCTGGCCATCGTGAACCTTCGCGCTATAGACATAGGCCCTCTGTAGCAGCGCGAGATCGCACGAGGAGTTGTACTCCAGGATACGGTCGGCGATGTCGTTGAATCGAAGCATCCCGCGATTTCCCCTTGCCGATCAAGTGGTTGGGAAAACGTATCCGAGCCGACAGACGACGTCCATCGACCCGTGAAGCCCAGCAGGATGACCCAACATGGTTCAGCCTACGCCTCAAAGCGAATCCGGAGGATTCGCCCGCTACCCGCTCGTACTCTTGAAGCATTCTTCGGCAGCTTGGGGAGAGAACCTTTTGCGAAGCGCCGCGATCGTCGCCGGATCACACGACCGCTCGGCGCGAATGATTGCCAAGATTTCCTCCACGCATTGGCTGAGTTCGCGGTTCGTGACCGCATAGTCAAACCGAGAGAGTTCGCCGATTTCCCGCCGCGCCGCGTCGATTCTGCGCCGAATCTCCTGTTGAGAATCGGTTCCGCGATTCTGAAGTCGCTGCTCGAGCGCGCGCATCGAAGGCGGCAGCACGAAGATCAGTCGGGCCTCGGGAAGGCGCTCTCGGACTTGCCGCGCTCCCTGCACTTCGATTTCCAGCAGCATGTCGCGGCCATTCGAAGCCCCGGCGTCAATGGCCGCCCAGCTGGTGCCGTACTGGTGGTCGTTGTACTCGGCGTGTTCCAGAAACGCGCCGGCCGCGACCAACCGATCGAATTCTGTCGCGTCGACGAAGTGGTAGTGGCGACCTTCATCCTCCTCGGGCCGCTTCGAACGGGTCGTGTGAGATACCGAAAGCGTGACGTGAGCATCGCGTTCGAGAACCTCTCGACACAGCGTCGTTTTCCCCGTTCCCGAGGGTGCCGCCAGGACCCAGGTTATTCCGTCTCCATCGCTCACTCGTCGGCCCCGAACGAGCCCTCGAGCACCAGCCGGGAGGCGATGGTATCGGGACTAATCGCCGACAAGATGATGTGGTCGCTGTCAGTGATGATGATGGACCGGGTCCTTCGCCCCTGCGTAGCGTCGACCAGCTTACCTCGCCCCGCGGCCTCCTCGCGCAAGCGCTTCATTGGCGCAGACTGCGGCGAGACGATCGACACCACTCGTGACGAGACCACCACGTTCCCGTAACCGATGTTGAGCAGGACACTACTCAATATTCTGTACCTGTTCGCGGATGCGCTCGAGTTCGGTTTTCAACTCGACCACCTCGTGCGCAATCGGCGCATCGCTCGCCTTTCCTCCGATCGTATTGACCTCGCGAACAAACTCCTGCATCAGAAAGTCGAGGCGCCGACCCACCGGGTTGTCGACGCCCGCGGATGCGACGACCCCCCGAAATTGCTCGATGTGACTGCGCAGCCGCACCAACTCCTCAGTGATATCCATGCGGTCTGCCGCGATCACGATCTCCTGGTGGAGGCGCGCCTCGTCGAGCAGGCCAGTCTCATCGCGAAGCTGCTCGGTTCGCTTTCGCAGCCGCGCCGTGACCGCTTCGCGGACGGCGCCGGATCGTCGCTCCACCGAGCTTGCGAGGCTCTCGACCCGCTCCATGCGCGCCAACAGATCGCGTTCGATCGCGGCGCCTTCGGTTGATCGCATCGCCTCGAGCGCATTGAGCGCGTTTTCGGCGCCTTCTCTGAGCGCCTCGCCGAGTTTTTCCAGTGCCAGCTCGGGCTCCGAGAGCCTCATCACCCCCGGCAGCGAGACCAACGTATCGATGCTCAGCGTTCCGCTCAGCCCTTCGATCTCAACCAACTGCCTCACCGCACGCGCGTACTCGCGCGCGACCCCCAGATCTACCGCTACCGACGCTGGGGGGAACCCATTCTCCGCTACCAGGACATTCAGATCTACCTTTCCGCGCCCGATCCGCTGCTGGATTCGCGCTTTGATATCGGATTCGAAAGAAGCGAGCGCTCGCGGTGTGCGCACCCGCGCATCGAGGTGGCGGTGATTGACAGAGCGAACTTCGATGTCGTATTCCGCCGAATCGACGCTGATCGACGCGCGGCCAAACCCCGTCATACTCTGAATCAAGTTGCACCTCCACTCGTCAGGGTCGGTTCTCAGAGCTTTCGACCACTTCGATCGCCGCCGCTAGCAACTCGCGGGTCTCGGACCCGTTCGCAGTTGCAGTCCCTACCTTTCCCACAACGACCCCGGCGGCCGCGTTGGCGATCACCGCGGCTTCTAACAAGCTTCCTCCGACACGCAGCGCGAGCGTCAAGGCGGCGATCGCCGTATCGCCAGCACCTTGGACGTCGAATACCGCGCGCGGAACCGTCGGGACCGACACCGCGGGACCATCGGTTTCGAACAACGTCATACCATCGGCACCGCGGGTGATCACGATCGCTCCGCCTCCGATCAATCGGCGCATCTTCTGCCCAGCGCGATTCAAGTCGTGGTCGTTTCGAATCGAAATTCCCGACAACGCCTCGGCTTCACTCAGATTCGGCTTCAGCAACGAGGCCCCACGGTACGCAGACACTGACACCTTGGGATCGACGACGGCTGGCAGATTCGCTTCGGCCAGGCGCGCCATCACAGCCTCGGCGACCGACCCGTCCAGTACACCCTTTCCGTAGTCCTCGATGACGGCACCATCGAGCGCGCCGGATGCCAGTGCCCGCTCGACCGCTGCGACAACCCGCTGCCCGACACCTTTGTGGGGTGGATCAATGCTCTCGCGGTCGAAGCGAACCACTTGCTGCGTCCGCGCGATCACACGAGTCTTGCGGGTGGTCGCGCGACCCCGCGCCACCACCAGCCCGTCGGATCCCAAACCCAGCTCCGCCACGAGGTCTCGAGCGCGATCTCCCGCCTCGTCGTCTCCGACGATCGAGACCAGGGTGGCCCTCGCTCCCAGAGCCAGCAGGTTTCGAACTACGTTGGCCGCCCCGCCCAGCACCACGGTTTCTTCGCGAACCCGCACCACGGGCACCGGCGCTTCGGGACTGACGCGATGGACGTCGCCCCAGACGTATTCGTCGAGCACCAGATCCCCCACGACCAGCAGGTGAATGCGGGAAAAATCGTCGATCAGCGCTTTCAGCCGATTGTGGTCGAGCGCTCCCATCAGTCGCCCGCCGGCATTCTCACTCGATCAGCCGCGGAGAGCCGAGCCAACCCCATCGTCTTGGGGCAGCCGCGGAGGTGCCACAGCAGAACATCGCGGTGGCTCAGCCAGCGCGTCGCCCGACTTTCATTGGCGAGCGCCAGGGGGGCCTGCGTCACCACATAGATGAGGGCTTTGAGGGTCCGAAGCACCAAGACGGTCGCCATCCATCCCATTCCGCGATGTTTGCGGTAGAACAAGTAGAGGGATCGATGGTACTCGATCCGGGTCAGCGAGGGGTTCTTCTTCTTGCTGCTGGCGCCCGAAAGGTGCGTGACGTGCGCAGCGGGGAGATGCACGACGCGCCAGCCGGCGGCACGCATGCGCCAGCACCAGTCGGTCTCTTCCAAGAAGAAAAAGAAATCCTCCGACAGCATGCCGACCGAGTCGACGACATCGCGGCGGACGAACATCGCCGCACCGACCAGCGCTTCCACGTCGACCGGTTCGCCGCTCGTCCAGCGGTGGGAGGGGAAGCGTTTGCGAAACACAAATTGAAATACCGACTTTGGAATGAGCTCAGTGGCGACGATCGGGAAATTGTGGACCGAGTTCTGCTTCGAACCATCGGGATTCAACAACTGCGGCCCGACGATCGCGACGTTTGGATTGGCTGCAAGGAATCCCATGCATCTTTCGACAGCGCCCGCGCACAGCTGTGCATCGCTGTTGAGGAGCAAGAGAACCCGGCCGCGAGCCTTGCGGATTCCCGCGTTGCAGCCGGCCGCAAATCCCAGATTCGCACTCAGTTTCACCAATCGGACCGCAGGAAAACCGCTTCGCACGGCCTGCTCCGTGTCGTCTTCGGAACCGTTGTCGACAACGAGCGTCTCAATGACGGTTCCAGTGCCACAGGAGGCCAGGACGCGCTCGATCGATGCGAGACAATCGAGCACCAGATCGCGGGTATTCCAGGTCACGACGATGATCGACAGGTCTGTCACGAAAAATTTTCGGCTGCTTCGATCGGCACTGGTGCACTGCGCTCGGCCAGCAGCTCGAAGACGGCTTCCAGCACTCGCTGCGGCGGGATTCCCCGCATGCAGGTGACGGCGCTGCAGCCGCGCCGACACGGACTGCAACCTAATGCTTGCCTGACGACCCGATACGGCGTTCCGGCGAATGGGGCATTCTCGATTGGATCGGTCGGCCCCAGGATCTGGACCACCGGCGTCCCGACCAGTGAAGCCAGGTGAAGCGGCCCCGAATCGCCCCCAACCAACAGCCGACAACCCGCGAGCAGCGCAGCCAGGTCCTCGAGGCCGGCGGTCTCGGGTGCCAGCTCCGCCGCGCCATCAGAAGCCGCGACGACTTCCGCTGCGAGCCTCCGATCGGAGCGGCCCGGTCCCCACGTCACGATGCTCCGAGTGCCGGTCGCCGCCAATATTTCCCGCGCCACCGCGCCGAACGAAGCGACCGGATAGCGCTTGTGGGGCGCGCCATCGCTCGTACCCGGGTGTAGCGCAACCGGCCGATTGCCGACTTTCGACGGGACTCGCACCTCCAAAGGCAGCTCCGATTCGGCGCGCCCAATAGCGAGGAAGTCGACGAGCGCTGCGTTTCGATCGAATCGGCTCATCTTCGTGCGCACGAGCGAGGCGCGCAAAGTCGCGCACCAGTAGGAGAACTCGCGACCGAATGGTGGCCCATAGCTGACCCGGGTCGTTGCTCCGGTCGCGATCGAGAGAAGTCCCGATCGAAAGATGGAGTGAAAGTCGACGACCAGATCGAAGCGATGCTCGCGAAGTTCGCGAACAAACCGCTCACCCTCGCGCGCAAAGGCAAGCCAATTCAAGCTGCGCAGATTCCTCGTGAGGGAATCTCTCGGGAAGACGATGACTTCGTCGATCCATGGTTGTGCCCGCAGAAGACCAGACGCTGCCGGTTCGACCAACCACGCGAGATGGGCGTCGGGGTAAGCCCCGCGAATCCGTCGCGCCGCTGGGAGCGTCCGTACGACATCGCCAACTGCGCCGAGCCGTAACACGGCAATGCGAGCCGCCACCGGTGGCGCCCCGAGCGGGTTGGTGCACGCAAGCGAAGTGCGAGAAAAAGTCAGAGAAATCTCATTCGGAACGGTGATGGCGCGCCTCGCGAATACAGGTACGGGCGGATAGGATACATCGCGATGCCGGCGCCCCGCACCCTTTCGCGCTATGTGATGAAGGAGGTTTCCGGCTACACAGCGCTGGGACTCGCGGCCATCACGATCGTGATGGTGACTCAGAATCTGTTTCGATTCCTCGATCAGATGATCACTGCAGGCGTGCGTCTCCGGGACTTTGCGGCCATCGTCGGCTCCCTATCGCTGATGCTGGCGACCTATAGCGTTCCGATCGCGTTTCTTTTCGGTGTACTCCTTGCACTGGGACGCATGTCATCAGATGCGGAGATCACCGCGATGCACGCCTGCGGTGTCGGCTTTCGGGCCATCTGGAGGCCGATGTTTCTGCTCGGAGTCGCGATATCGATGGTCACCGGTTTCCTCTTTGTCGAAGCCGAGCACGTCGCCCAACTTACTCTACGCCGTGTCGTCAAAACGATGGCTGCACGCGGAGGCTTCATCGAAGCGGGCCGATTCCGGAAATTGGGAGAACGCGTGCTCTTCGTCCGGGAGATCGACTCGAATCAGAGACTGCAGGGCGTAGTCATCTCAGACCGGACAGACGAGGCGCGGGCGATGATGATCTTCGCCGAGTCGGGCGAAGTCTTGTGGAAATCGACCGAAAGCGAAATCGAATTCAGGCTCAGCGACGGAGATATCCACGTCGAGCCGCCCAACAACACCGCGGACGGTATCTACCAGCGTATCGCTTTTCGCTCGTTCGTCTACACGCTGGATTCCGAGTCTTTGTTCGGTCCCGACTTCAAGCTGCTTCGGCCGAGAGAAATGACGCTGGCTCAATTGAAAGAGGTAATCGCTCTGGCCGAATCCGGCGAATCGCTGAACCACCTCCGACGCAACGACCCGGTCAAGTACGAACTGCAGATCCATCGCAGAATCGCGCTGCCGTTTGCCCCGTTCATCTTCGCGTTCGTTGGTGCGCCACTGGGATTGAATAGTCGCCGATGGACGCGTTCATGGTCAACCTTCTTGTGTGTCGCTCTGATTTTTGCTTACTACGCCATGATGACCTTCACCGAATTCCTGGCAGTTCAGCGGGTATTGCCGGCGCTGGTCGCGTTGTGGGTTCCCAATGTCCTCTTCGCGGCCGCGGCTGTGTTTCTCGTCACCCGCACACGCCAGGTTCGATGATGAAGCTGAATTCTGGAGGCTGGAAACGCGAACCGATCCGTGGCTTTCAGCGTTGGACCGAGCGCGGCCGAGTCATGGTCGTAGCCGACCGTTGGGTCGAAGCCGTTTCGAATCTCGGTCTGGCAGAACACGGGAGCCTGCGGTTGGCCTTGGCTGCGAAGGCGTCTGGGAAAGAGACGGAAAAGGCGCTTGGCGAGGAGTCCGGGCCGCGGTCGCGAGACACCAAAGAAGGGTCGCGAACCCTCGACGGACCGCCGGGGCGAGGCCCGACTGCCGTTGTGCCGCTGCCCGGCTCTGACTCGCGACTGCATCTCAGGCGCGTTCGACACGGT
This sequence comes from Deltaproteobacteria bacterium, assembly GCA_032128375.1. Lineage (GTDB taxonomy): Bacteria > Myxococcota_A > UBA9160 > UBA9160 > SMWR01 > JAJDAM01. The sequence goes on along the minus strand of JAQBGU010000239.1, from coordinate 41,853 downwards.
GGATGGTTCGGGGGGCTGCTCGGTTACGCGTTACTCGGTCTGCGGCGTCCGCTCGACGAACTGCGCGTGACTGCATCACTGGCAGAAAGAGGCGCGCCAGTCCCGAGCCCCGCGCTGGTCATGGCAGAGCGCTCGGGCCTCTTCTGGAACGCCACGGTCGGAACCATCTTCGAGCCTGACACGGTGGACGGGATCGCGTTTCTATCGGGGGATCCCAATCCCGACGCGGTGTTGCGCGCAGCTGCGGCCGCCGGTCGCGCCATCGCTTGCTTCCACGAACGAGGCGGTTCGCACGCTGATCTCCACGTCGGCAATCTGCTCATCCGCACGGGACCAGGGGGCGAAAGCGAAGTCGTCGTCGTTGACCTCGATCGCGCGCAACACATCGAACCGGTCAATGCATCCCGGCGGATGCGTGAGCTGATGCGACTTCGGCGGTCGCTGATCAAGCGGAGGCTCACCAAGACCGTCGGTGCTCGCGCGATTGCGCGCTTTTTCGCCGCGTACACCGGTGGCGACCGCCGCCTACGCGGCGAATTGCTCGTGCACCTCGGCCGCGAGCGGCTCCGAATCGCACTCCATTGCGTGTTGTACCCGGCGCAGCGATGATTCGACGCTGAGCGGCAGTCCAATCCGGCACTCGGCTCTTCGACCCCGATCGACCTGCAGGATCAATCATCTTCGCGAGGCGACCCCAGGCGTTCGACCAACCAGTCGAGCAGCACCTTCGCGTCAGAGACCTCCAGTTCGATCGACAGGACGCGAACGTCGGCTCCAGCGACCCATGCCGGTGTAATCTTCACTGCGTCCTTTTCCGTCGTAATCCAGATCGGAACGTCCGATGCCAGTCTCTGAAGATCACGGCTCCGGTAGCGGTGATGGTCGCCGAACGTCCGCTCGGCAACCACCGTCGCGCCGAGGTGTTCGATGGTCCGCCGCAACGACTCCGGCCTCGCCAACCCGGCTATCAATCCCACTTCGGCGCCGACGAGGTTTTCGGGCGATTCACCGATCCCGCCTTCCAGCGGGCGTAGTCGACGCGGTTTCTTGTACGCGGTGAAGAGTTTGACATCCGGCTCGAGCGATTGGATCGTCTCGAGATCGGCCGCCGGAAGGTCCGAAACAGGTCCGTCGACGACTCCGATCACATCGGCGAAGCGAAGTGCGGAAAGCGGCTCACGCAGTAGCCCACGCGGCAGCACCTTGCGGTTGCCGAATCCGAAATGAGCGTCGACCATCACCATGTCGATGTCGCGATGAAGCGGATGGTGGTGAAAGCCGTCGTCCAGAATCAGCACTTCTGTTCCGAACACGGAACACGCTCTGCGCCCGACAGCGACGCGGTCGGCCCCGACAAGCACCGGAACTCCTGGTACCTGGCCCGCCAGAATCATCGGCTCGTCTCCGGCGACTTCTGCGCGGCTGAGCACATGACTTCCGTCAGAGACGGAAACGACCCCGTCATGCGCGGAATCTCGCATCCGGCGCGCATACCCGCGACTGGCAACGGCGACCTTGTAGCCGCGGCGGCGCAACGAATTGGCCAGCCAGGCGGTAGTCGGGGTCTTGGCGGTGCCGCCGACGACCAGATTTCCGACGCTCAGTACACGCAGCGGTAGCGCCGTCTTGCGTGACGAGTACCACGCGCGATGAAGCCGCGCACCCGAACCGTAGATCCACGCGGGCGCAACCAACGGCAACAACGCCGCACGCCTCAACAGACTCTCTTCGCGCTGCTGGACCCACTGCGGGATCGGACTCACGAAGCCCCGATCGCCGCCGCCATGATCACCTTTTCGATCAAAGCACCCGTTCTTTCACCACTGCCGATATGGCGCATCAGCGCTATGCGCCCGCGCATGGCTGCGCCCAATGCGCGGTCGGATTCTATCAGCAGAGCGGCGACGGCAGGTCCCAGTTCCGCTGCCTCGTGCACCATCTTTCCCGCCCCGCACTCGCCGAGAATTTCCACCACATGGCGTACATTGGCCGTGTAGCGCCCATACACAACTGGGCGCCCTGCAAATACGGGTTCGATCACGTTATGCCCCCCGATCGGTACCAGCGACCCTCCAACGAATGCCACGTCGGCGCGCGCGTATAGCGACGCCAGCTCCCCCACGGTGTCCAACACCAGCACTTCGCGTGGTCTCAACGGCACATCGGACAAGGCACTACGCAGTCGGGGCTTGCGGCCCGCGGCGCGCACCAGGCGTGCGACCTCCGGTGTTCGCTGGGGGTGCCGCGGCGCCAAGACCAAAGACACGTCCAGCCCTTTCGATTCCACGTAGCGAAGCGCATCGAGTGCCGCGGCCTCTTCTCCTTCGTGTGTACTCCCCGCGACGAACAGCGATCGATGTCCGACCGCGGCATCGAGATCCGGCGCCATCGGCCGGTGCTCGTGGTCGAGGTCGATCTTCAGATCGCCAGTCACCGAAATGCGATCGGGGTGGGCGCCCAGTGCACGGAACCGCTCTGCGTCTTCTGGAGTGCGGGCGCCGACGGCTGCCAGTCGACGCAGAGTTCGGCTTACGATCCAACCGAACCGGCGGTACCGCGAGTACGAGCGATCGCTCACGCGCGCAGACACCAGTACTACCGGGATCTCGCGGCGCTCCGCGGCGGCGATCCAGCTCGGCCACAGTTCGGTCTCCACCAACACCAACGCTGCCGGTTGAACTCGATCCAGTGCTCGCTCGACGCACCATGGGTGATCGAGGGGTGCAAGCTGGCACGGAACTTCGGGCCGAGATCGCCACATGACCTCGCGACCATGTACGGTAAACGTCGACGTGTAGACGTTGCGATCGAGAAAGCGAAGCCGCGCGACAAGTCGCGAAGCCGCGAGCACCTCGCCAACACTCGCCGCGTGTACCCAAATCGCCCCCGGTGGGATCCGCATCGACTCGCCCAGACGCTCTCGAACACCGATCCGCCAGACCGGTCGTGCAGCGAGCGCCGCGAGCGCGATTGGGGCCGCCACCAGCGCGCTCGCAGCCGCGAGGCTAACCCCCAGCGCCCGCAATCAGCATCTCCTGGGCGATCGCAGCAACTCGGCGCGCAACACCACCGCTGCCGAGCCGGGATCGCACCTCGGCCAGTTGAGCGAGTTGGCGCTCGCGGATCGGCCCATCGAGTCGGTCGAGTACCGCCTTCGCGATTTCTTGCGGGTCCGCCTTGTCCTGCAGGAACTCCGGAACGATCTCTTGTCCCGCGATGAGGTTCGGCATACCGAGGAAGTCCACTTTCAGCAAGCGCCGAAGCAATGCGACGCTGACCGGGTTTCCGCGTGCCGCGATCACCAGTGGCCGGCCCAGCAGCGCGGCCTCGAGCGTCGCCGTTCCAGGCTTCGCGATGACCACATCGCTGGCGATCACCGCTTCCGGCGATCGGCCATCCGTGAGTTCGAGTCGAAGCAATCCCGGCAGATTGCGGTCGCGGATGCGCGCTTTGACTTCGTCGAGATCGATCGACGGCGCGACCGGCAGCAAGAATCGAATACGCGGATCGTACGCGTGCAACACCTTGGCGGTGTCCAGATGGACACCCAGACAGTGGCGCAGCTCCGTTTCCCGGCTGCCCGGCAGCAGCACGACAACGCGGTCTGCCGTCCCGATCCCCAATCTCTCGCGAATCTGATCGCGATCGAGGCCCCGGGTGCTTTCTTCCAGACGCTCGACGAGCGGATGTCCCACGAACTCGGCCGCCAGCCCACTGCCCTCGTACACCGCGGGTTCGAACGGAAAGATCACCGCCATCCGGTCGACCCGGCTGGCCAGCTTGCGGACGCGACCGCGCCGCCACGCCCATACCTGCGGAGAGATGTAGTAGAGGACCGGAATGCGTGCGCGCTGCGCGCGACGGGCATAGGGCAGGTTGAAGCCGGACGAATCGACGAGCACGAGCAGGTCGGGCGTCCGTGATTGGAGCTCCGACACCATCTTGCGCCAGCTCGAAACGATCCGATCGAGATGAGGTACCAGCTCGACAACTCCGCCAACAGCCAGATTTCGCTGATCGACCACCAATTCCATCCCCGCGTTCTCGAGTTCGACCCCGCCGAGCCCGCGGAATTGCAGTTCACCGTTGATCTTGCGCAATTCGCGAACGACATCCGCCGCGTATTTGTCGCCTGAGACATCACCAACAGCCATCAAGATCGCCGTCACTGCAGATCTCCGAGCGGCGGCATCGAGTCGATCACGCGCATCGCGGTTCCCAGAGCGCCCAACGCATCCAGGCCGTCGCCGACCGACGTTGTGCGCGTGCGGATCGAATCGATGAAGGCGCGCAGTTGCGCAACGAGCGCGTCGTCGGGATCGATCTTCAATTCTTCGATCTCCACCCGCGGCGCGTCGACGCCGTTGCCTTCGAGTCGGCGGAAGATCGAGACCGATTGCGACAAGAAATCGATCGAGAAATAGCCATCGCGCTGAAAGAATCGAATCTTCCGCATGGGAGTCACAGAAACCCGGCTCGCGGTCAGGTTCGCGATGCATCCGCCTGGAAATACGACGCGTGCGTTCGCGATGTCGACCTGTTGCGTCACCACCGGAATTCCAATTGCCTCTATGCGTTCGGGCGGAGATCCGATCAATTGTTGCAGGATATCGAGGTCGTGAATCATCAGATCGCGCACCACATCGATATCGGTCGCTCGATCCGGGAACGGGCTCAGTCGGTGAGCCTCGACGAAACGCGGCTTGTGGATGCGCTCACGAATCACCCGAAGAGCGGGGTTGAACCATTCCTGATGTCCAACCTGCAACACCCGATCGAGCCGCCGGGCGAGCGACAACAGACGCTTGCCCTCATCGACTGTGGCCGCGATCGGCTTTTCGACCAGCACGTCGAGATTCGCCGAAAGCGCAGCGTGCACCGCAGCGTGATGATGGACGGTTGGTATCGCGACGATCGCCGCGTCCGCCGCGGAAAAGAGTTCCTCCGCGTTGGCTGCGAATCGTGTTCCCAGCCTCTCGGCCACTTCGCGGGCGGCCGCCAGATCCGGATCGGCGACGCCCGCGAGAGTCACACTGGCTTCTGTTCGCGAAAGCGCCGCCACCTTCTCGGCGTGGCGGCGCCCCATGTGGCCACAGCCGATCACGAGGATTCGGATCGCGCTCACGATCTCGACCCGGTCTCTGCGATCGACTCGATACCGATCAGCGCAATTTCGTTCGCATCGGCCAACTCGATCACTTCTTTGCGATCGAGGACCACGGTAGTGTGGGCTTCGAAAGCGAGTGCCGCCGCGCGCGCAGCGAGCAGTGTTTCGATGGTTCGCAGGCCGATCGCCGGAAGATCGAAGCGGGCATCCTGGAACGGTTTTGCGACCTTGATCACACACGCGCCGGCGGCCAACTTGCCAGCGCGCTCGATTGCAGCGTCGGTTCCGTCGATTGCCTCCACGGCAAGGACGGCGCGATCGCGCACGACCAGCGTTTGACCGATATCGAGACCGGCGATGGCCTTCGCGATCGGCCAACCAAACTCGATATCGGCCGCGACACCGAAAGTCCCCAGGCTAGCGCCTAGTGGGCCAGCTCCAGCCAGCAACTCGGGAACCAATTCCGCTTGGCCCAGAAGTCGAATCCCCTGGCTTTCGAGGTGGTCGGCGACAAGAGCCAGGATCGAGTCGTCCTTCCGATCGGCGAGCAATCCGATCAGCCGTGTCGCACGTTCGTCCAGCTCGAGTTCGTGTTGTGAATCGTACATCACGAGCTTCGGGACCTTTCCAACCATCACCGCGTCTTTGACCCCTGCTGCCAAGAGCGAACCCACTGCGCGATCGACTTCTCCCAGATGCAGCCAGGTGACGTGGGTCGCTGCCGCTTCAATGCGAGGATCGGTTTGGCCATGAAACGCGATGGCCTCAACGTTGCGACCCCTGTCGCGAGCGGCGCGCGCGACATCGAGTGGGAAGCGCCCCCGACCCGCGATCAGACCCAGCACATCCAAGCTCATCCCGATACGCTAGGAGCGCCTGCAGTCAAACGCCAGCGAGAGCCTGGCGATAGAAGTTGAACCATTGCGTCGGACTTCGCGCTATCGGATGAAGCCGCGCTCGGATGTCCGCAGAAACGACAACAATCGGCCGATTTCGGGTCCCGCGCACTCCTCTTCCACCCGTTCCAACGCCGGTTCGAGCCGCAGTTTCGATTGGAACAGCAGATGAAACGCGTGGCGCAGCGCGTCGATCGTGTCGGCTGCGAAATCGCGACGCTTCAAGCCGATCGTGTTCAGTCCCATGAAACGCGCCCGATCGCCCGCAACGCGCGAAAACGGCGGAGTATCCTTCGCGATCATCGAATTGGCTCCGGTGAAAGCTGACTCGCCGACGCGCGCGAACTGGTGAACTCCGGTCATTGCGCCGAATACCACGTGGTCTTCGACGACAACATGGCCCGCAAGCGCTGTGAACGTCGCGATGATGCAGTGCGAGCCGATCTGGCAGTCGTGCGCGACATGAACGTTATTCATGATCAGATTGTCATCACCGATCCGTGTACAACCGCCGCCATCTACGGTGCCGACGTGAATCGCCGCATACTCGCGGATCACGTTGTTTCGCCCAATCACCAGCGACGCCGTCGGACCCGAAAAACCGCGAACCTGGGGCTCCGCACCGATCACCGCAAACGGAAAAATGCGCGTGCCTGCCCCGATGACCGTGCTTCCCTCGAGGTGCACGTGCGATCCGATTTCGACGCCAGCAGCCAATTCGACGCCCCCGCCGATCACCGCATAGGGTCCAATCCGCACGTCGTCCGCGAGCTTGGCTCCCGTGTCGATCACAGCAGTAGGGTGAATTTGATCCACTACGAGGTCACTTCTGCTTGTTGTACTTGGTGATGATCAAATCGGTGATGTCGAGTGCTTCGCGGGTGTAAATCACCCCTGCAGCGCCTCGCTGCAGAATCAAAGTGTAGCCCTCGTCGCGACCTGCGGCTTCGATCACGACGCGCAACTTGTTTACCAGTGGCTCCTGGATGCGGACTTTGTCGACCTTCAGCTGACCTTCTATTTCCTTGAGTTTGTTCTCGATCTGGTTGCGGATTTCGGCCAGATCGAGCTGCTTTTGAAACAACGCCTCATCCGAGAGCACGAATTTCTTGGCCTTCATATCGTCGTCGAGGCCTTTGTAGCGCTCGTACAGCGGTGCCAGCTTCTCCTCTGCCTCGCGTTGCTTTCGCGCCAGTTCTTCGCGAGCGGCCTTCCCATCATCTGTAGAGGTGATGGCCTGCTCGAGGTCGACGACGCCGATCTTGATCGGCTCGTCTTGTGCGGCCGTGCCGGCGACCAAAATCGCCAACGCTGCCAAGATTACAAATACCTTGTGGATCTTCATGACTTCACTCCTATGTCGAATGTGAGAAGGCGAATCTTGAGACTAGAAACCCTGGTCGCCAACAGAAAATTCAAAGACTGGCGAATCATCGCCCGGAAGCGGATCGAGGGGAAAGCCCAAGATCACTGTCAGCGGTCCAAACGGCGAGAACCACTGTACGCCGCCACCGGTCCCCCAACGCCACTTGTCGAAATCGAGCATGCTTTCACCCTCGGCGAACGCGTTTCCGGTGTCCAGGAATAGGATCCCCTGCAGGCCGATCGTATCCGAAATCGGGAATCGGTATTCGACGCTGGCGGTGATGAACTTATTCCCACCGATCACGTCGGTATCGTCGAGGTCGACGAACTCGTCAAATTCCGTAGCGTCGGGATCGTTGCATGCTGCCCGGCACGTACCCGTAAACGGGTCGTACTTCACCGGCACGTAGAGACCCCCTGGGACCCGGTCACCCGGAATCCGCTGGAGGATCGGCCGTAACGGTCCGACTGACCGGGACTTGAATCCACGGAGCTGGAACTGGCCGAGTCCCCCCAGGAAATAGCGTTGCGTCAGAGGCAGCGTGCTGTCCGGATCAAATTCATCGAGAGACCGGACGTTGTCGTCGCCCCCGAACGCCTTGATACCTGTCGGAATCTCGAATTTGAAGTCCGAAACCTTGTTGAACGTAGCCGCGTAGCCGAGGGAGCCGCGCAGCACGAACGTAGAGCGGTCCAGTAGCCACCACGGGGCGGGGATGAAGTACGCAGCGCGGCCTTCGAACCGAGCGAATTTCGCGAAGCCACCCAACCCCGCGTACTCGAGCGAGCCTCCGAGTTGATACCCCTCGGTCGGTGCGAGGCGATCGTTTCGATAGTCGGAGCTGACCTCGAGTCCCACTGAACTGGTTGTCTCGGAGCCGGCGAGTGTTTCGCGGCGGACCAACGCGGCTCCAGCATTGAAATTGTCGTCCTGCTTCACCTCACGGAAGTCCAGGTTGTATCTCGCAAATGCCCTGGTGCGGCCGTCTTCGCTCAACGTGCGACCGAAGACGAGCGATAGGCCGGTCGCGTCCTGCTCGAAATCGTCGAAGTCGATCGAGTTGCGGAAGACCGTGGCGCTCAGGCTGAAATTCGATCCCAGAAAGTACGGGTCGGTGAACTGCAGGTAGTACTGTTGGTTTTGTAGGCCAATGTTTCCATTCACATTCAACCCATAGCCGCGTCCGAAGAGATTCGACTCAGCGAGTGACCCCTGAAGTGTGAACGAGTTCCCGGATGAGAATCCCGCACCGAAGCTGAACGAGCCAGTGGGCCGCTCGACGACCGCCACGTCGATATCAATCGCCAATGGGTCGTCCGGCTGTTCGGGTCGCAATTCGACTTCCTCGAAGAAACCCAGCCGCTGCAACCGCGTGCGCGCAATATCAACCGCTCGAGACGAATAGAGCTGCCCCTCGACGATCGGTATCTCGCGGCGAACGACCGAATCGACGGTGCGGGTATTGCCGGAAATACCGATTTCGCGAATGAAGTACAGAGGGCCCTTTTCGACCTGAAAGATCACATCGACGGTAAGTTTCTCTTCCGACAGATCGGAAAGCGGCGTCACGTCCGCGAGGAAAAAACCCCGCTCGGTGTAGTGACGGCGCAATGACTCGATGTCTTCCGTGAGCGCTGTTCGATTGAAAACCTCGCCCTCTTTGAGTCTCAACTTCTCACGCAGCCGATCGAGGTCGACGGTGGGATCACCTGCCACATCGATTCCACCGACAAAAAACTGTTTTCCCTCGTTGATTTGGACGGTGACGACCAACCCGTCTTCAACTGGCAGTGCGTCGGGAAGTTCCACCTCGGCCAGCGGATAGCCGTCTTCGTGATACTTCTTTTCGACGAGTCGGAGGTCCTGAATGAACAACGGTTCGGAGTATGTGCCTGATCGGTCGAACCAGGATGTCGCGAGAGACCAGAACTTCCACGTCTTGGTCTGAAATCCTTGTCGCAACTCCCGATCGCTGAATACCTCGTTTCCGACGAAGTTGATCTCGCGAAGCTTGAGTTTTTCGTTTTCGGTGACGACGAAATCGATGCTGACCGACGCCTCACCGAGCGGCTCGACCTCGTAGCTGACTTCCGCGAGGTAGTAACCGGCGTTTCGGTACAGCGCAGAGATCCGAGCGCGATTTTCATACAACAGCGGGTAGTCGAGCGAAGAACCGGTCGTGAGTGTCAGGATGTCGCGGATGTCATCGCTGCCCAGATTGTCGTTTCCAGAGATCGAAATCTGCCGAACGACAGGATTCTCATCGACTTCAAAGATGACGACGAGGCCCTCCTCGCTCTCCTCGCGAAAGACCCGAACGTTGGAAAAGAACCCCAACCGGTGGACAGCGGACAGATCTCGTGCGACCTGGCTCTTGCTGTACACGTTGCCGGGCTTGGTCCCGATACGCGCCTTGATCGCGTCCGATTCGATTCGCCGATTGCCGCGGATCCGAATCTCTGCGATCCGCTTCCCAGTCGCCTCGCCTTGCGGCGCCTCCGTCAGGATACGCTGGCTACCCACGAGCTGGAATCGGACACTGACGCCCTGCGGGCCGCGTTCGATTTCTGCGACCGCGTTGGCAACACCTTGCGCCGCGCGGAGCATCGCCAAGTCGTCCCGGATGGTGATCGGTGAATAGGGCTTTCCGGCGCGTGTCGTCAGCTTCGATTCGAGGTCACCGATCACTTCGGCTGGTCCCACCAAACCAACCTCCGCGATCACCGCGGGTTCTGCACCGATGACCTGGTCGAGCACCTGGTCAGCGAGTTCGTTGACGCGCGACAAGAGTTCGTCATCACGGCGGGCCGTCAGCACAAGTGTATGCGAGCGGAGTCCGATCACTCGCGGTGTGACACGAACATCCAGACTGTACTGTCCGGCCAGTTCCGTCAGGCTGCCACTGACTATGATGTCGGCTCCGGCACGTTCGCCGATTTCTCTCAGCGCAGCATCCGAAACTCTGCCATCCGGTATGGCCTCGGAGACCTCGATCACCCGAACGCCGCCCCGCGCCTCGATGCGAGTCCGAATCAAGTTCGCAAGCGATTCACCGAGGTAGTCGACCGGCTTGGCGCTGTGCACACGGAACGGCAGCACGACGACTGCGCGATCCGAGCGTTCCGCGGCCGGTTGCTCTGCAGAATTCTGGGCGGAACTCTGATCGGCGACCGTCAGTCCCATCGCACACACCATCACGGTGGCGATCAACCTCCGGATGGCTTCCGCGCAACTTGCAGCGCGCAATATTTCCCCCCCGCACTGGGTCGAAGACACTGTCGACGATACGCATGTGACGTCAATCGGACTCGCCGCCGACGCGAGAATGGAGCGGCGCAACGACCGCAGTTCAGGGCCGGATCCTAGTCTTCTGCGCATTCTGATACAAGTCCCGCGCGAAGGGATTTTCTCTTCTCTGTCGGTAGGTTATGCGAGAAGAGGAACACTGGAGAGGCGCTCTGCCAGGGCTGGTTCAACCCTCCAGGGAACCGCCGCCCGTCATCACCAAATGTCGCCCGAAACGCTCAGCGATCTCGGGGCTGTGGGTTACGACGACGAGCCCACTGTTGTGGGTCTCGTTCAGCTTCATCAAGAGTCCAAGGACCTGGTCTCCGGTCTTTGGGTCGAGGTTTCCAGTCGGCTCGTCGGCCAGAATCAGCGCGGGCTCTCGCAGCACAGCACGCGCGACCGCTACCCGCTGTCGCTCACCGCCAGACAATTTCCCCACGGGGTGATCGATTCGGTGCGCGAGACCCACCTCTTCGAGCAGGCCGATCGCGCGCTCCCGCACGATGTCGAACGGCATGTTCGCGATGAGGCCCGGCATCATCACGTTCTCGATCGCGTTGAATTCGGGCAGCAAATGGTGAAATTGAAAGACGAAGCCGAGCGATTCACTTCGAAACCGGGCCAACTCGTCGGTCGGCCTCGAGAATACATCCTCGCCGTTGAACGCGACCGAACCGGACGTGGGCCGGTCGAGGGCGCCGAGGATGTGGAGCAGCGTCGACTTGCCGACGCCCGACGTTCCGACAATCGAGACGGTCTCACCGACCTCGATTGTCAAATCGATTCCGCTGAGTACTTCGATCTCGCCTCCGCCAGTCTTGAATGACCTACGCAGGGCGGCTGCGCGAACCAGCGGTTCACTCATGACCATTCACTCGTCGAGATTCACTCATGCCATTCACTTGCAAACCTCTACTCGTAACGAAGCGCTTCTACCGGGTCGAGCTGCGCCCCCTGCCGACTGGGCAACAGCGTAGCCCCCAACGCGAGCACCATCGCGATTCCCACCGCGACCGCAATCTGCGCGGCGTCGAGCTGGGCCGGAAGTGTGTGAAACTGGTAAACGCTCGCGGGCAGCGTATCGATGCCGACGATGGACTCGATCTGGCTCTGGACCCATGCGATCTGACTCGTAACCGAGACACCGCCCAGTACACCGAGCACAATTCCGGCGAGGCCAATCAGTGTGCCCTCGATCGCAAAGATCCGTTCGATCATGTCGTCGCGGGCCCCCATCGTTTTCAGAATCGCGATGTCACTCGACTTCTCCATGATCATCATCACGAGGGTCGATACGATCGCAAACGAGGCGACCACCTCAATCATGGTCAGCAACACGAACATCATGATCCGCTCGCTCTTGAGTGCTTGGAAGAACGCCGGAAAGAAGTCCTTCCAATCCCGAGTGAAGTACGGAAACCCCAGCTCGAGTTGCACGCCGGCGGCCACCTGACGCGATCGGTAGAAGTCGGTCGTGCGCACTTCGATCCCGTCGATGACGTCGCCCGTTCGGCGAAAATCCTGGACCGTGGCGAGGTTCACGAAGGTGAACATCTCGTCATACTGAAAGAAACTCGACTCGAACACACCCACGACGCGAAACCGCGACAGCCGAGGTGCCGGTCCGAGTGGGGTCTGCGGCCCACCAAAGGGAGAAATCAGCATCAAGGAGTCGCCAACCGCGGCGCCCACCGAGGCCGCCAGCTCGCTGCCGATCACGATTGCCGGGTCCTCTCCACTCGACGACTCTTCGGGAAGCAACCCGCGAAGCTCACCGGCCACCATGTCCGCTTCGAGGTCGGTGACAGTCGCGACGCGTTCCGGGTCTATCCCGCGCAAGCGGACACCGAGGATGCGTCCACCAGGGCCGCGGACCATTCCTTCCGCGTCCAGAACCGGTGAGACTGCGACGACTCCCGGCACCGCCTGGACCCTCCGGAGTACGGCCTCATAATCATCGAACGGTCCGAGACTGTGGTGGATGGTGAAATGCGCGCGGTTGCCGATGATCTCGTCACGCCAGGTGCGCTCGAAGCCGTTCATCACAGACAACACCGTGATGATCAGCCACACGCCGGCGGCAATCCCAACGACACAGATTCCGGTGATAATCGAGATGAAGGTCTGGCGTCGTTTGGCGGTCAGGTAGCGGATCGCGATGAACCACTCCGCACTGCCGCGCGCCTCGAGAAAGCCCGCAGCGGCCAACGGGAACAACCCGATCAGAATCGCGACGCCATAGAGCCAGAGCACACTGGCACCGGCCACTGCGGCCGTGACCTGCGGCCCAGAGATCACCGCTGCGATCGCGGCTCCGGGCAGCAGCGCACCGACGAGCAGGCGCAACAGTCGCTCGGCTTCGGTAATCGTCGCGGCCGACGCTTCCCGGCGGCGTCGTCGCCAGGCCAGTGCGAGCACTGCGATTGCAAGAAATACCGGGGGCGCCAGCGCGTAGATGAACCGGTCGGTTCCACCGACGATCAGCGCGTAGCTCAATCCCAGCATGACCAGACTCGCGGTCGTGAGGTTGCGGGACGAGACCCTCAGTAAGACCAGGCGAACCGCCCCTGTGGCCAGCGCAACCATCGCCGCGACCGCCAGGGTTGCTGCCGCCCATGTGGGCAGCCAATCGCGCCACGGCTGCTCACGGAGTTCGGGGAAATAGCGGTAGATCACGAAGACGGCCAACAGCCCCGACCACGGTAGCGCGACGGCGACAACGGTCCGCCATCGGGTGACCGATCTCGCGAAATGTTCGAGTGCGATGACAGCCGACCCGAAGAACAACAGCGCGAGCGCTCCAATCCCCAATACGAGTCCGACAATGAATGTGAGCGCAAGCGTCCCGCCTGCAGCGGTCAGCACCTCCCACACCGCCGATCCGAATGCGTCCACTAGTTCACTCCGCTGTTCGACTTGGAGCGCTGCAATAGCGTGGCTCGAATAAACCGGTCAATGTCGCCATCGAGCACGGCATTGACATTTCCGATCTCGAGATCGGTTCGGTGATCCTTGACGCGTTGCTGTGGATGTAATGTGTAGGATCGGATCTGGCTCCCGAAGTTGATCTGGCGTTGCTCGCCGCGCGCGATGGCCAGCTCGTCTTCGCGCTCCTGCCTGGCCCTCTCGAACAACCGGGCGCGAAGAATTTTCATCGCAGCTGACCGGTTTTTGTGCTGCGAGCGCTCGTTTTGACACTGCACCACAACCCCGGTTGGGATGTGGGTCATGCGCACCGCGGAATCGGTCTTGTTGACGTGCTGCCCTCCCGCTCCACTAGCGCGGTAGGTATCGACCCGGATATCGGCCAAATCCAAATCGACTTCGATCGCGTCGTCGATTTCGGGTACGACCGAGACGCTCGCGAATGCGGTATGCCGCCGAGCCTGTGCATCGAACGGCGAAATTCTCACCAGCCGGTGGACGCCCTCCTCGGCTTTCAGGTTCCCGTACGCGTAGTCCCCAGAAACAGTAAAGGTAACCCCGCGCAGCCCTGCTTCGTCGCCTGCCTGCAAATCGAGCACCTCGCTGCGGTGCCCCATGCGTTCGGACCAGCGCAGATACATTCGCATCAACATTTCCGCCCAATCGCACGCATCGGTCCCCCCCGCTCCAGAATTGATCGAAACGATCGCGCCGGCGATGTCATGCTCTCCTCCCAGCATTCGCCGGAGTTCTGCTTCCTCGAGAGCCATCGCAGCCTCTGCGAGCTTCTCGAACACCTCGCGGCGGGTGGCTGCGTCATCAGCTTCTGCGGCCAGTTCGAGCAGCACCTCGGCATCATCCAGACTCGCCTGCAGACTGTCGAAGAACACGACATCGCGCTCGACCTCGCTCTTGTCGCGCATGATGCGACCGGCCGCCTCCGGGTCTACCCACAAGTCGGGCCTGGCGGCTTCAGTCTCGAGTGCCTCGAGACGCGCCCGGATTGAATCCGCGTCAAAGACGCCCCCGAAGCTCATCAAACTGGGTACGGAGACGAAGCAATCGATCCGATAGTGGACCGGTTTCTAGCAGTACATCCCCATCACTCATCGTCAGCGGCCCCCCGGACCCGTTGTGCGAAACGGTCCACCACTCATTCTCAAAAACGTTGTTCCGATCGCCATCAATCCGGCCGATCGACCGTGACTCGACTCCGCAGCCGAACCGCCACCGCTATCGCAGCGACAGCCGCCCCGCAAAGGTAGGCGAAGGCGTCTCCGTAGCGTGCATAGAAGGTTCGCGAAGCCTGTGGGTCGAGAAGCGGAACATCCTCCACGAGCAGGCCTCGCTCGAAGATGGCGGTCTGTTCTCGTACGCGTCCGTGTGAGTCGATGAAAGCCGACACCCCTGTATTCGCCGCCCGAGCGGTCCAGACTCCGTTTTCTGCGGAGCGGACCGCGGTCATCGCCAAGAATTGGTGGGGGGCCCCGGTACGCCCGTACCAGGCATCGTTGGTGATGGCGAGCAGTAGCTGAGCGCCATCACGGACGAAACGCCGGGTCCGATCCGGGAAAATCAATTCATAGCAAATTGGGACGCCCGCGGTCAGCGGGCTGGAATCGAGCGACTCGACCACGAGCGACACCGCCCTCGGTCCTGGCCCCCGAGTCACCCCCTCGACCGCCATCCCCTGAGCGACTGCCTGGAAAATCCAGCCGATCCATTCCCCTAACGGGACGTATTCGCCAAACGGAACCAGGTGACTCTTGTCGTAGCGATCCGCGAATTTCCCATCGGATTGCAGCACGAATGCGCTATCGAAAAAGCGACTCGTTCGTTCGCCGGGCTGGGATTCTCTCGCAATGCTGCCGACCACGTAGCTGGCACCGGTCTGCACAGCGAGACGCGACAGCCGGTACCTCAGCGCAGTGTCCGAGTTGAGCGCGCCCGGAACCGCAGATTCTGGGAACACGATGACCTCCGCCCCCAATGCGGCCGCCTCTCGTGACAGCTCCTCGTAGATGACGACGGTGCGCTCGACCCAGTTCCGATTCCATTTGACGCCCTGGTCGATATTGCCCTGCAAGACCGCAACTCGGACACTACGGCTACCGGCGTCAGCAGCCGGACCCAGCGCGAACGACGCGGCTCCTGCAGCGTGTAGAGCGGCCACGCACGCAGCGGCGATCCAAACGGCACCGGATATCCGCCGCGTGCTGTACCCATCCACGACGGCTCGAGCGATCGCGGCTCCACCCAACGCCGTCGTGAACGAGAGCCCATACACACCTGTGTAGGATGCGATTCCGAGCAGCGCGCTGTTGTGGTGTTGGGTGTAGCCGATAGTCGACCACGGAAAGCCTATCTGTCCGGCGGCGCGCAACAGCTCGACGGTCGTCCACAAGCCTGCCACCAGCCATGGCGACGCGCGCCCGTTGCGCTCGAACCACGCGAAGCTCAGCGAGAACAGAGCGAAGAAGACTCCTGTGTGGGCCCCCATCCCGAGCGGGCCCAGCAGCCCCATCGCGGCGGGTGCGTGGCCGTAGTCGACTGACACGATGTAGAGCCAGTGCAAAACGGCCGTCTGTGCAGCCGTTCCGGCTAGAAAGCCGAGCTTTGCGGCTCTTCGGGGCTCGCTGCCCCACAGTGCGAGAATCAACAGTGCGGGGCTGAACCATCCCAGCCAAGCGCCGAGATCAATCACGGTTCCAAAAGCCGGTTGAGGAAACGAGAGGAACGTCACGACCACATAGGACAGAAGCAGCGCGTAGCGGGTCCGGTCGGTCACTAGAGGACCACGCGCCATAGCCGGCGCTCCTCTGCCCGCATCGCGCGTTCGTCGGCATCGTTTTCGTGGTCCCAACCGAGTAAGTGCAACGTGCCGTGGATCAGCAAGCGGAAGACTTCATCGTCGAAGCTGCGGTGTGCGGTACGAGCCTGGCGAGCGGCCGTTTCGAACCCGATCACCACGTCGCCCAACATCGCGCCACGATGCTCGCTGTGCTCCCCTTCCAGTAGCGAAAAGGACAACACGTCGGTCCTTCGATGCTTCCCTCTATGGGCACCGTTGAGCGCTGCGATCTCGGCGTCGTCGACGAGCGCTATCGAGAGTTCTGCACGAGCTCGACCGATCGCGCGAAGCAGCCCAATCGCCCTGGATCGCAGGCGTTTCGCATCCGGCAGCCCGGACACATGTTCCGGGCGGGTGATGCGAACCGTCATTCCTCGTCAGGGGAGGGGGAGGCAGTGGACGGCGAGGCGATAGGGGGAAGCGGTGCGACAGGCTCGTCCACCTTCCGAGTGGTCGAGTGACGCTCACCCCCTCGCGGTCCATCATAGGCTCGAATGATCGACGCGATCAACGGATGGCGAACGACGTCCTCATCGGTGAAGTGGAGAAACCCGATGCCCTCGATATCGCTGAGGATCTGTGTGGCCTGGACCAGCCCGCTGCGCTTCTCATTGGGAAGATCGATCTGTGTTACGTCGCCGGTGATTACGGCTTTGGAGTCGAAGCCCAGCCGCGTGAGCAACATCTTCATCTGCTCGCTCGTAGTGTTCTGGGCCTCGTCGAGGATCACAAACGAATCATTCAATGTGCGGCCGCGCATGAAGGCCAGCGGTGCGACTTCGATCACACCACGCTCCATCAGTCGGTTTGCCTTCTCGAACGGCATCATGTCGTTGAGTGCGTCGTACAGTGGCCGCAGATACGGGTTGACCTTCTCGGCCATCGAACCGGGCAGAAAGCCCAGCTTCTCGCCCGCCTCGACGGCAGGTCGTGTCAGGACCACTCGCGAAACCTCGTGTCGATTGAGCGCCGCGATCGCCATCGCCATCGCGAGGTACGTCTTGCCCGTACCGGCCGGGCCCACTGCGAATACCACATCAAGGGTGCGCATTAGTTCGATGTATCGGCGCTGATTCAGATTCTTGGCGGCGATCCGACGCCGACCCCCGACTGTGGCGAGAACCTCCGCCTCTGGGTCCGCGAGCTTGGCCGCGGGTTCCTCTGCGAGCATGCGAAGCGCCTGCCGAACGTCTCGCGCACGGACTTCGGCTCCACCACGTGCTACACCGTACAGTTCCTGTAGCACCTTGCGCGCGATCGCGACCGAGGGCTCACTGCCGAGTAGCCTGACCTCGTTTCCTCGTGCGCGGGCGTCTACCCCGAGTTCCTGCTCGATGACGCGGAGGGTTCGGTCTCCCTCGCCGTACAGGATCGCTGCGGTTCGATTGTCATCGAAGACGAGGGTTTGACGGATTTTGGTTTCGTCAGACTGTCCAGCGTCTTTCGATTTCCCATCGCCTTTTGGTTTTCTGTCGCCGTTCGACTTTTTGCCGTCGTTCGACTTAGCGGTCACATTCGGATTCAGTGGATTCCCTCAACGGTCGGGTCCAAGCAGCCAGGCTCCGTCATCGCGGCTGGCGTAATAGTAGGGACCACCAATTGCCGACGTCAATGTGCCGCTCGACCTCAGCGCGTCGAGATCGGCGGGCCAGTGACCTTCTGAAAAATAATAGGTCTCGAGCGCGTGCCGAATCCGCCGGGTTTCAAATGCGAGACGGACGATCTCGATCTGCGTGGGACGATCGATTCGAAACGGCCCGGTTGGTTCCGAATACGAGCCGCTCCGGCCGAGCAGGATCACGAGCAACAGCAGGGCGAGCGGGATGAACACCGCGCCGACACTGCCCCCCTTCGGCGATCGAGAGGTCAGCTCTTGTTCGGCCTGCTCGAGCTTCTCGAGCTTCTCGAGTCCGGCTGGGTCGACCTCTTCTATCACCTGGACACGATGCAGGCTTGCCAGTGATCGCACCGCATCGAAGGTTCCCAGCAGTGACAAGTCGATGATTCGGCGCGCGCTCAAGCGACCATCCACCAGCGAATGAACCCGTTCGGCCATCGAGCGCTGGCGCTCGCCGTCACTTCCCGCCCGCTCGATGTACTGGCGGAAC
Organism: Deltaproteobacteria bacterium; assembly: GCA_032128375.1. Taxonomy (GTDB): domain Bacteria; phylum Myxococcota_A; class UBA9160; order UBA9160; family SMWR01; genus JAJDAM01. The sequence goes on along the minus strand of JAQBGU010000239.1, from coordinate 23,312 downwards.
GAACCCGTGCGCCGAAACACGGTGTCTTCCGACGGCACGAGTTCCGCAAAACTGTGCCACTCATCGACCATGCGCAGGCCGTCCATCAGGATCTGCTCTGCACCCAGCAACGAATCAAAGTCGCGGTCGTGTTCCACGACATGCGCCGAAAAATCGAACGAACCTGCCTGCCAGCGGAGCACAGAGAAGATCGTCTCGCCTGTCAACAAGTCTTCGATTTTCCGAAGCTCCTCAGCTTCGAGCCAGCCTCGGCCGATCACAACACTCGGCAACATTTGCGCAGATGCTTCACATTCGCGTCGGAGATCGTCGACGCGCTCGCGCGTCAGCAGCCCACATCTCAGCAGCATCTCAGCCAGCGCGGCATGCGACCAGAGCCCAACGTGCGCAGCCGACACGACCGCACCGCGATCGAAAAAGCACTGGATCCGCTCACCTTGCCCCTGAAATTCCAGAATGCCGGTCTTGCGCTGCTGGCCGATCAACTGGAAGACATCGGCAATACCAAAATCCTTGAGATTTCCGCGGAGCGACACAGACACGGCTACGAGCGCCTCCCCGATGCAACTGACGCCCAGACTGACACCGCGTAGGTTGCCAAGCACAATGCGGCGATTCCGCCGAAAACGACCGGGGCAGCCGATCCCGCCACCATTGGATCGACCGCAACACCATTGCGAAACAGGATCGCGGCGATTGCGAAAGCAGCCGAAACCGAACCGATCAGGCTCCATCCATGGCGCTGGACAAAGATTCCGGCGGATCCGGGTACGAGGATCGATACCAGCAGGACGGCAAAGCTCAAACGAGCGTCGCGATGACGCAACACGTTGATTCGCGCCAGTCGCAGCGATCGGTCGGTCGTCTCGGGTTGATGAAAAAGACGGGTGCACCCTTCACAGGTCTCGCCACCCGCAAATTCCGGATCACAACGAGGACACAGCCGGCGTCCGCACCGACGGCACAGGTGAGATGCGCGCAGGCGTGTGGCCGCGATCGACGCCACGATCGCGGCCAGGACGTATGCGGCCAGCGCAATCCACCAGCGACTTCCCAGCAGTCCCGGCGCAAAACCCGAACGAAACTCGGCAGCCAGCTCGCTCGCAGCCGACCCATGGTAGGCGCGCTCCCACAGCATCCGCCGATCGACTGGCAGATCGATGGTAAAACCCTTCTGATCGCTCCCTTGCAGGCGAGTCAGCTCTGCAACCACATCGCCATCGAGTCGTTGCGCACTGGCGAGCGTTCGGACCAGATCATCGACTGCGAAAGAGGCACCGTAGGCCTGCGACAGGTTGAATAGTACGCGGGGTGAATCGCCAACCTTCGCGGCCAACTGATACAAATCCAAAGCGAGATCCACGTCGCCCAAGTTCAATCGGACATTGGCAGCGTTGTTCAAGACGGCTTGATTTCTCGAATCGTTGTCCAGAATCCCCTGGTAGTGGACGTCGGCGGCCGCGAGGTTTCCCGAACGGCGCTCCGTAACCGCCAGAGCGAGCGCTGCAAGTGGGTCACTGTCAGCGCCCTGCTCCAGTCGGAGGCGATCGACCGGCGTGGCGAACCCGTCGGTCGCGGAATACGAAGCCTCGACAACCGAGTCTTGCGAATACGCGGTCAACGCCGCCCCAGCGACCTGGGCCACCGGATACAACCCGAGCACAACGGCGCCGGATGCGAGCATCAGAACCCAGAATTGGCGCCTCGAACCGTAGAGGGCCGCGAGGCCGAGCAGGCCCAGACCAGCGCCCACGAGCCCTTGGCCCAACGCCAGTGGAAGCATGACAATTGCCGCGAGTAACGCGACGCTGGCAAACGCGGGCATCCCACCCGATACCGCGTCGCCGAGGTCGTGCGCTGCATGGCGCGCAACGGCACCAGCCGAGACAGCCAGGCAAAGCAGGCCCCCCCAAATCAGCGCGAGCGAGAGCACGTAGGAACCGATCCCGGCAAACCACACCGAGGCCTCGAGATGTCTGGGAATCGCAGCCAGCGCGGCCCAGGTCGCCCGAAGAGCGGCGACAGGCGATTTCTCTTGCAACAACAACGCGCTGGCTAACGCCATCCGAGCCATCGGGAGGTCGGGCGCCAGCGCAATCGCGGCGCGAGCCTGTGCGACGCTGGGTTCTGAATTTCCCGATGCGACCAAAGAGCGCGCAGCGGCATCCAGATTCCAGATCCCCAGCTCCAGCGCCGACCGGCGGGTCTTCGTGGCCCTCTTTTCGAGCGAATCTGCCGGTGCGTTCCAGACAGCGCGCACCTCGTTCATGCCCGGAAGCTCAGACCGCTGACGGGCCAGCGAGCCAGATTCATCCCAAACGACGCCATCCTGCGCGCGTTCGGCTGGCTGAGGCTGTGCGCTCGCCGCGGCCGACCACACGATCGCGCAGCAGAACCGTCCCGCCCATCTTAGCCAGCGACCCCTCAATGCAATCCCCTCGGGAACCCACCGGTTCCACTGGCGTATCGGTGCATTGGCGATGATTCTGAAGTGGCCCGGAGGGGCTCGTTCAGCGACGCTCAGGTGCCGGTCGACACGGATGCCGTCAGCCACTATCCTGCGGCCCCCGCAATGGAGAACCCGAGAGTTGGCCAACCACAAGTCAGCCAAGAAACGCGCTCGCCAGGACGTGAAGCGAGCAGCCAGAAACAAGACTTCGCGCACCCGCGTAAAATCAGTCATCAAGATGGCCAACACCGCCCTGGCTTCCGGTGATGCAGCCGCGGCCACAACCGCGGTTCGCTCTGCAGAGGGCGTGCTTCGACGTGTGGCTAGCAAGGGCGTGATCCCGAAGAAGCGCGCGAGCCGGATCGCCTCGCGCCTCGCCAAGCGCTGCAACGCCTTAGGCTGAACTCGATAGGGCCGGAACGCCTCGATGCCGGCCGCAGGGTTTCACCCGGCCCGGACCTCATGCTAGATTTCGCCGTTCTGGAACTCGCCCCGTTAGAACGCCGCTACGGGTATTTCGCTACGCGTTGCCGTGCTGACGCTCAGTTGATCCGACAAGACCGATCACCAGTCGCTCCAGCGAGATCTCGGCCGGAATTCCTCCCGCACCCTTCAGTGCCAGATCGGTCTGATGAATGGCGCGCATGCAGCTGACCAAGCGCCCTGGCGAAAATCGGGCGCTCTGATTCTCGAGCTTGCGCACAGCGAAGGGTGCCCCCGCGACCTTGCCTCCGGTTCGGGTCGCAAGCAGCTTTCGAAAATGGTTCGCGAGCGCGCCCAGGATGGCCGGCGGCGCTCCGCCGGCACCCAGCAGCTTCGCGAGCAGTGCCATCGCGTCCGCGATACGGCCCTCACCGATCGCATCGGTCAAGTCCCAGATCGGTTCTTCCGCGACATCGGTCGTCGCCTCGGCGACGTGTCGGGACGTCACCTCCTCGCCGGGCCCCGCGAACAGCGCCGCTTTCGCGATCTCGTGCCTGAGCATCATCAGATGCGGTCCGGTTCGCTCGGCAAGCAACGCAGCGGCTCCCTTGCCCAGGGAAATGTGCTGGCGCTTGGCTTCGGCGTTGACGAACGCCGTGATTGCGCGCGCTCCTTTCGGTGGGTCGCAGCGCACGCTGGCATTTGCACCCAGCTGCCTCACCCAGCGTGCACGGCCGTCCACCTTCGGTGCCACGATGACGAACACTGCGTCACTCCCTGCTGCCACCACTTCGAGTGATTCGGCGATCGCGTCACCGAGATCCTTCGATTTTCCGCGCAGCGGCTCGGGGTCATGCAGGACGATCAGCCTTCTGGAAGCAAGCACAGGAAGCGTCCCGATCGCGTTCTGCAGAGCGGGACCATGCGCGGTCGCCCCGTCGAGCCGCTCATAGTCGAAATCGACCGGCCCATCTGGAAACACCGCGCGCTTGATCGCATCGACAGCTTCCTCGCGGTACAGCGACTCCTCGCCGACAATGAGATACGCGGGCCGAATGAGTGCCGACTTCAACTCGGAGTAGAGATCTTCAGGAGTCACGGTCGATACACTTCGTAGAGCATGTCGTGGGTGCGTACCGCAAGCACGCCAGAGAGCTTTCGGAGCGCTTCTTCGCGATTCTTGCGGGTGGCCTCGATGTCCGCACTCGCCAGGTAGCGTTCGGTTTCTATCATCGCCCGTTTCTCGACCGGAATCAGCGTGCCGTCGCGGAGCGTTGCAACAATTTCGAGGGTGAGCGTGATGTCATACTCTAGAGCCAGGGCGACCGACGAAAAAGTTCGGCTCTGTGTAATGATCGGATCGATTCTGCCCGACAGAACCAGGTCGGCCGCAGTCGGATCATTGAGTACTGACAATGCCCGTCGGCGCAAGAATTCCCTTCGAAGTGCGTCCGCGACTACGAGTTCGATTCCCGGCTCATAGGATTCATTGGAGAAGGTCTGGATCGAGATGCTGCTCAGCCCTTCGGGTGGGCTCTCGTAGTCGATGAACGTGTATCCGCAAGAGGTCCCGACCAGCACCATTAGTGCAAGACCGCTCAGCACCGCTCGCCTTCGTGATTGGGCAACCTTCACAGCTCAGTGGGTACCATATCTCAACGCCCAACGGCGCGTCCGCGATGAGAAGCCCCGAGAACCAACCCAATCATTTTGACCCCATCGCCTGCCGGACGGGCACATGGACTCCCGCGACGGGGTTCATGTCGCGTGGCGCCCAAAGTTTCCGGCGAGGCCGTCCCACACGGGTGCTAGCGAGAAATCGGCTCGCCGGATCGATCAGGCGACCCAGGAGCTGATAGTACAATCCGCAGCTGCTGAAGAGGTATCTGGGGAGAGATCCGAACCGGGATCTGACAGAGACGATCCATCTCAGTCGCGCTTCATCAGACCCTTCACAACCGAGAGCACCCGATTTGCCTGTATGGGTTTGGTGAGATATTCGTTGGCCCCTAGCGCCATCGCTCGCTCGCGGTCCTCGGTGGCACCCTCTGTCGTAATCACGACGACCGGAATCGCACTCAGGCTGTCGTCACCACGGATCAGACTGATCAGCTTCAGTCCATCCATTACCGGCATGTTGATGTCGATCAGTGCGAGATCGAAGTGATCGCTCGATACCTTCCGCAGGCCATCCATTCCGTCGTGGGCTTCGACGATCTCGACGTCTTTGAGACGCCGCAATGCGAACACGAGTAACTGCCGCATTGTCGGGCTGTCTTCCACTATCAGGATACGTTGTCGGTCCATCCTCAACCTCTCAGCCTTGTCGTTTCGCTGGCCACCATCAATTCGCCGGTCACTTCGTCAACAGATCGATGAAGCCCTGGATCGTATTCAGCTTGCGCTCGGATTGGGAGTACAAGCGAGCCGCACAGAGCGCCGTCGCCGCGTGTCCTCCGAGTACCGTGAACAGTTCGTGATCGAGGGCTGAAAACCCGTTCTTCTGTTGAAGCAGGCCGAATATCGAAATCAAGCCAATCGGCCGATCCTGAACCAGCAACGGGATACAAACGATCGGTCGATCGAGGTTCGGGGTCTGCGTCGGATCCCAACAACTGGGTTCGGACGATTCGAGCGCTTTGCCAAGCACCCCCTTACCTTCGGCACAACTCGGAAACTGTTCCGGATCCGCCCCTTCGTAAGCAGCGACACCGAGTTCTCCGGAGTTTCCATCGAGCAGATAGACGGCGAAGACTTCGGCTCCAACCAGATTGATCACGATCTCCACGATGATCTTGACGACCTCATCGAGATCCAGGGTCGAGTGAAGCTGGTAGCTTGCAACGTAGAGATTCGCGAGATTGTTGTTCTCTTCTTCGATTTCTAGATAGCGCTCGGCAAATTGTTGATTTTCCTCCTCGACCTGATGGAGGCGAACTCGAACCGTTTCGTATTCCGCTTCGAGGTCCTCGAGCCGAGACATCAACTCGTGTCGATACTTATCCCATTCCTCGGGTGAGCGAGCGGCGGCAGACTGTTCGTTTTCGAATCGAGCCAGAGCGCTGCGCAGTCGCTCGTTTTCGACGAGTAGCTCTCTGGTAAAATCTGCTCCGCGCGTGAAGAGCTGCAAGAACTCTTCACCTCGCGAAAAAATCTCGTTGCGATCGCTGCTCATAGCGGGCCTCTCTTGGCTCGATTCAGCTCGTTTCGTCCGTTTCCGATTGCGGCTGCAATTTCACCGAGTGGAAGTACCTGGCCTACCACTCCTGTTCGGATGGCTTGCAGTGGCATCCCGAATACCACTGCGGTCTCTTCTGATTCGGCAATCACATCGCCGCCGCACTGGCTGACGGCAGTCACACCGGCCCTGCCGTCGTCTCCCATTCCGGTGAGCACGACGGCGAGTAGTCCAGATCCCACTTCCTTGGCTGCCGTCCCGAACAACCGATCCACCGAGGGCGTGTACTTGTCTTGGCTCCGGTTGGCGACGATACGCGTCAGCGTCTTTCCAGCGACGGTCTCGAGTTCCATATGTTTCCCACCCGGTGCTACGAGAACGGTTCCGGGCACGAGCGGCTCTCCGCCCCGCGCCTCGGACGCTTGCATCGGCGTGAGGCGATTGATCCGCTCGGCGAAACCGCTGGTAAAGCCAGCCGGCATATGTTGCGCTACCAGGAACGCACAGTTGGGGGCTTCAGTGTACGCTCCAAATATCTGCATCAGCGCGGCCGGGCCACCTGTGGACGAGCCGATGACAACTACCTTCGCGCTGCGTGACGGCGTCCCCGGCGGCCGACTCACCGTCGGCGGCATCGCTGTGAGTCGATCGCGCACCTTGTCGATTCGCAGCTCGCGAATCGCGTGGACCTTCCGAATCAGCTCATGTTCAATCGAGACAATCTCCGGATCGGCGTGGGGCGTGGGCTTCGAAATGAAATCGACAGCGCCGAGTTCCAGAGCCCGAAAGACGTTCTCCTCACCGGTCCTCCCGCTGATCACCATCACCGGCGTGGGATGTTTGCTCATGACCATGCGGAGGAAGGTGAATCCGTCCATGCGCGGCATCTCGAGGTCCAGTGTGATCAGATCCGGCTGAAGCTCGAGCGTCTTTCGAAGTGCCTCCTCACCGTCGCGCGCCACACCTACGACTTCGACTAACGGCGACGCCTCGAGCATTTGCGTGATGGCTTGACGGCTGAACGCCGAGTCATCGATGACCAGGACTCGTATCAGCGCGTGCCGGGTCATCGTCCCTTCTCGACTTCATCATGGACCGAAATCGCCTCCTGCGCGGCAACATGCCATGGGTCTTTCCTGGCAAAACCGGGCAATGGTCGTCGATACACGAGATCGTTTCGCAAATGACGTAGCTCGAACTCGGTCGAGAGATTGATCAAGGACTCGGAATGCCCCAGCAGCAGGTGACCCCCGGGACGAAGCTTGTCATGGAAGGTCTTGATCACCTGACACTTGGTTTCGGCGTTGAAATAGATGATCACGTTTCGGCACAGAATTACGTCCATCGAACCGAGCAACGCGATTTTCGAGCGATCCAGGAGATTCAAATGGATGAAATCGACATCCTTCTTGATCTCGTTCGAGATTTGCCACAGCCGATCTTTTTCAACGAAGTATTTGTCCCGCAATGAGGCATTGGTTTCTCGAAACGAAGCCTCGCGGTATACACCCTGCCGCGCTTTACGCAGTGCTCGGGTGGAGATGTCGGATGCATAGACTCGGAGATCCACACCCGGTCGCATTCCGACTTCGCGCGCCATGATTGCGATCGAATAGGGTTCTTCACCGCTCGAACATCCGGCACACCAGATGTTGATGGGCCTTCTTTTGGCCGTCGGCGAGCCTCGTGACGTGAGCGACGACGCAGTGGCGTCGGATCGATCCGCCTGGAGTTCAGGAAAGATTTCGTGGGTCAGAGCACGGAGCTGGCCGAATTCCCGGAAAAAGTAGGTCTCGTTGGTCGTCAGCTCATCGATCAGCATCGAGAGTTCATTGTCACCAGGCCCCTGATTCCGCAGGCGAAAGTGATATGCCGCGAAGCTTGCAACATCGAGTTCTCGCAGCCTCCGGGCGAGGCGCTTCTCCAACAGAAACCGCGAATCCTCGCTGAAGTGGAGACCACAATGCAATCGAACGAGTTCTGCGAACATCCGGAACTCGGCGTCGCTCAGGACGAATTCGTCTTGTTTATGAAGCGCACTCATGCGACGCCGCTTTCGAGCCGTTGGAGAGCTTGCAGAGTCACTTCGCGAACGAAGTCGTCTTGCTCCGTTTCCAGCCCACGCAAAATGGCGGGAACTGCACGTACCATACGGCGATCAGCCACGGCCCGGATCGCCTCTGCGCGAACAGACCAATCCGGATGCGCGATCAGGTCGAGCAGCAACTCCAGTGCTGAATCTTCCGAGTGGATCGAGATACAGCGAATCGCTTGACGAACCAGCTCGGGTTCCGGCCGATCGAGCAGGCTTGTCGCACGTGCGGTCTGCGGCCCACCAACATCGCACAGCGCCTCGATCGCAGAGAGCGCGACCGGCGCGTCGTCCTGGAGCGCCTCGTCGACCACACGAAGCGCGACGCTGAAATGATGTTCATCTTCTGACCGAATGAAGCGCGTCACGATAGACAAGACAGCAGCCGCTCGAACACTCGAGTCTTCGTCGACCGCAAGACGCGCTAGATCGTCGACTACGAACTCGTTGCCGGACGCACCCAGAACCCGCGCAGCAGCAATTCGAACCAGCACTGATTCATCGGCGAGCGCCAGCCGCAGTGACTCGGTCTCGGCGCCGGGTTCTAGCTGCGCTAACGCCTCGACCGCAGCGCGACGGACCACGGCGCTCGGGTCGCGAAGCAGGAATTCGGCTGATTCACAGCCCTCGTGTCCCCCGATGCGTCCGATCACAATCGCAATCGCCAACCGGACCGCTTCCGCCGCACCTTCCAACGACGCCGTCAGCAATTCGATCGCTCGCCGTGAAACCGGGCTCTCCCCTACCGAAGGCGACGACTTGGCGAGTGTCGTGAGTCCCTCGATCACTGCGAAGTGTTCCTCGTCGCTCTCGAAATCATCATCGGTTGCTGTCTCGACGAGTCGCCGAATCAACGGAACGAGTCCGGAAGCCAGTTTCCGATGTCCGACAGAGCGCGCCGCTGCAGTGCGCACCTCGCCCGCAGGGTCTTCGAGCGCCGAGAGCAGACGAACCGAACTTGGCGCTCCATCGGTCTGGCCAAACAATTCACAACCCAGGCGTCGAGATGCCACATCGAATGTGGACCAGCTCGCATCAATGATTCGCTCCGAGGACTCCAGGGAGAGCAGAGTCGATAGTGCTATGGGCGACAAGGCTTCATCGTGCCCCGCAATCAGGACTGGAATCACGGCCTCTTCGGCACCCACCAGACCCAGGAACTGCACCAGAACCAGGGACGCCGAGAGATCTGCGTTGGCCAGATGATCGACCGCGTTGGCCACGATCTGGTCGTCGGCTGCGAAGGCCCCGCGAATGCCTTCGACGACCTCGCGCTCGAACGCCGGCTCTGCCAAAGCGACGATTCCGAGCAGTGAACGCATAGAAGCTTCACGCTTCGACCGCGTCGGCGATGACAGTGCCTTCAGCAGGACCGCAACAGCTTGCTCGTCGTCGTCTGCCCGACCCAACAGAAGCAGTGCCGCAGCCCCGAGCACCGAGTCATCGAGAATCGATCCCAGGTCGGCTGCTCGAACCGGAAATTCCAGTGATCCAAGGGCGCGAATCGCCGAAAAACGAACCAGCGGGTCTTCGTCGACCGCGGTCGCAGCGCGAAGCAATGCCTGAGCGACGCCATCTCCAGCGACTACTGCAAGCGCGTCAACGGAGGCCGCGCGTACATTCGGATCGGGGTCAGACAGCATCTCTAGCAGTTTCTTGCGCGATCTCGGCTGCGCGATGCCCGCCAGCGCGTCGACCACGAGCTTGCGCACGTCTTCGTCAGGGCTCGACGTGGCAGCCAACAACTGCTCAACCACCCGGTTGCCACACTTGACGAGAGCTTCGACCGCCGCGTTTCGACGACCTGGGTTCTCACCGTCCGCCAGTGAGGCGACCAGCGCGGTTGCGACCTGCTCCGATTCGCTGCGCGCCACGAGACGTTCTACGGCAGCCTTGCGCACGCGCCAACTCGGATCTCCGAGACAATCGACCAGACAGAGGATTCCGACATCACTCGGAAGAGCTTCGACCCGCTCGACCGCTAGTCGCCGCACTTCTTCGTCCGAATCGCGCAGATCGCGGATAACACTTTCCCGATCGCGATCGCTGAACTCGAGGTTCATGACATTCCCCGTTCGCGCGCTACTTCAACCAGGCGCTCGGCTAGAAAATCTCGCTGCCCGCGGACACTCTGCTCGACACGACTATCGAATAGCGACCGACCCTCGGCGAGGTCCGACGCCATCAACTCGAGTACGTTTCCGTCCCGCACTCCAATGTCGAATTTTTGCTGGTTGTACAGGATGATGTCCGACACGACGATGCGTGCCAGGCGCTCCGCGTCGGCAATTCTCGGATCGCGCATCGTAGGCGGAACCTCGGAACGCGAGCTTCTGTCCACTTCTTGCATCGGTTCGCTCGTTGACGGAGAGGGAGAAGCTGGCGGCGCGGCGAGTGGTTGCGGCAGCTCGGGCGCGATTGGGTGCGCGGCGGGCTGAAATCCCTGTGCGACCAGTGGCGGTGCGACCGGTGGCGCTGCGACCGGCTGCGGCGCAGCCGCGGGCTCTGCTGCGGCGACGGGCCGTGGCTCTGGAACCGGGGCTGGAGCCCCGCGCGAGACTTCGCTTGTCGGCATTCCGATGCCACTCAAGATGCCCCGCAGCTGCTTCAGGAGCTCGTGCCGCTCGACGTAGCTGTCGGCGCCGTACAGTTCAATCGGGGGTCGTCGATATCGCGCGCGGTTGTGGATAGCGCCTACGAGCACGACGTGGATATCGCGCAGGCTTTCGTTTCGTTTCAGTACTTCACAAACCTGAAAACCAAACATCTTCGGAAGTGCCGCGTCCATCACGACCACTCTCGGCAGCATCCGCTGGATGCTCATGATCGCCTCGACGCCGTCGTGAACGAGAACCGGAGTGAGGCCCCAGTCGGCGACCGCATGGGCCGTCGCCCTGCCGGCTTCGACCTCGGGATCCGCGATCAACACCAGCCGAGTTCGGTCCCCAATACCGGAATCCGCGCTGGTCTCGTCTCGGCGGGCGGGCGCGCGGGAGTCGGCCAGGTGATTTCGCACGGCTGGCGTCGGGCTGCTCGCGACAGGCGGAGCCGGTTCACTCTGGCTGACCCGGTCGGCTGGTTGTTTGCGATCTGGCTCGAGCTGTGAAACGGCTGGAACGACGGGTGGGCGCACGCGAAAAACCGACTCGCAACGCGAGCATCTGAGGCGGACGCCGTCTGAACCCAATCGCTCGGCTTCGATGCGATAGCGCGCACTGCAGCGAGGGCATGCTGCAATCATCTGCACTCTCCCGATTTCCGTTCGATCGGTTCAGAAGTCATCGCTCGATCATCCCTCATCGATACATCGTCTGCTTCTTCGCACTGCAGATCCAGACTCGTCAGATCTGAAAGCGCTGGAGATCTTCTCGCAGCTGTTTAGACTGGCGCAGCAGCCCCTTGGTTGCATCGTCCATACGGCGTGTAGATTCGGTGTTCGACCGCGTCCGCGAGTACACTTCCTCGAGGAAGGCAACCACCGTTTGGCACGCAGCGGATTGTTCCTGCAACGCGGAATTGATCTGTTCGACCGCGTCGCGAACCTCTTCGACGCTCTCCCGAATTCGCCCGGACCCCCTCGCCTGCTCTTCTGTCGTGCTGCGCACCTGGTGAGCGACTTCCCGCATGGTCGTAGCGCCGCGATACACCACCTGGTTGCCGGATTCCTGTTCAGCCGCAGCTCCCCGAATCTGCTCGACGCCACTGGCGACCCGTTCCATCAGTCCCACGACGTGAGAAGCGGCAGCCGCCTGGCCGCGCATCGCGCCAACGATTTCAGAAATTCGCGAACCACTTTCGCGCGATGCGCGCGTGATTTCCTCCAAGGACAGACCGGCTTCCGCCGACAGATCTACACCGGATGCAACACTCTGCGTCCCCAGCTCGATCGCGCCGATCGCGTTGCTTCCCTCGTCCTGTACGGCCCGAATCAGGCTTCCGATTTCCTTGGTCGATGCAAACACACGGTCCGCGAGGTCCTTGATCTCATCGGCGACGACCGAAAACGCCTTGCCGTGCTCGCCCGCCTGCGCGGCGATGATCGCGGCATTCAGGGCCAGCAGGTTTGTCTCGTCCGCCACGTCGTCGATGACGTCGACGATCGCACCGATTTCGTCGGTGCGGGCTCCCAGGTTTCGAATCACCTGCTCAGCGGTCTCAGTGGCGACACGAATCGCGTCCATGCCGTCGATCGTCTGGCGGACTTTGTCCTGACCGCTTTCGGCACTGTTGACGACCTCTCGGGAAAGACGCGCGGTCTCCTCAGCTGTGGCGTCGGATTCGCGCAACGAGCCGGCCATCTCCTCCATCGATGAAGAGGTGTCATCGCAGGCTTCAGCGAGGGAAGCCGTAATTTCGGAGATCTGCTGAACGCTTCGAACCATCAGCGCGATCGAGTCAGAAACCTCCTCGACACGCGCCGACAATGTCTCAGCCGTTTCGTTGAGGTCCTGCCCGGAGGCCCCGAGTTCCAGGATCGAACTCGACGACTCTTCGACTGATCCATTCAGAGCGTGCGCCGAATCTGCGATTTCACCCACTTGGACATTGATGGCTTCCATCGATATGGATGCCTGCTGAATTCCGGCGACCTGGTCAGCGGTTACCGCGGCGACACTTTCGGATACTGCGGCCGTTTCAGTCGCGGTCGCTTCGATTCGATCGGCCGCTTCTGCCACCCGGGAGACGGTGATGCGCAGCGAGGTCGCCATGCCGGCGAACGCGCGCGATAGCTCGCCCATTTCGTCTTCGGATTCGAACGTGTCTCCGCGCCGTAAGTCTCCCGAAGCCATCCTCTCCGCCTCACCGCGGAGCAACGAGACGGAACTGACGACATCGCCAGCGAGCAGTCGAGCGAGCGCCCAACCGACCAGCGTGGCAATCGCGAGCAGCACGGAAAACTGGATCAAGATTCGGCCCACTCCGAGCGACAGACCGTCCCGTGGGGTCCGGGCGACCAGCAACCGATCACCACCAAGCGAACGCCAGGCGAACACACTTTCCGACCGAAACGCCATGCTGTCACCGGCTTCAACCCCGGAGTCGATCGCGCTCTGGATACTCGCGAACTCATGGGCCAGAAGGCCCGAGCGATTGCCAGCCACGGCGCGGTCGAGGATCACCAGATCCAATGGTGCCGGCAGCACCGCAGGATCGCCGAGAAACGAAGCCCGCGCACTTTCAAAATCTTCATGCTCTAGCGCCAGTGCTACTGACTTCAGGACACGAAATTGCCATTGGATTGTAAAGGACTCCACTCTTTTGGAGGCGTTCGAAAACGACAGCGCCAAGGCAAACACGATCGGAATAACCGCCACGCCGGTCACGCATGTCACGACTTTGCTGTGTAACGACATCGGGCGAATGAGATCGCGCCTTTCGTCGGGATCGATGATCTCCATTGTGAGTGCCGACCGCACATCAGCCGCCGCGCGCTTCACCAGGAACAACAGGAAGCTCCCCGCGACGAACCCGGCAGCGACGCCAGCCAGCGCGACCACAGCCATCTCGACCCAGCCGAAACCAACGAAGCGAATCGCCATGACGCTCGACAAGAACACGCATGGAAAGATCCACCCCGCCGCCTGCATCAGGGCCATTCGCCGGGGAAGATCGATGGTCGCCGCGAACGCCAGCCGTTTTTCGGTTTCGATTGGCCCCGAGCCACTGCGGGACTCGTCACCCGCCTGCATGGCCCCGGCCGGATGAACTCGCCGCGACAGAAAAATCGTGATCGGAGCGAGCACACGGGTCTGATAGCGCATCATGGGGTACGCGATGCAGACCGCGTAGATCCCGGTGATTGTCAGGAACCACTCCCACTGTTCTGAAGTGAGCCGCAGCAGGCTCATCAAGAACGCGAGAACGATGGTGAGACCTGGGATCGATACCCAGTAGGACAATCCGATGACCCGTTTTTGAAAGTCAGCGGGGCCCGGAAGGACAACGGCGCTCATTGCATGACCCCCCGTTCCGGCAGGGCCGATCGGTAGATGCTCTCGAGCAGATATTCCACCGACAGAACAACGATCGGTTCCGAATCTGGGCGGCGGACGATCGCCCGGGCCGCATCGTATCCGGCATGTGTCACCAGCGAGGGCGGGTCTTCCAACGAGCTCGCATCGACCTGGAGAACTTCGACCGCGGCATCGACGCCCAACCCCAAGACAAAGGAATCGATCTCGGTGACGGCAATTCGCGCCCGCTGGCTCACGTCGACCGGCCCGCCGCCCAACGCGCGCCCCAGATCGACGACCGGTACGACCGCTCCCCGCAAGTCGATGACTCCCTCGATCAGACGTGGCGAGTTGGGGAGCGTCGTCACGGGCTGCCAGCGAACGACCTCCCGGATGTGCGCGACATCGATCGCGATCAGGCGCCCTCCGACCTCGAAACAGCCGAGCGTTACCTGGTTCTGTGACCGATAGGCTGCTGCCACTTCATGCATGGATTGCGAGCACCCGATTCAATTCGATCAATGAAACGAAGCGGTCTCCGACCGCACACAGCGACTCGATCGCCCCAGAGTCCGATGCGGTCGCCTGCCGAATCGCCTGCTTGGGAACTCTCAGTACCGCTTTCACTGCATCCGCCAGGATCGCAGCCGCCTGTCCACTCTCCAGGTTCACGACGATGATCCGCGTCCGTCGGCTCAACTCGATCGGTTTGAGCTTCAACCGACGACAAATGTCGACGACTTCAATGATTTCACCACGCAGCGAGATCACGCCGCGAACAGATTCCGGAACCCGTGGAACGGGAGTAATCGGTCGCATGCGGACGATCTCGCGCACGCTGTCGACAGGGACCGCGTAAGGCGCGTTATCGAGTTCGAAACTCAATAGCTGGGCGACCTCGTCGACTGCGGCGACGTCGGCGCCACGGTCTGCTGCAGCCTTCGCCAAGCGTTCCCATTCCCTGTGCTGAGAGTCGCTGTACTGTGTTTCGCCGGTCATGCCACATCCCTCCGCCGAACAGCGTCCTCGACCAGAGTCGAGACGTCGATCACGAGTACCGCGTCCTGTGCGCCCAGTTCCGTCGCTCCTGCGATTCCGCGTATTGAACGAATTGGACCCTGAATCGGCTTGATCACCGTGTCCTGCTGGCCCTCGAGACGATCGACCAGCAGACCGATCCGCAGCTCACCCATCCCGATGACGACTGCAAACTGTTTTCCAGCCGACTCATCGGGCTCGACATCGAACTCCGAAGCGAGGCGCCGTAACACCAGCGCTTCCCCGCGCAGGTTCAACAGCTCCCGCCCCTCACTGCGTTGGATCTCGTCGTCATCGACGAGCAGTGTTTCCAGTACCGAATTCATGGGTATCGCGAATCGGTGTCGGCCGACCGCGACGATCAGCGATTGAATGATCGCCAATGTGATCGGTAGCGTCATCGAGATCGTCGTACCCCGACCCGGAGTCGATTCGACATCAACGACACCACCAATCGATGTGATATTGACGCGAACGACGTCCATCCCAACGCCGCGACCACTGGTCCCGGTAATCTCGTCGCGGGTCGACAAACCCGGTTCGAAGATCAGATCGAAAACTTCCTTTTCGGTCAGGGAATCGGTGGACGAGATGATCCCACGCTGCACAGCTTGCTGTTCGAGCCGGACCGCGTCGATGCCACAGCCATCGTCAGCGACGGCGATGACAACATGATTGCCCCGCTGGAACGCGTCGATCCGCACGGTCCCCTGCGGCGGCTTCCCGGCCGCGAGCCGCTCGTCGAGGGGCTCGATCGCGTGATCGACGGCGTTTCGGACGATGTGCATCAACGGATCGATGAGATCCTCGACGATGAGCTTGTCGAGCTCAGTGTCGGCACCCGATACTTCGAGTCGAACGTCCTTGTTCAGCTCGCGGCGAAGTGTACGCACGACCCGCGACACCTTGTCGAAGACCTGGCGCATTGGAACCATCCGAACCTCGAGAACCGATGATTGTATCCCCTTGAGCTGGCGGTCGAGCGCTTTGTGGATCTTGGCCAGTTCGCCGCCGATACGCGCAGTTTCGGGCTCAGCGACCAGACGGTTCGATATCTCTGCGATCGACACACGCTGGATTACCAGCTCTCCCACCAGGTTCATCAGTTCGTCGAGCTTCCGAATGTCGACGCGCACGGTTTCGCCGATCGAACGCAGCGATTCGATGACGGGGTCGAGCTGTGGAATTTCTGTCGACTCCTCCGACGCCTCTGGTTGAACCGGCTGCTCCGATCCCAGATGGCCTCCCAGCACACATCGGACCGTGACCGCCGGGTCGTCGAGGTGTTGAATCAGCCCATCGAGCGGAAGATCAGTCCCGACCAGCAGCGAAAAACGAATCTGCGATTCGGGCGTATTGCCGGGTGCCGGAAGGGTTGAGATGACCTCGCCCACTTCGCGGACCGCCGCTGAGATGGCTCCGAGTCCCTCTTCGAACGAGATGATCTCGAACGCCGAGTCGACCAGCGCGATGTGGCGCCCCCGCGAAACGTTCTCGCTGAGTCGATGCTCTTCGTACTCGGTAAGCGTCCGCAGCAGCGACGCATCGATGTCGAGCGAGCCGAAAGCGTCGATTTCGTTTTCGGGTGGCTTCACGATGGCTTGAATCCGTATCGATAGATCCTCAGCTGACACCGCAAGGAGTCCCTGCGGATCCCCGACCGCTTCGAGTAGGCTGGCGAAGACCCGGACAGCCTCGTCGATGATGCCAATGGCCGGCGAGTCCACCGATACGCGACCGAGCCTCATGCAGTCGAGCACGTCTTCGAGGTGATGGGAGAGATCCTGGATCGCAGCGAGGCCGAACATGCCCGCCAGCGCCTTGAGCGAATGGGCAGAACGGAATAGTCCGTTGATGAGCTCCGGGTCGACATCCCGACTGCCGCTGCGCTGATCATCGAGATCCGCGAGATCCGAGCGCATTCGCTCGAGAATCTCCTCCGCCTCAGAGACGAACTCCTGACTCGCTTTGCGGCTGGTGGTCTTGCGGCCACCCGATTTGGAGCTGCGCACGGCCACTGGCTCTACCCGCAACCCGGCGCACGCTGAAGCAGGTCGGTGACGATTTCCCGGAATTCCTCGGGGTCAAAGGGCTTGACGATGTACGCATCCGCCCCCAAACCGACGCCCTTCGTGCGATCGCGTTCGGAGCCTTCGGTCGAGATGATGATCAAGGGAATCGATCGGTAGGCCGCGTTGCTCTTGACGAACGAAACGAGTTCGAGCCCGTTGATATCTGGCATATTGATATCAGTGACCACCAAATCAAACGATTCTCGCGGGAGGCAACGAAGCGCCGCAAAACCATTTTCCGCTTCGGTGACCTTGACCGGTGTGTCCAGCCCCTCGAGAGCCGAGCACAACAAGGCCCGCATCGTAGGCGAATCTTCTACGATCAGGATGTGCTTCACAGGCCCCCCCTGGCCGAATTAGTGAGCGAAATCGGTCCGCTGTCTATATCGGATGCCAGCTGGGTTTCTTGAGGCGATCTGGTCGTTCACTGGAATTCGCGAGCAGCGAAAACCCGATAGGTTCCGATGTTGTTTGCGCGTCCGAGAGGTGTACCGCTGGCTCGATTTCAACCTTCCAGTGGTTCTCCTGCGTCGGGAGCAAACCGGGCAATGGCCCGCGGGGGTTCAGCTGGATGTGTCGTTTTCGACGCGCGCCAGCGCGCGCTCGAGCAGCGCCCGCTCCAGTGCGAGGCCCGCCTCGTGAAGCACGATCTGGAGGATTGTCGTATCGGGTATCGGCCCACCGGCGGGCAGGTTATCCGCGTATAGAAGTGCAACCACACGCCCCCCGCTCTCGATCGGCGCGATGTAGGCCTGGGTCGGCGATCGGTCACCCAACCGCAACGAGAGTGCCCAATCCCCATCGCCAAGTGGGGCTTGCGCAATCGCGCTTCGCCCCTCGATCACGCGGGCAAACCACTCGACGTCGGCAGCCGCGATCTCGAGTCCAGAAAATTCGTCGTCGTCAGGCCCACCCGCAGCAGGAAGGCCGCGTTGCGCAATCCCGACCGCGGTTTCGTCGCGCACCATGAAAATCGCCACACGCGCAAAACTCTCGGCCGCAAAATCGAGAACCAAAGACAGCACTTCGCCGCGCGTATCGGGATCCCGCATGCGCTGGCTGGTTTCACGCAACCGCTGCAGGCCCGATGCGGGTTCTTCTGGCGACATCCGAGAGATGGGCGGCGCAGCGTGGACGGGTGCGCTGCTTTGGGGCACCGCCTGCGGTGCGCCATCGAGCCATTCGCACATGTCGGCGCGAAGATTGACTACGGCAGCTTCGAGTATTTTTCCGGAGCGTCTGCCTCCGATGAATGCGGGGTTGGGTCGACGAATCATCGCATCGGCGAGCGGGACCGAAATCTCCTGCTCGCCCTCTACCCAGCTGACGAGAACCGGCATATTCGGTGCCTGTTGTTTCAAGCGTCGTACGAATTCCCCGACCTCACTGAATCCGAGCGCGGGATCTTGCGAGAGCTCACTCGAGACCAGCGCGACGGGGACATCGCCCCGCCCCAGGTATTGCCGAATTCTTGCGATGCCGGCTTCACTGCTCTGGAAGATATGAACTCGCTGAAAAAGGTCGGCGAGGTTCGCTTTCTGCCATTCGATCGCGCCGAGCTCCGGGTCAATCGCGATCAGACACACCGGTCGCCTTCGGCCGGCCCGAGCTATTTCGGCGTGTTCCCGGGATCCCGCGTCCGTCGAAAACAACGGATCATTCTTTTCCACGCGCCGTGCTGCTGAGAGTGCGACAATTTCGAAAGCTTCAGCGCCTGCGCGGTCGCGAAGCGGCTGAGAACCGGGAATCTCGTGGGTGTCCTGAACCGTGTCAGCGGGCGGCTCGCAGTCTCGACCGGTAGCGTCGGGTTCGAGCTCGACTTGATTCGCTGTGTGCGCGATTGGCGCGGAAGTTGCCGCAGAGAACGGATCCGAAAATGGCTCGCGAATGGGCGCAGCGATTGGATCGCCTATGGCCTCACCGCTGAAAAACGGTTCCTCGTCCAACGCTTCGTCAACCTGTTCGATCTCGAAACTCTCGTCGTCGGGATCGTCGGTTTCGGAGCGCTCACCCTCGTCGTCCATCCGAGTCGCTTCCATGGTCAGGTACTGGGCATTGATACCGGTCGAAAGCAGGATCTCTGAATCGCGCGGGTCGACTTGGTCGCGCACTTCGAAGCTGAACTCCCCGCCCTGCCACGAGAAGATGCGAAACACCGAGCGCTCGATGTGTTCGCGACGCAGCGAGTCCAGGCGTTCCTTGGTCAGCCCAGTACATTCGGGAATGATCTCGTCGAGCGGCACTCCGCGTGCCGCCGCGAGTTCACTCGCCTTCGCGAATTCGGCGTCGGCCACGAAACCCGTCCTCAGGAGCAGATCGCGCAGGTCGTTGGCTTCTCCTTTGACGAACGCAGCGCGAACCAAACCGTCGCAGAAAACGATGCGACCTTCGCCTTCTTCCGAGTGAATCATCAACAGACCGGATTTCCGAGACAGGCTGACAATCTGGAGAATATCTCCCAGACCCAGATCCTCGAGGCTTCCGACCAAGCTCATCCGACGAGACTCCGTAAAACACTCACACAACAAAGAACGCACCCGCGTCGAATCGACTGGGCTAGTCCCGGCCCGTGGAGGCCAGCAGCGAAGCCAGTATTTTCCGATCGGGTGTACCGGCTATTGGAATCGGCGGACGGGAGAATTCCCTTGAACGCGGCGCGAAACGACAGCCTGCCTGCCGGTCGCAGTCGACTGGAATCAATGCGAAGGCACGGAGCCCAGCAGGCGTACTTCGACCCCTGCTGGAACCGCAGTGGCCTCGGGTACGGTCAAAGACGATCCCAGAATGGCGAGGCCCAGACCCGTGCGCCTTGCCAGCACGGCGTTCGCGGCGCCAGAAATGAGTCCGCCGACTGCTTCTATTCGCTCCCTGTCTACTGTCGATCGGTCTTCTGTCGATCGGCCGTCTGTAGATCGGTCGGCCGTCGGCCGATCGACAAATGCGTCTTGTACGATCGCGAGCGCAACAGTTTCGGCCCGGAGACCCATCGAGCGATCGATCGCGTCGCGACCGAACTCCTGCCATTCGGAAATCGTCAGGGAATGCCGCGGTCCCAAACCGAGTACGAGCAGCAAGCGGGTTTGCAGCCCGCCGCCGGGAATGACCAGCGAGGCCTGACCGCGCGCACCCGAGATTCGCCCCGAGGACACCAATTTCCACAAGCCACCGCACAATCTCCAATCCGCGTACCCCGCCCCACCCCGCAGGGGGCGGTCCGTCGGGGCGACTCCCACGACGATCACCTCTGCCCGAATGCGTTCGAGCGGGTCCGATTCCAGTTTCACCGTCAAGACTGGTTTCAACTGCGCTCCTGTGCCGTGTTTACGCAATCGCTCCCCAGCTCGATCTGGCGAGCGACCGCATCGAGCACACCGTTGACGAACCCCGGGGAGGAATCTGCACCAAACTTTCTTGCCAACACGATCGCTTCGTCCAGAACGATCGATACAGGTGTCGCAGTTTGGGTTATTTCAAAGACGGCCAACCGCAAGATGTTTCGATCGACGGCGGCCATTCGCGAGAGCTTCCAGTTTGTGGCGTTTTGTGTCAGCAGTTCATCGATTTGCGCGAGATTCGCGACCGTTCCCTGTGCCAGTTCGAGCGCGAAGTCCCGCGCACCTTCGGGCAGGTCGAAGTTTTCGGCCACGCGCCCGAAAGTTTCCTCGATTGGCGGCGCTGGCTCGGACACGGCTTTCTCGGCCAAATCTCGTGCGTACAGCGTCTGAAGCGCGAGTTGTCTCGAACTCCGACGCGTCGCATGACCTGAACGACTCAATGCGCGGCTCCCGGAGCCCTGCAAAGACGCGGCATCAATTGCGCCATCTCGATCGCGGCAAGAGCGGCGTCTTCGCCCTTGTTACCGTGATCGCCGCCGGCGCGATCGAGCGCCTGTGCAACGTCGTCAGTGGTCAACACGCCGAACCCGACCGGAACCGACGTGTCGCGCATCACTTCGCGAAGGCCGTCCGTCACACCCATGCATACGTAATCGAAATGTGGCGTGCCTCCCCGAATGACCGATCCGAGTGTAACCAACGCGTCATAGCGACCGCTCGCTGCGAGCACCCGAGCCGCGAGCGGAATCTCGAAGGCGCCGGGAACCCACACGACATCGATCTGTTCGGGGCTTGCACCCTTTGAAGTCAGCGTATCGGTACACGCGTCGAGTAGCCGGGCGGAAATCAGATGGTTGAAGCGCGACACGATCACCGCGAAGCGCAGGCCCGATGCATCTTCAGAACTCGGATATTGGTTCACGATCGACGCCCCCCAAGCTGGCCACTCGGCTTGCCGTCCGAGTAATGGACGTGCCCGCGAATGTACACATCGCGCCCCACTCTACCCACGCGCGCCTCCACTTCGGGGGACCGGAGCAGCCGCGACAGCCCAAGCGCGCCCATGGAAGCCCGCCCTTCCCCGCCCAGAACGCGCGGTGCCACAAACCAGTGAATTTCATCGACGAGCTTCCGGCGCAACAACGCGGCCGCCAGCTCACCGCCGCCTTCAACGAGAACCTGGGTCAGTCCCTCGCGTGCCAGACGCGAAAGAGCCGGTTTCAGGTCGATGTGCCCGTCGCGCGTGGCGAGCGTCAGCACGCGCGCGTCGAGCCGCTCGATTGCTTTGCGTTTCGACGCGGCGGCCGATTCCCCACACAACACCCAGGTGCGGTCAGCGCCCTCGGTGTACAACCTGGCACTCGCTGGAACGCGCAACTGCGAGTCGACTAGGACTCGAATCGGTCGGGCAACGATCCGGTCCCCGCGGCGCGCAACCAGTTCCGGATCGTCGGCCTGTACCGTCAGCGAGCCAACCAGGATTGCGTCGGATCGTGCGCGAAGCCGGTGCCCGACCGCACGAGCCTGCGGTCCGGTGATCCACCGGCTCTCCCCACCGGAGAGCGCGATGCGTCCGTCGAGTGAACTCGCGAGTTTCAGCATCACGAACGGTCTTCGAAGATCACATACCGTCAAGAATCCGCGGTGCTGGCTGCGGCATTCACTTTCGAGCACGCCAACCGCCACCTCGACCCCGGCGCGACGCAGTCCGCGCAGACCTCGCCCGGCAACCCCCGGATGGGGATCGGTATGGCCAACGTAGACTCGACGAAGTCCGGCTTCTACAATCGCCCCCGTGCAGGGGCCGGTGCGCCCGACATGGCAACACGGCTCGAGAGTGACCGCCATCGCAGCACCGCGCAGACTCCGCTCGCCGAAGCGTCGCGCGGCCGCCTCGAGCGCAACCACCTCCGCGTGCGCGCCCCCCACCGGTCGGGTAGCACCTCGGCCCAGCACACGCTCACCGCGAAACACGACCGCACCAACCGGCGGGTTGGGGTACGTGCGTCCCTCGACGGTTCGTGCGGCCTGCAACGCCAGCCGCATGGCGGCCTCGGCATTCATCCGGACCGTCCGACCGACTCGAAGAACTTTCGGTAGTCCTCCGCGGTCTGAAAGTCGAGGAAGACCGACGCATAACGCGCCGCCGCGATGTGATCGAGTCTGACGAGTTCGTCCATCATCCGTTCGCCGATGAGATGACTGGTCACCTCTTTCTCGCCGAGTTCCTGCACGTGGCGCTCGACGCGATCCACGAGGCGATCGAGCGCCTCGGCACTGACGGGACGCTTTTCGCACGACTTCTGGACCGCCGCCAGCAGCTTTTCCCGCAGGTAGTCCTCGCGGCGCTGATCCCGTTTTACGACCTTGGGGAACGTCTCTTCGACTCGCTCACGCGTGGTGAAGCGGCGACCACACTCGATGCACTCCCGGCGTCGGCGGATCTCGCTTCCATCGCGACCGAGGCGCGAGTCAATGACCCGATTGGCGACGTCAAAACAGTACGGACAGCGCACGGCTCAGTTGGATTCGTCCCAGCGCCCAGGATAGAGCGGGAACCTTCGACACAGTGTCTCGACTTCGGCGCGAATCGCATCGAGTTCACTGACGTCACCCGGCCGCTCCAATACCCGGACGATCAGACTTGCGATCTCCGACATTTCGGACTCACGCATGCCGCGTGTTGTTACGGCTGGAGTCCCAATGCGTACCCCCGACGTGACGGCGGGCTTGCGCGGATCGAACGGAACCATGTTCTTGTTGGTGGTGAT
>JAQBGU010000238.1:0-5464 GCA_032128375.1 Deltaproteobacteria bacterium | reverse complement strand
CCGGCCAGCCGATGCGGGTTGAGCATGAGTACGAGCGTCAAGGCGCCTGGGCCTACCTCGCGGCCTGGGAGGTGCGACGCGCCAAGATCCATGGACGCTGCGAGCCGAAAACTGGGATTGCTCCGTTCGAGCGACCGGTCGACCAGGTGATGAGCCGGAAACCGTATCGAACGGCTCGGCGGGTCTTTTGGATCGTGGACAGTGGTTCCTCGCTGTGTGACACGCATTCGGAAGCGGTGGCCGACGATCACCGTCGACCACACTCCCGTCCACGCCAGCTGGCTGAACCAGGTGGAGATCTACTTCTCCATCGTGCAGAGGAAGGCGTTGACACCCAACGATTTCCATTCGCTCGCGGAACTCGAGGATCGCCTCCTCGGATTCCAGGAGCACTACGAGAAGGTCGCGAAGCCGTTCGAGTGGAAGTTCACCCGCCGCGGAACCTGCCAGCGACTTTGAGACACTCGAGTTCGGTATTTAGGGAGCAATTTCTCCTGTTGTTGATGGTGCGGGTGGATTGATCCAGACCTCATCGGGAAGAGGAGTGGTCTTCGGGATGCCTCGAACGAATCGTTCGGGATGAGCCGCCCAGGCGGCGTCGAGGGTTCGTTGGCGTTGCGCGAGGATTGCGGGTGCGCGGCCGCAATGAACGTCATGTGGTGTCAGCATCGAGATGCCGCCGTGTCGATGTTCGGTGTTGTACCAAGGGATGAACGATCGGCAGTAGTTCGTCGCGTGGTCGATACCGAGGAAGCGGCTCGGAAAGCCGGGGTGGTACTTCAGGGTCTTGAACTGCGCCTCTGAGAACGGGTTGTCGTCGGAGACCTGTGGCCGACTCAGGGATCGCGTCACTCCGAGATCGGCGAGAAGCTGCGCCGTGCCCTTGCTCGTCATGGGTGATCCGCGATCGGAGTGAAGCGTCAGCACGTCGGGTTGGACGCCTTGTTTGTTACAGGTTTCTTCGATCAGGCGGCCGGCCAGAGCCGAGTTCTCCCGATCGGCCACCATCCAGCCCACGGCATAGCGGCTGAAGATATCGAGCAAGACGTAGAGGTAGTAGTAGGTCCACTTCTCTGGTCCCAACAACTTCGTTATATCCCACGACCAAACTTGATTCGGCGCCGTCGCCATGAGCTCGGGCTTTGAATATTGCGGATGCTCGCGCTGATTGCGGCGCTCGCGCACAGACCGGTTCGCAGCCAGGACCCGATACATCGTACGCTCCGAGCAGAGGTACTGCTCGTCGTCGAGCAGCGTGGCGAATACTTCGCCGGGTGATCGATCGACGAAGCGCGGCGAGCTGAGCACCTCGACGACGCGCTCGCGCTCCTCGCTGCACAGTGCCCGGGCAGGGCTAGGACGGGGCTGCTGGTGCCCGGGAGTCGACCTCTTGCGACGGTAGAACGTGGCCCGCGACACACCGAGAGCACGACAGGCCGGCTCTGCGCCGACCTGCCGCGACAGCTCTTCGGCCGCGATCAACAGTCCTTCCCGTCCTCGAGGTTGAACCCCAACAGCCCGGCAACTTTTTTCTGGACGTCCAGAATCGTGTGTGCCGTGTGCAGATCTTTTTCAAGGCGAGCCACCTGGGCCTCCAGCTCGCGCACCTTCGATGCAAGCGGGTTATTCGCCTTCGGCTTTACACCGCGCTTTTTCGAGGCGAGCCCCCGCAGCGCTCCGTCACGACGCGCCTCGCGCCACTTCGTCAGATGAGAGCTGTACAGCCCCTCCCGGCGGAGGAGCCGGCCCACGTCCCCGGACTGCGTGCATCGAT
Organism: Deltaproteobacteria bacterium; assembly: GCA_032128375.1. Taxonomy (GTDB): domain Bacteria; phylum Myxococcota_A; class UBA9160; order UBA9160; family SMWR01; genus JAJDAM01. The sequence goes on along the minus strand of JAQBGU010000238.1, from coordinate 3,690 downwards.
CCGCCTCCTCGACGATGCGCAGCCGGTACTCCGCGCTGAATCGACGACGCTTCGGCTTCGGCACGACCTCCGAGTCCGGGGCCCCGAAGCCCGCGGGCGATTTCCGCGCCCCTGCGCTCCGGCTCTCGTCGCTCCGCTCCTCGCCCCCGAGCGCAGGGGCAGCAAGCCCACTCAGTTCCATCGGTTCCCTCTCTTCTGCCATCAGTATTCACCTTCCATCGCCCTACAGTAATTCCAAGGGTGACTGGTGTCTCACTTACGTTGGCAGAGAGGGATCGGATTGCTCAGACGGTCGTGAAGATGACTCTGGAGCCAATTCTGGATCCACATTTTCACGAAGACTCCTATGGTTATCGGCCGAATCGATCGGCCCTTGATGCCGTAGGAGTCACGCGCCGGAGGTGTTGGCGCAACGACTGGGTTCTCGATCTCGATGTGAGAAGCTTCTTTGATCGGATTGATCACGGTCTCTTGATGCGAGCGGTTCGGCATCACACGCAGTGCCCTTGGGTGCTGCTGTATGTCGAGCGTTGGCTCAAGGCGCCCGTCCAGAACCCTGACGGTACACTGGAAGAGCGTGATCGGGGAACGCCCCAAGGCGGAGTCGTGACTCCCCAAACGCTATAGGCAACTTCGAATTTGAGACGTCCCTGAGCTACGAACGCGGGGAGCGGCCGCATCGGCGACCGCGACATAAATGGTAGCATCTTGTTGACATTTATGGTAGTATTTCTATGTCATGACTGCGAAACGCCGAGCGCGGGCCGACCAATATGCGCGCCGCATCAACACAGCCGCCGAGCTGCTGGCATCGGGGGGCGACGTTTCGGAGGTAGCTCGAGAACTCGCGCGACGACATCGAATTTCGGAGCGGCAGGCGCGCCGTTATGTGGAGCAAGCGCGCGACGCGGGTTCCATCGAAGTCCCGAGCCCGAAGATCGTCTTCACCGTGAAGCTTCCAGGCGATCTCGCGCGTCGGGTGCGACATCATGCCAAGCGAACCGGACAGACGATCAGCGCCGTCGTGGCGCTGGCGTTGAAGGAGTTTCTGGACCGGGTCGGAGCGGGCTCGCGGGATGCGCGATAGGCGGGTGGAACTGGATTTCGTCTTCGATCGGTTGGGCGAGAGCCATCTCGCCCAGGTCTACCGCATTTTGGTCCCCGAACGTCGGAGGGTAACGGGAGGTGACCCAGGTGATGGCGACAGCAGCGATCTACGCACGGGTATCGTCGGCCCGACAGAAGGAGCAGGAGACCATTGCCAGCCAAACGGCGGCGTTGCGCGACCACGCTGAGGCAAGCGGTCTCGTGGTGCCACCCGACTGGGTATTCGAGGATGAAGGCTACTCGGGTGCCACCCTCATTCGTCCAGCGCTCGATCGCCTGCGGGACCTCGCCGCCGAGGTCGAGATTCCAGTGGTCCTGTGTTATGCGCCCGACCGCCTTGCTCGCCGTTACGCTTACCAGACGCTGCTCATCGAGGAGTTCGCGCGCGTCGGAACCGAGGTGCGCTTCGTCAAGGCGCGCAAGGCCGAGACGCCTGAGGATGAGCTGCTGCTTCAGTTTCAGGGCATGATCGCCGAGTACGAGCGCGCGCAGATCGCGGAGAGGACCCGGCGCGGCAAGATCCACCGGGCTCGCTCGGGCTCGGCGGCGGTGCTCAGCGGTGCGCCGTACGGGTACCGCTTTGTGCGCAAGACTGAGCAAGCCGACGCACGCTACGAGATATTCGAGCCCGAGGCGGCCGTCGTTCGTGAGCTGTTCCGTCACTACGTGGAGGAGCATGAATCGATCGCTGGACTGGTCCGATGGCTCGGGGACAAGGGGGTCTCGACCTCTACGGGGAAGGCCCGTTGGGACCGATCGACTCTCTGGGGAATGCTACGCAACCCGGCGTACTGTGGCCGTGCAGCGTTCGGGAAGACGCGCGCGACCAACGAGCGCCCCAAGATCACCCGACCCGTGCGCCAGCGAGGGGCCCGTGTGTCCAGACACTTCGCAACCCGCGATTGTCCCCGCGCCGATTGGATCGAAATTCCCGTTCCACCGATCGTCTCCGACGAGATGTTCGAACTCGCCGCTCATCGTCTCGAAGAAAACAAGCGCTTCGCGTCACGAAGGACCAAGGAGCCGACGCTTCTACAGGGGCTCGTGGCTTGTCACAGCTGTGGCTATAGCTACTACCGGACCTCGACGCTAACGCGGAAGCGAAAGCTGTACTACTACCGCTGTTTGGGCTCGGACGACTACCGCTACGAACGGGGTCGCATCTGCGACAATCCTCCCGTGCGCCAGGACTACCTGGATGCATTGGTCTGGGACCAGGTGACGGCCTTGCTCGCCGACCCTCAACTCATCCGTGCTGAATTGGATCGCCGTCTTCAGGAACTGCGGACTGCAAGCCCGATCACAGCTCAGAAGGCGCAGCTTGACCGCGATCTGCGGCGCACCGAGCGCGCGACAAACCGGCTCGTGGAGGCGTATCAGGAGGATCTGATCTCCCTGGACGATCTACGCCGCCGGGCGCCCGGGCTTCGAAAGAAGGCGACGGCCCTACGAGCGCAGATCGAGGCTTTGGAAGCACAGGCCGTCGACCGGGAGAGATACCTCCAGCTCGCCGAGAACCTCGAGGGCTTCGTGTCGCGTCTGCGTCACGCTGCCGAGAGTTCATCGATCAAAGAGCGTCAGCGCGTCGTCCGCCTGATCGTCAGGGAAGTGCTCGTAGGGGCCGACCGCGTCGTGATCCGGCACTCAATCCCAGGCTCCGGGGGAAATCCCGGGCCGGGTTATCTTTTGTGTGGGAGGAGTCGTTAGTCCGCTGTTAGCCAATCTGTTCTTGCACTACGTGTTCGATGCTTGGATGAAGCGGAGCCATCCGGAGATTCCGTTTGCCCGTTTCGCTGATGACATCGTTGCGCATTGCAGGTCGGAGCGGCAGGCGCGCGAGCTTCTCGATGCTCTGAGGCGGCGCTTCGCAGAATGTGGACTGGAGCTGCACCCGACCAAGACGAGAATCGTCTATTGCAAGGATGATGATCGAAATGGGTCTTGGGAGCACGAGTCCTTCGTATTCTTGGGGTACGAGTTTCGGCCTCGACGTGCGAAGAACCGGCGGGGCAAGTTCTTTGTGAGCTTTCTTCCGGCAGTGAGTCCAGCTTCGGCCAAGTCCTTTCGGGACACGGTTCGCAGCTGGCGGCTCCATCTCCGCAGCGACAAGAGTCTGGATGATCTCTCTCGAATGTTCGGTCCGATCCTTCGGGGTTGGATGAACTACTTTCGACACTTCTACAAGTCAGCGATGTACCCGAGCTTGCGGATGTTTGATCGGGTGCTGATGCGGTGGGCCATGCGCAAATTCAAGAGGCTTCGGAGGCACCGACGTCGTGCGATGCACTGGCTGGGTCGCGTTGCCGGACGTGATCGCGGACTGTTCGCGCATTGGCAAATGGGCCTCGTGCCGGAGGCTGGATGATGGGAGCCGGATGAGCGGAGACGTTCACGTCCGGTTCTGCGAGAGCCCGGGGGTGCGATTCCCCCGGGCTACTCACCTCGTAATCGGCTTCGAGTACAAAGACGATGCACAGCGTGTGATGGACGGTCTCGGCAAGCGGCTTGGGCACTTTGGACTGACCCTGCATCCCGACAAGACGCGCCTGTTGCCCTTCCGGCGTCCGCCGAAGGGGCAGACAG
>JAQBGU010000237.1:0-45071 GCA_032128375.1 Deltaproteobacteria bacterium | reverse complement strand
ATCGACTCGCTGCTGCGCGTCCGCCGCACGCTGCCCGGCGGCGTGTCTCCAGCCGGCCAGCCGAGCGGGCACTATCGCTGGCCGATCCGCGCAGTCTGGACGATCACATCATTGATCCTGTTCTCCGCCGGCTACTCGAAGCTTTACAACTCGGGCTGGGAGTGGACGGACGCGGAGAATCTGGCGACGATCATGATTGCCCACCAGTACTTCTACGGCGGACGCGCGTGGACGAACTGGGGTGTCCACATCGCCCAGGTTCCGGTCCTCACCTCTGGGCTGGCGATGCTGACGATCGCCGTCGAGACGGGAATGCCGCTCGCACTGCTGCATCCGCGGTTTCGACTGCTGCTGGTCCCGTCCGCCTGCGCGATGATCATCGGATTTCCGATGCTGCTCGGGCCTTTCTTCTTGTTGCTGCTCGGTGCGTTCGTGTTCTGGATCCCGTGGGACTACTTGCGGGAGCGGTTGTGGCCGGCACTGCGCTGAGGACGGTTTTCGATTCGAACGCATCACTGTGTGCCGGAGCGACTTCAGCGGAGCCCGTCTTTTGCCTGTCGCCAGCGCTCGACCTCGGCCTCCTCGTCGAGAAGCGGTTGGGTCGACGGCGGTCCGACGCTGGCCTGAGAATTGATCTTGAGAATCTTCGCGTTCAGTTCACGGATTCTGTCGCGAACTTCCTGCTCGTTACGCAGCTTGGCCAGCGTGGCCAGGCCCTTCTCGACCTCGCGGCGAATCTCGAGCGACGCCGGCAGGATCGACAACTTCTCTCGATTGACCAGTTGCTTCGCCCACCAGTCGGGGTCGTAGCGATGGCCGGCTTTGCCGAGCGGCTTTCCTTCCCCGGGAAGGTGATCGAAATCGCCCGCTTCTTGGGCGCGACGAATCTGGGCTTCGATGAAGGTCTCGAAGGTGACACCCGGTGGTTTGCGAGGGGCCATTCGAACGCTCCTGGTCGGCGAAAGCACAACACCGGAACTGTATGCACGCAGCGGCCATCAACTTCATCAACTAAATCAACTACCGACTACGCGGGTGATCCGAGGCCGCGGCTGAATGTCGCCCGAGCCTGGATCGCCGAACGAGTCACTGAATGATCGTCAGTGCCTCCGCGGCTGCGTTTGTGTACTCCGGTAGTTCGTCGAAGTTCAGGTAGCGGTACAAGTCAGAGCCCATCTCGTCGATCCGGTGAGCGTACTTCATGTATTCCTCGGTCGTCGGGAGCTTACCCAGGATTGCCGTCACGGCGGCGAGCTCAGCCGAACACAGGAACACGTTGGCGCCCTTGCCGAGGCGGTTCGGAAAATTGCGGGTCGAAGTAGACACCACCGTCGCGCCTGCAAGGACTCGAGCCTGGTTGCCCATGCACAATGAACAACCCGGGGTCTCGGTGCGGGCGCCGGCAATCGCGTAGTAGCTGTAGTAGCCCTCCTCGCGCAGCTGTGCTGCGTCCATCTTGGTCGGAGGAACGACCCACATGCGTGTTTCGAGTGCCGCGCCGTGCTCTTGCAGCAGGCGGCCTGCCGCGCGAAAGTGACCGATGTTCGTCATGCACGAGCCGAGGAAGACCTCGTCTACATGCGTCCCCGCCACTTCCGACAGCGGCTTGACATCATCCGGGTCGTTTGGACAAGCCAGTAGCGGTTCCTCGAGCTGGCTCATGTCGATCTCGATGACCTTGAAATACTCTGCGTCCGGGTCCGGAGCGAGCAGCTCCGGGTTTTCGAGCCAGGCCTCCATCGCCTTGGCGCGCCGCTCGATGGTCTCCACCTCCTTGTAACCGTTGGCAATCATCCAGCGCAGCATCACGACATTCGACTTCAGGTATTCGATGACCGGCTCTTTGTCCAACAGGATCGTACAGCCGGCGGCCGAGCGTTCTGCCGTCGCGTCCGATAGCTCGAAAGCCTGCTCGACCTTCAGCTGACCGAGGCCCTCGATTTCGATGATCCGACCGGAGAAGATGTTTTTCTTTCCCTCTTTGGCGACCGTGAGGTCACCCGTCCCGATGGCCGCGTACGGAATGGCGTTGACCATGTCCCGCAGCGTCATTCCAGGCTGCAACTCCCCGGTAAAGCGAACCAGAACCGACTCTGGCATATCGAGCGGCATCGTTCCGAGCGCCGCCGCGAACGCCACCAATCCAGAACCGGCCGGGAACGAAATCCCGAGCGGGAATCGCGTGTGCGAATCCGCTCCGGTTCCCACCTCGTCCGGCAGCAGCATCCGATTCATCCAAGAATGAATGATCCCGTCTCCCGGCCGCAACGCGATGCCGCGTCGGATCTGGAAGAAATCCGGCAACGTGTGGTGGGTCTCGATATCGACGGGCTTGGGGTATGCGGCCGTATGGCAGAACGACTGCATGACGAGGTCGGCTTGGAACGACAGGCACGCGAGTTCCTTCAGTTCGTCGCGCGTCATCGGGCCGGTCGTGTCCTGTGAGCCGACCGTCGACATTTTCGGTTCACAGTACGCTCCAGGTCGCACGCCGGGCAGGCCACACGCGCGGCCGACCATCTTCTGGGCGAGCGTGTATCCCTTTGCGGTCTCGGTCCCCAGCGCGACCTGTCGGAACGCGTCGCTCGGGCGCCGCCCGAGCGACGTGCAGGCTCGCGCCGTCAGGCGACGGCCGATGATCAACGGGATCCGACCACCAGCCTGCACTTCGTCGAGCAATACGTCCGTTTTCATTTCGTACGTCGCGATGGTTTGGCCCGCGGCATTCTCGACACGGCCCTCGTAGGGGTAGAGCGTGATGACGTCGCCCATTGCCATTTTTGACACGTCGCATTCGACCGGCAGCGCGCCCGAATCTTCGAGTGTATTGAAGAAGATCGGTGCGATTTTTCCGCCGATCACGAAACCACCCGCGCGTTTGTTCGGCACATGCGGAATATCGTCACCCAGGTGCCACAACACCGAGTTGGTAGCCGACTTCCGGCTCGATCCGGTGCCGACGACATCGCCGACGTACGCGATCGGATGGCCCAGTTCGCGCAGCTTTGCGATCTGCCCGATCGCATCGTGGATGCCCGCGCGTTCGTTCTTCAACATGCTCAGCGAGTGCAGCGGGATATCGGGGCGCGAGAAGGCGTCTGTGGCGGGTGAGAGATCGTCTGTGTTGGTCTCTCCGGTGACCATGAAGACTGTCAGCGTGATTTTCTCGGCCAGCTTGTCGCGCGAGGTGAACCACTCGGCATCGGCCCAGGATTCCAGCACCCCCTTCGCGTTTGCGTTTCCGGCATCGGCGAGTTCTGCCACCGGATCGAACGCGTCGAACACCAGCAACGTGTGCTTCAGCTGATCCGCGGCCAGCGCGCCCAGCGTTTCGTGGTCGAGCAATTCGATCAGCGGGGCGACGTTGAATCCCCCGAGCATCGTGCCGAGCAACTCGACCGCGCGCTCTGCACTGATCAGCGGCGTTTCGATCACGCCCTTCGCGACGGCCGCTAGCAGTCCTGCCTTGACGTGCGAGGCCGGGTCGACCCCAGCCGGAACCCGGTCGGTGAGTAGAGCGACCAGGAACTCTTCCTCGCCCGGCGGCGGAGCCTGAATCAGTTCAATGAGCTGCTGGGTCTGCTCGGTGTCGAGCGGCAGCGGCGGGATCCCCAGCGCTGCGCGTTCGGCGGCGTGGATTCGGTATTTCTGGAGCATTTTCGTCTCCTTGTGGGGATCTTGTTTGCCTGTTCCGATTGGCTTTTTTTCGGTCGAGCGTCTCGGTTGAGTGTCTTGTCTCGACCGCCTGTCCGATTGCACGGGCGCCGGAGGATTCGGCCGGAATGCAGATGTGTCGCCTGCTGTGTCGGCGATCCAACCGACTGATCTTTACCACGAAACTGGCTGTCGAGTTCAAGCTACCGTATTTCGAACGGATCTAAGATGAACCATTTTCGTTTCATCGATGTGATAATTCGATGACATTGGCGATGAAATGCGACGAAGAGGGTGACGTTGGACTGGTGGCGTTGAGCGATCGATCCGGTGCGGGGGATACTGGATCCTGGACCCGACCCGAACTCGCTGCGCTCACGGCGCTGCTGGCGGGCGGGGCTGCGCTTCGTATCAGCGGCCTCACTGACCACGGACTCTGGATCGACGAGTACGGTACGTGGTGGGCCATCGCCGGAGAGACTTGGCGCGATGGCTGGGACCGGGTGATCGCGATCCACGGCCAGTCGCCGCTCTATTATTTTTGGGTTCGGCTCAGCACAGAAGTGTTCGGCGTGGGGACCGCTTCGCTGCGGCTTCCTTCGCTGCTGGCAGACCTTGGCCTGCTCGCTTTCGCCTACCCACTGGCGATTCGGCTGTTTCGCGGTCGCCACATTTCGCTGCTGTGCGTCGCCGCATTCGCGGTGAATCCGCACCTGATCCACCACTCCCAGGAAGCGAGGCCATACGCGCTCGCGTTGCTGCTGGCTGCGGCCTCTTTTTATTTCCACGCGGCTGCCGTCGATCGCGGCAGAGTCGGCGATCACGCAGCATCGGTTGTCGCCAGCATGCTCGCCTTCTACGCCCACTATCTGTTCGGCATCCTGATGCTGGCACAGGCCGCACACCTGCTGGTGCGGCGTCCGCAGACCGCGCAAGCCTGGCGGCGCTGGATCGCACATGCGCTGGCGCTGGGCGTGCTGGCCATCCCCGGACTCCTGCAGATCCGGAGCCTCTTTTCGCGCCGCGAGGCGCTCGACTGGACTCCGGCCAGAAGCAGCTTCTGGGCTGGAATCGAGACGGCCTCGAACTTGCTCGACCCGATTCCACTGGGGGCGGCGGCAGCGACGGTCGGGATTTGCCTGCTGGCCCGACGCCTGGACAAGCCTCCGGCGCGCGCCGATATGGCACTCCCACTGCTTTGGTTCGCGATCCCGGTACTCGTGATCGGATTCGCAGCCCCGTTGGCGGGGATCCATCTCAATCACGATCGCTATCTGGTGATGGTCGTTCCAGCGGTAGCTCTGCTCACGGGGTTGTTGCTGGGCCTGCCGGCCGGAGCCCCGCTCTACCGGCTGGCTCCGGTGGGCGTCTTCCTCGCGCTGGTCATCGCGTTGCGGCTCGTTCCGCAGGCCGAGCGCAGTGGCGGCCCCTTCTGGTGGTTCTACCACCAGGATTGGGAAGGCGCGGTTTCAAAGATCGCCGAGGGCTACCGGGAAGGCGACGTCATCCTGTATCGCACCGGATTCGTGGAACTCGACTCCGTGCTCCACGGCACGGCCAGCGCCGAAACCAGCGAGTTCGCAGCGTGGCCCCTGCTCGCCCACCTCCCTGCCGAGCGCGATTTCGAACGGGTCGCGCTGCCTTATTCGACCGGTTCGGAAGAGATGACGGCCCTCGTCAGGCGGCTACGCAGCCTCCGCGCAAAACGGGTGTGGTTGGTCGGCCTCGACCCGGTGAATCGGAGCGGCACGTCATTCAGGAACTTGGAGGAGATGGTACGTCGCGGCTTCCCGATGAAAACCGTGGCCTCGGAAACCTATGGGCTCGTCTTACTGAACTTGATGCAGTGAAACCGGTCGTGCGCAGTCAGGCGATACGCGCGCTACTCGGCACCGATCGTCGTCGAAGTCATCAGCAGCTTCTCAGACGTCGTCCCACTGCTGGAGCCGCGCTTTTCGAGCTCGCCCATCGTCTCGGACCCTTCGACGATCTCGCCGAAGACGGTGTGGTTGTTGTCGAGATGGGGTGTCGGGACGAAGGTCAGAAAGAACTGGCTGCCATCCGTGCCGGGACCGGCGTTCGCCATGCTGAGGAGGTTCGGCCGGTCGTGGCGAGCGCTGGGTGAAAACTCGCCAGCGTACTCGTAGCCCGGTCCGCCCGTGCCGCGACCGATCGGGTCACCGCCCTGCGCCATGAACCCGTCGATGACACGATGGAAGATCACATCGTCGTAGAACCCGAGCCGCGCCAGAAAGATCGTGCTCGACACATGCATCGGCGCAATCTCCGGCATGAGCTTGATCTTCATGTCACCGACATTGGTCGAGATATTCCAGAAGTAGCCAGCCGACGGGTCGAATTTCACCTTGGGCGGTTTGCTCAGGTTCGTCTTCCAGCCACGGCTGCCCTTATCGATGCCTTGTTTGGCGATAAAAGTATCGATGGCAGCGATGGCGGGGTCGTTTTCGGACATGGAGGTCTCCTGTAATCCATAGGGGGAATGCAAAAGTGGCTCGAAGCGAGGGGGGATCCTGCCGCATCGGCTGTTGTGCGCAACCCGAGAACGAATCGACTGCGCGCTCGGGCCGAAATTGTCGCTACCATCGGAAACTGACGTTCTGGGAGAACCGACCATGAGAAAGTTTGCGCTAGTGATGATGGCCCTGGTGGGCGGATTGGGAATTTCCACCGGTGCTCTTGCAGCATCGGTCACCTACGTACTGGATACGCCCGGAGTCGTCTGAGGCGGCACATCCAAGACGGCCCGTGCGGCCGTCGAAAAGATCGACCACGTGGAATCGGTCACCTCAGACATGAACGCACACACGCTGACAGTGTCTTTCGACGACGAACACGTCACGATCGAAAGCGTAGTCGAGGCGCTGGGCAACGCCGGATACACGGTTCCCAACAAGCGCCTGGTGGACTGACAGCGCAACGAGCGGGCCCCGATGAGCGGCTTCTGACGAGCGATCCAGCTACTCGCCGTCGACGGTCGACAGCGGCTGCCGTTCGCTTGCTTGATCCTTCGCTGAGTCCAGCGTGGCCGCGATTCGGGCATTGGCTTCGTCGACTCGGGCCAGTAGCCGTGCGAGTTCGCGATCGAAATCGTCGGATGCAGAAAAAGCGGGCTCGACGACTGGCCGCGGTTCCAAACCGAGGTCGGCTGTTTCGGCCAACGCGACTGGGTTGGCTCTGCGGCTTGCCCGTTGCCGATTCTCGAGCGCGGTCTTTTCGCGGTGGCATGGCGCGCACAGGGTCTGAAGGTTCGACGGATCGTGGCTGCCGCCATCGATCAGCGGAACGATGTGATCGAGTTCCCACAACGCGCGCCGCCGGACGAACCCCTTCTCGCAGAGCTTCGACCACATCCCGCGCCCCTTCATCCGGCGCTTCAGCGCGTAGGTATCGAGCCGACATGCCGCGCATCGCCCGCGATCGCGGCGCCGGACGCGCCGCCTGAGTTCGCGTGGATCCGTAGCGTTGTAGGCGTCGACACATTGGGAATGCCAGCGTCTACGCCGATCTGGCTTCCCCTGGTTTGCCCCCTGCTGGTAGACGATCGCCTCCCCACACCACCGGCACGTCGCCCGTGGCGCATCCGAGAAACGAATCAGCGGACGCCGATGCACTGCCTACTCCCTCCCAACGAAACGAACCTATTCAGCATCGATCGGGGGACATTCCCAGAATATCTCACCCCGATTCTTGCGCAGCCTATGACGGAAATCAGTAGGGTGGCTCTTCGCGGGCGATCCATACATGGAGTCGTGGTATCTGCTCTATGAGCGTCAACGCCAGGACCGATTCTGCGGGTGAGCCGACGGCTGAGCGGACGGGTGATCCTGCGCGCGAGGTGCCAGCTCGAGTAGCGGGGCAGGTCGCGCATCGGCGTCCAGTATCCAGGTACGGCGATCTGAGAAATAGGCTCGAAGCTGCTGTGTCGCACCATCGCTGGTCGTCCGAGCCCACACCACCTGTGCGGCGTCGATATCGGCAGCGTTCCAGACCCATTCTTCATGCGGGCTGTGGTCCCGGCCGTATTGCACCAGGACCAGCTGTTTTCCCGGTTCGGCTTCGAGTCGCTCGGAGATGCGCATGCGCGCGGTCGACCATGCCGGTAGTTCGACATTCGGGTAGCGAAGCGCCGCAACAGTGAACAACGTGGCGTGCCCCGCCAGGATGCCCCACACAACCATCCGACCGACCCGACGCGACTGGTACAGCTGCCGGAGACCCTGCAGCATCAACAAGAACAGCAGCGATCCGACAGGCGCCAGGAAATGCGCGCGCGGTTCCCACGGTATTGCCAGGGTTGCGACCAGGACGATACCCACAGCCGCCAGCGCGAATCGCATCTTCGGAGACCGGGCGATCCACGGCAGCATCACCATCGTAACGGCCAGAAAGGGCGACAGGAAAAACGGCAGAAGGGCTGCACTGTTCACGGCTGCGGAAGCGGTCGACTTCTGATCGGTGTACCAGCCGTGAACCCAATCTGCGTAGAAATCGCGAATCGCAGCATGCCGATACACCGGCTTGGGTCGGGGATCCTGCCAGACGAATAGCGGCGTATCGGAGTAGGTCTCCTCGTGGACCTGATAGGGCAAGCGCAGCGCATCGCCGGTCACCCGGTCGTTGTAGTAGGCCATCGCAGATCCGACGATCGCGAGCGCGATCGCAGCCGGCGCCACCACGTCTCGAAACCAGACCCGACCGTTCGCCTTTCGCGCCGAGATCCAGTGCACCAGCAGCGCTGCGCCGACCGGAACGCACGCGACCATCCCTTCGAACGGTCGGCTATTGGCCAGGATTCCAACCGAAAGCGCCATCAGCAATGCCGCGTTCAGCCGGGGCCCACGTCTCAACCGCCCCCATGCCCCGTACAGCAGCGCGCCACCTGCCATCGGGACGGCACCTCCCCAGTAGCTTTGCCCCCAGTAGAACTGGATGCCATGATGCAGCGCCACCGCGCACGCCCCAACTAGCGCCCACCGCCCCGGCAGCCACCCCTGAAACATCCAGCAACAGGCTGCGACCGCGAGTCCAGTCGCCAACCAGGAGCCTACGATCGGGTGACCAGCCAGTTGCCCCAACGCCAGCATGACACCCTGCAAGGGTGGATACTTGGATGCGTAACTTGGCTCGTGGATGACGTGAAAGGTCTCGAAATGCTGCCAAAGTGGGTGGGTGGGGTTGGTCAACCGGCCGCTCGCGAAGGTGTCAGCGGCGAGCAGCAGACTGAATTCATCGTGAACGCGTGGAACGGGCAGGCGAACCGCGCTGATCGCAGCTGCCACGACTGCCCCGAGCAGCCCCGAATACAGCACCGCGGCTCCTCGCCGACGCCCCGCCCGGCCCCAGAAAGACGTGGCCACTAGCGCTCGGCCCGCTTGCGGATCAGCCGCTCGATCGCGGCGAGGCTGGCTCGCGCGGTGGTGGAATCCGGAACCAGCTCCACCACGCGTTTCAAGTGGGTTCGGGCGAGCCCGAGTTCCCCCTTGCGAAGCAACGCCGCGGCAAGGTTGTTGTGCGCGGAAGCCAGTTCCGGATTCAATTCGATCGCGCGACGATGCCGCTCGATGGCTGCGTCGAGTTCTCCTGTTTCCGTCAGCGCATTTCCGAAGTTGGTATGCGCCTCTGCGAAGTCTGGGTACGAGCGCAGAACATCTCGAAACAGCGGGATCGCCTCCTCGTATCGTCCCAACGAATTCAGCGTGGCCCCGAGGCCATTTTTCGAATGCGGGAAATCGGGCTGGATCTCGAGTGCTCGCTCGTAAGAGCGGATGCCCGCTTCGACGTCTCCGCGAGCGATCGCGAGTATCGCGAACATGTGGTGGGACTCGTGATTGTCGGGTTCGAGACGCATCGCGGCTTCGCAGTGCTCGAGAGCGGATTCGAGCTCGCCGCGTTCTTGTTCGATCGCACACAGCGAGGAACGCGATAACCACGAATCGGGATTCCGACTGAGCGTTGCGCGCCACAGCGTCTCGGCGTCTCGGTACACTGGAATCTGCTGCCAGATCAGCGCGCCAAACGCGCCGAGGATCACAACGCCCGCGGTCGCAACGACGCGCGAAGCCAGTCGTCCCGAGCGCCCCGCCCACACAGCCACGACTCCACACACGTAGGCGATCGGCGCTGCACTCGCGAGGTACTGGAAGTGGTCGGCGACGAACGAGTACCGCATCGGATACACGTTGAAAAAGCCCAGCGCGGGCACCAGCGTACCCGCGAAAATCATCGCGGCCGAACTCGCACCGCGGCCGATGCGTCGAGCGAAGATCAAGAACCCGGCGCCGAACCCGACCGCCAGCAGCGGATACCCGTACTGCCACAATGCAAAGGGGTCCAATTGCCAGCGTGGGTAGTTGAAGATCAGCGGATGCGGCCACACCAGTTTCGCCAGGTAGAACCACAAGGCTCGCCCGGAGATCAGAACGCGCTCGACCACCGAGAGATCCCAGCCGGAAGCACCCGCGCCGACCAGATTTGTCTCATAGATGCTGGTCGCGAATCCAAAGGCGAGGCCGACTGCAAAAAAAGGTGCCAACGCCAGTGCGATCGCGCGATCGATCGGTCTGCCTTTCCACCACGCCAGTATCAACAGCACAGCCGGTAGTGACAGCGTCACGGTCTTGCTGAGCAGTGCGGCGACAAACAGCAGCAGGGAGACAGCATACAGGCGATCGGTCGCGGATCCGGCCACGGCTCTGGGTGGTCGATCGAATCTGGCCCAATGCAGGTAGCTGAGTAGGGAAGCGAAGTAGAACACGCCAGAAAGCACGTTCTTGCGTTCGGTAATCCACGCAACCGACTCGACGTGGACGGGGTGTAGCGCGAAGATCGCAGACGCCCACCAGGCGCCCGGAACCCCGAGCGTCAACAACACGCGCCACAACAGCAGCGCGCCCAAAGCGTGCAGCAATACGTTGACGACGTGGTAACCCAGTGGGTTGAGTTCCCAGAGCCGATACTCGAGCCAGTAGCTGGTGTGAACCAACGGGTAGTACTGCGGGATCGCCCCCAGTTCGAGCCAGATCCGGCGCAGGCCGTCTACACTGGTCAGGGTAGAGTTGTTGTAAACGTAATCGCTGTCGTCCCAGATGTAGCCGCTTTCGACGACAGGCAGGTAGGCGGCCAGCGTCAGCGCAAGCAGAAGCCCCGCCAGCATTCGGCGTGCGCGCTTTTTTTCTAGTAGGTTTGCTTCCACGAGCCTTGTTTCCACGAGCCGTGCTTCCGCAAGGATTTCCTTGGCGCATCTGCGAGTTTTGATTCCAGCCTGCGACCAGTTTCCGAAACCTGACCCGAGCCGTCCACTCGTCAGCCCTGCCCGGCCGAGCCCGCGGCTCTGGACGACGTTGCGCGCTCATCCCAGACCCAGACCCCGAACTGCGAGCCCGGCGCGAGCGGTTCATCCCCGATCGGCGGGCCGCTGGGTTCGTAGCCCTCGCGCAGCCAATTCATGATCGCTTGACCGTAGTCGCGGCCGAACAGCGGGTAGCCGTATTCACTGGTGTCTTTGTGTATGAGCACCACCGTGGTGGGCGGATCCGCTGTCAGCGCATCGACGATTCGCTGTTCGCCGAACAGAACCAACTCCGGCGGAAGGAAGGTGATGAATCGGGTCGGGCTGCGCCGGCGCGCGAGGTAGTTGAGCATCACACCTTCGGGCAGAACCAGCACCGTCGCATCTTCGGGTAGCGCCGCCAACCGGACCAGCACGCTTTCCACTGCCGCGGCTCGACCCGACAACACACCGGCTCGTGGCGGGCGGGCGAGAAAGGCATCGCGACTCTTGCCGATGGGAACCACCTTCGACTCGTAACGTTCGGCCGAAATCTTGACGTAGTTCCAGGTAACGACGGCAATCAGTAGTAGTGACACCGAACGAAAGACGCGGCCAGAGCTGCCGAACCGACGCAGTTCGGCGGGAATCCAATCGACGGCCACTACGACGAGCAGCATCGCTGCCGGCGCCGAGAGCGCGAAGCCATACTGATAAACGCGCGCGGCCAGAATCATCTTCAGCAGTAGTGCGAATGCGAACACCGCGAATCCGATTGCTGCGCACCTGGACCGCGCTAGACCGTAAACGATGCGCCGCCAGCGAAACGTGGCAAGAACAATGCCGCCGAGCGCCACGAGGGGCAGCGAACGTCCGATCCTCATCCAGTCAGGCGTCATCCAGGGCAGCCAGAAACCCCCGATCCCAATCAGCATCACCAATCCAAACGCCAGCGAAAATTGGATCCAGCGCGGCAAACCGCCACTCAGCCGGTCCGCCAGCGCAACGACTCCTACGACCGCCATAAGGCCGGCGAACTCGATCCACATCGACGCACTGTTCGTGGCGATCTGGTCCACTCCCATCCCGCGCTGGTAGAAGTGCAATGAGGCAGCGTCCCCAGCGGCGATTCCGGGCCACGACCCCAGGATCCCGACAAAGGCATCCGTCGCCGGCATCGCGAGCGACAAGAGCCACCACGCGGATACGACCGGGCATAGTGCGCCGGCCCCCAATGCGAACAACGCGGACCAGATTGGGGCAGCGTCTGGCGTTCCCACACGAGCGATGCAGGCCCGGCAGGCGCCGACTCCCAGCAGGGCCGCCACGAACAGCTCGGCCTTGGTCAGGAAAACGCATCCAAGCAGCAATCCCGTTGCAGCGTCCCAGCGCCAACCCGCCCCCGAGCACCTCAGCGCACATAGAAGCGCGCACAGCGACAGCCCGAAGCCGTGAACCACCTCGTGTGAGTACGGCGTCACGAAGTTGTAATTCCCGTAGGCGACCAGATGGCCGAACGCGAAGATACACAGGAATACGATCACAGCGGCGGCGGCGATGAGTGCATGGCAGAATCGTTCGAGTAGGCAAAATGCCGCCGCAGAAATCGCCGCTAGCACCAACAGATTGACCCACACCAGCGTCGAGAGCCCGGTCCCAAAGCACCAGAACCACAGCGCATTGAGATACTGCGACAACGGGCCGTTGAAATGCGCCACGTCGGCGTACAGAACCTCCCCGTTCAGCAGGCGCCAAGGCACGTAGAGTTCTCGGCCGAAGTCGACGAGCACGTCGGGCCACTTTCCAAAACTCCAGCTCGCGAGGCCGACGAACGTACACGCAATCGCCGCGGCAGAAGCCACGCGGTGCCAGCTTTGGGAGCCGCTTCGGTCTGCTTCGTCAGACGCCGTATTCGAGGCCATGCTCGACGTCATGGAGTCACCAATGGATCAGGCGCGGCGCGCATCGCGCTTCGAACCCGAACCAAGCCGGCCCGCGCGCGACTTCCGGTCGATATGCCGATCGCCCGCAACAGCGCCCGCTCGGCCCGGGTAAGTTCGCCCCGAGCCTCGTGGACCTCGCCCAACACCACGTAACCCATCGCGTACTGTGGAAACGTCGCCGTCAGACGCTGGGCCGCTTCGAGTGCGACGTCGAGACGCTCGTCCTGCATCGCGTACACGACTCGTCCCTCGAGCAGGCTCTTGAGCGCGCCGCGCAAACGCTGATTCTGCGGCTGGGTATCCAGCCCCTTGCGGTATTGCTCTTCCGTCGAATCCCATAGGGACGAAGCCAACGCCCGTTCTCGTTGTGCGCCGACTGAATCACCCACCGCAGCCATCTGTCGCGCGCGGAGCCGGTGCTCGATCGCTCGACGCGAGTGCGCGGACCCCAGATTCGATCGGAACAACGCGAAGTCCTCATCGATCAAGTCAGCCTGCGTGATGGAGAACCCGACTGCGAGTAACACGGCCGAAATCAACATGGCTCGATAGTCGCGTCGTCTGGCAAGCTCGACGGCTTGCGATACCGCATAGCCAGCGAAAACGAACAGCGCGGGCAGTGAGGGAATTCGATAGCGAGACACATTGAAAAACAGCACCACGCTGGCCGCGTAGCTCACAAAGAACAACAGCAACAGCCACGCGCTCCGGCGTCGGCGGGCCAGCCACATGCCGCAGACCGCCAATGGCAACACGACCCCGAAGCCGGGCGTCGGAATTCTGAGTAGGCCCGTCACGTGCTGCGCAAAGAAGGCGAAGCTCTGGTTGTCGGGAATCTCGTAGTGGTTGAAAAACAGTCGCACTTTCCGGAGCGTGTGCCGCGCGAAGTGCGCCGGGTCGGCAGCAATTTCGTTGAACGCTTCGCGAAACCAGAAACGCGATAGCTCGCTGGGTCCGAGCGGACGCCCGCTACGGCGCTCGGCTTCGTCTCGAAAGTCTTTCTGCTCGTGGGCCGCGTTCGCAATGACGAATGCCGGTGCTTTGTAGACGCCTGAATCATTGTATCGGCTGTTTCCGATATAGAAATTCTGTCCCGCCTGGCTCGTGATCAATACGAAGTCATCCCCGACGATGTAGTTTCGAAACGCGACGGGGCCGATCGCAATGACGAGTCCGGCCGCGAGTGCTGCGAGTGAACGAACTCGCGCTCCCGGCCCCGGCTGTGGAACGAAGAACATCAACCAGAGTGCCAGAATCGGCGCGAAGACCAGGTAGTTGCCTCGGGTAAGCGCAGCGAGACCCAACCCCAGCGCGGCAGCGAACCAAGCCCCTGCAGAGCGCCGCGCATCAGCGCGAACGAGCAGGTACGCGGTCAACGACGCGAGAAACAGCGTCAGTGGGACCTTCAAGAGAATCGCGTCGTAGAACCAGGCGGCGCGGTATGCGGCCGCAAGTACGCCCGCAATAACAGCGGTTCTGGGATCGAACAACGCGCGTGCAGTGAGGTAGATCAACACCACGCTTGCCGAGTCCAACAGCGCCTGCGCGATCAGAACGCCGATCGATCCCACACCGAACAGGCCATACAAGAGCGCCAACAGATAGGGATACAGTGGATCCTGATAGAAAACCTCGCTGCCCAGCCAATCGCCATCGAGGATGCGGAGCGCTGCTTTGTGGTAGGCGAGACTATCGCCGATCGGAAACCGGACCGCGGGGTAGTCGCCAACGACGATTACGTAGACGATTCTCAGCGCTGCAGCCAATACGAACAGCCGCAGGCCGGCTGAGGCGCGTAGGCCTTGCAGCGTCGAGTTCATTTGATGATCGAATTCGATTGCAGCGCTAGTTTCAAGCGATGGACCGTCACATCGACGGTCTCGCGGGTACCCACCTGGGCGAATCGTCCCAAGGATTCGATCTGACGAATGCTGAAATGTCGATACAACGCCTCGGATGTGATTTTCTCGTTCACGACCCGATTGACGCGAAGCAAGAACAGCCGACCCCGAGGACCGGCTGCGGCGCGAGCCTGTTCGATCACCAGCCCGAATTCGGCCGCCAGTCCCGGATCGGCGGCCAGCCAGCGAAGGTCGTTTTGCGCGCCGAGGTGACCGGCCGTCTCGCGCGGATACGAGAGAATCTTCACCTCGAAATCACGCAGGTAGTACTCAACTGATGCGCGGATCAGCGACGTACACAGAATCACATCACCAGGTTCGAGCTCCCGACCAATCACGGTGGCGAGCGCGCGATCGCCACCGCGGAAGCGATATTCGCGGTAGTCGGTATAGAAATCTCCCTTGGTCAGCACACAAACGACGAGCACCGCCGCACCCAATACCGGCGGGAGCGCCACGGGTCGCAGAGCCGACATCCCGACCGCGGCCAGCAGAGCGTACGCGGGAAACATCATCTGGTCCACGCGACCGGGTACGTAATGTGGCGTCGCCAGGAACGAAGCCGAAACGGCCGACGCCATCGGGACAAGCAGGAAAAGCGGCACCCAAACCCAAGCTACGCGACCCAGTTCAGCGCGGCGGCGAATCAGCGCAACAAGACCGAACACCGCCAGCGAAGCCATTCCCGCCGCCGGAATCCCATACCAATCGGTCGCGCCACGATATTCGAACATGACCAGCTCGCCGGCCGGCGAGTACGAGCGGAATGTGTTGACGATCGCGCCGAGCGGACCAAATTTTTCCCACAAGGGCGCAAACCACGCGTAGTGGTTTGCGTTGTCGGATTGCCGGAGCAAAGTGGGCACCCATGGCGCGTACAACACACCAATCGCGACCACCGAGATTCCCCAGGACCACCAGCGCGCGATCAGCTGGCCGGAAACCGCGACGATCGCGGCCAGCACGACCAGCAGATAGAGGGCAAAGTTGTGCGTGAACAGCGCCATCGCGGTCGCTGCCAGGCAACCGGCCAGGTGGTGGAGCCGACCCGACTCGAGATAACGCACCAGCCACCATACGGACAAGAGAGCCAGCAGCGACAGCCAGGAGTACATCCGGACCTGCTGCGAGAAGAAGATCTGGGTCGATGAGGCCGACACAAAGAACGCGGCCCACAAGCCAACCGCGGTCCCCATCCAGCGACGCCCGATCGTGTAGATGACACCCGTCAGCAAGACACTGCCAGTCACCGCGAGCATCCGCAACGCGAACGGGCTATCGCCGAACACGGCCATCCAGTAGTGAAGCGTGAAGTAGTAGGCGGGCGGACTCGAATCGAGCTTCAAGACTGTCGCGATATCCGACAGCGACCGGCGCGCGGTGAGGATCGAGTTGCCCTCGTCGACCCAGATTTCGAGCCGATCGAGATCGTGGATTCGCAGCCCAGCCGAAAGCAGGAGGATGGCAGCCAGCACGAACGCGGAACCGCGCCCCGCGAACCACGCGCGAGCTCGGGAATCGCGTTGCGCTGCGTCGTTCGTGCCCAAACGCTCCCCGACATCCCGACTAGCGGGACGTCGACTCCTCGTCGAGGGTGGTAATCTCGGCCTCGAGAATGATCTGGTAGGCGAACAGCTCCGGCCATGCCCTTGCAAATGTGTGATAGAGGCCCGAGATGCTGCGGACCAGCCGGCTGCGACCCGTCGAGCGAAAAACGACTTCGAACGGAAGGGCCGTCACTCTTTCGTGTACCACGTGAAATCCCGCACCCTCGACTTCGCGACGAAAGGTGGCTCGTGTATACAGATGGACGTGGGTCTCATCCAGCACGCCGCGCGGCCCGTACTCGAAACGGCCGACGAACAATGACAGCCGATAGAACCACAGCGCGATATTGGGCGTCGAGATGACCAGGCGGCCGCCCTCTTTCAGGAACCGTCGCGAGCCGACCAACAACTGGTGGCGGTTGCGCAGATGTTCGATCACATCCGAAATCACCACGTAGTCGAATTCGCGTCCCAGCGGCAGGTCGAGCGCGGCATCGAGATCGCGCTGGTAGTAGGCCTCGAGTTCCTCGGCGATCCCCTCCCCGGATCCGGCGTCGACCCCGATCACCCGAACGTCTTTCTCCTTGAGCGGCCGCGACAACAGGCCCTGCGAACACCCCAGGTCCAACACGCGTCGTCCGGGATCGATCGCAGCAACGACCTGCATGTGCGACCCGGTCCGACTGAGTTTCAACGTGTAGCGGATGTCTGCGTCGACGAAGTAGCGCCCGCGGCGAAACACGTGCAACTGGTGGAGTCGGTACTCGAGTGCGCTGAACCACGATCTGAAGGCGTTGCCGATTCCGAGTTCTTCGTGATTGAATTCGCTCCACGCGGGCAGAACAGCGACCTCTTCGATGGGGAATCGCAGCGCGCGCAATTGGATCAGAATCTGGATGTCGAACTGGCGATCGTTGTGGTTGAGCTGGAAGCGAATCCGCCTGATCGCCCGGCACGAGTACACGCGATACCCGCTGTCGTAGTCTCCCAGACGCAGTCCGAGAATCCGGTTCTCGATACCGGTCGCGAAGATGTGTACGAGCCATCGCAGCCGCCCCATCCCGGCGCGCAGCGACCTGGGCCCCGCAAGCATCCGCGACGCGATGACGACGCGAGCCGGTGTGGAGTGGATCGGCGCCAGCAGCTGTGGAAGCGCTTCGGGCGCGTGGACACCATCTCCTCGAATGAATACGACGTGGTCGAAGCCTTTCCGGAGGCCGTATTCGAAAGCTGCCTTGCGTGCGCCGCCGAAACCCGATTCGCGCGGCAAGCGATGGATCAGCACGCGGTGGGCGCCGGCCAGCGATCGCAAGGCCCCGCCGACCGAATCGCCAGCTGGCTTTGGTGCAACGACCACCACGACTTCTGACAGCCAGTCCCAAACCGGCTCCGGAATTCGATCGAGCGTCTTGCGCAGGGTTTCCGCGTCTGCGCAGTCGAATAGAAACAATCCGATTTTCGGCGCGCCCGCGCCTAGTTGTTCGCGCCGCGAGGCCAGCTCTTCGATGCCAGACGGTCGCTTGTCGGGTGCCGACTCGTTCAAATCAATCGCCCCGCCCATCCCATCGCGCAGCATAGAGAAATCTGGCCTGATTCAGTCGATATATCCGAGTTCGCGCAGGTTCTGCTGCACTTGTGGACTGACGCCGCTCGGGGGAGTGGTCACACGCCGCGGCCCAAGGGCACCCAGCGCCTCGGCCAGCGCGCGCCGGAGGTCGTCCGAAAGCGCGGCTCCGGTTGAGATTTCCCGCTCCTCGGGGTCACTCGCGAGGTCGTAGACCTCACTGACACCCGTGTCGCTCACGATCAACTTCGCGGGCCAGCGCAGCAACGCAACGAGATCGCGGTCGTATCGATCGCCGTAGGTGTTCACCGAAAACGGATCGCGAAATGCCTCGGCGAGCAGGTATTCACGCATCCCGATCGGGACCGAATCGAGCTGGTCTGGAAGAGCGAACCCCAGCTCCGATGCAATCATCTCCAGCAAATCGACCTGCGACACCATGGCGGTCTCCACGCTGCCAGCCCTTCTGCCGCCCGGGTAGTGGACGAGCATCGGCACGCGAACGACCGCTTCGTAGAGCCAGCGGCCGTGTCCGAGAAAACCGTGTTCGCCGATCAGCTCTCCGTGGTCGCCTACGACGATGATCAGGCTGTCCTCATAGCGACCGATCTTGCGCAGCGCATCCATCAGGCGGCCGAAGTGATGATCCATGTATCGAATTTCGCCGTCGTAGCGATCGATGATCACCTGCCGCTGTGGCTCGGTCAGTTTTCGACCGGCATTGACGAAAATTTCGTCGCTATCGATCGGGACTTTCGCACCCGGTAGATCGTCGAAACCGGCGGGCGGTTCGTAAGGAGAGTGGGGATCGAAGTAGTTGATCAACGCGTGCAACGGCTGATCGCGCGGAATCGACTCGATCCAGTCGACCATGCGATCGGTCAGCTCTGCGGCCGATCGCCCCGCGATCCCGGTTACAACCGTATCGGCGACCTGGTAGCCCTGCATCAGCCCGAATGGCGACGCCAGCCAGGGCCCGCCGGCGAACGCTGCGGTCGCATAACCGCGCTCGACCAGCAGCTCCGCAAGCGTCACCTCCTGCTCGGGCAACCGACTGGCCTTGTGCTTTGTGAAGAACTCGCCCTCCAGCACCTCGGACAGCGAAACATCCGACCCGGAAACGTCGAACCGCGCGCCGTGTCTGGACGCGTACTTGCCGGTCAGCATCGATGCATGGGTCGGGAGCGTCCAGGCGCCCGACGCCCATGCGCGCTGAAAGGTCACGCTGTCCGCAGCGAAGTGATCGATCGATGGCGAAATGTTGCGGGGGTACCCGTACACGCCGAGGTGATCGGCGCGCGTGGTGTCGAGAGTCACCAGGATGACGTCGGGTGCGGGAGCGGTTGTCGGAGCCGGCGAATTGCCGCAGCCAACGACCGCCGCGGCGGCCATCGCGAGAAGACCCTTGGTCATTGCGGCGCTACCGGGACGGGTCTTTCCGTCAAGAATGGTTCCGTCAAGAACAGTTCCGTCAAGAAATGGTCGAGCTGCTCCGCGATGTTGCGATGCCCCAGTTCATTGGGATGCAGTTCGTCGAGGCCTTGGGATGGTCCGTCGACGGTCTTTTGAATGTCGGGTCCGCACAGCACACGATCTCGCGAGCCGCACAGCTCCAGTACCGCGCTTCGATACGACTCGAGGCGTTTGTGTACCGCTTCTTCTGCCTGCGGGTTGAGGGTCGGAGTCAGCAACACGACGCGCGCCACATCGGACAGTGTGAGCCGAATCAACTCGTCGAGATTCGATCGGTATTCATCCGGTTCGATCGGATTCAGTTCGTAGTAGCCGGTCGCATCGTTCGCACCGAGCATGATGATTGCCAGATCGGCGGGCATGTGAGGCTTCGCGTTCAGCCGGTAGGCCCCCCCGATCGTGCAGCTTGGAGATTCCGGACGGGGTCGGATCCAGTCTCCAGTCGTGGACCCGGCGCAGCCTGCATTTCGGATCTGGTCGTCGGGCCGCAAGACCTGCAGGTGCTCGGCGAACGAGCGCCCCTCTCCGGCGACGCGACCCTGGGTGATCGAATCGCCGATCAATACGATCACGGCTGCAGACGACAGGGCGGGCGCCAGCACACACCCGACCGTGGCCAGTAACAGCCGACTCCATCCCTTCGCTCGCTGCAATGGGCACAACCTCGATGTGGCGCTTCTACTATACCGGCTACCGGCTACCGGCTACCGGCTACAGACAGACTACAGGTCGTTGCGCGCGTACAGGAAGACCTCGGTCCAGAACCGGTAGACCGGTCCGATCGGCAGCTTCAGCGTTTGAATCAGTCGATAGCGACCGCGCATGCTCTCGAAAATCGGGGGTCGATCCGGGTCGAACTCGCGTCCTGCGATCCGTTTCGCGGCTCGGTGGGTCAGGGCCACGTACTCCGGAGGATCGCTGCGAAGGCCGAACAGCAATAGTTCCCGGTTCAGCACACCGCGGGCGCGCGCGTCGCGAACCGACATCTCGGGGAAGAAGGAAAAATACGAGTACTCGAGGCCTGGCGTCACCTCGCAGCCGGCTTCGACTGCGAGATAGGTTTCGAACGTCATCATCGTGCACCCATCGGGCGTGAGCTGTTCGATCTCGTGTCGAACCGTCGCGAGCCGCCCGACCGTAGGAGCCTCGGTCGACACCCATTTATCTAGATGGTCGAGGGATATCGCGGCGCTCGCGACCCACGCGATCGCGAACGCCGCTGACACCGCGATCCAATGGCTCTTCGACCGACGCGCTGCGAGCGGAATCGAGATCCCAATCGCCAGCATCAGCAGCAGCGCCGCATTCACGAAATACTGAGAGAAACCGAGCTTGAAAATCAGCAATGGAAAGTAACTGAGGCCGGCCATCGCAATCAGAAACGTCAGCTGGGTTGCGGATTCCAAATGCGTTGCGGTCGCCCACGGTCGCCAACCGCGCCGCAGCTGGCGAAAGAGTTCGAACAGCGGAAAACCGCTCAGCAGTAAGATGCTTGCAAAGCCGGTCTCGGGTTGCAGGAAAAACCAGATCCTCGCGGACAGCGGGAGCTGCTCCAACTCCAATCGTTCGGCACGGGTCCATTGTGCTTCGATGATGTGAAAGAAACTCTCTTGCCAGAAAGCGAGCATCGGAATCACCGCGACGACGCCATTCAGCCCGACGATCCCGATGGTCCATGCCAGCGTGCGCGGCGAGCGGCGAAGTTCCCAGAAGACCAGTAGACAGACGGCGGCCAGCGGCACCGCGTAGGTCAACCGAAACGCCGTGGCCCACACCAGCAGGGACGGCGCGAGCGCCCATCGAATCACCGCGCCGGCTTGGAACTCGGGCTTCGCCCCTTTCCGGGAAAGCCATGCAATCGTCGCGAGCGTCGCGAGACAGATCGATGGAGCCTCCGTGCGAATCTGCGCGAACACCCACAGCGCCGGAAAGGTGACGATCACCAACAACAACACCAGTGCTGCGGCGACCCGCCCTTCGGTTCGATGCGCGAACCATGCCATCGCGGCGACAGTCACGAGACTCATCAATGCGGAAACGCTGCGACCGACCAGCAGCGAGGTTCCAAAGAGAGCACCTGCCGCGCCGTAGAGCAGCGGGCCGCCAGGCGCCTGAGAAAACGGAAAGTCGCGGTACGGGAGCAGGCCGCGGTCAAACATCAGTCGACCCGCGTTCAGGTGCATGCCTTCATCGATGTTGAAACGGCCGTACACAACGAATAGCGCCGTCTCGATGCTCAACACGACGAACAGCAAGACCAACACCCAGCGCGGGACCGAACTCTCATTCGCCGGCAATCCGACCTCGTTTCGCAGTCACGTCGCTTGGCAGCCGTTTTCTGCCGTTGCCAGAGGATTTCGGGATCATCAGCTCGGACCCGTGAATACAAACACCTGATACTCTACCAGACGATCGTGGCGCCCCAGCTCTCCACTCGAGTTCGAGTGAGGTTGGAGACTGCGCTGGGGCGGCGACCATGACCCCGTCGTTGCGATCAGATGGACGAAAATTGGACCCCAGGCTCTACAAGCAACTCCTCGAGATCGAGCGAAGCCACTGGTGGTTTCGCGGACGACGAGCCGTGCTGCTGGCCGCGCTCCAGCGCACGAGTTCAAACGCCCGAACGGTCCTGGATTGTGGCTGCGGGGCTGGTAGCAACCTCGACATCCTAAAGGCCCATTACCCAACGAGCGCGATCCACGGCATCGATATCGAGCGCGGACCCTTGAGTGTGTACCGAGGCGTACACTCGTTCGCCTACCAGGCGAATGCTGAGAGCCTCCCCTTCAAGAGTGCAACCTTCGACGTCGTTTCGGCTCTCGACGCAATCGAGCACGTCGAAGATGACGCGCAAGCGCTCTCCGAACTGCATCGGGTCTGCCGGCCGGGCGGCACGCTACTGATCAGCGTTCCCGCCTTCGCGTTCCTGTGGGGCAACATCGACGAAGTGGGCCACCACTATCGCCGCTATACGCTCAACCAACTCGCGGAACGCGTGCGCGCGGCGGGTTTCGAAGTCAGCATGGTGCGCTACTTCAACTCGCTGCTCTTCCCACCGATCGCGGCCATCCGGCTTCTCGCCCGGCGGCTACCCGCACGGCGCGCAGAGGACGAAGCCAGCGTTTCGACGGACTTCGACATCGTGAAAGACGGCCCGCTGAACGAAATACTCGCGTTCGTGTTCTCGTTCGAAGCTCGACTGCTGGGTATTCGCATCCCCTTCGGTGTCTCTCTGCTGTTGCTTGGGCGGAGGCCGTGATCAGCCAAACGCAACGGAACCCGACCCCAGGCATCCTGTCGTGAAGATCGCGCAGAGGCACGGCTCGGCCTTGATCGCAGTGTCGGTACTGGGCGTCGCCATGACGCTGTTCTGGGTTCACCGTATCCATCTCGATCAACCTGGCCAGTTGAATCGTCTGCCCAACAGCGACCTGTTGTCGTTCACCTGGCCGAACCTGGTCTTCCTCCACAACGAACTGCAATCCGGACGGCTTCCAGTGTGGAACCCCTATCAGTTCGCGGGGCAGCCCATCCTTGCGAATCACATCGCCGGTATTCTCTATCCACCCAATCTGGTGGCGCTCTGGCTGTTCTCCCCGGCGCGAGCCCTCGACGTACTCTCGGTCTTTCACTTCACGGCGGCGGCCTTCTTCACCTGGTTGCTATGCGGGCGTCTCGGGTTGGGCGGCGCAGCGCGGATCTCGGCAGCGGTCATGTACGGGCTGTCTGCGCCGATGCTGTGGGGCATCTACCTGGTGGCCTTCCTGTATACCCAGGCCTGGCTGCCGGCGATGCTGTGGGCGCTCCACGGTCTTCTCACAGAGGCGAGACCGCGCTGGAGCGTAGCGCTGGCCGCATTCGTCTCACTGGCCTTCCTCGGCGGTCACACGCAGGCGCTCCTGTACATGTTGCAGTTCGCCGGTCTCTACGGTGCCTTCGGGCTGTGGCGAGTGACGGCCGCAGACGAACGGCTCAAAGTTGTTGGCCTCGTATTGCTGGCCGGCGCGCTGAGCCTCGGGTTTGCGGCGCCACAGCTCCTACCCACCGCCCTCCACCACGCCGGCGAAGCGGTCCGCGGCCTCGACGGCCTCTCGCTCGCGGAAGCGAGTGCTGGCTACGTTCCGTGGAACCGGTTGTTGTGGTCGCTTCTCGGCTCACCCTTCGCCGCAGCGACCTCGGCCCCGTTGATCTGGCCAATACTCGGAATTCCTCTCGTGGCCATCGGACTCTGCAACGCCAGATCGCGCGATCAGTGGTTCTTCTTCGCCGCCACGGCGGTGTTTCTGGCGCTGTTCATGATCGGGCCCCAAAGCCCTGTCTTCCCGCTCTACCACCGCCTGCCGCTGGGAGATGTGTTCCGCCTCCCAACCCGCATCTCATTTGTGTACCTGCTGGTCATCGCACTCTTGCTCGCAATGGGCGTCGATTCCTGCCAGGCACTTCTGGAGCGCAGGGGCCGAAGTCGACTTGCACGGTTACTCGCGCTGGCGGCCGCATCCGCGGTGTGCGCTGATGTCTACCTGCGCACCGACCAGGTGTACTACCACCCTTCGATTCTCGAGTCAGCGGCCGCTGAAAAGTGGACGGGACGCTCGGCGTTCAGCTACCTGAGCGACGCCACACCATCACGCGTGAAATACGGGCGCACTTTCTTGGAGAACGAGGTGTCGTTTCTCGCGCAGCCGAAGGCAGGCATGCTACACGGGATCTTCGTCGTGCCCGACTACGATCCCGCGATCCCTGACGCCTATCGCGCCTACTTCCGACCCCGAATGCCGCTTTGGCACGGCATGCTCCGTTTACTGCGCAGCGATACAGAGCGGGACGACCGACAACTGAAGCGATTGCTGGATTTGATGTCGGTGCATCGCTACACCGCGATTGCACAAGACGCCAGTGGGATCGAGCGATTCCGGTCTCTTCGAGGCTTCGCGGGCGGACCGGTACAGTCGCTCTCGAAGCGCGCGATCGTGGTCGAGAGTGACTCAGCGCTACCCCGTAGCTACACCGTTTCCTGTGTCCGGCCGATGCCAGATCGCGACGCCGCGATCGAGTTGCTGCTCGCAGACGACTTCGACCCGATGAGCCAGGCCAGCGTCACGAATCCCGAGCCCGGCTCCCCGGCTCTGGCCCCATTGGTGGCGGCCTGCACGGAGCGCAGCCGCGAACCGCTTCGCGCCGCCCCCATCCGCGAATACACGACCGACGTGGTCCTGGTCGATGCCGTTTGCACTGCGCCCTGCCTGCTCGTGCTGACCGATCTCCGGTATCCCGGCTGGCGAGTGGAAGTCGACGGCCAGGAGCAGCTTCTCTTTGCGGCAAATGGGATTTTTCGGGGTGTCGTACTCGGTGCCGGCCGCCACCACGTCCGCTATTTCTTCGCGCCGATGTCGCTTCGGATCGGCATTGGGCTGTTGGGTCTCGCCTCCGGCATGGCACTGTGGGTGATCTATTGCGAAGTGAGGAGCGCCACGCCCTCGAGGCGACTGGCTGCGTCGCGAACCCGTTTCGACTGAGCGAGCCTGATCTATGACACAGAATGGATTTCGCGACGAGGCGCCGCTGAGATTGCGTGCGACAAGGAGGGGCCGACGCCTGGACGGCCTGGCTGGGATCGTCGTTCCAGCGTTGCTGCTGCTGGCTGCGTCCGCCTTCTGGCTGCACCGCATCCATGACAGTGACACGTCGCCGGCTTCGATCCAATTCGAAGACTGGACCAGCTATTTTCACCCCACCGCAACCTTCATTCACAACGAACTGCGAGACCATCACCTCCCGCTCTGGAACCCCTACTCGTTCGCGGGGCAGCCGTTTCTCGCGCTTCACGTTCCTGGCGTGCTCTACCCACCCAATCTGGCGCTGCTCCTCAGTTTCTCCGCCGAGCGCGCTCTCGCGATCCACGCGGTCCTTCACCTGTGGATTGCCGGATGGTTTGCGTGGCTGTTCGCAGCGCGCCTCGGGCTCAACGCCACCGCGCGCGCCGTCGTGGGCATCGTCTACATGTTCTCCACGCCCGTGATCGCCAGCCTCGGCATCACCGCCTATCTATCCACCGAAGCGTGGCTTCCGGCGATCCTCTGGGCCGTGCACGGCCTCTTGTCCGAACTGCGCTGGCGTTGGGTGGGGACGCTCGGAACGGTGGTCGCGTTGGCCTTTCTCGGTGGGCACTCTCAGGGCTTCGTCTACGAAATGCAGCTGGCGGGGGCATACGGCATTTTCGGCGTCTTTTTCATCACCGAGCGAGGCGCGCGGAAGCGAGCCCTCGGCCTCGCGGCGTGTGGAGGTCTGTTGGCGCTCGGTCTCTCAGCCCCGCAGCTCTTGCCGGCCCTCGAACTCGCCCGAGGCGCGGTGCGGGGGTTCCAAGGAGTCACCATCGCGCAAGCGACCTACGGATCGATTTCCCTCGACATGCTCTCCACCGGGCTCCTCGGTGCAGCGTTCTTGAGCGAGGAACCGACCCTGCTTCAACTACTGGTCGTGTGGCCGGTGTTCGGAGTTCTGCTTCTGCCATTGGGCGTCTTCGCGAAAGCACAGAGATTACACTTCGTTTTCTTTGTGTCGGCGACGCTGCTGGCGGGACTCTTCATGGCAGGGCTCTCGACCCCGGTCTACGAGATGTACTACGCACTTCCGCTCGGAGACTTCTTTCGGGTCCCCATGCGACTTTCGTTTGTCTACATGTTTCTCGCGGCGCTCGTCACCGGGATTGCGTTCGAGGGCCTGACAGACGTGCTGGCGCGCGCGGCTCGGCCGGGCATTTCTGCGCTCGCAACAGCACTGCTTCTGGTGATCGCGGTGGACGTGTACACCCGCACGGCTCGAGCGAGCGAGAACCTGCTGTTTGAGTTTCCGGCGCCGCCTGCTCCGGCGTCCCTCGTCGACGCACTCAACGGCCACGGAGAGCGGCGCGATCGCGCCTGGATATCGGCCAGCACGAGGGGACGGCAACACCTCGGAGTCAAGCCGGGAATGATGAACCAATTCTTCTCACTACCCGACTACGAACCGACCATGCCAGCGGACTACCAGGGGTTCTTTCTGAAGTCCGAGTCGAGTGCGTGGCACGGGTTTCTCGATCTCGAGCCCGACCCTCGAGCCGCTCCGCAGCGTCCACTCCGGAAGCTCCTCGACCTGATGAGCGTTCGCTACTACATCGCTCGCGAGTCGGCCGCACGAACACCGGGCGGACTACGGGCCTATCGCAACACGGGCATGATCGGCCAACCGCGTCCGATGGGCGAGTTCCTGCTGCTGGAGCGGCCGAACGCAGTTCCGCGTAGCTACGCAGTTCGGTGCAATCGATTCGAGCCCGACTTCCATGCAGCGATGCGCTCGCTCGAGAGTTCCGATTTTCACCCTCTCACAGAGGCCGTGGTCACGGGTCCCGTCCCTCCTGCCGGCAGCATAGCGGCCCGGCTCAATCGGCCCTGCACGCAACGCCAAGCCAGCGACGACGTGGTGGTCATCACCTCGTACGAGCCCGAAGAAGTTCGCTTGCACGCCATCTGCACGACGTCATGTCTCGTGGTCCTGACCGACCTGTACTACCCCGGATGGCGGGTGAGCGTGGACGGAGAAGAACGAGCTGTCGAGCGGGTGAACGCGCTGTTCCGCGGGGTACACCTCGACGCCGGTTCGCACGAAGTGGTGTACCGCTTTGCACCCGGTTCGTTCCGGCTGGGCCTGCTGCTGTGCTGCGCGGCGCTCCTCATCGCTGTGTTCATCGGGACCAGCAGTCGGCTCGATGCACGGATCCTGCTGGGGGCACAATCGACGTGAAGTTGCGGCAGAACAGGGCTTTCTCGCTGGCGCTGGTCAGTGTGGGACTCGCGGTGTTGCTCGTTTGGGCGATCTCCGCCTATTTCGTTTTTCCGTCGGGCGATGAGCGCCCGAACCTCGTGCTCATCATCGGCGACGATCACGGCTACCCGTACTCTGGCTTCATGGGCAGCGCAATCGTGAAGACCCCTCATCTCGACAAGCTCGCGCGCGAAGGGACGGTGTTCACCACTGGTTACAACACCTCGAGCCTGTGCCGCCCGTCACTGCGCTCGCTGCTGACAGGCCTCGACCCACTCCAGTGGCAACTACGGGTGCAACAGATTCAGAAGTCCGGCGGCGTAAAACCCGGCACGCCAGAGGTTCGCAACTTCCGAACGCTCCCGTCACTGCTGTCACTGCGTGGTTACCGAAGCTTCCAGGCGGGCAAGCATTGGGAGGGGAGCTTTCGCGACGCCGGTTTCTCGGAGGGTAGCAAGGGACCGAAGATCGATGAGCAGGACTTGATCAGTATGGCGGGCGGGCATGACGGACTCGAGATCGGACGTATCACGATGAAGCCCGTGCTCGATTTCCTGGCTCGGGCCGAAGGTGAACCCTTTCTACTCTGGTTCGCGCCACTGCTGCCGCACGCCCCGATGGATGCCAGTAACGAATATGTCCGAAGCCACTACGCAGGCCTGGGACTCAGCCGTTCGGCCGAACTCTACTATGCCAATGTGTCACGACTCGACGACGCTGTCGGTGAGCTCGTCGCAGCCCTTGGAAGGCTCCAGCTGAGGTCTCGTACGCTGATCGTCTATGTGTCGGACAACGGTTGGAAGAACGACCCTCACGAAGAGATTCAGCCCACACCCGCTGGAACGGGGGGAGCCGGTGGGAAGGGCTCGATGAAGGATTTTGGCTTTCGCACCCCGATCGTCTTCAACTGGCCGGGGCGGGTGCCGGGCGGGAAGGTGCGCAACGATCTTGTCTCGACGCTGGACCTCCTTCCAACCCTTCTCGACTACGCAGGACTCGAATCGCCAGTGGGGCGGCCAGGCCGGAGTCTGCGTCCCGGCATACACGACCAACGCAGCGTCTCGCGGCCTGAGATTGTCGGCCACCAGGCCTCGAAGGCCGCCTGGCCCGGGGACGGCGACGCACAGCTGCGGCGCGCGTACTTCGTCCGCACCGCTACTCAACACTACATTTGGTATCCAGACTCCGATCGCGAAGAGATCTACGATCACAGCCTCGACCCGGATGAGCTTCGGAACGTTGCCAGTACAGGGACCAACGCGAAATGGTTTCGCAAAAGAATCGCGAATTGGCGCAAGCGGGTCTCGGCGAGCCTACCGCGAAAGGAAGCGCGCTCCGATGCTTGGAGGCGATTCCGGTAGCAGCTGAGTCACCTTCCCAGAGCGAAGGGTTGCGTCACGAACCGATTTACAGCACTCGCCGGGACACCAGATAGTTACCCAGGGCCAGGTAGTCGAGCCTTGCGGTCGAAAACGCCCGCAACGCGTCAGCCGGTGTGCACACGATGGGCTCCTCGTGAATGTTGAAGCTGGTGTTCACCACGGCCGGGAAGCCCGTCAGTTTCTCGTACTCAGTCAGAATCTTGAAAAAGCCCGGATGCCCCGTACTGTTTACGAATTGCGGGCGTGCGGTGCCATCAACGTGCACCACTGTGGGGCAGTTCTTCTTGAACTCCGGTTTGCAGTCGAAGCAGACGGTCATGAACGCGGCCGAGTAGGCGGCTGACTCGGTCGCCTCGAAGCTCGTGGCGGCGCGATGGGCCAGGATCGACGGCGCGAAGGGCATGAACTCGGTGCGCTGGAGTGCCTTGTTGAGCCAGTCATTGGCAGTGGCATCGCCGGCGTGAAAAAGAATGCTGCGGTTGCCGAGCGCCCGTGGACCGAACTCCATGCGCCCGGCGCAGCGCGCCACGATCTTCTTTTCAGCGAGGAGCTGAGCGACTCGAAGCTCGATCTCAGGAGGCCGCTCGCA
This sequence comes from Deltaproteobacteria bacterium, assembly GCA_032128375.1. Classification (GTDB taxonomy): domain Bacteria; phylum Myxococcota_A; class UBA9160; order UBA9160; family SMWR01; genus JAJDAM01. Next base: position 15,930 of record JAQBGU010000237.1, on the reverse strand, counting down.
ATGAAAATCCTCTGACGCGAGGGCCTTTTCGACATCCGCGTCATCGAAGCTGTCACCCCAGAAGCAGTTGTCGATCTCGGCCAATCGGTAGCGACCTTTTGCGGCCGACAGGGCCAGCGCGGCGCCGACCGGGAGCCCTTCATCGCCCATGGCGGGATGCACGAAGAGGTAATCGAGTTCGTCCAGCTCGTTGAGGCGCTGGTTGAGTTTCACATTGCCGAACAGACCCCCCGCCAGTAGCAGTTTTCGCTTGCCGGTGTCGCCCAGGTAGTCGCGCACGATTCCCAGTACGATGCGCTCGAAGTGCCGTTGGGCAGCGGCCGCGATCTCCTCGCGACTGTAGTCCCGACCGAAGAATGAGCCGATGTTTGCGATCGCGTTGAACTGGTTGCGGCCCAGCTGGCTGATGATCTGCCTCTTGTCGGTGTCGTAGTGGATCATTCTTCGCACGTCGGCATCCGCGACTTCGGGGTCCCCGAATGCAGCCAACCCCGTCACCTTCCCCTCGTGTCGATGATGTTGGAAGCCGAGGTAGTTGGTAATTGCGGCGTAAAACGAGCCGAGTGAACCAGCGGCCGGAAAGCTGCCCACCCGTTCGAGCCGGCCAGCTTGCGCGATGCTCACCGATCCAGACAATCCATCGCCGTGGCAGTCCATCGTGACCACCATGCAGTCGTCTTCGGGCTGTGTGAAGTACGCCGATGCTGCATGACAGCGGTGATGATCGACGAAGACGATGGGCGCGCGTAGACCGAACTGACCTTCGAGTTTTCTGGCCAAAGCCCGGCGGTAAATCGAGATCGACGCCTTGCCGAGCACCGATTCCGGTTCGCGCTCGGAAAAAAGGCTGTACAACCCGCTGCTGATGGTCTGGCTGAACTCGTGGCGATCGAGGAGCTCGCGATCGCCCACAGGACGCGAGCGCCCCAAGGCGAGCAAGCGAAGCGGTAGCGGCGGAAACGCGAAGTTCGTGATCGCGAGCCTATCGATGCTCTGCGGGTCCCAGCCGCAGAAACCGAGTCCGGCGCGGATGCTGCGATCGGGAAAACCGTGGTAGTAGCCAGAGTGGTTCTTGATGCGCGACAGCCTTTCCTCGCTGATCGCGTACACGACGACTCCGTTTTCGACGAAGGCCGCGCCCGCACCGAAGCCATCACCGATTCCCAGAACTCTCATGTTGCGCTCGTCTGATTGGGCGCAGGTTCCAGCGGGCGGCGAAAGCGCAACGTCGCCAACTGATTGGCGGCCTCGCGCCGCTGCTCCAGCCATTGGAGGCCGATTTCCGTTCCCCATCCCGCGACCTCGTCAAAGGTGTGGAACTCACATTGGGGCGTGGTGAACTGATCGTGAAAGAGGTTCCAAGAGGTCTCGACGGGCAGCGAAAACAGCCGACGTGTTTGCCATGAAAGCAGCGCGAGGACGCCGATGTGAAAGAAGGGAAAGATGCTGTACTTGAGTGCGACGTCTCCCACGAGCCCGCGCAGGCTGCGAATCAGAGCGCCCGGGTAGCGCCAGACCCAATAATACCAACCGTTGCGATCGTAGACCGATACCACCAGCGTGCCACCGGGCTTGAGGATTCGCGCGAGTTCGAAGAAGGACGAACGCGAGTCGGGCGTGTGATGGATCACTCCGTTCGAGATGATGAGATCAGCCCTGTCGCTCGCGATCGGGAGGTGCATGTTGTCGCCGGCGACCAGTGGGCCGGAATCCATCCCTCGTGCGCAATGGAGCGACTTCACGGAGAGGTCGACGCTGAGGGTATCTGCGCGGGTGTGGCGGCGCACCAATCGTGCCACCCGACACGCACCGCAGCCGACGTCGACCACGAGCGCCCCCGGTTTGGCGAGTTCGCGAATCGCCTCGCCCATCATCCGGTTGTCGAACTTCTCTTGAAGGATCTCTTCCTGATCGAAGCCGAATTGGAAGCGATCGTAGTGTTGCCGAGTTTTCCGCCTGAGGGCGTCGACGCTGACTCGCTCACGTGTCATGGGTGTTCAATCGGATCCGGTGTTCTCCCTCGCCGGATCGAGTCGCCGAGGACAGCGCGTCGCTCGAGGTCGGTGAAGCCTCTACCGCAGGCCGCTTCAGCCCGCGTAGCGAGCCGACTACGTAAGTCGGCCGCGCCTTCACTTCCTGGAAGATCTTGCTGATGTAGATGCCCACCAATCCGAGCGAGAGCAATTGCACACCGCTCAGAAACAGCAGACCGCCCATCATCGAGGCATAGCCCGTAATGACCCCCCCGAATAGCACCCGGTAGACGACCAGGGTTGAGCCGTACAGGAAGGAGAAGGCCGAAATCACGCCACCGAATAACATCACGTAGATGAGCGGCTTGTCGCTGAATGACACGATGCCGTTGACTGCCAGCCTGACCAGCGCGAGGAAGCCGTACTTCGACTCGCCGGCGCGCCGCGAATCGCGGTCGTAGGCGACGCCGACCTGGCGAAAGCCGACCCAGGCACGCAAGCCCCGCACGAACCGTTCTTTCTCGGGCAGGCGGTTCAACTCGTCCAGAACTTCCCGCGAAATCACGCAGAAGTCGCCCGAGTCCAGCGGCATCGGAATGGCCGATAGGCTGCTGAGAAGCCGATAGAAGAAGCGGTAGAGTTGCACCTTGAGCCGGCTCTCCTTGCGGTTTCGCCGCACCCCGTAGACGACGTCACTCCCGTTCTCCCACTCTTGAAGAAGCGTAGGCAGGACTTCTGGTGGATCCTGGAGATCCGCGTCGATCACGCAGGTGACGTCGCCTCGAGCGAACTCCAGGCCCGCCGTCACCGCGGCCTGGTGACCGAAGTTTCGCGACAGATGGATCGCGCAGAAGCGCGGGTCGTCCTCATGCATCTGCTCGATCATCGCAGCGCTGTTGTCGGAGGATCCGTCGTCGACGAAGATGACCTCGAAGTCACCCGACAGCGATTCGAACGTCGCCTGCAACCGCTTGCACAGCTCGGGAAGGACCGCTTCCTCGTTGTAGACCGGCACGACGATGGAGATGTGGGAGCGGCTCACTGAGCGCGTCGGCGCAGTCATAGATTCCCTTGAAATATCCAGAATCCTTTCAGTATACCGACTCCGTATCGGGGCCTCTCGACAGGAGTCCAGTCTCGCGCAGGTGTCGGCCGATGCATCGAGCCCAGTAGGCGTTGACACGAGCGTTCGGGTGACCGTAAACCGGGACCGCCGTTTCGCCCGGCCGCGGATGCGTACAGTCGACAGCATCGATGCCCTGCTCACGCATGCTGCGCACGAGGCCCGATCCGCTCGGCGAACCCATCAGGATGGCGACCAGCAAGTGGGTGCCCGCGGCCCGCGACGCCCGGTCCATCTCGACCAGTAGCGCACGGGTGACCTCCGACTCGTTCTCGGTACGCGAACGCGAGCGGAGCTCGAACCAGCGCCACTCGAGAAACGCGCTCGCTGCAGAGATGCGCTTGAGTGGCCAGTCGGGATAAGTGATCGGCGGATGCAGACGAATCTCGCCCGCGTCGAGTTCTGCAAACGGAACGCGCGGCTCGATTCGGTCGTTTGACCGACGCGTGGCGAGACCCCGCAACCAGGCCGGATGCGCGACGTTGCGGCGGTCGTGCGCGGTCAAGAAGCCATAGATCGCCAGCTCGGGCGCGGGGGACCGCGCGGCCAGTTCCTTGTTGAGGACCATCAGCGACTGGGTCGTCCCGTAGCCTGCGGTCCCGTAGTTCGCGAACTCGACGTGGGAGAATTGCGTCTGCAAGCGCCAGCCGAGCGTCTCGGCATCGGACACCGCCCAGCCTTGGGTGAACGACCCACCGATCAGCAGGGCACGGCGCGTCTGAGGCTTTGGAGCGGGCCCGGTTGCCCGGCGACCGCCAGACCAGAACGTCATGTGGATCGGCGGGTGGTTCACACGGCGGTCCCAGACGTACACGCCTGCTTTGTTCCTCCAGCCAAGCTGATCGTCTGGTTCGTGCAGTCCCGGCTCTCCGGCTGCAAGTGGCGGCAGATCGCGCCACGGCTCGTGGCCGGTTGCGCGAAGCCCGGCCTCCAGCAGGACGACCGACAGCACACCACCCAACGCCACCGCCGCCAGCGGCCCTGCAAACTGTCGAAGACCAGCGCTCACGTCCGGCCACTCTTGTGCAGCGGGTGGAAGAACCAGTCGTTGGTGTCGAAACGGCGGTAGTGACGGTGCCACTCCGAACAGTTCACCCACCCAATCACGCTGGCCCTTTAGCTCGGCTCGTGCCGGGCGCAATGAAGCTTTCGAACGTCGGCAATTCCTCTACCATGCGCTCGGCAAACATCTGGCTGGCGCACACAGGGCATGAAGAATGAGTAGCAGCGCGATTCGAGACAAGCGAGACCAGACGCAGGCCCACTACGACAAATACCCGTTCCGATTCGATCAGCGCGCCATCGTCGACGAGAAGATGGAGAATCGATTGATGGGCGCCGCGATCGTCGGACTTCCAGACGCCGGCGCAATGGTCATCGATGTCGGGTGTGGCGCCTGTCGCGTCGCGTACATGGTCCGGGAGGCCGGCAAGGGCAACACCTTCAGCGTAGACATCTCACTTCAAACACTGCGTTCCGCCAAATCCCACAATCCGTCACCCGTCATCAACGGCGATAACATGAGACTTCCCATCCGAAGCGACGTTGCTGACCTCGTAATCTCGAACGGCGTCATCATGATCACGCCTGATGCACGGGCTTCATTCGACGAACTCGCCCGGATCACGAAACCAGGCGGCGAGTTGATCGTATCGGTCTATGACCGACACAGTTGGTACTACCCGGTCTACAAGTTCGGCAGCCCGGTCGTGCGCCGCCTGCGCGACTGGATTGGAGATGCTGGACTCAAGATCACGATCTTTCCGTTCTTCCATCTTGCCACGCTCTTGTTGATGGCGGTGGCGTTGCGCAAACCGGTGGGGATTCCGATCGAGATCTCGTGGAATCTCTTTCACGACCAGTTCACGACTCCCAACTGTACGTTTCACACCTTCGATGAAGTATCCGGCTGGGTTGAAGAGGCCGGGTTGGTTTGCGAACAGAAGAAGCGCGAAGCCGCCAACCAGCTGATCAGTTTCCGACTGCACAAACCCGATCGATGATATAGAGGCTGCGAGTCCGGCTCTGATTGCTAATAGTGCCCGGTTCGCTGGCGAACGCGCTCTTTCTGTCCAGGCGCGGACTGCGGGTTAGTTGGCGGCGTTTCGCGCGTCGCTCGCAGGCACGTAGTACCAGTTCACATGGTCGTATCTCTGGTACTTCTCGATCCGCACGTAGTCGTGCTCCGCAAAATATTTCTCGATGAACTCTTCCAGCCCAGGCGCCTCGATGCAGACGAGCTTCGGCTGAAATTTGTCGATGTCGAACGCGGCCAGCGCCTTCTCCGCGCCGCCTTCGATGTCGACCGACATGAAGTCGATCGACGTCACGCCGTTTTGCTCCAACAGGTCGTCCAGCGTGATCGTCGGCAACTCGAGCTTTTCCTTCTGCAGGTTTTTGATCATCTTGCGATCTTTGTCCGTCGATGACAGCCCTGTGAACCCCTCGACGCGATAGAAGTCTTCGGTCGAGTCGGAATGGTCGGTGACGATGTAACTGAAGAACTTCGTGTTGGGACGTTCTTTCTCGTATGCCGGGGCATGCTCCGGCAGCGCGTCGATGCTGATGCCCGACCAGCCCAGATGCTTTTCCAGGTAATAGGTCGTGCTGTTTTCGATCGGCGTCGAACTACCCACATCCAAGAAGACGCCGTTCTTCTGATCGTTCAGTAACTCTCGAATGATGACTTCCTCGTTGCCCTGCGAATAGAGCTTCTCTTCAGGGCCAGGCCAGACCTCCCCAAGCGTCAGGGGCCCGACGGTGACGAAACGCTTCTCGTCCTCGCCACACGCGAGGGCCAACAGCGCGACGACGGCGGCCACTGCGGCGATCACACCGCCGATGTACCTGGCCTGAATCTGCATTCGCTGTCTCCTCTCGGGGCTGACTGCCAATCTCGCGAGCATATCATCTGGCAGGCGTTCGAGAATGACCCCGCCGCCGAGCGCTCTTTCGAAGTCGAGCCCGACTTCGCCGTCGAGACGGGAACCCACCGCGGTGGGACCGGGTCGGCGGCCGGGTCGCGCGCCGATAACCAGCGCGCTCGAAGAGTTCAGCGCCCAGCGGCGAGCGAAAAAATGACTCTCTAGCGGATCCGCTTCGAGTCGATCAGATATTTCGCGAAGAGTTCCGCCTTCAGCTGCGCCCCCGCCCGGTTCACATGGACGCTGCCGACGAAGAGGTTGGGATCCTGCGGAAAGAGGGTCGCGAAGTCGAATACCGGGACATCGTATTCGCGTCCGATCTCGCGGATCACCTCGTTCATCTCGTCCATGGCGCTGCGCATCAGCGGCGTAGACAACGCGTCGCCCCCCACATCGCGCTCGAAATAGGCAAACGTCGCGAGCACGGGCTGAATATTTCGATGGCGGGCGATCAACATCATGTGCTCGATGTTGCGGCGGAAGTAGGTCGGTGGATTGCGCGCGAGAATTTTTCGCGGGGGGGTCTGTACGAAGAATTGGCTTGGGTAGATTCCCCGATCTTGCTCGGTCATGTATCGATGACCGAAGAACGAAGGTGCGGTCTGGATGAAGGTCGTGTCGAGCACTGTGGCACTCTCAGCGAGGCCCATGCCGATCATCGCCATGCGAAGCGCGGTGCTGCGCTCGAGCACTGGTATGGGTCGATCCAGACCGGGTGCGGGGCCCTTTGCCCCGGAGTTGTCACCACGATACTCCTCGGGAGGCCAGACAAGACGCATGATCAAGTCGTTCACCGCGTGGTAGACGATAATCATGTCCGGCTCCAGGTCGAGAACGCGGAGTTCGAAGTTGATCAGCGACTCGTAGCTCGTCCAGCCTGGAAGACCGGCGTTGATGACGCGCACGTTCCCGTAGCCGGCCCCGCGCAGTTCGTTCTGAAGGAGAGCGGGGTAGGACAGGCGGTAGTCCTGGACGAAAGACGTGTAGGTGGTGGAGCCGCCGAGGCAGACGATGCGGTACTCGCCAACCGGCTTGGGCTGAGGGATTTCTTCGCCCCGAAGACCCAGAGTGTTGTGGCGATTCGCACCGCGGCGGAAAGAGGGCGAGCCCACGAAACCGATGTGTAGATGGCGCTCGAATTTCGAGAGGCTCTCGCCGGCCTTCTCGGCTCGCACGCGAAGCTGGTCCAGGGACGCGTATCGCTCGAAGCTCGACTGGGGGGCGGCCCGAGTGAGCCACACACGAGCGCCTACCTCGATCAGCGCGAAGCTGACCGTGCAGGTACTGACGACGAACAGCAGCCCGAGCCCGAGTCGGCGAAGCCAACTCGCGGCTACCGGTGTCGGGTTGTTCTGCACCGGCCTAGCCGATAACGGTGCGTTCTTGCGTTGAAGCTCGCCGGATTGCGCACATCAAAACCGGAAACACGCCCATGCGGCAATCGTACCGCGCATCGCGACGCTCGGGTCATCGACCCACCCATCTCAACTCGATACCGACCCGTAGCGCTGGAAAGAGCCGCGTGATCAGGGGTGGTAGTATCGCGATATCCATGAAGCTCCGGGCCATCCAGACGGCGAGCCAGCCAATCAGATCACGGGATCGGGTGTCGGCAAACGGCTCTCGAATCCGCAGGCCCGGCATGATCGATGAGTAGTTCCGATCCCCAGCGCGCGACTTTCGGGCCGCTGATCTGGCTCGCCATGATGCTGTTTCTGTTGCAGCTTCCCTTTCTCAGCCGCGGCGTATCGTTCTACGACGAGGGTTCGATCCTCGCCATTGCCGAAGGCCTGAGCCGGGGCGATGCGCTGTATCGCGACCGCGTCACCAACATGGGCCCCTTGATCTACGAATTGATGGGCGCTGCAATTCGGTTGTTCGGACCCCACATCATGCTGGGGCGCATTCTTCAAGCGGCCATCTTCATCGGTTGTGGGGTGGCGATCTTCCAGATCTTGCGCGATCTCGTTTCGACGCGCGCGGCCTGGTTGGGCGCCTTCGCGTTCATGGCGATCAAGGGTCATGCCTTTCCGTTCTGGACCCTGGTCAATTACTCCCAGCTCGCGATGCTACTCACGCTCTGGGTCATCGTCTGGCTCAGGCGCTTCTTCGAAACCGAACGATCGCTGCCGCTGCTGTTGGCCGGCATCGGCATCGGCCTCACCGTCATGACCAAGCAGAACCAGGCCGGCTTTCTCGCGTTGGCGGCCGCGTTGGCGATTTGCGCACACGCTTGGAAGACACGAAGCGGTCTGGCCCGCCTGACGCGCGACGGAACGATTGGAGTCGTCGGGTCGCTCATCCCGATCCTCCCGGTCGTCGTCGCCTACGCGATCGCGGGCAACCTCGACGACATGATCGATCGCGCCGTGTTCGGACTGCAGTACATGCCGGCCCACTATCTCGTTGCGTTTCCCACGCTCGCAAGTTGGCCGCTCGATCCGGGAGGCCTCGGCGTGTTGATGCTGACCTATTTCCCACCAGCGCTCGTCCATCTTGCGTGGCAGGGTGATCTCAATATCAACGTAGAATCGCCGAACACCGTGGCGATCGTCGAGGTGGTGATCAAGAGCATCTACTACGCGCCGCTGCTGGCGTTCCCGCTGGCGCTGCGTTTCGCGCTCGATCCGTTGGATCGCCATCGGATTCGCGCCGAGGCGCCCTTCTGGATCCTGCTGGCCGTGCTGAGCGCTACTGCCTACTCGAGCCTCTACCGCGCGGATTGGACGCACTTGATGAACGTCTATCCGCTGATGTTGCTGTTCCTTGCAGCCGTGATTGCGCGCTGGTCCGAAACCTCGCAGGTCGGACGCGGCGTGGGGCTCGCGTTGTTCGCCGCATGGGTCGGAACCGGGATCTTCGTCGGATGGGCGGCCATCGTGACATTCGATACCCCCATCGAAAGCGCGCGCGGGCGTGTCCTGGCACCCAAAGGGCAGGCCGAATACGCGGCGCTGGTGCTCGCGCGGGAGGCACAGATGCGCGATCGAACCGTCATGTTCGTGCGCGCGGACGCCCTTTTCTACTTCCTCACCGGACGCAAGGTCCCTACACCCATCGACTTGATGCTTCCCGGCATCTTCCTACCGGGAGACGACGCCGTCATGCGAGAGAGTCTCCACGAGGTCGACGCCCTGTTCTACAACCCGAGCATGTTGCCTAGCATTCCGACCCCGGAAACCGAATTCATCCCAGAGAGTGCCGCCTATCTCGCTAAGCATTTCCGCATCACCGAGGTCATAGAGGCGGCGGCGTCCGCTGCAAAGGTCATCCACTCGACGTCGCTGTTGCTCGAGCGGATCACGCCTGCCGTCGCCGATTCCGAAGTGGTCGTCGATGTCTGGACCCAGAGCGACGAGATCGAGCCGGGCGAATACGAAGTCGGCCGCGGATCCTGGTTGATGTATCGGGTGTTGATCGTCGACGTCACGAAGCAGGCGCCGGCCTGCTTTTCGATTCTCCATGCCGTCGACGCAGGTCAGGCGCTCAGCTTCCTCTCGATGACGCCTCCGCGAGGATGGAGAAGCGAACCGGGCGGCGACTTCGTCCACTACGAGGTATCTGCTGCCGAACGATCTGGGAGTCGCAAGCTCCTGTACTCGCAGACGCGGGCGACCAGCTCCATACCCGTACAGATCCACCTGGCTCTCGACGCCTACGCTGGACGCGAGTTTTCTATTCAGTTCTGTGCTCGAGCCGATGACGAATTCTCGACAGAAGCCGCATCTGTCGGTTGGGGTGAAGTCCAGATCCTCGAAAAAACGCAAGGAACCGAACCATCCGCCGTTGTTCCGGACATCGCCGTGCCAGTTGTCCTCCGAGCTGACGACCGAGCAACCCGTTAGCATGCCGCCCGCCTCGGCCACCAGAGCGTGGTTCGCCAAGCTGGCATTGGCGACGATCTCTCTACTCGTTACCGCGTTGCTGGGCGAAGTCGCGCTGCGACTCGCGTGGGATGCGCCTATTCTTCCGAAGCCGATGCCGCTTCCCGCGAATCTGCAGAACCTTCCCGTGCTTCGCACAATATCCGAGCTGTCGGCTCCGAACGTTCGGGGTATGAACTCCGGTGTGCTATTCGAGACCAACAGTCACGGCTTTCGAGGCCCCGAGCGCTCGCTCGCGAAACCACAGGGTACGATTCGCGTGATGCTGATCGGCGACTCAATTTCGATGGGAAGTGGTGTCGCCTACGAAAGCACCTACGGTCACCTCCTGGAACTCCGCCTGAATACCCAGCCGGCCGGGCGCGCGTACGAGGTACTCAATTGGGCGGTGTCCGGTCTGTACACGAAGGTGATCTTGGGCCGATTCGAGCGTCTCGGGCTGCGCTTCGATCCCGACCTCGTCATCTACGGCTATACGCTCAACGACATCGAGGGCGAGCACTACATCCGCTCCTACGAAAATAGGTATCACCCCTTCTTCTTCGCACGATCACCGATTTACCTGGTTCGCTTCTTCGGCCCCCGCGCTCGCGAGCTTTTCCAAGCAGTCTTTGCAACTTCCGGCTCGTACGTGGGCGAACTTCACGAGAACTATTTCGAGAACGAGGCGGCGTGGGCAGAAGTTCTCGCAGGATTCGATCGGCTCGCGAACCAGGCACGCGAGTCCAGAATCTGCGCAGTGCTGTTCGTGCACACCGATCTGAATATGCTGAACTTCCTACACCCTTTCCGCGCCGAGTACGACCAGATCGCGGATGCTGCCGCGGCGCGCGGTTTGTTCGTGATTCGCAGCTACGAACGGCTGCTCGAAAAAGACCCAACGCAGCTGTGGGTCGGCCTCGCCGACCCACACCCCAACGAAGCGGGTCACCAGCTGCTGGAAGAGGCACTATGGGCCGGCTTGCAGCAGCTTCCCACGCATTGCTGGCGCGGTGCGAGGCGATCACCCAATACGATCGACCAGGGCTGATCGTCACGATCGCTTCACTTCCGCGTGACATCGAGGGCTCGTCGCTTGACTGCCCTCGAGAACAGGATCGCTCCCTTCTCGTTCAGATGGTCGCCATCGAGAAATACATCGAGACGGTTTCCAAACAGGTTCCGCGTCGCGATCAGCTGCACGTTGTCGTACGGTTGTACGAGCGTGCGGATTCTCTGATCGAAGGCTTCGATGTCGATGATTTCGGATGCCGCCCGCAAATACTCCCGGGTGACCGGATACTGGACGAGGACGACACGGATATTGTGCGCAGCGCACAGATCGAGAATCTGCAGAAAGTACGCTTCGAGGATTGGCAGGGTCGGATCCCTGTTCTTCAAGTGAAACCCGACCCGTGTGGCCGTCTGCTTCATCCTCTCGTCGCTCGTCCACTTCGCAATGGAGCGCTTGTCGACGAGCGCCCCTCCCACGAGCGGTAGCTCCTGCAGCCAGAACATGTCGCGCGGCCGGTTGTACTCGAAGTAGGTCAGGATATTGCGACGCTCGCTCACGTACGGCGCATAGCGCCCCTGAAGCGCGCGTACGGCGTACAACATGAGCCGGCCGCGTCGCCATCCGATCTCGAAGTAATCCACGAACGACGCGTAGTGGTGGACGTGCGCAAAGCCATCGATGTTCCACGATGACAGGGAATGAAGGTCGATCGGCAGAATCACCGTGCGAATTTCGAGGTTCGCGTCATCGATCAGGGACCGGAGAACGTAGAAGGTCTCGATGTAGTTCTCGCCCGGAATCGCCAGGTTGAAGGCATTCTTCAACACGCTCGGGTAGAGGGCTCGCTTCGCGTGAGAATCCCCGAGAATCAGCGTGTCGACGCTGTCGCGTTCGGCTTCGAACTGCCTCGTGGTCTTCTCGGTGATGCCCTCCCACATCACACTCTCGCGGTACCAATTCGCGAGCGACGCATTGAGCGCCAACCCGATGCACAGCAGTAGTGCGATCTTGGCGATTTCATGCATGGATTGCTCTCGGACCCCTTCTTGTCGGCGCGTGTGGTGGTTCTATCAAAACTGGAAGTAGATGAATTCGCTGGCTTCAAAGACGCCCAGACAAGCGATGGTGACCAGCAATGTGAAGTAGAGGATGGTACGCACCGCGAAGGGCTGCGCGTCGACAAATTCAACGAATCCGCGCCGACCCTGCCAGGCTTCCACTGCGAGCAGAAACCCGATGGGGATGCACACCGCCGCCATCTCGAACGGGCTGAACACGCCCGGCGTGGGCTCCACCCCGCTCGCGAAGCGGGTCGCGATCCCGTGGAAGATCCCTACCGCACTCGTCAGCGATTCGGCACGGAAAACGATCCATGCGAGAACCCATAGGTGAAAGGTCGTGACGACTTGCGCGGCGGAGAGGATCCGCCCGCGAATCGGCCCGTCGAACGCCGCGTCCCGTGCACGGCCGACGGCCGTGTCCTTGGCCCGACCGATCAACATGAACACAGCGTGTAGGAACCCCCAGGCCAGGAAGGTCCAGTTCGCGCCGTGCCACAGACCACTGGTCAAAAAGACGATCAGCACGACGCCGACCCATCGCCGAGTACGGTTCCGGTTGCCGCCGAGCGGGATGTAGAGGTAGTCCCGGAACCAGCTGGTCAGCGATATGTGCCAGCGCCTCCAGCTCTCGCGGATGTTCTTGGCGAAGTACGGCCTGTCGAAGTTCAGCATCAACCGGAATCCCAGAACCCGCGCGGCTCCGATCGCGATATGGCTGTAGCCCGAGAAGTCGCAGTAGATCTGGAATGCGAACAGGTACGACGCGAACAGCAACGACTCGCCGCTGTGCCCGTCTGGGTTGCCATAAACGGCATCGACGAACAGCCCGGCCTGGTCTGCGATGACGAGCTTCAGGAAAAAGCCCCAGACCATCAGCTTCAGACCACTCTTCATCAGGCCGTAATCGAAGCGGTGAATCTCGTCGAACTGCGGCAGCAGTCGCTTCGAGCGCTCGATCGGGCCGGCTACGAGTTGTGGAAAGAAGGCCACGTAAGCGGCAAATTTTCCCAGGTGATGCTCGGGCTCGCGTTGGCGCCGATAGACGTCGATCGTGTAGCTCAGCGTCTGGAACGTGTAGAACGAGATCCCAACCGGCAGTAGCAGCTCGAGAGCGGGAATCGCATACGGAAGCCCGACCCAAGCGGCGAGGCCGTTGAGCGACTCGCGCGCAAAGCCGAAGTACTTGAATGTGAATAGCAGCCCGAGATTGCAGAAAAGGCTGAGAAGCAGGTATCGGCGACGTTCACGGTCCGAACCTGCGCTGTGCATTCGGCGCGCTGCAGCATAATCGACGAGCGTCGAAACGACGATGAGCAGCAGATAGTCGAATCTCCACGCCGCATAGAAGTAGTAGCTCGCCAACAGCAACAGCAGCCATCGAAGGCGATGCGGCGTGATGAAATACAGGCCGGTGATGACCGGGAAGAACACCAGGAAGTGAATCGAATTGAAAAACACGTCGTCAGCGAGATCGGCTCATCGACCGGTCATGCCAGCGATGAGAAAAAGATCGATCAGTCGAGCTGCAGCCCCATCGACTCCGGTCAGCAGCACACGCGGTCGGCAATCATCCGAACTCGCCAGCGATAGGGCGACCGCAACAACGAGGAGTGCGATGCATGAGCCCGCTCGCACAGCTTCCCCTCGCATCCTCTCACCCACCCTTTCTTCCTATGCGGCTCGCTTTCCCACGCTTCGGCCCCATTCAAGCCTCGCTGAAGAATGCTCGCTGCCCTCCGATGCCTCAGCGTGCGAGCCTGCACGGATTCGGCCAAACGGCATTACCCGATCGCCCCAAACTTGCCCCGAGCCGACGTGCTATTCCAGTTGGACCATGATACTCATCCAACCCCCTATCCCCGTTTGATAATCCCGGAAATCGCGGGAACGTTGATCGAGCTCCCTGCGCCCACCCGCCAGGGGCTGGTGTTGCCATGAACACTGCCGTTCGGATCGCTGCCGTCGCCGCCGGCCTGTTCGTTTTACTGGAACTGACCGCTCGAGTCTATCTGTTCGGAATTGCCGGCCTGGTGCCGGCCAAAATGAACAGCGTTCACGGTCTCAACCAGACCGGATTCACGCGGCAAGCGGGCGACGCTCGGATCGGATTCGAACTGAAGCCGAATCTGGACGGGTATTTCAAGCTGGCATCTTTTCGCACCAATTCAAAGGGCTTGCGGGATCGGGAGTACACGCTCGAAAAGCCCTCGGATACATTTCGGGTAGCCGTGATGGGTTCGTCCTTTGCGTTGCCTGCCGGTGTCGAGATCGAACGCGCATTCCACTCCCTGCTGGAAGAGCAGCTATCGGCCGAGTTCGCACCGCGCCGCTACGAATTCATCAACTTCGCGGTCGGCATGCACGGCGCCGAGCAGATTCTCGCGATGCTCGAACTACGAGCGTTGCCCTACGATCCGGATCTCATCCTGATCTGCGCGACCCGCCTGTCGATACCGCTGCTGGTCAAGAACCCGAAGCGATCGGCGGGCAAGATTCCTGTGTCGCCCCTGGAATTCCAAGTGTCGTATCCGGTATTTCAGAGTTTCCTGGCGCGTCTGATCGAGTTGCGGATCGGGAAGGAGTCCGAGCCCGGGCGTCACGTCGGCGTGGTGGAGCAGTTCGTGATGGACGCGATGCTGTCCGCAGGCTCGATCGAGGCGGCCACCGCGTTCGCGCCGCTGCCACCGCCGCGCGCCAGTGCCCTCGAGCGCCTCGGTCGAATCCGAGCCAATACGGGGATACCGATCGTATTGGTCTGGCTGGAATTCGAGAGCACGAGGCCGGCCCCGACGGTCAGCCCGGAAGCGCGACTTCGCAGACACGGCCTTCACTATCTGGATACGCGGGACGCATTCCGGGATACGCGGCCGAGCGACTACTGGGTCAACGCACTGGACCCTCATCCAAACGATCGAGCCCACGCGATCTTCGCTCGCGTGATTGCCGACTTTCTGCGTTCGAACGCGCTCATCCCGAGCGAGGACCCGCAGGCTTCATCCACGCGCGACGCCAGCAGGGCTTTGGTCGCTCCCCTACAATGAGCGCCCATCATGAAAACCGACCAACTTCGCAATGGGGCCGCACTGGTCGTACTTGCAATCCTGTGTTTCCTGGGCATGGGTGAACTTGGCGTTCGAACCTATCTGACACGCAATACGTTCTACGACATCGAGATGTCGCGTTACGGTCTGGCGCTGAAGATCGAATCCGAAGACCCGCGGATCGGTCACGTTCATCGGCCCGGCAGTTCGGCCCAGCTGATGGATGTTCCGGTTCAAATCAATTCCGACGGCCTGCGGGATGACGAGTACGAAGTCGAGCGCAACGAGCGTCGCCGCATCATCTTCCTGGGCGACTCATTGACGTTCGGTTGGGGCGTCCAAAAGGAGCAGAGTTTCGAACATCTGCTCGAACGCGCACTCGACGGCGCTAGGCCGACTGAAATCCTGAATTTCGGCATTGGCAACTACAACACCTCACAAGAAGTAAGCCTGTTCGAGACCAAGGGGCTTCGCTACCGACCCGACCTCGTCGTGTTGTTCTACTTCATCAACGACGCAGAGCCGACGCCGCGCCGGTCGAAGTACGCCTGGCTGGGGCACTCGAGGCTGATGTCGTTCTACTGGTCTCGAATCAAGGCCGTTCGCGCCCGATACGCAGACGCGCCGAACTTCTACGAGTTCTACAGCGACCTGTATCGCGACGACCAGCCCGGCTGGATCGAGACCCAGCGAGCGTTCGGTCGTCTGGCTAGAATCTGCGCGCAGCACGAAATCGCAGTGAGGGCCATCATCCTGCCCGAACTTCATCAGCTGCGCGAATATCCCTTCGGAAAGGAGCACGCGAAAGTGATGGCTTCACTGGCTGAGCACGGCATTCCCGCTTTGGACCTGGCCGTGCTATTCCAAAATGAAGAACAACCCATCAGCTTATGGGTCTCTCGCGACGATGCGCACCCCAACGCCCGTGCA
>JAQBGU010000236.1:0-8933 GCA_032128375.1 Deltaproteobacteria bacterium | reverse complement strand
CTCCGGGAGTCCGCAGCAGAGCGTGAATGGAGCAGCGTTTTCGCCAGAGGCGATGCGTCGGAGGCTTGGAGGAATCATGAGTCCTGTGCGTTGTGAAGAAGACGGCCCGCTGCTGATCGTGACGATCGACCGGCCCGACGTGCGCAATGCCATCGACGGTCGCACGGCGAAAGCGCTCGCGGAAGCGTTCCGGAAGTTCGACGCGGACGAGGATCTCGCCGTGGCGATCCTCACCGGGGCCGATGGAGCTTTTTGCGCCGGCGCCGACCTCAAGCAGGTGAGTCGCGGCACGCGGGATCCGGAGCTCGATTTGAATCCAGATGGCGGGGGACCGCTCGGTCCCACGCACCTCGTGCTCGGCAAGCCGGTGATCGCAGCGGTCGAAGGACACGCCGTGGCTGGGGGCCTCGAGCGATCTTCGCGTCGCGGCTCGCGACGCGGTGTTTGGCGTGTACTGCCGGCGCTGGGGCGTGCCGCTCGTCGACGGCGGCACCGTGCGGCTGCCGCGGCTCATCGGTCACAGTCACGCGATGGACCTGATCCTGACCGGACGCGGCGTCTCGGGCGAGGAGGCCAAGGCGATGGGTCTCGTGAATCGCCTGGTCGAGCCCGGCTGCGCGCTCGCTGAGGCGAAGCAGCTCGCCCGAGCTCTGGCCGCGTTCCCTCAGCGCTGCCTGCGCAGCGACCGCATGTCCGCCCATCGCCAGTGGGGGCTCGCTGCAGATGACGCCCTCCGCGAGGAGCTGCGGCTCGGTCTCGAGGTGATCCAATCGGGCGAGACGGTCGAGGGGGCGCGGCGTTTCGCGGCGGGAGCCGGGCGCCACGGGTCGTTCGACTGACGCGCGGGCCCGGGCGCGCGGGGGGAGCGCGGTGTTTGAACGAAGGATCGGCATCAGCGTGACGCCGCGTCTCGGCATCAGCGGGGTCCGTCGCGATCGGTGCCCGCTGGTCAGTCGTCGAGAAGCTCGAGCACCGTGTCAGACGGGCGCGCGATCACTGCGCGCTCGCCGCGGATGATGACCGGCCGCTGCATGAGTTTCGGGTGCTCGAGGAGCACGGCCACGACGGCGTCCGGGGTGGTGTAGTCGTCCTCGCTCAGACCCAGCGCCTTGAAGTTCTTGTCCTTGCGGACCAGATCCGCCGGCGGATTGGGGAGCAGCGAGAGGAATCGCTCGAAGTCGGCCTTCGTGAGCGGATTCTCCAGGTAATCGATGACGTCGAACTCGACGTCGCGCTCGCGCAGGATTTTCAACGCGCCGCGAGACTGGCCTCAGCTCGGGTTGTGGTACAGCAGCCGGGTCGCCATGCTCTTCCTCCGTCACGCTTGCGCGCGGAGCATAGCAAGCCTGGCGATGCCTGAACGCCAGGTCGATAACTCCACTACTTGAGCCCGGCACGCTGCAAGTGGGCCTCGCAATTGAAGTCCTGCAGCGACCAGACGTGGCTCTTCGGGCCGATCGGACGCGCCTGGATCGTCGAGAAGGCGGCGAGGCCGGTTTCGAAGCGCAGCCACTCCCAGGGAACGGGTCGGATGTCGAGCAAGTGGGTAATCGCCACTGCGTTGGTTCCGCAGTGCGCGACAATCGCGATGGAAGGGGCGGGCTCAGCGACGTCCCAGACGCGGAAGTCGTGTTCCTGACGCGGTCTGCAACGGTGAAGTTCGAGAATCTCATCGATGCCGGATGTGATTCTGCCGTGAAAATCGTGAAAGCTCTCTGCACCGGGCCAGCCCTGCCAATGCTCGGCCAGCGGGCGACGGGCGCCTTCTGCGAAATACCGCTCGGCTTCGTCTGATGAGAAGCCGTCGACGGCAACCTGGACCTCCGCCAACCCGTCGATCGTAATCGGTTCGATCCCAATCGCCTCGGCGACCGCGGCGGCGGTCCGTTGCGCCCGCTGGTATGGACTGACGTAGAGGGCGTCGAATTGGGTATGCGCGAGCTCTCGCGCGGTTGCGCTGGCCTGGTGCCGCCCAAACGGCGTCAAGTCGGGGTCAGCAACGGACGCGCCGCCACTGGGCGTCCAATCCGGTTCGCCGTGGCGAATCAGCGTGATCGTTGCGCGCTTTTCGGAACGTGAGGCGGCTTCTTGGGTCGCGGTCGTGCCGCGCTGCGGTGTTTCGTTGGAGTCAGACATTGGGTTGCTGACTGTACCTCGTTGTCCCGATTGACCACGGCAGGGCGATGGCAGCCTCGGGCCTGGTTTGCGTTGACGCTTCGCTCGGCGGCTGATGGGGTCAGCGAGATCGCCGCCCGGTCGTCTGCGCGCCGAGTTCGCGACCCAGTGCTAGGTGGCTACGGCCCTCATCGATTCGCCCGATGCGAATCAGGACTTCGGCCAGTGATACGTGAGCGGACGCGTCATTGGGGCGCAGTTCGAGCAGGGCTTCGAACTGTTCAATGGCCCTGTCGTTGAATGATTTCGACGCGTCGGATTCGTTCTTACCGAGTGTTGCGAGCGCCTGACCCGTACCCCGATACAGAGAAATCAAGAACGGGAGGCTGCCGCTGGCTGCCAGCCCGCCACCTCCATCGAGTTCTCGTGCGCGCTCGAAGTGCTGCAGCGATTCATCGACCTGTTCGTTGCGCAGCAAGGCGTACCCCAGGTTGATGTGCGCGCGGATGTGACGCGGCGCGATGCGCAGCCCGGCGCGGTACGCATCGATGGCCTCGTCCAGCCTGCCCAATTCGACGAGAACTTCAGCGAGGCCAATCAGCGTTCGGGCGCTACGGGGGGCGATCGACGTAGCTCGCTGATACTGAAGCGCTGATTCCTCCAATCGGCCTTCTCGCCGCAACGCTGCGGCAAGACCATTGTGCGCGCGAAAATTGTTCTCGGTGACGCTCGCGGCGTGGCTGTGAAGCGCGATCGTGTTCTTCCAATGTCCCACCTGTAGCCACGATGTCATCGCCAATGCGACAATGATCGCAGTGCCGAAAAAGCCCAGCAGCGCGTTCCCCCAACGACGCAGTGAAAGCAAATCATGCGCACCCCATGCAAACACGATGGTGAGTCCGATCTGGGGCAGATAAGTGTAGCGGTCGGCCCTTGATTGCGAACCCACCTGGACGAGCCCGATCACCGGTACCAACATGCCCACGTACCACAGCCAACCCACGAGTGCGTATGGACGTCGGGCACCGATCGCGACGGCCGCGGCCGTGATCGCAAGAAAGCCCAGCCCGAGGGCCATAGAACAGATCGCCCCGGCGGTCTCGAGCGGATGAGGGTAGAAGGCGGCCAATCCGCTTGGCCAGAATGATTTGCCGATGTAGATCCAGTACGAGTCGAACGCGTTCGCGGCCCTTCGTGAGAGGGTCAGCACTGTCGTATCCGGAAGGCTGCCCGCCATGTCCTGGGTGAGGATCGCAGCAGCGCTGGCTGCAGCGGCGAGAGCGAACAGCGGGAGCTTCTCTCGCGCGGCTGCGATCAAATCACCCCAATCGATGGGAACGCCTCTGTTTGTGCTGCCGATTCGAGAAAGTGGCCAGTAGTCGAGCAGCAGCAGCACAAACGGCAATGTGACGAGCATGGGCTTGGCCATCAGCCCGATGGCCAGACCGAACGGTACGCACAAATAGCGTCCCGCGCGGCGCCACCTGCGCGGCGGATCGGACTCTGCGCTGTGCTCTGCGCTGTGCCCTGCGCTGTGCCCTGCGCTGTGCCGTGAGTTGTACCGTGAGTTGTACCGAACATAGGCAAGCAGAGTCAGCATGAAGAACAGTCCGCTCAACACATCCTTGCGTTCGGACAACCAGGCGACAGATTCGACATGCAGAGGATGAACCGCGAACACGGCGGCTACGAAGGCACTGCGCCCGACTTTGCCGGTCAGCAGATGCAGGAGCCAGAACAGAAGGATCGCGTTGGCGGCGTGGATCACAACGTTGGTCAGGTGATAGCCGGCGGGTTCGCGACCGTACAGTTCGTAGTCGACAAGCAACATCATCCACGTGACCGGGATCCAGTTCGAAACGATGTGTTCGGTGAGAGTGCGCTTCACTGACTCCGCGGTTACGCCTTTGTCGATCGCCGCGAGGTACACGTAGTCGTCGTAGTTGACGAAATCGTGGTGTCGAACCTGCGCGTAGACCGCAAACGTCGCAGCCACGAGGATCAGACAAATCGACAGACGCGATTGCACGGCGCTCACACTAGCTTGCGGGGAGTGAGCGCGGGAGAGCGCAGCTCCAACCTGCAGGCGACTCGCGCTTCACGCATACAGCGCCTCATGCGCCGCGTCATCAGCCGCGTGTAATCTCGAGGATCTCGCGGCCGTATCTTCGCATCCGTGTCGGACCGATTCCGCTGATGGCCAGCAGCGCTTGTTCATCGCGTGGAGACTCGACGGCGATGGCCATCAGGGTTCGATCACTGAGGATGCGAAATGCCGGGATCCTGCCTTTCTCGGCCTTCCCGAGCCGCCACTGCTTCAACGCATCGACGAGCCCCGCTGGCGCCTCGATCGGAGATCGCCCGCTCGCCGCATGGCTCGTTTTCCTGCGTGTTCGCGAGGCGCCGTTCGGGCGCGAAGCCCCGCTGCTTCCAGCGGATCGGGAACCGGTGCTCGGTCGTTTCGTCGCCGTTTTGGGCTTTGTTGATCTCGGCGCTTCGACCATTCCGAGCCCAGACAGCGCTTCGTCGTCGGCTCCGCGGCCAACACCAGTGAGGAACGCACGCTGGTATTGAATCTCCCGACCGTCTTTTTCGAAATGCTCGTCTTCGAGTCGCAACCAACCGCCGCGCGCCAGGCTGGCGAGCAAGCGCTCGAAGTGTCTGCGTTCCAGTGACTGCCCGAATGTGTCGAGATGCAGGCGTCCCGTGCTCTGCCCATTGCGGCCGCGAAGCGACTTCAGCAACTGACTCATTGCCTCGCACTCGCTTGGCGTCGGCTTGTTGAAGCGGAGCGAAACACAAGACCCGGGCGCGCAGACATCGCAAGTCCCACACGGCGCGCCATCGTCCGCCTGGTCTCCGAAGTGTTCCACGAGGGTTCGCATGCGGCACGCCGCGCGTTCGGCATAGCGACCGATTTGCGTGAGCTGCGCCTCCTTGTGGCGCCGTTGCTCTATGTATCCCGCTTGCCAACCGGCTGCTCCCCGGGTCGCCTCTCCAGCGGGTGTGACGCGGGCGCCTCCGTGGACCCAGAGTTTTTCCAGTGCTCGCTCGAGCAGTTCAGTGTCCATTCGAACATCCCCGGCGATCCGCTCGCAAAGTGCAGCAGAAGTTTGCGGGGTGTCGTCGAGCGCAGCGAAGACCCGTTTGAGAGCCTCTATTTCTGGGTAATCGCGGTCGAGGAACCATTCGTGTGTGCGCCGGTCTGCGAAGCTGTGCATCAGCACGGCTCGCGCTGGCAAGCCGTCGCGGCCCGCGCGCCCGATTTCCTGGTAGTAGCCCTCGACGCTCCCCGGCAGCGCCATGTGCACGACCGTTCGGACATTCGACTTGTCGATCCCCATTCCGAAAGCGATCGTTGCGACGATCACCTCGATGGTTCCGCTCAGGAAGTCGTCCTGCACGGTGTCTCTTGCGGCGGAGGCGATTCCGGCGTGATACACCGCGCAGGAGAAGTGTGTTTGGAGGAGCTGGGCAAGATTCTCGGCTTTCTTCCGTGTCGGTGCATAGACGATCGCCGGCCGACTGCCTTCGCGCTTCAACAAGGCCAGCGCGGCGTCATCCCTGACACCGGGTGCCATCTCCACGACCTCGGCCGCGATATTGAAGCGACGAAAGCCGTGGATCGAGCGGATCGCGCTGGGCATTCCGAGCTGTTCGATAATATCGTCTTGAACTTGGGGCGTGGCGGTCGCGGTGAGCGCTACGACGGGCGCAGGTCGTAGCAGCGGCATTCGTTCGCCGAGCATTCGGTAGTCGGGACGGAAGTCGTGCCCCCATTGGGAGATGCAGTGGGCTTCGTCGACCGCGATCAGCGTAGGCTTTCGCTGGCTCAGAAATTCGGGAAACCCAGCAACGCTGAGGCGCTCGGGCGCGATGAACAAGAAGTCGAGCGCTCCTTTCAAGTAGTCGGCGCACACCGCGCGAGACGTAGACCGACTGCGGCCGGAATGGATCCGCTCGGCTCTGAGACCGAGTTCGTTCAACTTGTTGACCTGGTCCTCCATCAACGCGATGAGCGGGCTCACGACCAATGTCGTACCTCCGCGTGCGATGCCCGGGAGCTGGTAGCACAGCGATTTGCCCGCGCCGGTCGGCATCACGAGCAGCACGTCTCGTCCGCGAGTGGTCTGCTCACAGACCGCCTGTTGGTGCGGGCGGAAAGCATCGAACCCAAACGTGGAATCGAGCAGCTGTTCGAGTTGGTCGGGCGGCGTTGGCGTCCGCGCGATCGGGCGCAGGGGCAGCCGTGGCGAGGCCGCGGAGTCAACGAGCCGAGTAGAACCAGCGGCTTGCCGAGTTCGAGCCAGCGCGTGGGAAGAGGTGTGGGCAGAACCCAGCGAGGAATCAAGGGCGGAAAAACTGGCAGGGGCAGGGCCGGCAGCCAAGGGCGCAGTCGGTGGTCGAGGGGTTGGCGTTGTGGGCGCGCCGTCATCGAGTGCTCGAGCGACCAGCGCTCGCACATTCGTTTCGATTTCGGCCATAAATTTGGCAAGCGCTTGGCGCCCGAGTTGAATCTCCTGAAGGCGTGCTTCCCAGCGACCGGTGAGGATGGGACTCTTCACGTCGGGGTGAACCAGTTCGATCAATCGAATGCCCTTGACGGTGGCGACGAGTGTCTTGCCGTTGCGCTCCACGTACTGGCGTTGCAACAGAGTCTCGATAATCGATGCACGCGTTGCCGGCGTGCCCAGGCCGTTCTCGCGCATCGCATCGGACAGGTCCTTATCCTCGAGGCTGCGACCTGCGGTCTCCATCGCGGTCAACAGCGTCGCATCACTGAAACGGCGGGGAGGGCGCGTCCTTTTGCTGTGCGCTACGGCCTCCACGACCTCCTGCGCCTGGCCCACAATCAGCGTCGCTGGGAGCATCTCTGCCGAACTTGACGTTCCGCCGGGTGATCTCTTCGCATCGACCTTCGCGCCGGATGTTGAATCAGCTTTTGACTCGCCCTTCGATTTGCTCTTTGATTCGTCCTTCGACTCGCCCTTCGACTCGACAGTGGGATCGAGAACCTTCCAACCCAGCCGCTCGATCCGCGTCCCAGTGCTGCGGTAGTGGTCTACGCTGCGGCCCTCGGCTCCGGCATCGTTTGTGATGGTCGTGACGACCTCGGTGGTGGCGTAGAGATGGTCTTCGTGCCAGGCTGAAAGCAGCCGACGACACACCAGGTCGAAGATCCGAGATTCGTCTCGCGTGAGCGCCACACGTCCGGGCGGGACCGTGGTCGGAATGATCGCGTGGTGGTCGGTGACGCGGGCCGCATCGACGAAGCGCTGGTTGAGTGGTCGCTCTGGCGTACCCTGTGCAATGCTGGCCGTCGGGTAGCCGCCCACGAACGCGCGCACGATTTCAGGCAACTCCGCCGCGACATCCGGAGTCAAGTGCCGACTCGAGGTGCGTGGGTAGCTGATGAGCTTCTTCTGCTCGTAGAGCGCCTGCGCGATTTCCAACGTGCGCTTCGCGGAATAGCCGAATAGCCGGTTTGCGTGGCGCTGAAGTTCCGTCAAGTCGTAGAGCAGCGGGGCTGCGAGCCGGCGCGACCGTCCGTCGACCGAAAGTACCTGTGCGTTCCCCGTGAGCGCACGTTCGACGATTTGTTCGGCGCGCGCGCCATCGGCTGGAAGCCGGCGCGCGCGCGACACGCGGTCGACGGCATCGGAAGAGTCCTCCGCGTGTGCGCCTGATGGCTTGCATTCGAGCGCCGGGTCGAAGAACGTGCCGGTGTAGTCCGTGTAGTCCGTGTAGTCCGTGTAATCCGTATGGTCGCTGTTAGCCGTGTTATCCGTGTCATCCGTGTTAGCCGCGCTTACCGCGTTTGCAGGGCTGTTGGTTTCTGCAGTGCTGGCGGCGCGAGTAGCGTCCATCGCATGGACTTGCCGGAATCGCACGACGACTTCTTGGTAGGCCTCAGACACGAAGTCGCGGATCGAAACCTCGCGGTCGACGAGCATCGCGAGCGTAGGCGTCTGCACGCGTCCGACTGAGAACGTTTCATTTTGGTCCTGGCTCAGGGTATAGGCCCGCGACAAGTTCATCCCGACGAGCCAATCCGCGCGACTTCTACCGCGTGCGGCGTCGGCGAGACCATCGAAGTCGGACCCGGGGCGCAGGTTGTCGAAGCCGGCGCGAATCGCCGCCTCGGTGAGTGACGAGATCCACAGCCGGCGGACTGCTTTGTGGCAGCCGCTAGCCTCGTACAAGGTTCGGAATATCAGTTCGCCTTCGCGCCCTGCGTCCGTCGCGCAGATCACCCCGTCGACATCGGCGTCGGCCAATATCGAACGGACGATGTCGAATTGGTCGCGCGTCTGGTCGATCACCTCGAGCGGCCAATCGCTCGGAATCATCGGCAACTGATCGCGACTCCAGCGTTTCCATTCCGCGCGGATTTGGTGCGGCGCGGCCAGTCCGACCAGGTGTCCGATCGCCCAGGTGACGACGTAGCCGTTGCCGCGGAGCAACCCCCGACCGCGTTGATTCGCACCGATCACGCGCGCGATGTCTCGCGCAACACTGGGTTTCTCAGCCACAACGGCGATCGTCATACTGGCTTCATGATCGTCATCCCGCGATTCCGCGCAACCCGCGGCCCAAGTCCGAGCACTCGGCTGATTCGATCGAGCGATCGGGGCCGGTTTCGGTTGGGTTTCTGTTGTTTCTGTTGTTTCTGTTGTTTGTGTTGTTTCTGTTGTTTGTGTTTCGGTCTTGTGTTTCGGTCTTGTGTTTCGGTCTTGTGTTTCGGTCTGTCTAATGGTGGCTAGCGGGGGAGGGGGGTCGGTTCGGCGGAAGTTGCGATACAGCTGTGACGTTTCCGG
>JAQBGU010000235.1:0-24502 GCA_032128375.1 Deltaproteobacteria bacterium | reverse complement strand
GCCAGACCGGCAACTCGTACGGCTAGGCCGATGGCGAGCGGGAACTATCGCGAGGTGGACCCGGACGGCGAGTTGGTGGTTCGCTGGCAAGCGGGCGACGCCAGCGCCTTCGAAGAGCTGATACGCCGACACGAGACCCGTGTGTTTCGACTGTTGATGCGCATGCTGGGCAGTCGCGAGGAGGCCGAGGATGTCTCGCAGGAGACTTTCTTGAGCCTCCACCGCCACGGGCACAAGTTTCGCCACGACGCCCGTTTTTCGACTTTCATCTACCGGGTGGCCGCCAACGCGGCGCTGAACCGCCGCCGGACGCTTGGCCGAAAGAACGCTCGGATTCGCCAGCTCCAAGCCCGCAACGCCGCCGGTGACGATCTTCCCTCCGCCCCGCGCGATCCCGAGTCCTTCGCCAGCGGCGTCGAGTCTCAATCCCGCGTTCAGGAAGCGTTGCTGCGACTACCTGCTGATCTCCGCATGGCGACGGTGCTCTACGATATCGAAGGCCTGTCCTATAAGGAGATTGCCAGCGCACTCAGTATTCCGGAGGGCACCGTCAAGTCGCGAATCCATCGCGCTCGAAGTGCTCTTCGCGAACGCCTCAAGGGTTTGGTAACCGCAGATATGGAAGGAGACACACCGTGAAATGCGCCCGGACACGCGCCCTCCTTGGCGATCACCTCGAAGCTGATCTGGCTCTCCCGGTTCGTACCGAGATCGATGGACACCTGCGACAGTGCGCCGAATGCAGGCGCGAGCTGCACGAATTGCGCTCGACCGTCGCGCTGTTACGGTCGTTGCCCACTCCACAGCCACCACCACATCTGGTCGCAGATGTAATGGACCGAATCGAATCGGGTGAGACGCGCATCGCGCGCTTGCCGGCTGGGTTTCGGTGGTTCTTCGACCCGCGCGTCGCGGCGCCGCTGGCGGCCGGAATCGCCGGATTGGTGCTGTTTGCAACGATGAACAACGGCATTGGGATGCCCGTCGAGCAGAGATCCGCGAACGTCCTGTTACGCCCGTCTGACACGCTCGCAAACCCCACCCGAGTCGACCCTGGTCTCGCAAGCCTTGCTGTCGCAAAAGGAAATGCCTCGAGCCGAATTCAAGACGGTATCGAGAGGCGCATCTGGGATGACAAGCCCGCGACGTTGCCCGGGCGCAGCACCGCCGTCGAGCAAGCATCTGCATCCGGCTCGGCACTCTTTGCCGTTCAACCGCGTCTGACCTCCACTGAACAGAATCTCGCGATTCGGCTGTTTCGGTCCAATCAGCAAACCGGTGTTGGCTTCTACGGGCGCATCGACCCCGACCCGCAGTACTTGGATCTCGACGAACAGATCGATCGAGCCAAGGCGCAACCCGAAGCCTTTCTCGCGGCGATCAACAGCCCCGATGAGGCCGATCGCGGGGCTTTCATCGCGCCCTTCGCGGCGCGCGCCGCCCGACGCGGCGATGGCCAAGTGGTAGCCGGCCGGCTGCGGCGCGCATCTCATCCGCACGCGCGCAGTGCAGCCGATCAGTTCGAAGAAAGCTGGCATCGAACGCAAACACCGCCAGCCCAGCCGATATTCAGCCGCTAGTCTGTTGCGTCTGACTGCCGTCGAGCTTCGCCCGAGCTCCAGCCGCTGAAAGTCGAGCCGCTGGCCGCTGAAAGTCGAGCGGCTGGGAATCCAGCTACGCTCGCTGGCAGTCGCGAGTCACTCGCGTGGATCTGTTCAACACCCGCATCGTTCTCAGTCCGATTATGTGTTGTGATCGGGATTGTCTCACGGTTACCCTGATGGGCCGGGTGAGGATTTCATGAAACTGATCGGAACAACCCAACTTGTTGCCCTTGCGATTACTACGCTGCTCGCGCTTCCGGCGCAGGCCGAACGGGAAGTCATCGAACTGATTCCGTCGGATCGTTCGAGCTGGGGTGCGACAAACGTCTTCGCGCCGGTGACCGGAATATTCATGGGCGGACCAGGCTACTGGTACGACGCTCGCGAGATCGAGATCGACACGACGCCATCCGGTGCGGTGCTCGACCTTTTCTATGTTCGCGCCAATTTCCAGAAGCGCTTCGAGCAGGCCGAGTCACCCATCTTGTTGCGGCTACCCAGCCGAATCGAAGCGGGGCCGCGCGATTCGATCACGATTCGCGCGCTCCTCGACGGCTATCGCCAGGAGGAAATCCACGTCAAGGTTCGGTCGAAGGAAAAGAGCGTGATGATCGATCTGTCGCCTCTTCCGAATTCGCTCGAAGCAATGACCCATACCTATTTCTCGGGTCGAGGTTCTCTGACCTTTCTGACGAAAGAAGCGTTGACGTTTCGCGTACAGAAGGCTTCGGACGGCTTCTCGGTGGTGCTCACCGAAACGGGCAAGACCAAGAGTTCGGGCGAAACCATGAAGGGAATCACGAGCGCGAATATCAAATCGCTCAAGGCCCAGCAACTCGGCGAGGACCTCGTGGTCCGGGTCACACTGACACAGAGCGCGCAGGGAAATGTCGAGACGCGCTCCACGCAGGGGTACGACCCCGTACGCGGTCTGCATCAGTTTACCCTCACCCTGAACCCGACCGATGGAGGCGCATCCGCGGTCGATCATGCACTCGCGGCGCTCAGCCGAATCCAAACCAGTGACGTTACGGGTTGTGCGTTGGCCTACGACAGTTCACTGCGTAACCAGCTAGAGCGAGATGCGCTGTCCCGTGCGCTCGCGCCATCCGGTGGATTTACCGATAGGTACCTGCGCGGAGCGTTGAAGCGTCTCGGCGAAGTGTCCCCTGACGGTGTCATTGCGCTCGAGAATGGATCGAAGTTTCGTCCGCATCTGCCGATCGAACTGTCTGCTGCGAGTACCCAGTCTTTCCAGGCAACCGGCTACCTGGCGCTGCTGCGGACCTTCGTAGCGGAGCTCGAGCCCGCGGAGTTCCGGCGAAATACACTGCGAGGCCTGGTGGCGCCGGAAGTGGCAAGCGAAAATTTCGACGCGATCGTGGGAGTTGCCGAGAATCTGGAAACGCAGTGCGGAGCCAACAACGCGACAGCAGACGCTGGCAGTTCGAGCCCGAGTTCATGATTTCGGTTCCTCGTGGAACCCCGCGGCAGCTTCTACCGAGGCCCGCGGTAAGCGCCTAACAACGTCGTTCGGCGCTCGAGGTGGAAGACCTGCAGCAGACTCGTAACTGGGCCGGCCTGGGGCGTTCGACCGCGTTTCGCGGCGACGCTGACCGAGTTCGATGATCGCGCTATGGTTCAATCCCCGGTCCCGGGGACAGCCATGCCCGACTCTACGAACCCCCTGAGCACAGCCTCGGATTTTGCGATTCGATCCACCGCCGCCACTCACGCCAGGACGGATCTCCCCAGAGACACCCGCGCAGACCGCGCAGATGATCGACCGCGTGAACGGCTCGAGACGTCGGGCCCGGGTGCTTTGAGTGATGCAGAATTGATCGCTCTGGTGTTGCGCACCGGCGATCGCAGCAATGACGCGCTCGCAGTGGCGTCCGAATTACTGAACCGACATGGCGGTCTACGCCGAGTGTCGCAGGCGAACGGCGCCGAACTCTCACGATCGCCTGGAATCGGACCGGCAAAGAGTGCTTCGATTCTGGCTGCGCTCGAGATCGGTCGACGGATGGAACGAAGGAAATTGGTTGCCGGTACGGCGATGCGCAGTCCGGTGGACATCTTTCGCCACTTCCAACCGGAGCTTCGCGATCTACGTCAGGAGCGCTTCGTGGTCGTGTTACTCGACGCGAGACACCGTGTGATGCGAACCGAGGTCGTTTCGCAGGGAACCCTGACTGCGAGCCTTGTGCATCCACGCGAAGTCTTTCGGCCAGCACTGCGGGATGCCGCCGCGGCGCTGGTGTTGGTTCACAACCATCCGAGCGGTGACCCAACCCCGAGTCGCGAAGATCGGGAAGTGACGATTCGCTTGTCGCGCGCGGGCGAGATCCTGGGTGTGCGCGTGCTGGACCACGTGATTCTGGCGGAGCGCGGGTACTGCAGCCTCCGGGAGGAGGGCGTTCTTCCGGCGGCTGCCGATCACGCAACTCCCGGTCCGTATTCGCAGTTGGGACTGTTTGCCGACACGACGCGTCAACCAGGCTCTGCGGTACCGGACTCTCCGCCCACTCGATAGCGCGGAACGGTTTTACAAAAGTCGACTAAGGGCGCGGGTCGGGTCGGCCGATGAGCGGAATTGGACGTTGGGGTCTTCCCAGCTGTCGATCTCGGGTCGTGTGCCGATGGCAAGATCAGCTCACCCGGCGGTTTCTCCCGAACTCATCGAGGGGATCGAGCGGCGTAATTCGCCTCGAGCGGACCTTTTGGTTCGAGTCAACTACACCGCGGTCGATGCGTTGTTTTCCGAGTTCGCCCGAAACGTAAACGAGGGTGGAATATTCATCGAGTCTGAAGCCCCTCAGCCTGTGGGTACGACCGTCGAACTCGAGTTCAAGCTGCCCGGGATGGACGGACCACTCGAAGTGATTGGGCGAGTGGTGCGCGTTGACCACGACGGGCCCGACGGGTCGGGCATGGGGATCGAATTCGAGAACCTCGATCGCAACTGCCGCGACTTGATCGACGACGTTATCCGCAAGCTTCGAACCAAGTAGCCGGCGGGAACCCTCAGGCTTGGGTGGTTCACTGACGCATTCGCAAGAGGGACTGCTCACAGCGTCGTGGGCAGTCCCTCCTTTTTTGACCTTTGACCTTTGACCTTCAACCCTCGACCTTCAACCTTGGATCTTTGACCCTGTATGGTTGACGGCCGATATCTCCGACGCGTTCCGCGGGGAATTTAGAACGGGACGTCGTCCCCCGGGGGGGGTCCCATCGGCGTGCTCGGGCCGCCCGACTCGTCACCGCCGTCAACATCGCCGCCACTCCCACCGCTTCCGCCGCCGCGGCCGCCTAGGAACTGCACGCTCTGAGCGATGATTTCCGTGGTAGTGCGCTTGTTGCCTTCCTTGTCTTCCCACTCGTTGGTCTGGAGTCTGCCCTCAATATACGCACTCCTCCCCTTTTGCAGGTATTGCGCGCAGTTCTCAGCAGACTTGCCCCAGACCACGATACGGTGCCATTCAGTCCGCTCCTGGTTGGCGCCTTCTTTGTCGCGCCATCGGTCGGTGGTTGCGATCGAAAATGTCGCAACAGCCTGACCACTCTGTGTGTAGCGAAGCTCGGGATCGCGTCCGAGATTTCCCACGAGAATTACTTTGTTTACGCTGGCCATGAAAGGCTTCTCCGTCGGTGCAGGGGGTGAGGCTCCCATCATCCCGCCACTCGGTGACGACGTCAACACCGGTGGGTGAAACCCTGTTTTGCAACGCGCATCCGCGATGAACGGCCGTTCACGCGGCCCGCCCTTCCCGTGCGCGGTCTCGTTGCCGCCTGGTCGGCTTCGGCCAATAGGGCGTCCGCGCGGCGGATCGGACCGAGCCCAGACAGCAGAGCGCAGCAATCCACATTGGCAACCCGTCTTGTTGTAGGTAGCTCAGGGGCCGTCTACTCTCGGGTCTGTTCCGTCCCAAAGGGGTGAGGGGCGTTATTCGTCAGAGTAATTGCATTGGCTAGGGCAGCCGTCCGCGGGCGGAAGTCCGAGAAACGATCCGAGAAGCCGATCTCGCGACGGGTTGTCGAGGAATGCCTCGGCTTCGCGCTGACCGGGGCTGTGCTGCTCGCTGGTCTAGCGCTGCTGGCCTATTCGCCGGCGGACCCGGAGCGGGCGCTGGCCGCGAGCCGCTCGGGGATCGTAGGCACCGCAGTCGCATCGGTGCTCTTCCGGACACTTGGCTACGCGTCGGTGGTGTTGGTCATCGCGGCGGGCGTGGTCGGGGTTCGGCTGATCGTCGGACGCGGGCTGCCTCCGATCGCCTCGCGATTCTGGGTGTCGGCTGTTCTGCTGTTGTTGGCGGTATCCACGCTCGCTCCGATCATTCAACAATCCTCGCCATGGCCATTTGCTGGGACCGAAGGTGGCGCCGTGGGCCGATATCTCGCGGTACACGAGCAACGGCTCGTTGGGACCTGGGGCACTGCGATTGGAAACGGTGTGCTCGCGATCGTTGGTGTGATGAGCGTGATCGGTGTTTCCACTGGTGCAGCGCTGAACGGGATCGGCACGCTCATTGGGTGGTTGGGAGCCGGAGCCGCCGCCATCACGCTGGCGATCTGGAGCTCGGCGCGCAGCGGCGTCGCCGCGTTGCGCCAGGCGATCGGGGACGTCGCAGGAGGTGCGCGGAGCGGCGGCCGGTCGTTGCGCGTTTGGAGGGAGCGACGCGCGCGGCGTGCCCGCGTCAAGGATTCGCGTGAATCCTTCGAACCCGACTCCGTGCCGAAGTCTGTCACGGCGCGAAAGAGCCTCGATCCTATCGCGGACGACCGCACCGCGCAGGGCAAGATCCGCCGCGCGGTGCCGACGATCGTCGATCACGGGGCGGATGAGAAGCGGGAAGAAGGGATTCAGGAGGTGTTTCCGTTCAACGCGTCGACGGGCGGACCGTATCAGTTGCCCGACATCAGCGCTTTGCAAAGGCCGCCGGTCGGGGGGCACAGCTACGACCGCGAAAGCTTGATCATGAACTCGCGAATTCTCGAGAAGAAGCTCAAGGACTTCGGTGTGGACGGCCGCTGCGTCACAGTTCATCCCGGCCCGGTGATCACGATGTACGAGTTCGAGCCGGGCGCGGGAATCAAAGTCAACCGCATCGTCAGCCTTTCGGACGACCTAGCGCTTGCGTTGCGCGCGCTCTCGGTCCGAATCATCGCGCCGCTGCCGGGAAAATCGGTCGTCGGGATCGAGGTCGCCAACCCGGACCGTGAGACCGTGTATCTGCGTGAAGTGCTCGAGTCGGACGGTTTTCGAGCCGAAAAATCGCGATTGGCCCTCGCGATGGGCAAAGATATCTACGGCAATGCCTTTCATGCGGACCTGTCGAAGATGCCGCACCTGCTGGTGGCGGGGTCGACCGGCACTGGCAAGAGCGTGTTTTTGAATTCCCTGCTGTGCTCTCTTCTGTGTAGAGCGACCCCAGATGATCTGCAATTGCTATTGATCGACCCCAAACTCCTCGAACTCTCGGTCTACGGTGGGATTCCCCATCTGATCGCCGATGTCGTGACGAACCCCAAGCGCGCAGCGGCGGCGCTTTCTGGTGTCGTCCGGAAAATGGAGGAGCGCTACCAGTGCATGGCCGCGCTC
Organism: Deltaproteobacteria bacterium; assembly: GCA_032128375.1. Lineage (GTDB taxonomy): Bacteria > Myxococcota_A > UBA9160 > UBA9160 > SMWR01 > JAJDAM01. Next base: position 17,296 of record JAQBGU010000235.1, on the reverse strand, counting down.
GGTGTGCGGAGCATCGCGCAGTACAACGATCGCATGGATAAGGAGCTGGCGGAGGGAAACAAGACGTTCCGGCTCAAAGTGAAGCCTGGTGAAGAGGAGGGAGATGAAGTCGAGTTCCGGAGGCTGCCTTACATCGTCGTTGTAATCGATGAACTTGCAGACCTGATGGTGGTTTCAGCCAAGGACGTAGAGGAGGCACTCCAGCGCCTGGCGCAGATGGCGCGCGCGGCCGGAATCCATCTGGTGCTGGCCACCCAACGGCCCAGCGTTGACGTACTGACCGGTGTCATCAAGGCGAACTTCCCAGCGCGGGTGTCGTTTCAGGTTTCGTCGCGGACCGATTCCCGAACGATTCTCGACCAGAACGGAGCGGACAACCTGTTGGGAAACGGGGACATGCTGTTTTTGCCCCCTGGGACGTCGAAGCTACAGCGCCTGCACGGTGCGCTCGTGACCGAAGGCGAGGTTGAAGCGATCACCGCGCAGCTACGCGCTCAGGGAAGCCCCAAGTTCGATGAAGAGCTGATTTCGCTCGAATCGGAGGCGGAAGGTGGAGCGAAACGCGATGAGGATATCGACGAGATGTACGATCGGGCCGTCGCCATCGTGGCTGACACGCGAAACGCTTCGATTTCATACGTCCAGCGACGCCTGAAGGTCGGCTACAACCGCGCCGCCCGGATGATCGAGCACATGGAAAACGAAGGCATCATCGGACCGCAGGTGGGCACCAAACCGCGCGAAGTGTTCGTTCAGCCGATCATCGACTGAATGGCCGACTGAATGGACTTCTAAACCAAACGTCTGAAGGATCTGATGGTTTGTTCCAAAGGAAGCAGATGATGCGTCTCGTGCAGGCATGGATCCTCGCATGGCTGCTGGGCGTCCCCGGGTTGAGCGCCGCCGACCGCGTTGGGGATTCCCTCGAGATCGAGGCCTCGGCGCCGACTTGTCTCGACGGTGCTATTGAAGCCATCCAGAGCCGCTACGACGTCGTCAACGATTTGCGGGCGGACTTCGAACAAGTCACGCGTACGCTGGCGCTGGCCGGCCCTGGATCGACGGTGTCGGGCACGGTTTGGTTCGCCAAGCCCGGCAAAATGCGCTGGTCGTATGTCGATCCGCCCAGCCTGCTGATCAGCGACGGCCAGACGCTGTGGATCTACGACCCCGGTTTCGAGGAGGTCCAGAAACTGTCGGCAGGCAGCGAGTATCTGACTGGAGCTTCCATTCAGTTTCTGCTCGGCAGTGGGAGTATCCGGAGGGATTTTTCGATCGTCGAGCGAACGTGTTCGAAAAGTTCCGTAGAGATCGATCTCACCCCAATCAAGCCGGCGAGCTACGAGCGGCTTGGGATCATCGCGGACCCCAAAACCGGAGATCTGATTCGGACAACGATTTACGATTTGCTCGGCAACGTCACAGAAGTCACGTTCTCGAACCTCGAAACGGATCTGGACCCGCCCCCAGAAACCTTTCGATTTGTTCCACCAGACGGAGTGAAAGTGCTCGAGGTTGGGGAAAATCCGGCGTGATTTGCGACGGCAACTCGCGCGCTCAAAGGGAAACAGAAGACTGCAAACCTCGTCTTCGTGGCCGATATTCGTCAGTTTGCGACCAGCAAGACCGTCTTCGAGAGTTCCCAAACAGGGAAAACTGGTTCCGTGGAAACTGGGGTGCCGCAAATGTCGGCGGGGCGGTTCATCGGCCGGTTTCTGGACGCAGCAGCGACTCCGCCCGTCAAGAAACCGGCAACAGAAGTGCAAGTTCGCATCCGCAGGCGGCACCGGTTAGGCAATTTCTCCGAAAAAAATCCGTGAACGGGTGGAGTTTTTCACCCGCTTTCGAGCGAGCCGAACAACCCGGATTGCCTGAGCGCGAGTCCGCGCGAAACTCTACTTTGCGTTCAGGGGCTTACATCGACACGTGCTCGTTGGATGCAGTTGACAGCCAGAGGCCGCATGATAATATTACAATCGCCAAAAAGGTTCGCAAATTCAATAGGTTCGATGATTTCTCCCCCACTCACGGAACGCTTCGGCTGCCCGGTGGGAGTGAGAGGTTGACTCTTCTGAAGGCGGGTGGGCCTCGAGTATGAGCATCTCATCGGAGCAATCTCAGCTCCTTGTCTCCTCCACTCAATCTCGACTGGACGGTTTCGGTTCGGTTGAATAACACGTGCTGTGGCTGTTCGAGGGTCCGTCGATTCGCAGAAGCGCAGCTAACCATCACTTTTCGCATCGTCTTTACGTCGCCGGCCCACCTATGACCCCGCAAACCCGCCCGCTCTGGCATACGAGTTGCAAAGTAGTTCTGCATGATGCAGACCCGTCGATAGAGCCGGGGAAGCGGGAGGCGGAATGAGCGAATTCGATCCAGGAGCAGGTAGAAAAGGTTTCGTGCGAGACGTGATGCGCAGGATATCGACCAGCGGGCCCAATCAAGACGAGCTTCCCGAAGGGGATCGACAGCGCGGGCCGCGCTCCTATCAAGACGAGATCGAAGATCTTCACGATTCGATGAGGCTATTTGGCGTGGATTCTCCGGAATTTCGAAGGCAACTCGATCGGCTCTTGGCCGAGTTTGAAACACTTCGCCGACGATATCAGCTGACGCGAGAGCAGTCTGGCGATGCAGAGCGACAAAACGAGCGTTTGGTCACGGCGCTGCAGGAGGCGAAGCAGCAGATCGAGCTCCTCAAAGAAGAAGTCGACAAGCTCTGCGCGCCGCCTAACAACTACGGGGTCTTCAGTTGCCCGAACAAGGACGGCACGGCGGAAATCCTGGTCGAGGGCCGCGCGATGCGCGTCAACGTCCACCCGAACGTCGACGCATTTCAGTTCGAAGAGGGCCAGCTAGTTGTACTGAACGAGGCCTTCAATATCGTCGAAGGTTCTGGCTATACCACACGCGGTGAAATCGCGACGATCGTCGATCACATCGGCGACAACCGAGTAATCGTCATGGGACACACCGATGACGAGCGTGTAGTCACGCTGGCGGAGCCGCTTCGGCACGAGAAGCTGAAAGTGGGCGACCACATCCTGTTTGATCCGAGAACCAACTACGGATTCGAGAAGATGCCGAAGTCTTCAGTCGAAGAGGTCGTTCTCGAGGAAATCCCCGATGTGACCTACGAAGACATTGGCGGCCTGGGAGAGCAGATCGGAATCCTGCGAGATTCGGTCGAACTACCGTACATCTACCCCGATGTGTTCAAGGAGCACGAGCTTTCGCCGCCCAAGGGTATCCTGCTCTACGGGCCTCCGGGTTGCGGTAAGACGCTGATCGCCAAGGCCGTGGCGAACAGCCTCGCCAAGAGTATCGCGCAGCGTACGGGCAAGGAAACGAATCCGTACTTCCTGAACGTGAAGGGGCCGGAGCTACTCAACAAGTACGTCGGTGAGACCGAGCACAAGCTTCGTGAGGTTTTCAAGAAAGCTCGTGACAAGGCCAGTGAGGATGTGCCGGTCGTCATCTTCTTCGACGAAATGGATTCACTGTTCCGCATGCGCGGCTCTGGTATTTCGTCGGACATGGAGGCGACCGTCGTCGCGCAGTTCCTGTCAGAGATCGATGGTGTCGAATCACTGTCGAACGTGATCGTGATCGGTGCGAGCAACCGGCAGGATCTGATCGACCCGGCCGTGCTTCGCCCTGGGCGCCTCGACCTGAAAATCAAGGTCAATCGCCCCGATGCGGATGCCGCACGCGAGATCTTCTCCAAGTATCTGAAGTCCAACCTGCCCCTGCACGAAAGTGAGCTCGCGCGGCACGAAGGCGACCCGGAGCGCGTCGTCGCGGCGATGATCAATGAGACGATCGAGCGCATGTACGAGACGACCGAGGAAAACAAATTCCTCGAGGTCACGTATGCCAAGGGTGAGCGTGAGATCTTCTACTTCAAGGACTTCGCGAGCGGCGCGATGATTGAGAATATCATCGCCCGTGCGAAGACACGCGCAGTCAAGCGATTCATTGATTTCAAGGAGCGCGGCATCAAGCTCGAAGATATCATCGAGTCGGTCAACGACGAGTTCAAAGAGAACGAAGACCTGCCGAATACGACGAATCCCGACGATTGGGCGCGAATCTCCGGCCGGAAGGGCGAACGGATTATCAATGTGCGCACATTGATGACCGGCATCAACCGGAAGGAGCGCTCCATTGAGAACATCAGCTCGGGCCAGTATCTCTAGATCCGAGGAGCGTCATTATGTGGAGATCAGATGGCCATTCCCAAGGTGATGGGTACCGAGATCGAGTACGGCATCACCGTCCGGGGTGATCCCGACTTCGACCCGATCTCCAGCTGTGTACTACTCGTCAACGCCTACCGGGAGGACCATGCTGGCGAGATCCTGTGGGACTACGACCAGGAGAACCCGCTAGCGGACGCGCGGGGGTTCCAGGTCGACGGCGAGAAGTACACGCCGAACCAGCAAGAGAATATCGCCCGCAACAAGACGCTGGTAAATGGCGCGCGGTTCTATGTCGACCACGCCCATCCCGAGTACTCGTGCCCCGAAGTCACCAATATTCGCGATCTCGTGATCCACGAGAAAGCGGGCGAACGCGTGCTCGAGATGGCCCGTCGCGAAGCCAACGCACTGCTGCCAGACGGAACGCAGATGTTGATCTACAAAAACAACAGCGATCGCAAGGGCAACAGTTACGGCTCTCACGAAAACTATCTGATGGATCGACGCACGTCGTTCAAGCAGATCGTCGAGAACCTGATGCCCTTTTTCGTGACGCGGCAGGTGTACGCGGGAGCTGGGAAGGTGGGCAGCGAAAACCGTGGCCATCCGTGCGCCTACCAGATTTCGCAGAGGTCAGACTTCTTCGAGACCGAGGTCGCTCTCGATACGATGGTCAAGCGACCGATCATCAATACCCGCGACGAACCGCATGCCGACCGCGAGAAGTACCGCCGACTGCACGTGATCGTCGGCGACGCGAATCTCAGCGAGTACACAATTTATCTGCGCAGCGGCACCACCGCGCTCGTGTTGTCGATGATCGAGGATGGGGCGATCACGAAGAACCTCTCGTTGCGCGACCCGGTTCGGTCGCTGCGCGAAACGTCTCACGACCCGACGTGCAAGAAGGAGCTCTTACTAGACGATGGCAGGCGATTGACTGCGGTTCAGATCCAGCAGGAATATCTGGAAATGGCATTGAAGTACGTCGACGGGCGTGAAATCGATTCGCTCACGCAAGATGTCCTGGAAAAATGGCAATACGTACTCCTTTGTCTCGAACGCGACCCGATGGAACTCGATGGGCAGATCGACTGGGTGATGAAGAAAGCCCTGATGGAGGCCTTCATGGAGCGCAAGTCGCTGGGTTGGGATTCCCCCCAAGTAGAGATGCTAGACCTTCAATACCATGATCTACGCCCGGAAAAGGGACTGTACTATATTCTCGAACGTCAGGGCAAAGCTGAGCGAATCGTGACTGACAGCGAGATCACAGCCGCGATTCTTACACCCCCGAACGACACACGTGCGTATTTTCGCGGAGAGTGCTTGAGGCGCTATGGAGCTGCGGTGTTCGGAGTGAACTGGGATTCGATTTCGTTTGGTGTCGACGACGAGCCCATCAATCGCATCTTGATGGCTGAACCCCTCAAAGGCACCCGCGAGCACGTCGAGGAATTGCTGGATCGCTCGTCGACGGCTGCGGATCTTGTGAAGAATTTGCGATCGTGAACCGAATAGGAAGTAAGCGATGACTAAAATAATGACGGGTAGTGCCGGCGCATCCGCGTCAAAGAGCGATAGGACGTTCGAAATCGTCAGAGCCGCGGAATCGACCCAGAAGCAGAAGCCGGACAAGGGCGGAAGCGAAGAGTCGGCGAAGGGCGACGGTCCGACGAAAATGGCCAAGAAAGGCGAGAAGCTCAAAGAAGAAATGGATGCGCTCGTCGATGAAATTGACGAGGTTCTGGAAGAGAACGCGGAAGAGTTCGTCAAGAACTACGTCCAGCGCGGCGGTCAATAGCGAGCCGAATTGGCGGAGACTCATAGGCTTCGTCGCTCAGAACAGAGCGACCGGAGCAGTGGCGACAACCATTTTCACAGTCACCTAGAATCGCTAGCAGCCGACGGCCGACAGGAGGAGGAGGCGTTGCATTTCGATGCGAAATACCGGGGAGCGAGCTTCGCCGAGCTCCTCGATGTCGATTATCCGTACCTTCGACCCGATTGGAAGGAACTCGCAGGCGGCTTCGACTCAGCATTGGTCCCGCACGGGACCACAGTGCTCGGTTTCAAATACGCAGAGGGCGTCGTCATCGCTGGAGATCGCTTGGCGACCGCCGGACACCGGGTGGCTGCACGCCACATGGAAAAGGTCTATGCGACCGACGCTCATTCACTGATTGCGATCGCGGGCGCGGCAGGGCCCGCCATCGAGATGGCCCGATTGATGCGCATCGAACTCGAGCACTACGAGAAGATCGAAGGCGAGCCGCTCGAGCTCGAAGGTAAAGCGAACAAGCTGTCTCAAATGATTCGCCAGAACATGCCCGCCGCAATGCAAGGTTTCATGGTCGTTCCGCTGTTTGCGGGCTACGACTTGCGTCGTCATGTCGGTCGGCTCTGGGGCTACGACATGACAGGCGGGCGCTACGAGGAACTCGAATACGAGGCGACCGGTTCGGGTGGACTGTACGCGAAGGAATCGCTGAAAAAATCGCACAAGCACAATGCGACCCGCGAAGAGTCGCTGTTGATGGCCGTGACCGCTCTCGTCGACGCATCCGATGAGGACCGCGCGACCGGCGGTCCAGATCTGGTCCGCGGGATATTCCCGATCGTAGACTTCTGCACAAGCGATGGCATCGAACGGGCAGAGCAGTCCGAGATCGAGCAGGTCTATCGACGGCTGCTCAATGAGCGAACCATCCAGAACGGGAGAGGCGCCCCATGAGCATGCCGTTCTACGTATCTCCTGAGCAAATCATGGCCGACAAGGCCGAGTTCTCGCGCAAAGGTATCGCGCGCGGAAAATCCAGCCTGGTGATCGCGTGCGACATCGGGATCGTGATGATGGCCGAGAATCCGTCGAGCTTGCAGAAAATCGGCGAAATCTACGACCGCATAGCGTTTGCGGGAGTCGGGAAGTTCAGTGAGTTCGACCAGCTCCGGAAGCTCGGCGTCCGATTCGCCGATACGAAGGGCTACGCATACAGCCGCGACGATGTGCGCGGCCGATCGCTGGCCAATGCGTACTCACAAGCGGTTGGCGACGCGTTCACACAGCAGATGAAGCCGCTCGAGATCGCGATCGTGATAGCGGAAGTCGGTGACCAGAGCCTGATTGGACACGAAAACAACGCGATCTATCGGGTGCAGTTCGACGGGAGCATCAGCGACCACGAGGGATACTGCGTGATCGGCGGGGCTGCAGACGACCTGATGGACTTCCTCCGCACAGAATTCCGACCGGATATGCCCCTCGGGGAGGCCGTTCGCCTGGGGCGGAGAGCGCTCCAACGAGCTGCAGACGGAAAACCCAGCGTTGGCCCCGACAATCTCGAGCTATGTCTGCTCGAGCGGGATCGTGGCGGGCGAAAGTTCGTGCGGCTGGCCTCCGATAGAATAGGGGAGCTGCTGGGCGAGTAGACACCTGGACGGCGATCCACCGATTGAGCGCGTCGCTCCTTCGGTGTTCGGCCGTGCCGATGTAGGCCAGCCGACGAGGTTTTGTGCAGAAGCGGATCTTCGGAGTAGAAACCGAGTACGGCATCATCTTTACGCCCGAAGGCCGCAAGACGCTGCCGGTCGAGAAGGCCATCCGTTTCCTCTTCGAGAAGTTGATCACGACGGAGCACTTTCTCAACGTATTTCTCGAAAACGGCGCACGCTTCTACCAGGACACCGGCTGCCATCCCGAGTACGCAACTCCCGAGTGCGCATCTCCGCGTCAGCTGATCGTCTACGACAAAGCCGGTGAGCGAGTCCTCGAGGATCTGCAGAACTACGCGGAGGAGAAGATTCGCGAGGAGCGGATTCTCGGCAAGCTGTCGATCTTCAAGAACAATACGGATTTCGTCGGCAACAGCTACGGCTGTCACGAGAACTATCTAGTCGATCGAGACGTCGATTTCTACTACCTCGCAGAGCAATTGATTCCGTTCCTGGTGACGCGCCAGATCTACGCTGGAGCCGGCAAGGTCTTTCAGACCCAGGACGGGGTCCACTACTGCGTGAGCCAGCGTGCCCAACACATCTACCAGAAAATCTCGGGTACCACGACCAACGATCGCTCGATCATCAACACGCGAGACGAACCCCACGCCGACCGGGAGAAATACCGACGCCTGCATGTAATCGTCGGCGACTCCAACATGAGTGAGTATACGAATTTCTTGAAGATCGGCGCCTGCGCGATCGTCCTGCAGATGATCGAGGACAACTACATCAATCAGGACTTTACGCTGCGCAATCCTGTCAAAGCGATCAAGGACATTTCCTACGACACGACTTGCAAGCGCAAGCTGCGCCTCGACAACGGTCGCGAGTACACTCCGATCCAGATCCAGCGCGAATACTGCGAGATGGCTCAAAAGTACAGCGAGCAGTATCCCGTCAGTGACGAGCTGCGTCTGGCAGTCGAGTGGTGGCAGTATGTGCTCGATCGGCTCGACGACAACCCGGACGATCTCGACACCCAGATCGACTGGCTGATCAAGCGCAAGATGATCCAGGGCTATATCGAAGCGAAGGGAAAGTCGTGGAGTGACCCGCGCATCTTCATGCTCGACCTCCAATACCACGACATCCGACGTGATCGCGGGATCTACTACTTGCTGGAACGCAAGGGGTTAGTCGAGCGCATGCTCAACGACGAAGAGGTGGACGCCGCGAAGACCGAGCCGCCCCACGATACGCGTGCCCGGATGCGAGGGGAGTTCATCAAACTCGCGCGTCAGAATTCGATCCAATACGACCTCGATTGGTCCAACATTCGACTGGGAAACCTGCTCAACGTGCGTGTGATATGCAACAACCCTTTCGAAACCGACATCGAGAAAGTGGCTGAGCTGGTTCGCACGATCCAGAAGACGAACCTTCGCAAGACGAGCCTGTCGAAACTCGTCATCCAATCATGATCTTGGTTCGGTGATCCTGTGACCCGGCCCGGCCCCAGACTCGTCGTAGTCGATCCTCTGGCATCGACGCCCGAATCCCCGGTCGACCCGCGCGGTGGCGTCCGGTTGGCGTTCTGGATTCTCGCCTCGCTGGTATTCGTGTGCGCCCTCACGGCCGCCTACCAGAGCCAACAGGTCGCCCAGCTGAACGGAGAGGTCGCCGGATTGAACGCTGAACTCACGACGGTGCGTACACAGCTCGAAGCCTATCAGGGACGCATGGTCGAGATTCGTGGCGCCGTCGCGCAGCTTCAATCCGAGCTCAGAGAACTCGACGAGCTCGCCCAAAGGGATCCGCTGGCCGACACGAGCCGGTAAGGGGCTCGCCGACCGCTCTCCATCCACCCGAACCCGTTTGCGCCGCGATCCTGGAAAGTTCACCGGTTCCACTGCGCGCGAGCTGCGCATGCATTTTTGTCGCAGCACGCTCTGAATTCGCTTGCTCTGCGGACGTTTCGCTCAATTTCTGCCGCCTGCTGCCGATAACGCTGACAAACCCCATGCGGGTTCTGTGTACGCACACGGCACCTTCGGAGATCCATTCGCATGATCACTGACCTCTTCGCCGGATTCTTCTCACACGACCTTGCCATCGACCTCGGCACAGCGAACACGCTGGTCTACGTCAAGGGGAAGGGCCTGGTGTGTTCCGAACCAAGTGTCGTAGCTGTCACCAGGGACCCAAGCGGGCGCGGTGAGCGGGTACTTGCAGTTGGCCACGAAGCCAAGGAGATGTTGGGGCGCACACCGGGGGACATTCGCGCGATTCGTCCGATCAAGGACGGCGTGATCGCTGACTTCGAAATCACCGAAGCCATGCTCCGATATTTCATCCAGCGCGCCCACAATCGCGGCAAACTGGTGCGACCCCGGATCGTTATCTGCGTGCCTCCGTGCATCACGAGTGTCGAAAAACGCGCCGTACGTGAATCTGCGCTGTCGGCGGGAGCTCGCGAGGTTTATCTGATCGAAGAACCCATGGCCGCTGCGTTGGGTGCGGGCCTCGACGTGACCGCGCCCACGGGAAACATGGTCGTAGATATCGGCGGCGGAACGACAGACGTTGCCGTGATCTCGTTGTCCGGCATCGTGACCTCTCGTTCGATCCGAACGGGCGGCGACACGATGGATGAAGCGATCATCAACTACGTGAAGCGAAAGTACAACATGCTCATTGGTGAGCGCACCGCCGAGCAGGTGAAACTGACGATCGCGACCGCCTCTCACGAGGGCAAGACGGAAGTGATGGACGTCAAGGGGCGCGATCTGGTGGCCGGGATCCCGAAAGTCGTCACAGCATCGAGTGACGAGATTCGCGAGGCGCTGGTCGAGACGATTCATGCAATTGTCGAAACCGTCCATCTCACGCTCGAAAAGACCCCGCCTGAACTGGCGGCAGACATCGTTGATCGCGGGATCATGCTGGTTGGTGGTGGTTCGATGTTGCGTGACCTCGACGTCGTTCTGCGACAGGAAACGAAGCTCCCGATCCTGCGCAGCGAAGATCCCTTTACCGCGGTCGTCCATGGTGCCGGCAAAGCACTCGACGATATGGCGCTACTGAAGAGCATCGCGCTCGCCTGAGACGACACAATCAGCTGGCGTCCAATACCGCGACAAATCCATGCGATTGATAGTCACGCAGCAGCGAACTACACACTGGCCGCTGTTCGGAGGGGTCGCGCCAATGGCGCTTGGGTTTCGAATCTGCGTGGAATCGACTGCCGGTCAATCAGGCGAAATTGCTGCCAATGCCAACTGCATGGCCATTTGCATGTCGCCTTCGACCTTGATCCGCCCGTTCATGAATGCGTCTTGGGGGTTCAGTTCGCCGCTGCGGAGGTCGCGGTAGGCGTCCGCGTCGATCGAAATCGTTGTCGCCGGCTCGTCGGGGATGGGATCGGTACCAAACTGTGTCAGCAATTGGAAGCCGCCTTCACCAGTCACGATGAACCGGAGTAACCCCTTGACGTCACTGAGGTTGTCGATGCGTTGTTGGGTGAGCTTCATCTCCCCAGCGAGTCCCGACAGCCCGCCGAGCAGCGCCATCGCGGAGTCGCCGGCTTCGGCAGCAAGGCGTTCGTAGGCGGCGAGGCTCTGGACCAGCGTGAGAAAGGGCGGATGGGCAGCCTTGTCTCCGGAACTCATGCGGCCCGCGTCGATGTTCATGAAATAGCTATCGCCTTCATCGACGATATCGATCCGAATGGTGGCGTCGACGGCGATCATGCCTTCGAAGATGCTGCGCCCCTCTTCGCCTAGCGCCTGCTGTGCATCCAGCATCCGGTTCCACTGTGCTGGAATCTGCCTGGTGTAAAAGTCGTTGGGGTCGGGGATGCTCACCTTGTTCGCCTCCGTTGATACTGGTCGACCGCAAGCAGGTGTTCTCGGTAGGTCTTCGAGAACGCATGCGTTCCGTTGTTCTTCGATACGAAGAAGAGATAGTCGGTAGCGTCGGGATTGACCACGGCGCGCAGGGCGTCGGCGCCCGGATTCGCGATTGGGCCCGGCGGCAAGCCCGCGATCACGTAGGTGTTGTAGGGATTAGAGGTATCTTCGAGGTCTCGCCGGCGCAGGTTCCCATCGAAGTCCGAGATGCCGTAGATCACCGTCGGGTCGGTCTCGAGTCGCATGCCTCGTTGCAGCCGGTTTCGAAATACCGCCGCGATCTGCGGGCGCTCCACGGTCGCCGCGGTTTCCTTTTCTACGATCGATGCCAGCGTGACGACTTCGCGCATCGAGAGCTTCTGCGCTCGTGCCTGCGGCTCGATTTCCCGCCAGACGATCAGGAATTGATCGACCAGTACCTTCGCCAGCTCGTCGGCTGATAGGCCGTGGGGGAGCTGGTAGGTTTCTGGGAACAGGTATCCTTCGAGCGTTTCGCCCTCCACGCCTAGAGCGGCCGCCGTCTGTGGCGCCGTGACAGCTGCATGGAACGCGACTGCGTCCGTCAGGCCCTCCGCCGCCAAGCGCTCGCCCACTTGGACCGCCGTTAGTCCTTCCGGCAGCGAGACGGCGAAGGTTGCGACCCGGCCGCTAACGATCCGGTCCAGCGTTTCTTCGGCCGAAAACGATGCCGACAGCCAGTACTCGCCCACCCGAAGTTCGCCTGCCAGTTTGCGATAGCGCGCCAGCAGGCTAAACGACAACGCACTGCGCACAAGGCCCCGCGCCTCGAGGTTCTGCGCGACGCCGCCGAGACTCGCCCCCCGCTCGACACGAAACAGCGATACCGGTCCATCCGCAACGATGGGTGCCAGCGACCAACGCACAACAGCGCCGCCGGCAGCGGCGACAGCCAGCGACACGACAGTCACAAGAAGCAAGGTCAAACGTGCCGCTCGGCTCATCGGGATTCGGCGTCCACCTCGCTGACTCTTCGCTCCAGATAGGTGCGAAGGAGCAGCGTCGCAGCGACTGAATCAACGGCCACTGCCCGCCGCTTTCGTCCTTGCTTCGACTCGCCCAGGGACAGCTCCGCCGCGCGGGTCGTCCAGCGTTCGTCCTGCAGGTCAACGGGAAGTCCGGTCCTGCGCGCGAGATCGCCGGCGAACCTGCGAGCGGCCTCGGAGCCCGTACTGGGTCGCCCAGAGAGGTGTATCGGCAAGCCAACGACCACGCGCGTGACTCCGCGTTCTCGGATCATCTCAGCTATTGCCTTCAAGTCCCGCACATGTCCCCGGGTCGCGAGGTTTCCCGCCGGGAATGCGATACTCCCGTCAGAGTCCGAAATGGCCAGGCCTATTCGTTTGCTGCCGAGATCGATTCCGAGAATCGGCCCCGAGTTATCCATTTGTGCGACTCATCAGGCGAAATCTAGACCATTTTTCGCAGACGCCGACTTTCACGTTTTTTTCGCTTCCAAATCGTTGACTCGCCGAGCGCGCCGGGGGTACTCTGATCTCCGGTGCGCGCCCCTCCAAGTCGCGGTGCCAGATCTCTAGCGCGGTCCTCCAGCCGCGAACAAGCAGCCCGCAAATAGTCCGCGACGCGACCGAAAAGCGAAGTCGCTTCCGAGCCCGGCTGATCTCCTAAATGGCTGAAATAATTAGAGAAAACCCGAAGATACCCGATGGCCCCTACAGCGGTCCTCCGCGGCTTCTCGTGCTCGGAGTCGCGACCGCCGCTGGTGCCGGTTACGCACCGGTGGCGCCCGGAAGCTTCGGTTCGGCGGTCGGGGTACTTCTCTACATACCGCTATCGGGTCTGCACCCAGCGCTGTTCGCGATCACCGTGCTGGGGGTGTTGGCTCTTGGGATCTGGGCTGCTGAGCACGCCGAGCATGCTTTTGGCCAACACGATGACGGGCGCATCGTGATCGACGAGGTGGTCGGACAGCTGATTGCGTTATCTCCACTGCTGGTCATCGCCGGCGCCGGAGTCGCGCGGTCGCTGCCATTGCTCGCCGCTGGTTTCGTAGCGTTTCGTCTGCTCGATATCTGGAAGCCGGGTCCTGTGTTGTGGGCCGAAAAAAACTTCGCCGGTGGGGCGGGAGTGATGCTCGACGACGTTGTTGCCGGAGTCCTCGGCGCAATCGTGTTGATACCGATTGCACTGCTCGTTGCCGGATCTTCGTTGTGACGACCGTGAAAGCGGAGATTCTGACCATTGGCGACGAACTCTTGCGCGGTGAGATCGTGGATTCCAACAAGTCGTTCTTGTCGGACCGGCTGCTCGCCCTGGATATCGAGACTCACTTCCATACGTCGGTACGGGACGACCCGGAGGACATGACCGACGCGTTTCGACGCGCCGCCGCGCGCAGTGACGTCACGCTCGTGTCCGGAGGTCTCGGTCCCACGCGCGACGATCTGACGACCGAGGTTCTCGCTGCAGCGTTCGGCCGCGAATTGGTCCTGGACGACGGGGCGCACGAAGGCATTCGCGCATTTTTCCACTCGGTTGGCCGTGAGATGTCAGAAAACAACGCCAAGCAAGCGCACTTTCCACAGGGTGCCGAAATCCTGGCCAACCCGATCGGAACCGCGCCGGGCTTCTCGATCAAGGCCGGTGCAACGCGATTCTTCTGCATGCCGGGCGTGCCTCGCGAGCTGTATCGGATGATGGACGAGCAGGTTCTGCCGCGAATCGCCGAGAAATTTCAGGTCGCTGGAGTGGTTCGCGCTCGGCTACTCCGGACGTTCGGAATGGGAGAGTCGACACTCGATCACGAATTGAAGGATGTCGCAACGTCGGGGAGTGTCACGCTCGGCTTTCGCACCTCGTTTCCCGACAATTTTCTGCGACCGCTCGCTAGGGCGGCCACCGCGCAGGAGGCGGAAGCCGAACTCGATCGCGTCTGCGATGCCATCCGAGAGCGTTTGGGCCCGCTCGTCTATGCTGAAGGCGACGTGACGCTGGACGCAGTGGTCGGCCAATTGCTCACCGAGCGCGGAATGACGATCGCGGTCGCAGAGTCCTGCACGGGTGGCTTGATCGCCGAGAAAATCACCGACAATGAGGGCTCGTCGGCCTATTTCCTCGGCGGTGTGGTTGCCTACGCGAACTCGGCCAAGACAGAGCTGCTCGGGGTTCCCGAGTCCGTACTCTCTGAACACGGAGCGGTGTCGGACGCCGTCGTTCGGCTGATGGCCGAGGGTGTGCGCGAGCGGCTGGGGGCGGACATCGGAGTGGCCACTACCGGCATCTCTGGCCCCGCTGGTGGTAGCGATGGCAAGCCGGTCGGGTTGGTTCATGTGGCACTCGCGAGAGCGGGGCAAACCCACGCTGAGTCGTTCGTGTTCCCGCTCGATCGGACCCGTCACCGGCAGCTCACCGCACAGGTGGCGCTCGATTGGGTACGACGCGCGATGATCGACGCAGAATTGGTGGGACCGACTCTGTTGCGGCGCCCGCTTCCGAGCCAAGCGGTTGGGCGCCCGACGGAGAAATCCCAATGAGCGATGGGACGAGTTCGGGCGTCCGCGTCGACTCTGATTCGGAGTGTGCCAATTCCGAGGTACTGCGCGTCTTCTTCGCGATCGAACTCGACGAGTGCGCCCGCAACGCAGCCACAAGGGCTGTGTGCGCATTGCAATACGCTCCGAAGGGCCACGCGGTCCGGTGGATTCGCGAGGAGTCGTTCCACGTGACGCTGCGCTTTATCGGCGATGTCGAGCGCGTACGAATCCAATCGCTTTCCGATCGAGTTCGCAACCAGACGGCCGCATTGCGCCCGTTTCGGCTCGAGCTGGGCGGCGTCCGGTCGTTTCCATCGCGTCGCGACCCAGGCTTCCTGGTGCTGGATGTCGGCCCGGGCGAACAGCTGGGAAAACTCGCCGCTGCCGTCGACCGAGGCGTAGAAATGGCCGGTTTTGCCCGGCAGTCGCGGCCGTTCCGCCCGCACCTGACGTTGGGACGGATCCGAGGGAAAAAGTTTCCTGCTGTGACCGGAGACGTCACAGCGGTGGGCGAGGGTTGTGTTGTGAAGGACGCGGTGCTGTTCAAAAGTGATCTACACCCGTCCGGAGCGCACTACACCCCCATCGAACGCGTCCCGATCGGAGGTCCGTCTGACGATCCACAAGCGGCTCTATCACGACAGGTAGTTGGTAGCTGGTAGCTGGAAGCAGGAAGCTGGAAGCAGGCAGGTTAATGAACCCACACAAACGGATCTCCCGATCCCAAACGCGATAAACGCGAACGCGCTAGACGCGATAGCTGGAGGATGTGAAACATGGCACTCAATTCGAAGAAGGGACGCGGTTCGAAGTCCAGTTCAGACTCGAAGCTGGGCTCGAACGTGAGTCCGGTCGGTTCGGGCGATTCGGGCAGTCACAAAGAGCGCGCGATCGAGCTCGCGGTTTCCACAATCGAAAAGCAGTTCGGCAAAGGAGCAATCCTCAAGATGGGTGCAGACGGTGTCGACCGCGAAGTGCAGTTCTTCTCGTCCGGTTCACCGAGTCTTGACCTTGCTTTGGGCATTGGTGGCTATCCGCGGGGGCGCGTCGTCGAAATTTTTGGCCCGGAGTCCAGCGGCAAGACCACGCTGACCCTGCA
The DNA here is from genome assembly GCA_032128375.1 of Deltaproteobacteria bacterium. GTDB lineage: Bacteria > Myxococcota_A > UBA9160 > UBA9160 > SMWR01 > JAJDAM01. The sequence goes on along the minus strand of JAQBGU010000235.1, from coordinate 1,137 downwards.
CGCGGTGGCCGAGGTACAGAGAAGCGGCGGCGTGGCGGCGTTCATCGATGCCGAGCATGCACTCGACATCGGGTACGCACGCAAGCTAGGCGTGCATGTCGAGGATTTGCTGGTCTCCCAACCCGACACCGGAGAACAGGCACTCGAGATCGTTGATGTCTTGTTGCGCTCGGGAGCGATCGACCTCGTTGTCGTCGACTCCGTTGCAGCGTTGGTCCCTCGAGCCGAAATCGAAGGCGAAATGGGGGACCACCACGTAGGTCTACAAGCGCGTCTGATGAGCCAGGCACTGAGGAAGCTCACCGGAACCGTCTCAAAATCCAATGCGACTGTGATCTTCATCAACCAGATTCGGATGAAGATCGGCGTGATGTTTGGCAACCCGGAGACGACCAGCGGTGGCAATGCGCTGAAGTTCTATTCCTCGCTGCGCCTCGATATTCGGCGAATTGCAGCACTGAAAGACGGAGACACAGTCGTTGGCAACCGAACTCGTGTGAAGGTGGTGAAGAACAAGGTCGCCCCGCCGTTTCGACAGGCCGAATTCGACATCCTTTACGACGAGGGGATATCGATGGAAGGGGATCTGCTCGATCTCGGTGTCGATGAGGGCATCGTCGAAAAGAGCGGCTCTTGGTATTCGTACAACGACGAACGCATTGGCCAGGGTCGCGAAAATGCCCGTCGCTTTCTGAAGGACACGCCCGACACGTGCGAGCATCTGGCCGACGCGGTGTACGCCGCCAAGGGCCTGAAGCGGTTGACTTCCGCATTGCCGGCGACCGAGCTGGACGGCAGTATCGAGGAGGGTTTCGAGCCGGGCACGGACAACGACAGTGAAGATCACGACAGTCGTACAGAGCTGGGCGAATAGCGAAGCGGATCGCCCGTCGCTGGACGCTCTACTTTCCTAGTCTACTGAGCACTCTACTGACTCGCTGCTTCTGGTGGGCGCGAGTCTGCGGTCGCGCGTCCTCGGCGTTATTTCTATGTTGCGCTAGAGCGGCTCGAGGGCCCGCGGGTTGCTCGTGCTGTGGACGTGAGGTACTGAACCCAGAATTGATACTTCGATTCGCCGAAGCGGTGTCGTGAGTGGAAAAGCCGGAATATCGATGGTGAATATCTCGCCCTCGAAAT
>JAQBGU010000234.1:0-20408 GCA_032128375.1 Deltaproteobacteria bacterium | reverse complement strand
CACCTCGCGATAGTTCCCGCTCGCCATGGACCTATCCGTACGAGTTGCCGGTCTGGCCGGACTCGGGTTGATGGGCCCCGGCCCCGTGAGCACACCGATTGCATCGCAGCTGGACGAAGTCATCGTACGCTATCGACACCGCATCTGAGCTGTCGGTTCTGCTGATTCTCTCAACTTCAGCAATTTCGTTGCCGACGTGCGGTTGGCGTCGTCTGCCAGCACTCAGGGCTCGGCTCCGCGATCTTTGGCGCGTGTCCACTCTCCGCTCTTTCCGCCGCTCTTTTGGATTAGCCGAATTTCGCCGATCGTGATCGTACGGTCGATCGCTTTGCACATGTCATATACCGTCAGGCCAGCCGCCGCGACAGCCACCAGCGCTTCCATTTCGACGCCGGTGCGCGCGTGCGTCTCGACCCTCGCTTCGACCACGACGCGAGAACCCTCGCTGTCGGGCTGAAGCGAGACCTCAATCCCCTCTAGCGGCAGCGAGTGGCACAGCGGAATCCACTGATCGGTCCGCTTGGCGGCCTGGATCCCCGCAAGCCGGGCCGTCAGCAGGACGTCGCCCTTGGGGATTCTGCCCTCTGAGATGCGAGCGAGGGTTTCGGCCGCCATCCGCACCTCTCCCTGGGCGACACAGGTGCGGTGAGTGATGGCCTTCCTTGCGACCGAGACCATGCGTGCGCGGCCCCGTTCGTCGACGTGGGAGAGGGATTTGTCCGCCATCGGATCCTCGATTGATCGGCTGGGGTTGCAGTTGAAGTTGCAGTCGAAGTTGCAGTTGAACAGAGTTGCGAAGCGTTACTGGCGGTCGTGAAGAGTTGACGGGCGATGCGTCACGCGGACGACAACGTGGAAGTGTGGACATCGCGGATCCAATCCATCAAGTCCTCCAGGACGACGTCCTGTTCGGGCTCGTTGAAAATCTCGTGGCGAAGCCCCTTGTATACCTTCAGACGCTTCTCCGTCACGCTTAGCCGTTCGTAGAAGTCCAGGGTTCCCCGGACGGGACACAGCGTGTCGTCCTCTCCGTGCATCATGAGCATCGGAACAGAAACTTCGGCGCCCCCTCCGGAGGTCCGCTCGATTGCTGCGATCATCTCTGCTCCAAGTGACGTCGTCATCTTGGACTCGACGAGAGGGTCGTCCAGGTAGGCGCGCACCACAGCCTGATCTCGACTCAAGGCGTTCGGATCGAGACCGCTCGCCAGGGCCAATTTTGGCACAACGTGGCGCAGCACCTTCGCAGCCAGAATCTTCGCAGAGGAAAAACCATCCGATAGAGCCAGCGCCGCGCCGGATGTCGCGACGCCCGTCACGGCCGGGGTCCGCTCGCGCGCGTAAGCAGCAACGACCAGGCCGCCCATGCTGTGTCCCACCACGAACAGCGGCAGTTCAGGGCTCACTGAGCGAACCTCTCCGACGATCGAATCGAGGTCGTCGAGCAGGTCGTCAAAGCGCCGGACATGACAGCGGGTGCCCTCCGAGCGGCCGTGACCCTGCTGGTCGTATGCGTGAACGGCGCAGTCCTGCGCGGCCAGACGCGACCCCACGTGTTCATAGCGGCCACTGTGCTCTGCGAAGCCGTGAACCACGATGACTGATCGCTTCTCCTCCGCCGGGAGCCACGAGCGGCGAAACAGCCGAAGTCCGCTCGCACCCTGAATGTGGAATTCCTTGCGCCGAATGTCAGATGCTCGGATCGGCTTCAAGACTCGGAATGTCCGCGGACGGCGGCTCTTGCACTCTTGACCCGCTCGAGGTAGAGCACCCCGCGAATGTCCGAGCCCCAGAAATAGGCGGAAATGCCATCCTCTTCTCCGAGCCGTCGAATGTTGTCCGACAGGATCAAGCAGCCCGCCTCGATGTTGCTTTCGATCGACGCCAGGCTGCCAGCTAGCCCCAATGGCTCTGCCATATGCGGCATCACCTGCATCAACCCAATCGCGCCGAGCGGGCTTCTCACCCACGGACGAGCACCGCTTTCCACCCAGAGCACCTGCGTGACCAGAATCGGGTCGAGTCCATACTTCCGGCTGTTTCGGACGATAGCCACTGAAGTTCGACGAACGTCGCTTGGCGATAGCGCCGGGTTCGCCTGTTCTAGAAAACGCGCCGCGGCGCCGATACCGAACCGGGTGCCCTGATTCGAATCGGAAAAGCTCGAATCGGAAAATCTCTGTTCAATTGAAGCGGGATCGGTTGATTCCCGAACGGGCTCTGACCTTCCCGACGCGAGCAGGACGGCGCATGCAGCCAACGAGAACAGTCCGGTCCGATTCATCGCGTCACGCCCCAGGCGTCCGGTGGAACTTGATGTTTGAACCGCTGGCCCCCGACTCGCCCAGCAAGTGTGTGCACGAAAAGGGGCAGGACGAATCAACTGGTCCGGTCCTGACCGATATTCGCATGGTTGCTCCGTCAGGGATTAACGATAGCCCTAGCCAACTTAAGGGGTGCCGCTGCCGACGGCAAACCGCATCCCGCGGGGTAGCGCTGCCTCACGTCTCCGTCGGAGAGCATAGTAGAGACTGGATTCGGGATCCATCGCCGATTCATCGCGTTCGAAGCCAGCGAACCTCGCCGCAACGAATCGCAACGATAGACGAATGATCCATTGACCCGGGGAATTTCATGGTGATAAGGTTTCGACGTTTCCCGGATCCGAGACGAACGCAAGATGCGCTCTTGACGTTCGTCACATTTCATGACCCGGATTGAACGAAACGAAATAGGGTCCTTAGCGGGACGGATTTGGTGCCAGTGCAAAAACCTAATCCAGTGTATACCGACGACGTCCGAACCGACGACCAACAAATGAACCTTCAACAATCCAGCGAGCCGCAGACGATCGATCTCATTCCGTCCAGAACTCTACTCGAGGGTCTGGCTCGCGTCTACGATCTGGTTCTGGTCACGGATTTCGGAGGCAAGGTACTCTGGGTAAGCAACGGGCTGGTCGAGCTCGGCGACGGCGCCGGCTTTCAGGTCGGCCTGGACGCGCAGGCCATCCTCCCGCAGCTGTCCAGACTTCCAAGACCCGACCAGGTCTTCTCCTTGCGATCGCAGTTGAGAACTCACGGATGCTTTTCCAATATTCGGATCGACCTGCCGATCGGCGATTCGGACGAGTCAGCCCCGGTCGAAGTCAACATGCTTCCCGTTTCGACGCCGCTCGATCAGCGTCCGTTCTTTGTGGTCATAGCGCGACGTGTCCAGGATTCTGACACTGTTCAAAGGCCCGGCCTCCGGGATCTATCCTCCATTCTGGACGACGCACCGGACGCGCTGCTGGCGATCGACGCGAACGGTTTCGTGATCCGTGCCACCGCCGCAATCGAGAATCTCCTCGGTCGCACGCCCGAAGAAATCATCAACACCCCGGTAGCGGCGCTGCTGAGTAACGCGAATGATCTCGATCGTCTGGTGTCGTCGCTGGGCGCCGATGGAAACGTCGGGGACTGGGAACTGACGTTGGTCGGTCGCGACGGCGGGAACGTCAATGTCGCCGCGTCTGCGCGGGCCCGACGGAGCGCCGACGGTTCATTCGGGGGAACCGTACTTTGCCTGCGAGACGTCACCGATCGGCATCGAGTCGTCGCGGAACTGGAGCGGAAGAACGCCGAGCTGGAACATTGTGTACACGCGCTCGCGCACGACCTGCGCTCACCGTTGGTCGCGCTGTTGGGTTTCTCCCGATTGCTGCGTCAGGATTACGGCGAACTGATGGACGATACCGGGCTGCATTTCATTGACCGGATCGAGCAAGCAGGCCGCACGATGGAAGATCTGATTCACGACCTGCTCGAGCTTTCGCGGATTGGACAATCGGGCGAACGAAAGTCACTCGTCGATCCAAAGACGGTGCTCAGTCAGCTGAACGCTGAACTCAAACCGCGTCTCGATGCGAGCCGAATCCGTCTGCTGCTTCCGAGCGACCCCCCGATGGTGTATTGCGATCGTACGCGTCTGTACCAGGTCTTCTCGAATCTCATCGGAAATGCGATCGATCACATGGGCGCGTGCGATGATCCTTTCATCCAGGTCACCGTGACCGACCAGGATGATCATCACCACATCAGCGTGTCTGACTGTGGTCGCGGCATCGCCGACGACGACCATCATCGCGTATTCGACGTGTTCCAGAGCTTGGGGCCGGCATCCGACGGGCGTCGCGGTAGCGGTATCGGGCTGGCCATCGTCAGGAAAGTCTGCGAAACCCATGGTGGCCGCGTTTGGCTCGTGAATCGAGCGGGCGGCGGCGCCACGTTCCACGTAGCCCTCCCGCATCGCTAGACATACCATCGCTCTAGACGCTGATTCGGACATCACGGTGAGCGCAAGACTCCCCGCTGGACGGTTGCTGGGGATTGCGCCATTGCGTAGGCTGCGGCCTCGCATGTATCCGGAACTCTTTACCGCATTTGGATACACCGTCAGCACGTTTGGATTGATGCTCGCCACCGCTTTCCTGGTCGGATCGTGGATCACGGGCGTGCGGATGGCCGAAGAGGGGCTCGACCCCGAACAGGCCACAACGATCCTGATCTACGTGATCATGGGCGGAATCCTCGGATCGAAGCTCTACTACGCAATCGACGTGTCGATTCGTCACGATCGGCCCATTTCCGAGCTGCTATTCGCCCGAGACGGGATCACCTGGTATGGCGGGCTGATCATGGCAACGCTGGTCGGAGCGATTGGCTGCCGCATCCACGGGATTTCTGTCCTCGTGTTCGCAAATTGCACAGCGGTCGCTGGTGCAGTCGGCCAGGCGATCGGACGCGTCGGCTGTTTTCTGGTTGGAGACGATTACGGACGGGTCTCCGATGTGCCGTGGGCGATCTCTTTCCCGAGAGGCGCGCCACCGACGACCCTGCCGGTTCACCCAACCCAACTCTACGAAATCGCCTGGCTGCTACCGGTCGCGCTGTTCCTGTGGGTACGCCGCAAGCGGAGTCCGTTCCTGTTCGGCGAATACCTTGCGCTCAACGGGTTGGGGCGTTTGGTGATCGAGCACTGGCGAGTCAACCCGGAAGTCGCTTTCGGACTGACTGAGCCGCAATGGATTGGCGCTGGTCTCATCTTGATCGGACTCAGCGGCTGGGTCTATCTGCGTCGCAGTGCTCGCCCTACCCCGGCGTAGCGCCCGTAGACTCGACGGAACGGCTGGCGGACGAACTGCGGATCTTCTCCAATAGTTTCGACGATGCCTGCACGACCGCGTCTCGATCCCGTTCGTCGACCAGCCGATTCAGGCTGGAGAGCGCCGCAATCGCAATTTCCTCGAGAGACGCCGGGCCGGTACTTCCGCTGTCGATCCACTCGCCCAAGCGACTCACCGTCTCGACGTATTGACCAGCCAAGTACGCGGCCATCGCGCTGGCATAGAGCGAGAGCAGCTCGACTTCGCCGAGGTCGCCATCGCGTCGCATCGCCTCCGCGAAGGCAGACTGCGCGGCCTCGTAGTGACCGCTCGCCAGATACGACCGTCCGGCAATTTCGTAGCCGTTCGCGGCATCGCCGTGAATTTCCCCCAGCAATGCCTCGAGCCCAGGAGAGTTCAATCGATCTAGCGTCACTCGGCGCTCGATCAAGAAACGCGTGGCAAAACCGGGGTCGGGCTGATCAGCCAGCAACACTCGAAGCTGTTTCCAGCTCTGGTTCATCAACGATTGCGTTTGCGCCAACCCCTCGCCGAGCCGGGCCGAGACGGCCGAAAGAAGTCGTTCGAACTGCAGGAACAGGTCGTCGGCATCTGTCCCGGCGTCGCTGCGCAGCTTCCGCACACGTGGGCCGTAGACTTCCCGCTGGTAGAAGTCTTCACGAAATTTCATCGCCTCGTGAAACAGCGAGCCCACTGCCAAGTCGAATAACGCCTCGCGGACGCGCGGTGGCTGGCCTCCTCCCGCTTCCGGCCGAAATAGCGCGTGGCATTTCTCTTTCAACCGGAACAGCACGTGGCCGTCGTCGTCGCCGACAAAAGCCTGCAACTCAGCAAAACTGAGTTCATCGCGCTCAAAACGGTCGCTCAGCTGCTGGAGCAACTCTTGGGCCTCCAAAAACTCTCGGAGGATGTCGACCATGCTGGATTGGGGACTCGCCATTGCCGGTGATTATGTCACACAGCAGGTGCAGGCTGTCAGTCCAGCTTCAAGTGTATTGGAGGGCGGAGGCGAGGTTCTGCAGATCTTCCGCGTGGCAGGCGACCAGCATCGTGTCTGCAGGTTCGCGGATCGATGTTGGGAAAGCTCCCGAGACGCCTCGAACCGTCAGGCCTGCCTCACGGGCGATCATCGCGCCGATACGACCTCGGATGCTCACGCCTTCGGGATTTTGGCGCGCGAGGCGGAGGCCCGCTCTCACTCCGGGAATCAGTGGCGCGACCGAGATGGCGCCGCCAGACGCCGGGCACACATCGTAGCCGCAATCGCGAAGACGCCCGATCACGGGTTCAGGCAGGTCGTGCGATACCAGAACGCAGTTTCCGGTCGGTTCGGATACTCGAATAGGGATGGTGGGGCCGTCGCCAAGCGTCGCAAAGGCGCCGCCGCCTCGAACTGCCTGGAAACACAGCTTCTCGCGCGGGAGCGCAACCAACCCCGCCACATATTCTCCAGCCAGTGCGAGCCCGATCATGACTGCATACGGACCGGCCGCCTCCAGATAGAAGCGCAACGTCCCGTCGATTGGGTCGATCACGACCAGCGAGTCACACTTACTGGTGAAGAGCCGAACCGACGGGGTGTCTTCCTCGGCCTCCAGCTGCACGTGAGGAAAGTTCTCGAACAGTGGGATGAGCAGCGCCTCTTGGGATGCGCCGTCTGCACCGGTGAGTGCTGCTTTGACAGCAGTCGCTTCGCCGAGCTTCGGTCGGTTCGCAACCCGGCCTTCCAGGGCTCGCGCGATCGATGAGGCCTGCTGCAATGCGGGAGCCAGCACTCGGACAAACTCGCAGGGTCTCGGCGCGTCGTGATGAATGTTGGGCACGTTATCCGGGACGCTATCGGCTACTCGGAACCCAGAAGCCAGATGATTGGGGTTGCCAGTGAACGATGAAAGTCTGCACACTGCTGAAAGGTGTGAAGTGTTTTTTTGTGAGCGGCATCACGGTTGAGGTCGTCTCACTTCAGCCATGCGATAAGTCTGTCGATTGGGAAGCCAGAACGAAACCCCCGCGATCCAAACATCGCACCTCGATCGGAGCTTTAGCATGATCCGAACCCCCCACTCAACCCTTGTGACGATGAAGCAAGCAATACAGGCCGTTGTGATCACTGCGATCGCACTGCTCGGAATCGGCGCGACACCGGCCAGCGCCGGATCGCCCGCCGCGATCTCGACTCCGGACGAGAGTGCGCGAAGCGCGCTGAGTATTTTTGCCAAGACATGGATGAGCAAGGTGGAGAGCAGCGAGGCCCAGAACCGACAGCGGCCGACTGTTCGGCCCGGGGCGGCTCACAGCCTCATCACCTACCGCGGTTTCGGTGACGACTACAAGGTCGAATTGCGGCCGACTGGTCACCCGGTTTCACCATTCATCGGGATCCTGCGGTACACAGAACAGGTCTATACCTGCCAAGAAGCCGGCAGCGACTGTTCGGTGGCTTCCAGCGTCCCCGTGACCGAGATTTTTCGTTTTCAGGACGGTCGCTGGGTTTATTGACGCGGACGCGACTGACCGGTTGACTGACAAGATCAGATACCGGCAAGACTGGCCTCTGACATGGCGTCTGTATCGCGCCAACGAACCCACGAACAAGCAGCGCGGAACCTGCCCGGTCAATTGACCCGACGGTCCCGCGCTGCCCGACGCCTCTCACCCCCCCAAGTTCGAGACGCCGTTTGCTCGATGGCCTGTCGCCTGCCTGTGGGCATCAACCCTTTTTCAACCATTTCTCAACTACAGCCGCTGGTTTCCCCGCAGTTGCCGCACTTGTAGCAAGCGCCGTTGCGTATCATGATCGAACCGCAGTTGTGACAACTCGGCGCATCTGCTTGATTGATGAATCCGTATGACTGCTTGGGCGGTCCTTCACCCGAGCCGCCGGCCACTACCGCTCGCGGCGACGACACGATTTCGAGCCCGATCTCCCGCTCCGTCGTCTCTTGCTCGTCGATCGATTCCTCTTGCAAGAAGCGGTTCCCGAGATAGCGAAAGACGTAGTCCATTGACGATTTCGCAATCGGGATCGAACGGTTGTTGGTGAATCCCGCCGGCTCGAAGCGGGTGTGACTGAACTTGTCCACCAGAGCCTGGAGCGGAACGCCGTACTGCAACGCGATCGAAGTCATCTGAGCGATTGTGTCCATCAGCCCAGACACCGTGCTCCCCTCTTTCGCCATTCTCAGGAAAATCTCACCCGGCTTCCCGTCGTGGTACATGCCGACTGTGAGATATCCCTCGTGGCCAGCGATCGCAAACTTGTGCGTCACCGCCGCGCGCTCGTCGGGGAGTTTTCGTCGGCGCGGTTTCCAGTCGAACGGTTCGTTTTCGCCCTCTTTTTCGCCACGGGCATCCCTCCCAGAGTTGAGAGGCTGAGTGCGCTTGCTGCCATCTCTATACACCGCGAGCGATTTCAGGCCCAGCTTCCAGCCTTCGATGTACGCCTGCGCGATATCATCGACGGTCGCTTCGTTGGGCAGATTGACAGTCTTACTGATCGCGCCCGATAGAAACGGTTGTACCGCACTCATCATCCGAACGTGGCCCATCCAATCGATCGAGCGAATCCCATTTTGTGGGCGAAATGCGCAATCGAACACCCCGACATCCTTTTCTTTCAGTCCCGGCGCTCCTTCGATGGTCTCCGTCTCATCGATGTGTGCGGTGATTTTCTCGATCTGATCGGACGAATAGCCGAGCACACGCAGTGCTCGCGGTACAGTCCTGTTTACGAGCTTGAGGAATCCACCACCGACCAGCTTCTTGTACTTGATCAGCGCGATGTCGGGTTCCACACCAGTCGTATCGCAGTCCATCATGAATGCGATCGTCCCCGTCGGAGCCAAAACTGTGACCTGCGCGTTCTTGAAACCGAACTTGCGCCCCGAATCGAGCGCGTTTCGCCAACTCTGGCGTGCAGCCGCCATCAGTGCGTCGGGAACACCTGCCTCGGGGATGTCGCGTGCCGCCTGTTCGTGCATCCCGATCACTTCCAAAAACGGCTTGCGATTCATCCGATAGCGCCGAAACGGCCCCGTCACTTCTGCGATCTGCGAACTGGTGTAGTAAGCCTCACCACACATCAGCGCAGTCAGCGCCGCCGCGAGGTTGCGTCCCTCGTCGTCGTCATAGGGCAGGCCCAGACTCATCAACAGAGCTCCGAGGTTGGCGTAGCCCAGCCCCAACGGTCGGAATAGGTGACTGTTGGTGGTGATCGCCGGCGTCGGATAGTTGGCGTGATCGACCATGATTTCCTGGGCGAGGATCGTCAACCTCACCACATGCTGGAACCCCTCTATATCGAACTCACCGGAATCGTCGAGGAATGTCATCAGATTGAGGCTGGCCAGGTTGCAGGCTGTGTCATCCAAGAACATGTATTCAGAGCACGGATTGCTCGAGTTGATCCGTCCTGAAGCCTTGACGGGATTCCAGCGATTGATAGTCGTGTCGTACTGCATGCCGGGATCACCACACAGGTGAGCGGCCTCGGCCATCTCGTTCAACACGTCGCGTGACTTGTACAGGTCGACGACGGCGCCGCTCGTCACGCTGAGGGTTTCCCAATTCCCGTTCGCGACGGCCGAGTGCATGAAGGAATCAGTTACACGAACCGAGTGATTGGCGTTCTGGTAGTGGACCGAATCGTAGGCTCCACCGCTCACGTTGAAACCACCGTCGTAGCCGGCATCGATCAACGTGTACGCTTTCTGTTCTTCTTCCGCCTTGCATCGGATGAATTCCATGATGTCGGGATGATCAACATCCAAGATCACCATCTTCGCGGCGCGGCGGGTCTTACCACCGGATTTCACGACGCCTGCAAACGCGTCGAAGCCCTTCATGAACGAAACCGGACCCGACGCGGTCCCACCACCGCCCAAGGTCTCGCGAGACGAGCGAATCTTCGACAGGTTCGACCCTGCGCCCGACCCACCCTTGAACAGCATCGCTTCGGTCTTGGCGAGATCCATGATCGATTCCATGGTGTCATCGACCGAATTGATGAAGCAGGCACTGGCTTGCTGAGGAACCCCTGGCACGCCAAGGTTGAACCAGACAGGACTGTTGAACGCCATCCGCTGCGTGAGCAGCACGTGCGTCAGTTCATCTGCGAACACCTGAGAATCTGCCGGGTCTCGGAAATATCCGGACTCGTCCCCCCAGCTGCGAATGCGACCGACGACGCGGCCGATCAGCTGTCGGACGCTCGTTTCGCGCTCGGGGGTATCCATGTGTCCGCGGAAGTATTTCGAGATCACTACATTGGTCGCCAACGCTGACCAACTCTTGGGAACCTCGACGTCATTCTGCTCGAAGACGATCTCACCCTTTTCGTTGGCGATCTTGGCCCCACGCCGTTCCCATTCGACAACTCCGAATGGATCATCACCGGGGTTCGTGAAGTGTCGCGAGAGCGCTAAGCCGCGATGGGCGCGGCTCTTACGGCTGCTGGCACCGACCGCGCGCAGCGATCCTTGTTCGTGTTCATGGGTTCCGTCGGTCGTTTCATCCGCCTTTTCCTTCATACCCTTCATACCCTTCATACCCTTCGTACCCTTCAGACCCTTCACACCCTTCACACCCTTCACAGCCTTCACTCTCCCCCCTCGATCGGCGACTCTGCTTCGTCGTTTCGTTGTTTCGTCGTTTCGTCGTTTCGTCGTTTCGTTTCGACGCTGGTTGTTGTTGGTTTCAGCTTGTTTCAGTTTCGTTGCCGCGGGTTTCTCAGTTCTCAGTTTCTCATCTTCTCATCTTCTCATTACTGGGTGGCTTTTGTGTTTTCGCGTTCACCGAATCGCGAAGACGGTTGTGCACAGACCCCTCATAGGACCCTGATCAGACGTACAGGGCTCGATGCTGGATCTGCTGGATTCTCAAGCTGTGCCAAACCTCAGTCCGATTGAGCCCACAAGTGGCCCTCCGGCATGAAGCGAGGCGATCCCGGAGATGAGAGAGGCCCTAGAACCTCCAAGGCCCCCGAGTCGGAATTGGGTCCTCCATCCCTCCGCCAACTCGCTTCCCAGTCGGCGACCGCCTGTGTTGTTTGAAACCCCCCCAGGCCGCCGAAAGGACATGTCTCATCTCCGTCTATCGGGTTTACTCCCGGCGCGGGAAGGCGTCAATGGGAATTCCACAAAATCTGGGGTTGACTCCGATCATGTCACACAACCACTTGAGCTTCCACAGGTTTTCCACGTCGAAATTTTCGGCGGCGGGATCCCGGGTAAATCGGCTGCGCGCATCGGACGCGCAACTGGCTAGAACTGCTGGTTTGATGCCCGTTCGGACCGCCGGCGAAACGCAAACCGAAGTCGGCTGCACGGCGAAACGGGATTTGAGCGCGAATCCGGATTTGGCGAGCGCGGGAAGAAGAGCGGCTCTAGGAACTGGCGGCCCAAGGCCCAGAAGCAGACTCGGGCCGGGCGGACGCTACGAATCCTCGCCGGGCAGCCCGGTGAACCGAACACCGATCCCTTCGGATACGCGATATCGGATGTTCATCCCGATCAGAAGCGCTGTGATCGACTCCACGATCCGGGCGTTGCCCAGTGGACCGCCATCCACGGCTCGAATGCCGGGTATCAATCCGCACAGATCCATCACAATCTGTCGAACGGGCTGTGCTCCTGAAACAACGACGTCGCATTCGACAGGTTCATCGAGCGCTCGAAGCCGATGCGCCGAGACATTCTGAAACGCCGAGACCACCTCAACCCCCGCGGGCACAGAAGCGGCCACGAGTTCCGCGCAAGATCCTTGCCAGATCCCGATCATGTGCGCAGCCGCGCCGCCCACCGACGACGCAAGCGGAACCCCCATCGACACCACGACCTGGCCTGGCAGCAGTGCACCTCGGATCGACTTGACGGTGCCGGCCGTGTGCTCGAACGGCACCGACAGGATCACGATTCGCGCCCGACGCGTCGCTTCGGGATTGTCGAGACCGGTGACGTTGGCGCCCGGGACAGCCAGTTTCACCTCTGCTACGGCTGCAGTCGCTCGATCGAGCTTGCGCGAGCCGATCACCACCGGTCGGCCCGCCTTCGCAAAACGCAAGGCCAGACCGAGTCCCTGATCGCCCGTGCCTCCTAAGATCGCAATCGCGTCGTCGAATTCCGGGTCGCTCACGACGCGCAACCTAGCCCACATCGACGGGTTCTCGAAGACTCTATCCTCGGCGTCGGAGCGCTCCACCCAGCGCAGCTGGCGCGATCGCGCATTTCCGGCGCGCAGCCGCGGGCGATGACTCATCCCGCCGGAATTCGACTACGTTTGCTCGACGATGGACAATTCGAGCGCGCACTACACCCCGACTGAGATCCGTCAGGATGGCGCCACAAGACTCGCGATCCGCTGGACAGATGGTGCGGAGAGCCTCTTCCAGATTCGAGAACTCCGATTGGCGTGTGCTTGTGCACAATGTGTGGACGAATGGAGCGGCGAGCACCGACTCGACCCGTCGAACGTTCCCGCCGATGTCCACCCGATCCAGATCCGTTCGGTCGGTCGGTACGCGATCGGAATCGAGTGGAGTGACGGCCACTCGACCGGGATCTACTCGTTCAGACAACTGCGGGAGCTTTCAGACCGCGCCGATTGATTGTGGCGCCATCCCATTGCCGACCAACCAGCCAACCGCGTTCGACCACAAAACCGACATCGTCGAGTCGAATCGCGTCGCGGTGGCACTCGCGCTTATCGATCAGCACGGCAGTGAAGAAAACTGCGGACGAATCAGCGTGCCGACACCGTGCTACTTTCGACTCGCTGCCGCGGCAACGGCGCCGCAGATCGGGCCGATTCGGGTGAACGCATCATGTGACGCGAACTCGGTCACGCTCGAGGCGTGATACGCTCGGGCAATGAAATCCATCGATCTCGAGCGCGTCGCACAAGCAGCACAGGGTGCGGCCGATCGTGCCCGCGCGGAGATCTTGCCGCGCTTTCGCCGCGTTTCGGTCGAGCACAAGAGCGACGGCAGCCCCGTCACCGAAGCCGACCGGGCCGCCGAGCGCGCCATCCGCGAGCACCTTCGAAGCTGCTTTCCGGAGTTCGGCCTGCTGGGCGAAGAGTACGGCTGTGACGGTTCGATCGAAGGGCCGCATTGGATCATCGATCCGATCGACGGAACGCTTGGTTTTTCCCGTGGCATCGCGCTGTTCTCGACGCTGATTTCGCTCGCGATCGATGGCGAACCGGTGATGGGACTGATCGACCTGCCAGGGCTCGACGAGCGCTACGTGGGATGGAAAGGCGGTGGCTGTCGCCGCAACGGGGTCCCCACGCACGTCGCGCAAACCTCCGATCTGCGGGGCGCGATCATCTCGCACGGAGATCCCTATTCGTTCGACTCCTTCCACCAGCGACCCGCGTTCGAGCGAATGGCGCGAGAAATCCCGATGTTGCGCGGTTACACCGATGCATTCGGTCACGGACAGGTGCTAGGCGGTGGTGTTGGCGCGATGGTCGACCTGTCATTGAGCGTCTGGGACGTCGCGGCAACGCAGGTATTGGTCCCGGAAGCGGGAGGACAATGCGTAACGCTACCCGAACAGCGAGGGAAGACCGGACTCGTTTTTGGAAGTCCCCCGCTCGTCGAACAGCTCTGCGCGTTCTTGACCTGATGCAGCGCGGCAGAGCGCTAGCTCTGGCGTGCAGGCGACGACGCTGAAGAATTCGCCCTAGCGACCCGGCAGCACGACCAGCGAGGCGCTGCGATGGGGTGGGTGGAGCTGACAGTGGATCCGATAGATTCGGCCCGCCTCCAGTTCGGGAAGCGCGACCTCGAACTCTTCGCCTGCTGGCAGCACCACCTCGATGCCGAGGCCATCGATCGCGAAGCCGTGAGGTTTGCCGGTCGTGTTGAACAAGGAGAGCTTCGTCAGCGCCCCGTCGGTCACGACGATGGTCGACGGGATGAACAGGTTCTTTTCCCCGACCACCGCACTCACGACCTGAATCGTCGTCAGTTCCGTCTGGTAGCCGATCGACTGGCCAGTCAGGCTCGTGTTCGCGTGGACCGAACAGCCGCTGGCTACCCATACCGCGAGCAGTCCCAGCCCCGCGGGCCAACCAGAAAGACAACTTTTGGCCAACATTTCACTTCTCACCTCGCACCTCCCGATACTCCGTCGGCAATACTCGGCAACACGCAGTAACGCACACAACGCCCAGACTCCGAGAGCGACGCTATCCTAGCGAGCTCGGAATTCCCATCAGTCGTGGCAAATTCCGAGGACCGGATTCAAACGGCCCCATTCGCGAGTGGGGTGCAAACCAATACCTCGTCGACAAGGACCCCCGATGACTGCCAGCCCCACCCTGAACGATGCGCAAATGCTGCTCGAGAGTGCCCAAAGACTGGTCGACCTCGCCATCGAGCGCGCGACCTCCATCACCGAAGCCGGCAAGTGCATCGACGATCACCAGGTCCTGACCGAGCGAATCTCCTATTCAGCCACCGAGTGTCGGGCTGCACGCGAATTAGTGAAATTCACGGGAGCGCTGATCGATGAAGGGCGCAGCTCGGAGATGCTCGAGACGATCGCGATCGCCGGTGCGGCAGACCTGGTCGAGAGCCTTCGCAACCGGTTGGCTCCGGCGATCGACGACCTCGGGATCGGCGATGAAGGTTTCGACAGAGCCTTCCCGCGAGCGCTCTGTGCGTTGATTCGGAGCGCGAGCCACGAGTCGGTGTTTCGATCGATCGGTCGCCACGTATGTGCGACACGTGGTGCCAACGATGTGCCGCTCGACGAAATGTCGGAGCAGATTCGCGAATCGGTCCGAGAATTCGCCAACGCCGAGGTCGCGCCGGAGGCGGAGCAAATCCACCGGTCCGACGCGCTGGTGCCTGAAAAGTTCATATCGGCCATGGGAGAGCTCGGCTACTTCGGCATGGGGATCCCCGAAGCCTACGGCGGCTCCGAGATGGGAAACCTCGCGATGATCTTGACCACCGAGGAGTTGTCGCGCGTATCGCTCGCGGCGGCCGGATCTCTCATCACTCGGCCCGAAATTCTCACCAAGGCGTTGCTGGGCGGAGGCAGCGACGAACAGAAGCAACATTGGCTGCCGAAGATCGCGTCGGGCGAAATCATGGTAGGCATCTCAGTCACGGAGCCGGATATCGGCAGCGACGTCGCATCGGTCAAATGCCGCGCCGATAGACGCAACGTCGAGGGAAAAGATGCGTGGATCATCAATGGCCCGAAGTCGTGGTGCACCTTCGCGGGCCGCGCGAACGTGCTCGCGCTGTTGGCCCGAACCGACCCCGACACATCCAAGGGCGCCAAGGGCTTGTCGCTGTTCATCGTGCCCAAGGATGCGTTTGGCGGTCACGAATTCGAGATGACTCAACCGGGTGGCGGACGCATCGTCGGCAAGGCCGACGCGACGCCGGGGTACCGCGGCATGCATTCGTTCACTCTCAATCTCGAGAACTACGCCGTTGCCGCAGATCACCTGGTCGGTGGCGACGCCGGCATGGGTCGCGGCTTCTATCTGCAAATGGCCGGGTTCGCTGCGGGACGCTTGCAAACCGGTGGTCGCGCCTGCGGGCTCGCCCAGGGTGCATTGGAGAAGACCGCGGAATACGTGGTCGACCGCAACCAGTTCGCCCAGTCGCTCTCCGAGTTTCAGCTCACCCAGTACGCACTGGGCAAGATGGCGGCGCGATTGGCTGCGGCTCGCGCGATCACCTACGCAGCTGCCAGCGAAATGGACGACGACGAGCGCCGTGCAGCGCCGCTCGCCGCGCAGGCGAAACTGCTCGCGTGTGACGTCGCGGTCGACCTCACACAGCAGGGCCAATTGCTCCACGGGGGTTGGGGCTATGCGGAGGAATATCCGATCAGCCGCTACGTCGTCGACGCACAGGTGCTCCCGATCTTCGAGGGTGTAAAACCCATTCTCGAACTGAAGGTGATCGGGCGCAGCCTGCTCGCGGGTTGACGCGGGACCCAAATTCGGACGCGGGTTCAGTCCTGTGTATCAGTCGGGACGTCGGCGCCGAGATCCGCTGCGATATTGGATTGATTGGCGCGCAGTGCGCGTTTCTCCAAGATCGCACTGCGCGTGAAATAGCTGGCCAAGAGGCTCAGCACCCCGAAGCCACCGCGATTGAAGTTGGGGTAGTCCTGGTAGGCTTGCGCGTCTGTCACGATGTCGAACCCGAACCAGGCTGCCAGCCCCCACAATACAGCCGGCAAAAAATATGGGTTGTCGAACGGAGTCGCGACCGGGGCCTCGTCGTCCTCAAAGTCCTCGAGATCCAATTCTCTGTCATCACCATCCGGGTCCGTCACACCGCAACGATAGCGCGCGACCCGACAACCCTCTAGCCCGCAGACTGATACAGCGCAGATTCTCGGTAGGAAGCGAGGAGGTCGCGGACGAATACCTGTGCCACGGCGGCTATCGGAACCGCAACGATCAGGCCCAGGAACCCGAGCAGATCTGCGCCGATCAGCAGCCCGACAATCACCGTGACCGGGTGAAGGCCGACGCGTTGGCCGACAATCCGCGGTGTGAGCACCATCCCTTCCAGCAGCTGGATCGATGCATACCAGCCGACGACCCCTGCGAGATGCACGTCTACGCCAAACTGCAGCACGCTCATCGTCGACGCGCACGCCAGCGCGGTCGCGCTGCCTACGTAGGGAATGATCGCGAGAACCCCCGAGAGCAGGCCGATCGCGATCGCCAAATCGATTCCGATCAGCGAGAAACCGATCGCATACAGCGCGCCGAGCGTCGCGCAGACGATGAACTGGCCGCGAATAAAGCCCGAAATCAACTCGTTGATGGTCGACGCCTTGGCCGAGACCGCTCCCTGGTAGCGAGGCGGTACCAGCGCAAGGAACCAGCTTCTGATCCGGTCGAACTCGATGAGAGCGTAGTACGCGATCACCGGCACCACGAGCAGGCCCACCAGCGTGCCGAGCGTTTCGGTGAGCGAATTCACGACCGCTTCGAGCACGCGTCTCACAGCATCGATCGGAATCGCGAATTCGCCGCTCCCCAGGCCGGCGAGGCCCTCTCGAATCGAACCGGGCAATGTCACCCCGAACCAGCTCTCCGCAAGCGGCGCCAACGCCGACACGGCGCCTTCGACATAACCTGGCATCCGCTCACTGATTCCGGAGATCTCGTTCCGCAACGTCGGCAGCATGAACAGCGCGATCATCAACAGTACAAACACCGACAGACCGATGAGACCGAAGACGGCGACCGATCGCGGAACGTTGCGTGCCTCGAAGCGGTCGATCATCGGATCGAGCAAGTACGCGAGTCCAAACGCCGCGGCGAGCGGCGTCAGCGCACTCTTGAGTAGCCACAGAAGGGCAAACAGCACGACCGTAGAGGCGACACCGACGATCGCAAGCCGAACCGATCGCTGAATGAACTCTCGGTCGGCATCGGATCCGGGATCACTCACGTGCTCTTGTGATGCTTCGCAGGGCCGGTCTCGTTGGAGTCTGCTGGGTTGGAGTCCGGATTGCCGGAGTCGGTCTTGGCTGTGTTGTCGAAGAACAGCCGCAGCACATCGATCATCGGTTCGACATCCGCAGTCCCGGCCATTTCGCGACACGAATGCATCGACAACATCGGGTTCCCAACATCGACCGTACGGATGCCAACCCGGGCCGCAGTGATGGGGCCGATCGTCGATCCGCACGCAAGGTCGCTGCGGGATACGAAGTATTGAGGTGTGATCCCGACGCGACCGCACAACTCGGCGAACTCGCCAGCTGTGCGCGCATCACTCGCGTAGGACTGGTTGGCGTTTAGCTTGATCACGGGGCCCCTACCGATCTGGGGTCGGTGTCCCGGCTCGTGACGGTCGACGTAGTTCGGGTGGACCGCGTGCGCCATGTCGGCCGAAATCAGCATCGAACGAGCCAGGGCGCGCGCTGGCCCCTGTGCAGCGTCTGCATCGCTCCGGTACGCCGCGACCAACCGCTCGAGCGTGCTCGAAAGGAAGGGTCCGGCGGCTCCGTGTGCGCTGCGGCTCCCCACTTCCTCGTGGTCATACAGCACGGCCACGCGGGTCGCCGGCCCCCTAGACGCGTGAACGCTCGAGATCAGTGCAGTCACTGCGGCATGGCACGACGCGAGATTGTCCAGACGGGGCGCGCAAATGAACTCATCGCGCGCACCTGTGATGGCCGAGCTCTGCACGTCGTAGGTCATCAAATCGAACGCGAGGATGTCGGATTCGCCCACCGGAGCGTCCGCGTTTTCACTCAGCGAAGCCGCCAGCAGCGCGGTCAGGCTATCGGTCCCCTCGAGGCCGACGATCGGTGGAAGATGATGTTGCGCGTTGAGCTTCAGTCCCTGCTGATTCAGCTCGCGCTGCAAGTGAATTGCGAGGTTGGGAATCCGCAACAGGGGTCGCTTGAAGTCGACGAGCCGACTACGCGTCCCCGCGTCGCCGCGCAGCGTGACCCGCCCAGCCAGCGAAAGGTCGCGATCCAGCCAGGTATGCAGCAGCACGCCACCGTAGACCTCGACCGCGATCTGACGGTATCCGGCAACAGCGGCGTCGGGGATGGGCTTGACGCGCAAGTTCGGCGAGTCCGTATGCGCGCCAACAACCCGAAATCCGGCCTCGATAGGCGATACGGCGCCGACCGAAAATGCGATCAGGCTTCCCTCGTGTCGCACGACGTAGCCCCGCTGCCCCGGTGCCAGATCCCACAGCGCTTCTTCGAGTACGGGGGCGAAGCCGGCGGCGCGCAGGCGCCGAACGGACTCGGCGACTGCGTGATAGGGCGTCGGCGATGCATCGATGAATGAGAGAAGGTCTGCGACCGCCTCGGACATGGCGCCGAGCATACACGAGCAGTGTGGGTTCAGAAAATCGCGGTCGCACCAAAGCCGGCATGGACGGCTACCCGAGCCAGCCGGTCACCAACGCGAGACTGAATACGGGTTGGCCATGAACGCAAGGCTCGACTAACATGAGGCGGTGTCGATTCGCCCCACGAAGATCGTAGCCACCCTCGGCCCTGCAACCGCGACACCGGGGCGCATCGCCGAGTTGATCGAAGCAGGCATGGATGTCGCGCGGGTGAATTTTTCGCACGGGACGTATGCTGAGCACGCGCGACGGATCGAGATGGTCAGGTCGGCTGCGTCCAAGGCGGGACGTGCGGTGGCCGTTCTCCAGGACCTCCAGGGGCCGAAGATCCGGACCGGTTCGCTGGCCGGTGGCGAGCCGGTCGAGCTGGCGGCCGGGACGCCATTCACGCTGACGACCCGGGATGTTCCGGGGGACGTGTCGCAGGTATCGACCAGCTACCAGGCGCTCCCGCGTGATGTCAAAGTCGGAGACCGGATCCTGCTGTCGGATGGTGCCATCGAATTGCGAGTCGTCGATACCAACGGAACCGATGTCATCTCACAGGTCACATACGGAGGCACGCTCAAGGAACGTCAGGGAATCAATCTGCCCGGCGTAAACGTGAGCGCACGGGGGGTCACCGAGAAGGACATTCGCGATCTGAAATTCGGATTGCGCCAGTCGGTCGACTACGTCGCGATCTCGTTCGTTCGTTCGGCGGACGATATCCGACAGGTGAAACGGCTGACCCTCGAGCGGCGTGCCCGGCACCGCGACGAGCGTGTTGATCGGCACGCTCTCGGGCTGCGGGTCGAGCGAGGCGAGCTGGTGCAGCAGTTCGGCGCGCGCGGCGCGGCTCTCGCCCAGGCCCAGGATGCCGCCGCTGCACACGTGGAGGCCCGCGGCGCGAACGGCCTCGAGCGTGGCGAGACGGTCGT
The DNA here is from genome assembly GCA_032128375.1 of Deltaproteobacteria bacterium. Classification (GTDB taxonomy): domain Bacteria; phylum Myxococcota_A; class UBA9160; order UBA9160; family SMWR01; genus JAJDAM01. The sequence continues at coordinate 454 of JAQBGU010000234.1, read as the reverse complement.
CGTAGGTGTGCGTGCCGACGATCCGCTCGTAGTGGCTGCGGCCGGTGTCGAGGTTGTGGTTGTAGAAGTCGAGGCCGGCGGCCTTGAGGCGCTCGGCCTGGTGTGGCCGCAGCATGCCCAGTGTGACGCAGGCCTCCAGCCCCAGCGCCTTGACGCCCGCGACCATGGCCAGCACGCGCTCGAAGTCCTCGCCGTCGCGCACTTCGCGCCAGGCTGCGCCCATGCAGAAGCGGTCGGCGCCGTCGGCCTTCGCGCGCCGCGCCTCGTCGAGCACGGCGCCCACGTCCATCAGCGGCTGGCGCTCGACGGAGGTTTTCGCGTGCGCGCTCTGGCTGCAGTAGCCGCAATTCTCGGGGCAGCCGCCGGTCTTGATCGACAAGAGCTGCGAGCATTGAATCGCGGCGGGATCGTGGTGCTCGCGATGCACCGCCGCGGCTTGGAGCACCAACTCGAG
>JAQBGU010000233.1:0-7908 GCA_032128375.1 Deltaproteobacteria bacterium | reverse complement strand
AAGCCGGCATTGTGTAGAGCCGCCAACAGTCGATTGAGCGCGAGTTCGGCATCGCTCGCAGCCTCGGCGTGCACGAATCGAACAGGGCGGCCGACGACGACTTGTTCAATGGGCTGGCCGAGTGCAGCTTCCGCCGCGGTCTTGAGGTCACGCAAAATGATCGCGATCAGGTGCTCGAGTCGATACACGCGCCCGAAGATGCTGGTCGCGTGGAACAACCGGCTGGCCAGAAAGGATTTCAAGGACTGGATCAAGCGCCCGTTTTTTTCCTCGGCTTCGAGGTAGCGGGAAATGGCAAAGGGGCCGGCCGTCGTGGAGAGCGGGTCCTGTCCATCTTCTCCGCGGTCGAAGTACAGAACCGAACGAAAGGTATCGGTGACGCCGAGCCCAGCATCGAAGTGGGCGAGCGTCGGGGCGCGCCCGTCGCTCACCCAGGCGATCGCGCTATTCGTGGTCCCGAAGTCGAGTCCAATGGCCGCGTGCATCGACCTCTCCGGTTGACTCAAAAAAGGGGACGCGGAACGGAAATAGACGACTCCCCTCCTGCCTCGGGGCGGGGTGTCGTCAAAATTCAAAGCGCGCAGAGGGTAGGAGCGCGCGCGAAATCGCGCCAGCGTCGGCTATCTTGACAGGCTCGATAGTTCCCAAGCCCCTTTTCTCATCGAAGGTTGGTGATGTCAGCCGCAATGTCATTGGACGGCCCTGTGATCTCGACTGCTGAAGTCGTCAAGATCTGGTCTCGTCACCTCGTCTCGCTGATGCTTCCTCTGAACGCGTTGGCCTTCTTGATGACAGGACCCCACGCCTGGTACATCGCACCGCTATTTCTGATTCCAATTGGTGTCGCGTACGCACTCGATGGTGCGGATCGGGCTGAGATGAGACAGCCGGTGGAAAGTCTGCCCGCCTGGCCGTTCGATGGGCTGGTCTACTTGCTGGCTGCGATCCAGTTGTGGATCGTGTTCGAATTGGCTCGGCTGTTCGCGCTTCAGAGCTTCTTTTCGATCGACACGCTGCTGGTCTTCGTGATCGTCGGTGCCGGTTCAGGTTTCTCGATCATCACCGCACACGAGCTGATTCACCGACGCAAGCGCTGGGAACAAGGACTCGGTCGTTTGCTGCTGTGTACCGTGTTGAACGAGCATTTCTATACTGAACACCTGCGCGGCCATCACGTCCGGGTCGGGACGCTCGACGATCCGGCAACCGCACGTTTCGGCGAAACCTACGAGCACTTCTATTGGCGGACCATTCGCGGTCAGTTTTCGAGTGCCTGGCAGATCGAGATGAAGCGTCTGGGGAACCCCAGCCGATTCGATCCGCGGATGCTGCGTAACCGCATCATCCAAGGTCTGGCGTTGGAATCGGGGATCGCGCTGGCAATCGGGTACTGGGCCGGTGCGGTCGCCTTCACGGTATTCCTGATTCAGGCCTTCTCGGCGTCGCGATTGCTCGAGGCGGTCAACTACTTCGAACACTGGGGCCTGACTCGAAGCGCGCGCCGAGTCGGGCCAGCGGACTCATGGGATACGCACGCCTGGTTCACCTACTACGGGCTGACCGGCCTGTCGCGCCACGCCGATCATCACGCCGAGCCCGCGCGGCCGTTCCAGCAGCTCAGAGTCATGGATGAGGCTCCGATTCTCTCGGGTGGCTATGTCCGGATGGTCGACATGGTGACCGGGAAGAACGACGATTTCCGACGCGAGGCGACCCAGGAACTCGAGCGCCGGCGCCTGGGCCCGTTCGTGCCGGGCTCGGGTGTACCAGCCGAGCCCGAGGACGCGGCGCCCGAATCGACTGCTCGTTGGTCGGGCGGGCTGCGCGGCTGGTGGAGCGATTTGCACCAGCGGGTCCGGCAGGGGGTGATCTACGCGGGCTTGCTGGTCGCCGTCACGGTCGGTGCCGGCTGGGAAGTCGGTACGCCGTTTGTACCGCGGTTGGGCTTGAACCTGTGGATTGCCGCTGTGTTCGGGCTGGCCTTCTATACGCATGCGTTCGCCGCCCGGCGAACTCCAAACGAAGGGATCTGTTGGGCAATCGCGTTCGCAGTCCTGATCGGCCTGGGTCGCGCCGGAGAAATCCTCGCTAGTTGATGGCTGGCGCGGTTTGGCAGGCATCAATCAGTGTCCCTTACTACGCTATTCGGGTTCGGGTCACTGGGGTCACTCGTTCCCGGGGTACAGTCCTGGATCAGGACGACCACTCATCGAAGCTCGTGATCGCCTCCGGCGGCGGCCGGACGGCCACCTTGAAATCGGTCCCCTTCGTGTAGGCGACCGGCAGCAGTGCGACCTGCATCACGTCGTCGGGAATTTTCAGGAGTTCTGCGACGTCCGCCTCGAAGAACAGGCTGATCGTGGTCAGCGTCGAACCGAGACCCCGACTGCGCAGCGCGAGTTGGAAGTTCCACATCGCCGGAAAAATTGAGCCGTACATGGCGGCCGCCATGCCGTGCGGCGCGCCGGCCGGCAAGCGGCCTTGCAGGCACGGAATCACCAGCACCGGCGCTTCGCCCATGTGATCGAGCAACCATCCCGCGGAGTCGTAGACACGGTGGGTCTGGGCGTCGTCGCTGGGGACCTGCGCTTTCGCCTGATCGATGAACTGCTTACCGCGCGCATAGATCTCACCGAGCGCCTTTCTCTTCGCGGGGTCCATCACGACCATCCAACGCCATTGTTGGGTATTCGATGCCGTCGGCGCTTGCTGCGACAACCGGATGCAGTCGAGAATCACCTCTCGTTCGACGGGGCGCTCGAGATCGAGACGGCGCCGCACAGCTCGAGTCGTCGAAAGCAATCTGTCGGTCTCTTTGAGATCGAAGGGGGCGGTCATCGGTTCTCCTGCATTGAGGTGGATTGGGTCCTTCCATTGCTTGCGCGCGTTTCCCATTCGGGCGCGTGCGTACCCAAGGGTACCGTCGGTCGGGCCCATCGCGCTGGCGTTTCCGATAGTTTCACAACCGGCGCGAGGTGTTCGACCCGACCGAATGGCGCATCGGTCTGCATCAGCAAGGAGTCGAGCCAATCGCGACTCAGCCCCGCGCCGGGTTCGTCCGTGCGACCGAAAGTCTGAATCCACATCCCCGTTCGGCACAAGGATACCCGCACGTGGTAGCTGCCGCCGACACTGGCGCGTCGCTTCAGTGCGACGAGCGTTCCGAGCGCAGCCAGGTAGCCGGTCGTGTAGTCCGTCGGCGCAGCGGGAATCAGCGCTGGGACCCTCCCACCTTGCTCGGCCGAGATGCCTGTCACGGTCTGGGCCAGCTGTTCCCAGCCGGGCCGCGCCGACCAATCGCCGACGTGGCCGTAGCAATTGATCGACGCATACACGATACCCGGTCGCAGTGCGCTCACGTTTTCGGGGCCGAAGCCCAATCTTTCGAGCGCGCCGGCGCGGTATCCCTGGACGAAGACATCGCCGCTGCGAATCAGCTGGTGCAACCGCTCGACGTCGCCTCGCTGAGTCAGATCGAGGTGTGCCGAGCGCTTCCCGCAACTCGTATCCATCACGAAGTGCGGAATGCTCGGCAGGTTCGGCGAGCTGATCCGCAACACGTCGGCACCGTGTTGGGCGAGTGTACGCCCGCAGGTCGGACCGGCGAGCACACGCGTGAGGTCGAGCACACGCACCCCGGCGAGGGGCGTCGCGCCGTTCGCTGGAATGGGCTCCGGGTCACTGTCGCCGATCTGGATGACTTCGACGACCGGGTGTGCAGCGAGCGCCATGCCCTGGGGGTGTGCTTCCCACTGGGACTGCGTGCGCAGCTTCGCCCCACACAGGCCGTGCGATGCGAAGCAGTCCTCGAGTTCCTGGGCATCCCAGCGAGCGATCGCTCGGGCAAGTTCGGTTTTTTCACAAGCCGATGAACAACCCAACAGCTCGGTGGCCCGTTGCGTGTTCGCTGGGAAGCTGCCGTGAAAGAAAAACCAGCCAGCGTCGCGCGTCGGAAAGACGTCGGTCAGAACGGCCCGATCGCCGTAACCCGGCGACTCGCCCTCGACGACTCTTGCGAGCATGAAGCTCAGCAACGACGCGGCCGCTGCCCGGACATCGACGCTCACCTGCTGTTTTCGGCCGGTCCGTTGCTCCCAGAGGTCTGTTACAGCGACGCCAACCGCCGCCAGCGCGGTCGCGGCGGCTTCGCCCACCCGAAACCGGGTCGCGAGCACCGGGTCGTCGCCGCCGATGCGAAGTTCACCGCCGGTCCATGCCCCGAGCCCCAACTCATCGCGCAGACCCTCGAGGGGCTCGAGTCGCATGGAGTCCTCCTTGCCGAAGCGTGCTGAAATCGAACTTCGCTACTGGAAGACTGAAGCTTCCTCCATTCCCAAATCCCCGAAAAGCAGCAGCGTCTGGGCATGGTAGTCTCGCGCCTGAAAACCGCGAACTGGAGGACCGAGCCGTGAAAGCCATCGTCTATTTTGGGGAGCGCGATGTTCGATATTCCGACGTCGCCGACCCCAGCCTGGATCGGGATACCGACGTGATCGTGCGAGTGACCCGCACGGCGATCTGCGGATCGGATCTCCACCTGTGGCACGGTGGAATGGAAGCCGAGCCCGGCTTCGCGGTAGGGCACGAGTTTCTCGGGACCATTGAAGAGGTGGGGGCGGGCGTTCGGCATTTTGGCAAAGGCGACCGTGTGCTGGCTTCGTGCACCATCGGGTGCGGTGCCTGCGGAATGTGCCGGCAGGGGATGTACAGCGGTTGTTCGATCCAAGCCGCGGAGGGCACAGGAAACGTGTTCGGTTTCAGCTCGCAGCTACCCGGTGGACAGGCCGAGGGAGTTCGCGTTCCGTTCGCCGATTCAACATTGTTCAGTGTTCCTGAATCACTCAGCGACGAACAAGCGTTGTTTCTGACGGATATCCTGCCGACCGGTTACATGGGAGCTGAGTTCGCCGAAGTCGCCCCTGGCGACACGGTTGTCGTGTTCGGTTGCGGACCAGTCGGAACCTTCGCGCAGATGAGCGCACACCTGCGCGGAGCCGCGCGTGTGGTTGCAGTCGATCTCGACGATGAGCGGCTCGAACTCGCCGCCAAGCGCGGCTGTGACACCGTCAATCCCGACAAAGCGAATCTCGGCGAGCTGGTGCTCGAGTGGACGAATGGCGTCGGTGCCGACTGCGCGATCGAAGCGGTGGGGCGCGCGGATCTGATCACACAGGCTGCGGCCGTGACACGCGCTGGAGGTCGAGTCGCCGCGATCGGTGTGCTGACCGAACCGATGGCAAGCCTGCCGTGGATGCTGTTTTTCATGAAGAACCTCACGCTGCGAACGGGACTCGTCAATCCTCAGAACTACATCCCCAAGCTGATGGCTCTGATCGAGCAAGGGCGGCTCGACCCCACTGCGATCATCAGTCACCGGCTCCCGCTCTCAGACGGACCCCGAGGCTACGGCATCTTCGCGGAGCACAAGGAACGGGCGCTGAAGGTCGTCATGACTCCATGAGGGCGCATCTGGGTTGGCCGGATGACGGATCTCGCTGGCTCGAATCGCCTTCAGGAAGGCCCGCTGCTGGCCAACGCCCACGCGGTTTGGTACCAGAGGACCATGTCTGCCTATTTCATCGCGCAATACGTCGTCAACGACGCCGAGCTCTACCAGACGTACTCCCAAGGAGCCGGTCCCACGATCGGAGCCCACGGCGGTGAGCTGATCGCATTCGACATCGCCGCCGAGACCATCGAGGGAAATCCTCCCGGACCGCAAACCGTGATTCTGAAGTTCGAAAGCGTCGAAAAGGCGAAGCAGTGGTACAACTCCCCCGACTACCAGAAAGTGGTTGGCAAGCGCCTCGCTTCGACGACCGGCTTCGCGATCATTTCGGAGTCGATGCGACTGGGGTGAGCCCCAGCCAGGCGAAAGGGTCGGAGTCGCCTATCACGCAAGGCCTCGAGGCCTCGAGTACACCGCGCAGTCTATTCGAGGACACCGTCCGAGATCAGCCGGTCGATCGCTTCGTTCGAATACCCGAGCACATCGCCCAGCACCTCGCGCGTGTGGGCGCCGATCTGAGGCGCCGGCGAGCGAACGCCATTGGGTCCGTTGTCGAGTCTCCAGGGAATCCCCGCGTGAACGCGCCGGCCGACTTCCGGGTGGTCGAGCCGTTCCAGCAACCCGCGGGACTCGAGGTGCGGGTCCTCGACCAGGTCGCGCGGACTCATCGACGGGAAGGCCGCGACACCGACGGCCTGCAGCGCGCGGGTGATCGCCCATCGGTCTCGGGCTGTCGTCCAGTTCGAAATGCGTTCTTCGAGCGCGTCTTCGTGCACGCGGCGATTTTCGACTGACGCGAAACGCGGATCGTCGGCGAGCCGCGCATCGACGACGTCACACAACGCCACCCATTCGGCCTCGTTCGCGCAGGCGATGGTCACCCAATCGTCATCGCCCGCGCAGCGAAAGCAACCGTGAGGACACATCTGCGGGTCGCGGTTGCCGATTCGTTCCGGATTGCGCCCGTTCATCGCGTAGTCCATCCATCCCTCGACTCCCAGTTGCGCGGTGGCCTCCCAGAGCGAGACGTCGATGTGTTGGCCTTGGCCAGAACGCTGGCGTGCGACGAGGGCTGCACAGATCGCCACCGCGGCTGTCACGCCGGCCGCCGGGTCGCCGAGTGCGATCCCGAGTTCCTGAGGTGGCCCTCCGAGATATCCAGTCATCGAGGAGAGGCCCGCCAGCGGCGAGACCGCCGGGCCGTAGGCCATGTAGTGGCGCAATGGACCGGTATCGCCGTAACCGGAGATCGATGCGTAGATCAGGTCGGGTCGAACCTCACGCAACGCCTCGTAGCCGAGCCCCAACCGGTCCATCACGCCGGTCGCAAAATTCTCGACGACGACGTCGCATCGCGCCACGAGTTCGGTGGCTACCGCGATCGATTCCGGATGACCCAGGTTCAGGCTGACACTCTTCTTGCCCTGGTTCCACTGATTGAAGTAGCCGGATCGGTTCAAGCCCGGCTCGGTATCGGGTGGATACACTGCCAGGCGACGTCCGAGATCCGGACGCACTAGCGACTCGCACTTGATCACCTCAGCGCCGAGATGGGCGAGCTGCATCGCGCAGTAGGGACCCGCCCAGACCCAGGTAAAATCGGCAACCCGCACCCCAGCCAGCGGCAGTCCCGAGTCAGAGTTCGGGCCGGTCCGATGCGACCGATCGGGTTCGATTGCGTCGATTGCGCTCTCGCCGACAGCATGGCCTCGGTTCATTTTCGACTTGGGGAGCGGGCCGAGCCGCCAATCCTCGGCGATCTCATGGACAGTGTGCTCACTGAGCCTTGGGGCGGCGCGCCGAATCCGCCACCACGGTTCGCGCAGCCGGTAGGGGGCGCCGAGATGTGTGAGTTCGGCCGCAACAGGATGAGAGACTCGCTGGAAGTAGTCCCGCTGCTGGAGATGAGGTTGCTCGGCGAGCTGTTCCATCGTCAATACCGGTGCGAAGCAGATCCGCTGCGCCTGGCCCTTGTGGAACAATTCATCGACTCTCCATTGCGCGATCCATTCGCCCAAGAAGACGCGCAGCGCATCGTGATTCGCAAGCCGACTGGGAAAGTCGCAGAAGAGTTCGAGCGCGGTCCATTCCGGATGGCCCATCAAGTCGACGAGCCGCTGCCACTGGTCCTGTTCGATGGTGGCCACGAAGATCAGTCCGTCGCGGCACGAGTAGATACCCCACGGGTTCAGACCGCGTTGGCCCTTGCGCGTCGCGACCAAGCCCGGATAGGTGTAATAAGGCAGCGCTGCTTCGAGGATCGTTGCGATATAGGACTGGGTCGACAGGTCGATGTGTTCACCAACGCCGCTGCGGCGCGCGCGGTAGAACGCGGCAAGGGTCGCCATCGCGCCAGCCAGGCCGGCCTGGAGATTGGCCTGGTGGCCGAAGGGCTTCAG
>JAQBGU010000232.1:0-74361 GCA_032128375.1 Deltaproteobacteria bacterium | reverse complement strand
CTTGGGAGCGTCGCTTTCTGGAGGATCAGGTGTTCTGGAAAACCCAGATTACACCAGGAAGCGCGCTCCCGTTCCTCGTTTCCCGGACCCGCACTCAACGCCAGATGAGTGATCCGCGCTTACTTGAGGACTAGCCGTGGCGGCTTTCGGCCTGGCGGGCGCCACCAAGCTCAATGCGTTGGCGTGTGCGCCGGCCGCACGCGCGCAAGCGCTGATGGCTCCAGCTGCCACACAGGGCGCCGCGAGGCGCGAGCGGCAACTCGCGTTCGCGGCGCTACCGAGTTGTGTGTTGTTCATCCACCAGGGCCGAACCTGGCTCGCCACCGGAAATCCGCTCTACCCATTCGCCGTGGAATTGGTCTGGCGCGGATCTGTTCGATGGAAACGCAGAGTGGCAGTGGAGGTGGCTGAACGAGATGGGACAGGCTTACCAACCGCCGCCCGGCTCATTCACGGCCATCGAACGCGCCGTCGGCGTGTTCTGGCCCTTCGGTCGTGCCGGTACATTGGGGGGCACCCATCTCGGATTCGGACCCGCTGGCGCGGCGCTTCTCGCACTCGCACCGATTGGCTGGGCTGTTTCTACTGGCACGTCGCGAGCGACGTGTGGCAGCCGTATTTCTCGCTGCGGTCGCCGGGACCGCGATCTACGCGTTCACGCTATCGCCGTTCTCCGATCACCTTCAGCACTTCTATTCGTCGAACCCGGGCCGCTATCTCGGAACGGCGCTGCTCGCGTGCGCCGTACTCGCGTCGGTCGTTCGGTTCCCAGCCGACCAGCCGATCTAGTCGGGGATTGCGATCGCCACGCTTGTCGTCGGGCTACCGATGGGATTGTCGGCGATCGAACTGCCCACAGCCATCACGCTCGGGCTCGTACTGTTGGGATTGATCGGCCTTGTCATTGTGTTTTTCAGAAATCTGTCGCTGGCTACTCCATTCGACCGAACTGCGCGCGCCATTGCGCTGATCGTTTCGATTTGTGTACTCGGCGCCGGGATCAGCTGGCTGCGCGATGGTCTGCGCTTCCGGGGTCTACTCGGCGAGCGCGGAGCGCAAAGCGTTCGATGGACACCCGCTGTGGCCCGAGTTCGCCTCGAACTGGACGATCTGGGAGACCGTCGATCAGCTGCCTGCCCAGCGGATCGCTGTGTCGACGGACTGGGCGGGCTTGCTGCACAACGGCTATCGCTACCCGCTATTCGGATCGCGCCTCCAGCACGAGCTCGTGTACGTGGCTCCGACCCGCTCGTGCGAGATCGTGGATTACCGATTGGCGCAGCGCATGACGCGCGAGGCAGATCTGCATTCGTGGCTCGCGCGACTGATCGAACGCGATGTGACAGTGGCCCTCGCGCCTGACACGATGCCCGAGAGCGCGTGGGCGAAGTCACTACCGCGGGTCTTCTCGCCGTTGGCGACGAGTGCCGGCTGTGGCGGCCATGCCTATCGATTCAACCGCCAACTGGCGCGAGCAGAGCTTCCATGAGTGCCGTCGACACGCTCCGCTATCGTGTCAGCCGCTCGGCCCACGACCACGCCGAAATCTCCTCGAGTCGAAGAGCAGATCATTGATGAAACCCTTGGCAGCGGATATCCATGGCGCCCGACCTGCACGCTGCCGGCGCCTCGCCTCCGCACACGGGGCGCGCTAGCGCATGTCGCTTCTGGACGTTCGACGCGCGAGCGGGCTCGTCGCAGCGGTCGCGTTGGTTGTCGGGGTTGCGATGCGTATCAACAACGCCGTGCGGTACGAAATGCTGTGGGGCTTCGACGCGCTGTACAACTGGCACTACATCGAGCGACTCACCCAGAGTTGGCAGCTTCCCGCCCCCGACGCCGGTTGGTCGACCGCTCACCCGCCACTGTTCTATTACATCGGCGGGGCCATCGCCCGGCTGCTCGCGGATTGGGACCGCGATGCCAAAGTCATCGTGTTGCGCCTGGCAGTCTCTGGAGCAGGCCTGATCATCGTGGCGCTTTCGGTAGCGCTGGTGCGGAAATCAGATCCCCAAAACCCGCGCCGGGCGCTGTTGGCTGGGGGACTCATCCTGTTCCTCCCAGTGCATATCTACATGAGCGCGATGCTGACCGAAGAAATCGTCGCAGCCATGTGGATTTCATTAGCGCTCGCAATCGCGGGAGCGCGACTCGCGAGCCCGCGACCCGAATTCACCGCCCGACACGCGGTAGCGGTGGGAATCGTTGCTGGCGCCGCGTTCCTCACGAAACTCACCGGCGTGCTGGTCATCGGCAGTCTCGTGTTAGCCCTCTTTGTCGACGCGTGGCGGCGCGATGCGATTCGCGAGTCGCTATTTCCCATCGGGGTACTCGTTTCGGTCGCCGGCGTGTTGGGAGGCTGGTATTACGTCCGCAACCTCGTCGAGTACGGATACCTCTACCCGCACGGTCTGGAAACCCATAGGATCATGTTCACGATGCCACCCGGCAGGGCTGCGTTCGTCGATTACCTGCGGTTTCCACTCGTGACGTTTACCGACCCCCAGGTACTCAACCCCGGCTTGTTGCGTTCCATCTGGGGAAGCACCTACCTGACCATGTGGTTCGACGGACACCGTGTCTTCTTGCCGACTGACACGCCGAGAGTCAGCCATGTCGGCACGTTGATCACCACGCTAGCGCTGGTTCCGATGTGCGCTTACGCGACCGGCCTGCTGCGCGGCATTCGGCGCGTGCTGCGTGGTGAGCGCGGCCTGGACGTGCTGCTGCTTTCGATGGTCGGCATCAGCCTGGTGGGCTATGTGCTGTTTACTTGGAAGAACCCCTGGTTCGTCACGCGCAAGGCGGGCTTCCTGTTGGGCCTGTCGGTTCCCTTCGCGTACTACACCAGTGAGGTTCTCGACGATTGGACACAGCGCGGCGCCTGGACACGGCGGGTCGTCTGGAGCGTGTTGGCGGTACTCTCGGTCGCGATCGCGATTGCGTTCTTCTATTCCGACGCCTTGTGGAACATTCGCCATATGGAGAAGCCCGGCGTCGTTTGGTGAGGTTGGTTGCCTACCCATCAGTCGAAGCGAACGATTCGCGCATCGGCCCAGCCAACCGTCGCGACTTTGCGCTTCTCGTGGTCGGCCAGAAAGCGCTGGGCGCAAAAGCGAAGCGCGATCCTGCGCCCGACATAGCGATCGAGCCCGATCTCGATTCGGTCTCCGGGCGGCCCGGCGACGTGGTTTGCGGCGTACAGTGTCTTCGCCTGTGGCTTGGCTCCGTCTTCGACGCGAACCTCGATCGCCAGATGTGCTCGGCGCGCTGCCTCATGCCAGTAGCGATCCGTCCAGGCCAGGTGATGAAACATCGGCAACACCGACAGCGTGTCGCCGAGCTGGACCTGTTGCCGATGGGTGAAGCAGATCGCGCGGTCGCCCGCTCGCAGCGTGGTCGTCACCACGGGGTACATCAACCAACTGGTGGCGACGACCCGATCGGCAGCCGAGCCATGCGCGTCGAATTCGCGGGTGATGTCGGCCACCAGCTTCTCGCGCGGTGCGGGTCGCCGGGGCTTCAGCACGAACGCGGTTGGATTCAGTGCCGCTTCGATTTGGAAACGATCGGCCAATGCGCGGGCGGTCAGCGGTGCGAACTGCGTGATGGGTTTGGGAATCCCGATCGAATCGTTCGGGTTGTAGACCACCGCGTCCAGTGTTTCGATCATGCGGGCGGTGCGTGCGTCCTCACCGGGACGAAAATACCCGGGCAGGTACAAGTCGAAGCGGCCGGGGATGGGCCGATCCGAAAGGAAATAGAACATCGGCATCGTTCGCAGCAGCAGGATGCGCGCTTCGCGTGGTTGCCGGCCCAGAAACGCCAGCAGTTCGGTTGCGTCGGCGGCATCGTCTGATGTCACCAGCAAGTCGCCACGGGGCGTCTCGAGCCGAGTGTCGTAAATGTCATACACCGCGTAGGTCGCGAAGGCACCGGCTGCCAACCAGACCGCTAGAACCACCAGCGGCAGACCCACCACCCGAACCGGCCAGCGCTGCATGACGATCGCGCAAACGAGCAGCGGTGCGGGCGCCATGTTCAAGATGTGAGCGAAGTCCAGACGATGGACCGTGCTGCCATACGCAAGCGCCGAAAAACTGGCCAGCAGCATCCATCCGCATGCGGCCTGTGAGCCGGCCTCGAGTCGCCACTCTCGCACGCCTGCCCAGAAAGCCAGTACCGTCGCGACGAGCGGGCCGTAGTACATCAATTTCACGACCTGTTCGATGACGCGCCCCGCCCAGGAGCCGTACAGGTCGATTTCACGCAACAGCGACCAGTTGAAGATCGGCGAAGGAAAATACTCGTACTGCAAATTGAAGAGATCCTCGCCGCGCGCTGTCCAGACCCCGGGATTCGGCATTGGCACACGCATCTCGTTCGAAACACCGACCAGCGCCAGTAGCGTGCGATCGAGCATTGTTTCGAGTGCGCCCTGCGATGCATAGAAGAGCACCACGACGGCAACTGGAACCAGGGCTGCTCCACCCAACACCAGCGCGCGACGCAGCAGCTCTCGCGGTAGCGACGTGGCGGACCGCCATGCCTCGAGCGCCGCTGTCAGTGCAACCGCCAGCCCGACCGCTGCCCCCAGGCTGAGCTTCGTGATGACGGTCAAACCCACCCATGCTCCGACCCACACCAGCGCGCCGGTGTGGTGCGCGCGAAGGAAACGCAGCATCGCGTCGACGGCCAACAACGCGAACAGCATGCTCAACTGGTTGTAGTTGGGAATCGTCCACAGCGGCAGCGCCAGCGGCTTGAGCACGCTGAGCGACAACGCCGTGACGGCGGCCCAACGCACTGAAACGAACGATCTCGCGATCGAGTACACAGCCATCACGGTGCCGCTGAATACACCCGCGGCGAATACTCGCCCGACCGTCAGCGTTTCGCCGAACAGCGACAGCAGCGCGCTCATCAATTCGTACATGAAGGGGCTGATGAACGTCGCCTTGTCGCGGTACAGCACCTCGCCGTCGCCGAGGGCCTGCGCGATCGCGAGCATCGACCCTTCGTCGAGCGGCGAGTAACCGCGCTTCAGAAAGGGGATCTGAACGAGGACGCTGGCGATCCCGAGGGCCCAGAGTGCTCGTTTGTCGCCGTCCGCCGGCAGCTGCATGCAACACGCCCCCTCGTCGCCGATACTAGAGGCCCGCGAACGCACCGGCGAGGGCGCTGCAACCGGTCGACCGTTGCCATACCCTGCACGGCATGGCGAACGATCCGAACTCCCAGCGCGGCATCATCGTCGCTCACTACGGAGTGGCGGTGGCGGTTCGATTCGATGACGGAAGCCAGCGGCCTGTCGACGTGCGACGAAACTCTGGGCACCTGGTAGGTGACCAGGTCGAGCTCGACGATCGCGGCCTGAAGAGCCTACCCGCGCGCGGCGTACTGAGCCGGCGAGACAAACACGGGCGCGTCCATTCCATTGCTTCCAATCTCGACGTGTTGGGCGTCGTAATCGCCGTCCGACCTCAGTCGCCGATCGGATTTCTCGACCGCGCGATCGTGTCCGCCAGGGCCGCCGACATCGATCCGATCCTGATCGTCAACAAGGCCGACCTCGCCGAATCAAAGCAGCACTACGAACAGCTCGCTTTGGAATACGCGCAGAGCAGTCGCGCTTTTCTGGTCGGCGCCCATCAGGGTGAGGGGCTCGACGCATTGCGGGAATACTTCGCCGCGGGATACAGGGGAGTGTTCATCGGAACCTCGGGAGTCGGCAAGAGCTCCCTGCTGAATGCGATCTGCCCCGCTATCGACCTGCAGGTGGGCGAGCTCAACAGCTCCAGTGGTCTCGGACGCCACGTCACGACAACCGCGACACTCCATCGGCTGCCGGGTGGCGGCGAACTGGTGGACACGCCGGGGTTCCGAGACTTCGGCCCGGTGGAAGTTTCGCCACGCGATCTCGCCCGGCACTTCCCGGGCTTCGAGGCGGCTCTCCAGACCGACTGCCGCTTCAACGATTGCTCGCACCGGTCTGAACCCGGCTGCTCGGTCCGCGACGCGATCGAGCACGGAAGCGTGTCGCAGTCGAGGCACGCGGCGTACGTGCAACTGCTCGCCGAGCTCGAGATCGTGGAACAGGACGCCCGCGGCTACTAACTGCTCTGCTTGCGCTGGCTTGTTTGCGGGCAGTTCGTGACCAGCGTCACACAAAGCTGCCTCGATCCCGTCGATGATACGAGCTGATCGAACGCGAACCGGCTATCGAACCCTCACGGAGACTTGCAAGAATGCGGAAAATCTCGATCGTCGCAGGAGCGATTCTGACTCTGTTATTCGCTTCCGATGATTCCTTTGCCAAGGGCAAGCCTGGGTACAAGAAGGGCTATCACAGGAATTCGCACCACGAGAAACAACATCACAAAAAGACACAACTCTATGTCATCCAGGAGGTTGTTTATCGCGGTGGCGGCCCGCCGCCATGGGCGCCGGCGCACGGATACCGACACCAGCACAAGCATCACCACGCAGAGGTCCACTACGCGGTGCCATTCGGAATCGCGGTCCGCACGTGCCATCGCGACGCACTCGGCGCCGCGCTCGGCGCGGCGGGCGGCGGGCTGCTGGCGGCTGAACTGTCCGACGGCGACTCGCGGGCGATTTTCGGCGGCATCGTCGGCGGCGCCCTGCTGGGCGGCGCGCTGGCGGACGCCGCGTCCGGTGTCGACCGCGCTTGCTTCGGCCAAGCGCTCGAGCACGCCCCGTCGAGCGAGACCATCACGTGGCGCAACCCCGACGAAGACACGACCTACCAGTTCACGCCCACTCGAACCTACGAGGCCGAGGGGGAGGGCTACTGCCGCGAGTACACAACATTGGTAACCATCGGCGGCCGAGAGGAGGCCGCCTTCGGTAGGGCCTGTCGGCAGCCCGACGGCTCGTGGGAACCCCGCTGAGCCATGCTGCATATCCGGTCCGGCAAACACCTGGGCACCATTGCGGGAATCACGGCTACCTCTTCAATTCCTGCCGGCGGCATGCTGACGCTCCAGGAGTCTGCGCCGTAGAGCACCAGCTCTCGGTGACGCATTCGAAGAATTCGCGCTGGTCATGCGAAATCGCGGCTAATCGCGGATCCATCCCCGCCACCGATACACCGCATGTCCCAGGTATTCTTTGATCACGGCTTCGGTCATCGTCAGGTTCGTGACCGTGGGAACCCAACTCAAAAACGTGCCCGATGGACCGCTCAGCGCTTTGTAGTCCGTCGCGGCCGGTTGCGAGCGGATGCCCGCGGAGCGAAAGACGGCCAATGCGCGGGGCATGTGCATGGCACTGGTCACGAGCAATACGTCTTCGATCCCCTTTGCATCGAGCAACTCTTTCGTGCGCACCGCGTTCTCGTAGGTCGTGCGGCTGTCCGGTTCGATGAGGATGGCGCTGCGAGGTACGCCCCACTCCACCAACAGGTCGGCCATGCCGTTGGCCGCCACGTCATGGCTGCGTGCCCATGGCATGCCTCCTCCAGAGGCCACGACGAAGGGAGCCTTTCCAGCGTGATACACCCGCGCCGCGTGCAGCATGCGATCGGATCCCGAACCGAGGTCGCTCCACAGCTCTGGTGACACCGGCATGCGCAAGCCACCCCCGAGGACGACGATCGCACCGGCCTCCGGAAGGTCTGCCGGCAGGACCGGGGGATACTGTCGATCCAGGGAATTTCCCAGCGCGAGGGCGATGACCTGGGTCGACGATGCCCACAGGATCGCCACCGACGTCGCCAGCACCACGCCGGCGGTTCGCTGGTGTTGTCTCCACAGCAGCAGCAGCGCGACCAATGCCAACAGGATCGACAGCGGCAGCGGGTAGATGACCTGCGTGGCGAGCTTGCTGAGATAGAAACCCATGCTAGGGAGTCGGCGGGAAATCGGCCGGGCGTTCGAAGCTGATCCGACCGATTTTTCCGGAACGCAGTTCGCGCAGCAGCGTTTCGGCCGCTCGCTGGATGTCGACCATCCCAGCGCTCTTGAGAAAGCCGCGACGCCGACCGATGGCTTCGAGTATCTCGTACTGGCCTGTGGGGATATTCTCTATTTTGAATCTATCTCTCAACACTTCCGGGTATCGATCGCGCAGGAAATGAGACGCGAATGCCGCTATTTCCATATAGTCGAACGCGGTGTCTCTGATTGCACCGGAGGCCGCCAGCCGCTGTGCCCCCAACTGGTCCTCGAGCTTCGGCCATAGCACACCGGGCGTATCCGCGACGCTGATCCCGCCATCGAGATGAATCTTGTGTTGCCCCTTGGTCACCGCGGGCCGATCGCCCACTTCCTCGATGGGACGACCCACCAGCGTATTGATCAACGTCGATTTCCCGACGTTTGGAATTCCGACCACCATGGTGCGAATCGTCTTTCCCGGCGCAACCCGATGGGGCGCGAGCCTGCGACATAACTTTGGAATTCCGCGCACTGCTCCGCTCTGTCTCGCGTTGAGCGCGATCGCGACAAATTCGTCACTGCCACTGAACTGTCCCATCCATTCACGCGTGATATCCGGGTCCGCAAGATCGCTGCGATTCAAGATCTTGATGCACGGTTTATCGCTGCGCAATTTGGCCAGCATCGGGTTTTGGCTCGAGCGCGGCAAGCGCGCGTCGACCACCTCGATTACCACATCGATACGAGTCAGCGCCTTGGCGAGCTCGCGGCGCGCCTTGTTCATATGGCCGGGGAACCAGTTGATCGTCATCGGCGCTGCGATTCTCCTGGACGCCCTGCTTCAGCGCAGCGCGTCGACTGCCGTCAGCGCGCGCTCGGTCTCGGCCATCAACCGGGCGATAATCTTCGCTGCCGGCATCAAGTCGTGAATCAACGCAGATGACTGACCGGCCGCCATGGCGCCCTTGTCGATTCTTCCCTTGCGCCGTGCAGCGATGTAGGGATCTTCACCGAGCCATTCACTGATGACCCACATCTGGCGTGGAAACCGCGCAATCTGGTCCTGTAGGTCACGTGATTCCCACGCCTGCGTGGTGTCGTTCTTGATCACGCGGCACGGTTTTCCACTGAAACAGCGCGTGACGGTAGTGCCCTCATCGTCGATTTCGACGATGCGCTGCTTGTAGTTCTCATGCGCATACGCCTCTTCGGAAGCTACGAAGCGCGTTCCCATCCAAACACCCACTGCACCCATTGCGAGCACTGCTGCGATCCCGCGGCCGTCACCGATACCGCCGGCGGCGACGACTGGGACGTCGACCGTATCGAGCACCGCGGGCAGCAGCGACAGCGTGCCGATACGCCCGGTGTGGCCGCCTCCGTCGTAGCCCTGCGCGACGATTACGTCCACGCCGCTGGCCGCCACGCGTGCGGCGCTTCGCGTGTTGCCGACCAGCGCCATCACCTTCATGCCTTGTTCGTGAGCGATCGGTACGACCGGGCCGGGGTCGCCCAGCCCACTGGCGAGCACCGGGACGCCCTGTTCGAACACGACATCGATCTGTTCTCGCACATCGCGGGTAAACGCGACTGTTTCGTCGTCCGATGCAGGGCGCCCGACTGTCGCGAACAGGATATCGACGCCGAACGGACGATCGGTCAAGTCTTTGACCTTGCGAATCTCGTCGCGCAATCCCGCCGCATTGAGCGACGCGGCACCGATCATGCCCAGCCCGCCAGCCTCCGAGACGGCAGCTGCGAGTTCGCCGCGAGCCACGTACCCCATACCCGCCTGCACGATCGGCACTTCAATGCCGAGTAGATCACAAAGCGCGGTGCGAAGGCCCTGCTTCATCGACTGGCTCCTTTCCCCGATTGCGTGCGCCGCTCG
Source organism: Deltaproteobacteria bacterium (assembly GCA_032128375.1). GTDB lineage: Bacteria > Myxococcota_A > UBA9160 > UBA9160 > SMWR01 > JAJDAM01. The sequence goes on along the minus strand of JAQBGU010000232.1, from coordinate 64,569 downwards.
TCGGTCTGCTGGCCGGCAGGCAAGTCGCTCAGTACAGCGAGCGCTCGTGGCGCCGCCACTGGTCTCTATTGCCTGCGATATTCTGCAGCAGCCGATCGTCGGGCCCGAGCCGCACGATGGCCGCCTTCCAGTGGCTCACTTCCAGCTTGTATTCATAGGTCCACAGATCCTTGGAGCGGGGGCGAACGCGATAGGCGGGCGCCTCACCCGGAGCGCGGACCGGCTTGCCGATCACCGCAGCCAGCACGTACACCGAACCAGGTTTGGCCTCCCAATGGGCCGTACTGGGCTTGGTCGATTCTGTGGTAATCGTCTTGGCTTTGAGAGCTTTCTCGACGGTCTCGCGCGAGTAGTACCCGACCGTGAGTTCGTACTCACCTCCCAGGACCTCGATGCACTCAGGGAAATGCCATTGCTCATGGCGTGCTGGGACGGCGAACGGCTGGCCCACGCCGCGAATCGTCACGATGTGTGTCGCTGAATTCAGGTGACACAAGATTGCAATTTCTTCGGCCGCGCGCATCGGCCTGTCGTAGAAGTGGAACCACTTGACCTCGGGCTCGCGTGGCGGGCCATCGTGGCGGACGACCGAGTACACCGCTATTTCGGCGGCTGCCTGCAAAGTCGAGACGGGACCGGTCAGCATCACCTTGGCGCCGTTGGAATCGATGTCCCAACCGCGCTTCAAGAGCTCGGACGAGCGGCGCGCTGCATCGGGCAGCGCACAGCCGGCGGCTAGCAGCGAAAAAACGGCAATCATTGAGCACAACTTCAGGTGTCCCATCCGGTTCCAAGATGCTGCAACCCAACGCACAGTTCCACGCAGGACTGAAAACGGTATTCTTCGGCCGTCGACGTTTCGGAGCGCTCGAGCTGGGCGAAAACAAGGTGAATGACTCGGTGAATCGAACGTGGGTGGGCTCCCAGAGCGGCGCTGCACCGAAGATCGAACTGAATCTCGGCTCGACGTTGCTGTGGATTGGGCTGTCACTGCCCCTGATCTGGGGGTGCGCCACTACGAACCCGCCGGCATCGAGCCTTCCGGGAACCCAAGCCGTCGCGGATAGCCCCCTCTCCGAACGGATCGCTGAACAAACCGCCGATACCGAAGTCCCCGAGCCCCCGTGGCCGACCGAAGGCCAGCGAACGCTACCCGAGCCGGATCCGACCAGCGGTGCGGGGACGCTTCTGATCTACACAGCGATCACGGGCCACACGCCGTTCGATCTGGAGGAGGAATCGTCGGATCACTGGTCGCGTGGAGGTCCGAACCTCCAGGGCGGGGCGCTCGATCGGGAGATCGAAGAAGAACTGCAGCGGCGACAAGAAGCTCTGGATCGCATGGGCGCCGACACGTCCGGCCCCGCATCGATCGATTCGCTGATTACCGGAGAGAGACTGGCCGAGCGCGCGAACCCGCGAATCGCACCGCGGGCGCCGGCGAACAGCGCCTCTCGAGATTCCCTGACACTCGAACCTGTCACGATTGTCGCAGGAAGTTGGGATAACGCGGAGACCCTGAAGGTCGACCGGGGCCTCCAAGACGACAACGGTGATGGCGTGCCGGAACGGATCCTGTTTTTTGTCCGAGGCGGCGACAAGCTGCTTCGCTACGAGGAGGACAGCAACGGCGATGGCCAGATCGACACCTGGCAGAGTTACGAAGACGGAGAGCTGACCCGACGCTTGCGCGACACCGATGCCGACGGCGAAGTCGACGTCTGGGAGGAGTATCGCGACGCACGCATGACGGGACGCACCGTCGATCGCAATCGCAACGGCGTCGTCGACAGCTTCTACGAATACCGCGGCGACGCGCTGGCTGAAGAGCGCCACGACAGTGACAATGACGGCCGCATCGACCAACTGATTCGCTACAAGAACCTGTTTCGTACCAGTAGCGAGGTCGATCGAGACCACGACGGCGTAACCGACACCTGGACTACATACGACATCTCGCGGGGCGAAGAGGTTGTGGTACGCATCGAACGCTCCAGCCGTGGCGCTGGACCGGCGGACATCTTCGAGACCTTCGACATTACCAGCGGAAAGTCCGAGCTCGCGAAGCGCGAAGAGGACACTGATGCCGACGGAATCATCGACGTTACGTCGCGGTTCAAGGATGGGAAGCTGGTGGAACGGGAGGTGACCAGCCCGGAGACACAACCGCTGTAGCAAATCGGATGTGGCGACGGTGAAGAATTCGAACAATTCGCCAAGTGGCGGCCCGGCGCCTGTTCAGGTGTAGCGGCAGAAGAGCCGATGGTGCGATCGTGCTGTTTTTATCCGACTGCGAACAGACGACGAGATTCGGGGGAACGGTTGAAATCAATTATTTGTGCGCTTGGGCTAGGCTTGGCGGCCGTCGCATGGGTCAGCGGCTGCACACTGGCTCCACGCCAGACCAATGAACCGCTGGTTGCAGAGGATGACCCCGTCTTCGACTCGCGCTTTCGCAACATCAACCCCGCCGAACTCGATCTCGCGGGATTTTGGACCGACGGGTTGGCGACCCCGCCGGGTGAAGCCATTCCGATTCACCATCGGACGTTCTCGAACATCGCAGCCTCTGTCTCGGGCGGAACCGTCAACTTGTATACGCGGGTGCTGCAAGCGAGGGAAGCGCGAATCGGGTTCGTACCCGGAGACCTGTTGCCGATTCGAATTCCGCTGCTGTCGGCAGCACTCGATTTCATCCCATTCCAAGTCCCGATTCCGTACAAGTCGCAAGGCTTCAGCCTGGGCTCGGGTTTCTTGATCAATGAAGCCGGATACATCCTCACCAACGCTCACGTCGTTCAAAACGCGACAGACGTTCGTGTCGTGCGGGCTGGAGATCCGGAAGAGTACCCGGCCAAGATCATTGGGATCGATCCGCTTTCCGATACAGCGCTGATCCGGATCGAACCCCAGCCCGGTATGACGATCCTGCCACTTGGCAGCTCGACCGCACTCGAGGTCGGCGAGATGGTCGTCGCAGTCGGCAACCCACTCGGCTTGAACCACACGGTCACATCGGGTCTGGTGAGTGCCAAGGAGCGCATCGTTCCCGGTGAGGGAGCCTCGTTGATCGACTACCTGCAAACAGACTCGGCAATCAACCCGGGGAGCAGCGGCGGCCCGCTGTTGAATCTTCGCGGCGAAGTAGTCGGGATCAACACCGCAATCGTATCGGACGCGCAGAACATCGGATTTGCAATCCCGATCGACACCGTAAAGCGGGTCATGCCACTATTGATTTCGGGCCGAAGCGACCGCGGCTGGTTCGGTGCCTCCGCCCGTGCACTCGAACCGGGCGAAGCGGAACAGCTCGGCGAGTCGAACCACAACGCTGTCGTCATCGAGGGAGTCGTCCCGAACAGCCCGGCGGCACTTGCGGGATTGCTCGACGGAGACCTGGTGCGACGCGTCGAGGGCATCGAGATACCGAACTTCGTCGCATTCCGTCGCGAACTGATCGGGATGTTACCGGGCCAGACGCTGTCAATGACCCTGTCGAGAGCGGGCGAGCCCATCGAGATCGAGAGCACGCTGGCGGTCAGGCCCAGTAGCGCTGAGCGAGAAGGCCCCAACGGAGCCAATCGGAGCCGCTGAACGCCGGAATTGGCTCCGATGAGAACTCGGCCCGTGATCAGTAGACTCGTGCTGTGCGCTCGCTCAAAGCGGTCGCGCGACCTCAAAAAACGGCGTCCACCAAACGGCCGACAACAGACCTTTCAACGGACCCCATATCAGACAAGGAAATTGCGATGACGCGAATCGAAGGTGTCGGAAAACAGGCGGGTTGGTTCTATCGACTGTCCCGGTTCATTTCGATGAGAACCCTGGGAGCCGAGACGGAACCGCTTCGCGTGATCGGTCACCACTCCGGCGTACTGGCCGCAATGGGCACGTACAACATGATCAGCGAACGTGCGTCGAGTGTGCCCGCAGACCTGAAGGCACTCGCGACCATCAAGGTTGCGTTGCTCGTCGGCTGTCACTTCTGAATTGACATCGGTTCTGCCGTCGGCAGAAAACACGGCGTCACTGACCAACAATTGCGCGATCTCCCGAACTACCGTGAAAGCGGCGTACTGACGGCGCTCGAAAAATCCGTGATCGAGTACGCCGAAGAGATGACACAGACATCGGTGAATGTCCCAGACGAGTTGTTCGAAACACTCAAGAAGGAATTCAACGCCAAGCAGCTGGTGGAATTGAGCGCGGCCATCGCTTGGGAGAACTACCTGGCGCGATTGAATCACGCGCTGGAGATCCCCGCCCATGGCTTCTCGGAGGGTGCCTACTGCCCGATTCCCGAGCCGGCTGCGCGTTTCTAGCAAGCAGGGGCCGCGCTGCGCTCCGGTCCACAGCCGCGATGATTCTCGATGAATCTGCAGTCGACTCCTGGAGGGTTCCCTCAATGCGCAACGCAGCCGTCAGCCGCATTGCGTCGGATTCGTCGGGTGATGCGGGGATTCTCATGCAACGGTGATGCTCGTGGGGGGAGTACACGAAACTCGTATCACGCAAATATGTCCGGATGAGATTTGGTGGACAAGCCGGTCGCATGCAGACAAACTGCCAGCGTGGGCTCGATTCCCAGTCTAGACACCGCTGCCGCCGGTGGAATTCGCCGCGGGCGTACCGCGCTGGCCTGTGTCGCGGTGCTGCCGGCCATCTTGTTCGCATTGTTGCAATCGCGTTCTCTCGACTATCCGTTCGTCTGGACCGATATCTCGGCAATCGGACAAAAATCGATGATTCGGCCCGCGGGCGAAATTGTCGCTTCGTTCGGTGAGCCCCTGCACCGCATCGCTTTTCGTGGCGCGGGCGCAACACAACCGTATTACCGGCCACTGCAGGTTGCGCTACTGAGTCTGACGACACAGTGGCTCGGTGACACCCCGCGCGCGTATCGCAGCCTAACGATACTCGCCGGAGCGCTTTGTGTTGCCGCCTTCGGCGTTTTGGCTTTGACACTGACCGGAAACGTATCGGCGGCCTCTTTTGCCGCGCTGTTCATGGCGGCACACCCGGTCGCAATCGAGACGACGACGTGGATCTCGGGTGTTTCCGGAACTCTGTGCGCACTGTTTTCGATCGCCGCTATCTGGCTCGGAATCCACAGCACTTCGTCCGCGGGCCCCATGCGGGTGGCGGGATTCGCAATCAGCTCGATTGTCGCGCTGGTCGCCGCGCTGCTTTCCAAGGAGCGCGCGGCCGTCGAACCGATCCTGTTGGTCGCATGCCTGATCGCAGCCCAACATACAGCCGCTCGCAAGATCGACACCCGAAGCGCGATCGCGATCGCGGCCGCACATATTTCGATCAGCGTTGTCTACATGACGGTCTGGCGGGCTGCAATCGTGGGCGGTCTTCCACCCCTGCCGCCGATCGGCGGAAACTACGCGGCGCAAATCGCGACATCAGTCGCGAACTGGCCAGCAGCGTTGGGTTGGACCTTTTTCCCACTGCACTCGACGACGAGCGACGTATTGCGCATCGTTCGATCGCCGGCCGACCTTCGCTTCTGGTTCGGCGCGAGCCTGGCGGTCGGGTCCGCAGTGGCGGCTGTCGCGCTGGTTCGACGCCGACCGATGAGCGCGCTCGGTATCGTATGGATCTGGATTGCGTTCGTTCCCACCGCCGGTTTGTTCCCAAACCTCCACGCCACCGGCGAGCGCTACGTGTATCTTTCCTGTTTCGGCACCGCGCTGCTCTTAGCCGATTGCGTTCCCGCGCTGTTCGCGCGCATGGTCCCGCGGCTTCGCGTACCGCTGCTCGCAGGGCTGTCGGTCGCAACCGTGCTCGCGCTGGGTCAGCGCACTTGGATTCGATTGCCCGATTGGCAGTCAACCGCGCGGCTGTTCGGGCCGGCGGTCGAGCGAGATCCCGACTACCGCGAAGGCCACTACCTTCTGGCTCTCGATGAATTCAATCGGGGACTGTTCGCAGCCGCTGCGGCGAGATTGCTGCCGCTGCTGGAAGGCTCTTCACCTTCGCTGGAAGGCTCCTCACCTTCGCTGGAAGGCTCCTCACCTCCGCTGGAAGGCTCCTCAGCCCAAAAGACCAGCTACCTCAACCCACTTTCGGCGTTCGAACTCGCTTGTATCAGTCTACTCGGCATGCAGGACTACGAGGGTGTGATTGCACTCGACCAGGTCGCAGCCCGCCAACCTCACCCGACGCGCGGCGTCGCGACCTTTAGAACCTGTGTGGGCCAGGCAAGGAACGCACTGGGCGACACCGAAGCCGCTCAGCAGATCTACTTGAGCGTCGCAACAGAACTCGGGGAATCGGCGCCTCCGCGCCTGGCGGTGATGATCGCGCGCAACTGGATCAATCTCGGTCGGACGACAGAAGCGCGCGATTCGCTCGAAACGGCACGAGACGCGGTCGCCGGCACACCACACCTCGAGGGGCAGGTCCGCCGACTCAGCGCACGATTGGACGCGCTCGAAGCATCCGTCCACGCTCGCGAACCCACATCGCGTGCCGGGCCGTGATGGAGCTGCAGCTCAGTCGGCGCTCGACGATCTGTAGCGGATCGTGGCATCGTCGACCCCCGCACGCATTGCTGGCGGCTGGATTCACAGCCGCGCGTTCGCCAGAGACTTCGAGTCGATTCAGCCACTGTCGCGATAGCGTCCCATCCCGCTCAGCGCGCAGATGCCGGCGAGTAGAACCAACACCGCGCCCGGCTCGGGAAGGGGAGTCGGGTCGCAAGGGTCACCGAGCCCATCGACATCGAAGTCGGCCTGGTCGTTGTTCGGAAAACCTGGACAATTGTCATCACCATCGAGCAAAGCGTCCTCATCGCGGTTGACACCGATCCGCGTGCCGGTTCCGACCGGCACCGCCGTGAATGCGTGCTCCTGCCCGGCCGCGGCTGCGTTGCTGCGAACCTGCAGTGTAGTGAGATTCGGGTCGCCCGCGCGATCTTGTTGAAACTGGCCGCCACCCAAATAGACGAGCCCACGCGGCTCGCCGCCGACGATTCCCTTCACGACGAGGTCCGCGTTTCCGAGATCCGCCTGGGCGACCATGAGGTTGATGCGATCGATGACCGCGGCGTCCGTGAAGTTGCCATCATCGGCGGATACCTGCTGACCGACGATCGGTTTGAAGCCGGTGTCGACCGTCATCTGGAAGTTCTCGATATCCGTCTTCTCGGTTCCGCTGAACTGGAACGCGGCGATGCTGAGAAACTCGAACATGCTGTAGTCGCTGCCGTCGTGCAGGAACCCGAAGCCGCTCACCTGGTCGCCGACGGCGTTGTAGGCCCCGACCTTGTCGTACATGTTGCGCAGGTGGGGGATCTTCATACCCTGGTTTCCCACGTCAACGAAGGTCGAGTCGAGCGTGAATCCATTGGTCCCCGTTGGCAGCGAGTGACAGGGTGCGCAGGCGATGACCCCTCCGCCCGTTGGCGCGCTCACGAAGGCCACTTCGCCGGCCACTTCGGAGGCGCTCCCCACGTCGGTCAGGTTCTTGATCGGGTTCGGTGGGTACTCGAGCGTCAGCACAAAGTCAGTGAAGGCCGAAAAATCCGCCGGGCTGGGTTCGGTCGCTCGGCCGAGCAGGTGGACAAAGGCTCCGCTGAAGCCCGAGAAGTTCGTGACGTCGTCGAATTCGTCTACCGCGTTCGTCATATCGCCGCGCCAATGCAGCGGGCCCTGGCCTGACAGGCTGCGCAAGCTCTGGGTCGTCATGGGGCCCTTGAGCGGGTGAAAATCAGACAAGCCTCCGCCGAACCCGAACAACGCCATCAAGATGTCCGAGTTTGGGTTCGGCTCGATCGTGCCGAACGGGTTGCCGAGATCCCAGGCGAGCTTGTCCATGTCGCCGAACAGGTGACAGGTCCCGCAGGCGGCATCGCCGTGGCCCGAGCTGAAGTTCGCGTCGTAGAGGAATCGGCGCCCTGCCAGGACCTCGGGTGGCTCCGGGGTGTGCAGGTCGATGGTCGCCAACTGCGCGCGGCCGGCCGGGTTCGCGGGGCCCCCGATGATCGTAACGCGGTTGTCGAAGCGGCTCATCACGTAGAGCCGATCGCGAACCTCGTCGAGCGCGAGCCCGCTGGGTCCACCCGCTACATCGATTCGGTCGGGGCTGATCGTGCCGCCCTCGAGCGCCGCCGTGTCGAGCACTGCGACCTTCGCGGAGCCGAAGGCGGCGACGTACAGCTGCGTGCCGGCGCTGTTGAACACGAGGTCGAGCGGCATCGAGAGGCTCTGGTCACGCTCCAGCTGCGAGCCTGTTGCGACCGTGTAGTCGACATGCGCATTCAAGTGAATCGGGTCGGGCGGCGTGACCGTCCCGTCGATCACCGTGATGCGCGTCTCGGCGATGTGGGCTTGTAGTCCGACGTCGAGGCCAACGAGGTTTTCGAAGCGGACCTGATTGCGCATCTCCATGTTCGTGACATAGAGCTTGCCGTTGTCGGGTCGGACGGCGAGGTTGAACAACGTCGTGCCGACCCCGGAGATACTGTTGGTCCCCCCGGCCAGTGCCGGTGGGTTCAGCGTTGCGTCGATCAGGAAGACGTCGCGATCCGGCAGTGAGAAGGGGATGTCCGAGCTCCAGATCGTGTTCGCTTCATCGACCCAATTCACTCCGTTGAACTTCACGATCAGGCTCGTCTCGGGTGCGCCCGCCGTCGAGCCGGGCGGAAAGGCCGGGACGCCCCCGCCCGAAGTGATATCGTTTTCGTTGATCACAGTCGTCTGATTTCCGGAGCGAAAACCCGCGGCGTACACGGTGTTTCCATTGGCGCTGACCGCCAGCCCTCGAGGCGTATCCGTGAACAGTTCGATCACGTTGACGGGCGTGCCGCCGATACCGGCGCCTGTATTTCCGGTGTCGAAGACCCAGACGAGCGCGCGCGGCGTACCAGCGGTCGAGAGGTTGGCGGCCGGTACGGTATCGTGCTGGCCGCGGCGCGCCGTCGTGATGAACGCAAAGCCTGCACCACCCAACACGATGTCACGCGGCTCGTCGCCGACCAGGAGCGTCTTGCGGACGCGGCTGTTCGAGGGGTCGACGCCGTCGACCGCGACGATGCTCACGCTGTCCGAGAGGTGGTTCACGACCCATACCTCGAGGGCCCCGCCACCCAGGTCGACGACGGCGACTGCGACGGGTCTCAGCCCGACCGGTACCTCGCCCACGAGATCCATCCCCTGTGCAGTAACCGCGAAGATCGACAGCTGGTTGTCGGGGGTGTTGACCGCGAAGAGTTGGCTGCCGTCGGGCGACAATGCGAGGGGACGCACGTGCCCCGCCTCGAAATTTTCGTAAACGGCGTGCGCCGGACTCCCGGAAAGTAGCACCGCCAACGCCGCGAGCGTTCCGAGGAAGGGGCGGACCGCGTAACGGGCGATGAGATGCAACATGTGATCCTCCGTGGCAGTCAGCGGCCTCCCATTGTGAGCTGTTCGGTGGATCGATGTCAAAGGAGTTCTCGATCGGCCCGCGGCCGCGGCGGCGGCAGAATCCATTTTCGCATCCGCGGATACGCGACGCGCTCCACCAGGCTGGCAATGACGACCAGCAGCGCGATGGCAGCCGCCCATTCGAGGTACGGGTTGTCGATGAAGGCGAGGTAGAACCTTGGGTGAACGATCCGGTAGTGGCTGACATAGAGCCCGTACGAGATCGGCGCGAAAATCAGAAACGGCTTGAAGACCGTGTCGAACCCGATCCATCCGATCCGCTGCCAGCTGACGGCCGCGATCAACGCGACCGTCGCGAACCCGAAATGCCGCAGCTCGATCAGAGGGTAGTTGCTGAGACTTCCGGGCGGCAGGAGATCGAGTCGCCACCAGAAATTCCAAGCCAGAATCGAGTCGATCACGAGCAGTGTGGCCAACGGCAATCGAATCGCCGCGAAATCGATGCGAGCGCGGCGGAGGTACAATTCTGCCAGCGCGACGCCGCACCACCACAAACCGAGATACATCAGCGTGCGAAACACGATGTTGGGAAAAAACAGGTAGCCGACAGCGGCCACCACGGATCCGAGCAGTACGATCCGCGTGCGGCGCTCGCTATCGGCGATTCGCGACACCAGCGGAAAATACAGCATGTAGAACCACCATTCGTACGTCAGGGACCAGAGCGGCTTATTCGACATGTAGGGATCGACGATCACCTGCTGCCCCCAGTTTGCGAGGTTCTGCAACATCAGCAGGTTTCCGAACAACGTCGGCCAATCCGGAGCGACAAGCGCCCCGGCTTGCAGACTGACGAACCCGTACGTCATCGGGAACACGAACACGAGCGGGATATAGATCCGCGTGAACCGCTTGAGGAAATAGCTGCGAAACGAGGGATCCGAGGCGTGCTGTTGCGAGTAGTGGATCACGAAACCGGAGATCAAGAAGAACAGGATCACAGCTTCCTGGCCGAAGCGGATCAGGTATCCCCAATCGATTCCGAATCGAGTGAAGTGAGCAGGCAGCGAGTGGTGGCACACCACGTAGACCGCGGCGAACCCGCGCAGTGCCTCGAGTTTGTAGAGCCTCATCGTCGGCGGCGCCTGATCGCTCGATATCACAAATGTGTGTCTACCGAACCCGAGACCTGAAGCTGCTCAACAACTTCTTGCGCCGCCTCCCTTGCCGAACGGCTGCCGATATCGATCACGAGATCTGCTGGGAGCAACGGGACATCGAACGCCCCGTCCGCGCGGAGCACGCGGTAGCTATCCACTGAATTCCGCTTGCCGCCCACTGTCAGTTTCCCGACTCCGGGTGGTCCATGAAGGAAGATCAGCCACATGATTTCCAGGAGACTCCGAATCCGTCAGAACCCAGTCGCGTCGGCTCGTGCGCTGAAGTTCGCCGATTCGCGTCGGCGGCCGACTGCCGCGAGCATCTTGCTGTAGTCGCGGTAGGTCTTGCTGAGCTGGTGGCTCTGCTCGCCGAGTTGGTCGCGTAAGATCGCGATCGAGCCCTTGTAGAGCCCCTCAGCTTCATCGGTACGCCCCTCTTGTGTGTACAAATTTGCCAGATCACGCGAGAACACACCGACGTCTGGGTTGTTCTCGCCGCCTGCCTTGATCGACAGACGAATCGCGGATATGTGGTTCTGCTCGGCGTCGTCGGGTCGATGTGTTTCTGCGAAGACCCGTGCCAGGCCGTTTTGCGCAATGGCGGCCTCGCGAAGGAACTTTTTGCCCGAATGCACGTAGATCGCGAGCGCACGCATGAAGAGCTGTTCGGCGTCTGGGTAGTTTCCGGCACGGCGCTGCGAATCGGCGAAATTTTGAAGCAGTACGGCCACCGCCGGGTGGTCCTCACCGTAGATCTCGATTCGGTTGTTCAACGCTTCGCGAAGCAGCCGAACCGCTTCTGGAATTCGATCCAGGTCGATCAAAAAAACTGCCAGGTTGTTGAGCGCATTCGAAAGATAGAGGCTCGCACGGGTACCCGCTCTCAGGCGCTCGACCTTGACGATCGCCCGATAGTCCGCTTCGGCCCCCGCGTAATCGCCCATCGCGAGACGCAACTCCGCGCGCTGTGCGTGAGCTCGCGAGCGACGCGGATCGCCCGGCGCGAAGGCCTGCGCGCTTCTGATCGCCTCCGCGTAGTGTCGATCGGCGGCGGGAATCAGATTGCGATTGTGAAACCGCTCCGCCCGCTCCATCTGCTCGTCGAACATCACGGCCGGATCTTGCGATCGAGCCGATTTGTCGACGACCGTCGCTGTGCACCCGATGCTGCAAAGCGACAACGCAATCGTCAGAAACGGGGCGAACGGAGGCTTCACGTGTGATCTGCGTCCGAGCGGGGCGCCAGGTGTTCGTCGAGCGCATCGCGGTCCATGCCCAGCACAAGACCCGGTCCTACGTGGAAACCAGCCGCTGGTGCATTGGGGTGTCGTGATGAACCTTTCCTTGAAGACGCTTGACCGTAAGATATTTCACCTGAAGAAAGCGGCACGAGCAACCCGCGATTGGGTTGCGACCAGCCAGCGGCCGGCGCGCTGAGGCCGAAATAGAAGGAGCGCAGGCCACCTGGATCGACACAGAGAGTCATTCGAATGCGGGGAAGCGCCCGTCGCAGCAACCCGACGACCAGCGTTCCCAGTGTGAACCTCGCATTGAATTCGACTATGGGTCGGAACACCTCCCGACCATCCGAGTGGAAAGCGAACGCGTCGACACCACAGGGCCCCCAGTAGCCCACCGCGAATGCCGCTCGAGCGACGGCGACAGCAGCTTCGCGCAGCGGTTCGTCGTAGCGGCTCGCGGAATGGACACGTCCCTTGTTGTCGACCGTTCCGCGGTGGCCGCGGTACAAACCCGAGGGCTCGACAACCAGCTCGGTCGTCCCGAGCAACACGATTTGTCCATCGGGTTCGATCCACATCTGGGCCGAGAGATCGGTCGTCCGGCGAAGCCAAGGTTCCAACATCGCGCCACCGCAATCCGCCAACCGCCGAAAACCGCCATCGCCCGCCGCGATGCGGTCGCCAATCCCGGCAACCCGGCCTCGACCACTGGTCCCGAAACGCGGCTTCAACGTGAAGCGACGTTCGGTCCAATCAGGCCATCGATTGACGCTGTCTACAATCCAGCTGCGCGCACCTGCCGAGTTTCGCAACGTTGCGGGTTCGAGCACCTCCACGAGGGAGTCGAGCTGAGCCGGCAAGAACTCCTCAGCGACTGCCACGCGATGAGAGAACGCTTTATCGTGTACCAATTCGACGACCGCCGGTGTTGCTCCCAACAGTGCATGGCCGCTCCGCCGGGCGATCCGCTCGGCCTTCGTCGTGTTCAACCAAGCCGCGGCCGGCGTATCGAGCCAGCTAAACACCGGGGCACGGGTCCGCTTACCAAATTCAGCAGGCCAGAAGTCGGTCGCCCCGACTTCGCGCGGCACCGCAAAGCTCGCGTCCGCACCGAACAGCAGACGCCAAAGAGCAGCAGTCTGCAGCACCGGGTCTGCGAGATCCGCGAACTCTGCTGCCTGTATGTATAGATCCGGCGCCGCATCCTCGCGGTCGCTCGCTTCGAGTCCCAGGCTCTCTTCAGCGCCAATATTCGGAATCAACAGGCTGCCACTCATCGCTCGAGCTGCCCCGGTTGTTCTTGAGACGACCGTGCCGTTCGGACGTATTCAATGAATTCGTCACTGAGCCCAGCCTGGCGGCGAGCGGCGCGATCGAATCTGCGCCCCTTCGCCCGCGCTGCCGACAACGGAAATGGCACCGCCTGGCGATAGCGATCGATATCACTGGACGGTTCAGGTCGGAGTTCGCGCAGCCAATGTGCCGCAAGTCGCACGTGCTCGATTTCTTCATCGTGGATCAACTGGCAGACTTTGGCCGATAGCTCGTCACCGGCTTCGCGGAAGCCGTCTCGATACACCAGCGTGAAGTCGAGGTTGGCTTGTTCGAGCGTCAGCCCCATTGCACACAGGAACGCGGCCGGACCATGAGGTGAAGCGGCGATCACCGGCGTGTGCTTCCAGAAGTAGTCAGAGAGCGCGAAGTCCGACAACGCGTAGCCGTGGTCCGCGAGCCGCTCGACGTACAATGCGCAGTGGACCTGTTCTTGCGCCAGCACAGCGATAAACCCCGCCCGCATGGCACCGGGCAATTGTGGCCAACGCAACAACGCCCAGGCAAACAATTCGACAGCCATGAGTTCGTGATGCGCGAAGCGCGCCAGGCATTCGGCTCGCGCCAGCGGCTCGGTCAGTGAACCGGGCCGTGGCAGCGGCCTCGAACCACTCGCCAGTTCGAGCCCCACGCTTCGCGCAGGCCGATCGATCGCGATCGCGGGAATGCTTCCGGCGTCTTCGCGCCCCCGGGTCGAGGCCGGTGGAGCTTCGAGCTTGACCGACAGATCACCCGATTCGAGGATTCGCAGACAGAAGTCGCGTACGCTGTCCCGACAGTCTGTCATGGCGAATCAATCATCGATATAGCCCAACGCGCGCAGCTTTTCGCGGTCGTCGTCACTGAGATCGGGCCGACGCTCGGCTGTACTGCGATCGAGCTTGCCGCGTACCGCCACCAACCGCTCCTGCATCCGAGCAGCCATTTTCGGGTTCGACGCCGCGAGGTCGGCCCCATCGTCGCCGAGTCGATACAGCTTGCCTGCCGGAACGTCGTCGATTTCGCTGATGATCCATTTGAATCCAGCGTCGACCAGACCGTAGCGGCGGACACGCGATGCACCGAGTGTCGCCATGTAGGGAGCACTCGCCTGTTGTGACGCGCCATCAGCGAACAGGTCGCGGCCGTGCGGGTTCGACTCTGCGGGCGAACCCGTAAGCATGCGTACGAGCGTGCCATAGAGGTCGACCAACGAAACAACATCGTCGCGGCGCTGCGGGGACTCTCCAGGAACGCGGAAGAACAGCGGCACGCGCACCAGCACGTCGCTCAAATGCTCGCCGTGCGCGAACCAGTAGTCGCTCTCACCGAGCGATTCACCGTGATCGGCTCCGAACACGAGCACCGCTCGGTCGCTCAGGCCGCGCTCTTCGATGCCCTCGAGAAGACGCCCAACCTGTTCGTCCATCGCGTTGACCTCAGCGTCGTAGCCGGCGCGGTAGAACGCGACTTCGTGTACTCGGCTGACAAATTGGTAGGCCGGAATTCCCCCGAGTCCGATAGATCCCGGTTGCGCCGGCAGCAGGCGGCCGCCATCCGGAAGCTGTCGTTCCGCATCCAGGAAGCGTCGACGGCGTTCTGGTTCGGGCGTATACGGTCCGTGTGGATCTTGGTAGTGTACCCACAGGAAACAGCGCGTCTCGATGCCGGTCGCGCAGCCGTCGAGCATTGCGAGCCCGGCATCGGTCGTATCTTTGCCGACCCGCTCTGGCCATTTGCGCACGACCTCGTATTGCGGGAGCGCATCGTCGAAGCGGTCGAAGCCGGCATCGAGTCCCGACGCCTTGCGCAGAACGAAATTGCTGACGACAGCCAATGTTCGCCAACCGCGATCGCGCAGCGAGGAGGCGAGCGTTGCCACAGAGGCGGGCAAGCCAGATTCGTTCTTCCAGATCCCGAGTTCTTCCGGGTAGCGGCCGGTCATCAGCGAGCTGACGGACGGGACCGTGAATGACGCGGGCGCGTACGCGGAAGTGAACACGACACTCTGCTGGGCCAGAGCATCCAGATGAGGCGTCAGACCGAGTCGGCTTCCGTAGGCGCCGAGCCGGTCCGCCCGCAGCGTATCGACTGTGACGAGAATCAACAGCGACGGCGTCGGAGCGGGCGCTTGGGCGCGACAGCCCAGCAGCCAGGCGACCACAAGCACCAGCGTCCTTTTCGCCGCTCTGCTCGCTCCGACCCGCAATCCCGCCTGCGACGGCAGTTTCGACAGCACTCGATCGACTCCCCACTCATCCCCAAGTACAGAATCAGCCCACCCGTGCCGGCCGGGCCATTAGCGACCCTTCCACTCCGGCTTGCGCTTGCCGGCGAACGCGCGTGGCCCCTCGATGAAATCTTCGCTCTTCAGCAGCTTGTGGACGCTGTCGTAGCGCAACCCCATCGCCTCCTCGACAGACGACACTTTCATGCCATCGATCGCCGATTGCTTCGTCGCGCGCACACTCAGCGGCGAGCACTCGAGGATCTGGTCTGCCCAGCGGCGCGCAGCTGCCATCAGTTCCGCCTGCGGCACCACCTCGTTGACGAAACCGAGTTCCCGCCCCTCGGCCGCACTGACGCGGCGTCCGGTGAGCAGCATCCCCATCGCCTGCTTGTGCGGGATCTGCCGAGGCAACCGGTGCATTCCACCGGCTAACGCGGCCAGGCCAACGCGCGGTTCGGGAAGCGCGAACACCGCGTTGTCGGATGCGATGATCAAATCGCAGGCAAGCGCGATCTCGAAACCGCCGCCCATCGCGACGCCATTGACGGCGGCGATGATCGGCTTGTCGTTGTCGTAGCGCGACGTCAACCCGCCGAAACCCATCGGCATCATTTCCAGGGTACCTTTGCCCGAGGCCGTGTGTTTGAGGTCGTTACCCGCTGAGAACGCGCGCTCGCCAGCGCCGGTGATGATCGCGATCCACTGCGAGGGGTCCGCGCAGAAGTCATCGAACACCTCGCCAAGTTCGCGGTTCGCGGACGGGTGGAGTGCATTCATCACGTCGGGTCGATTGATCGTGACGGTCGTGATCTTGCCGTCTTTTTCTACGTTGCAGAATTCGGGCATTGGGGGCCTCCTCGAGGCAGATCGGTTGAGAGTGTGGGATCCATCAAGTAGCGCTTCAGTAGCGTCACAACCTCTTCGATGAATGTTTCCGTCGATAAATCGTGCAGCCCGTGCAGCACAAAGCGATGGGTCAGCGCCTCGGTGAGTTGCACGACCAGGTGAGCGGCGGTATCCGCGTCGCTGACTACGATGGCGGGCAACTGCCGCAAAATGGACAACCAGGTGTGCGCGAGCGCTTCCTCAGTTTGCAGCACACATTCGTGCATTTCGGGCGGATGCGGGGCTTCTTCGAACAAGACGCGGTGCAAGTCGGGCTCTTGCCCGTGAAGCGTGACCATCGCGGTGACGAAAGAACGCAGCAACGATTCGAGATCGAATTCGGTGCCGACCGCATCGGACAGCAACGTCTCGACACTTCGCATGCCCGCGGCAACCCGGCTCTCGACGAGTGCCACCAGTACGGCGTCCTTGTTGGGGAAGTACTGGTAGAACGATCCGACGGAAACTCCCGCCCGCTGAGCGATGCGGTTGGTGGTGCCGGCCGCGTACCCGTGCTCAGAGAAGACCTGCGCAGCCGCCTCGAGGATGATCTCGAGCGTGACCTGCGAGCGGTTCTGGGTCGGAGTGCGTCGGGCGTCGAATAACGGGGATGTCTTTCGGCTGCGGGCCACGCTGTCTCCGATGCTGGAGCGATTCGGACACGAAATGTGAGCAATTAGTCGATGGATTGTTCACATTTTAGCTTGGCTGTGACGTGATGAAAAGTCTGGCTTTTCGCGGCCTTGCGATCGGTGCTGGCCACGAACCGCTCGAGGGTCTCGAGGGTCCGCTAGTCGTGAAGATCACCACAGGAGACGCAGAGTGGGCGGGTGTTTCGGCTGACTGCGCGGAAGCGCGCGGGCGACTGAGCTGTCAGCCGTTCGTTCGGCCGTTCGTTCGGAATAGGAAGTCCGACCGTCGGCTGGAGCCGTGACGGCCATTTGTGCGTTCGCACCACTCCCACCAGCCAGCCGTTGCTTGCTCAGTCATGAATATTGAACGGCGTGCGTGAAACGCCGGCATCAGGGCCGTTGCATCGACAAGCGCGCCCGCCGTTACTCGACCTGTTCCGCGGATTCGATCTCGGCCGCGATCCGCTCCCACTCGACGTAGAGCTGGGCGACTGCGTCCTTCAATGCGTCTCGGTCGGCTTCGATCTGGCGCTGGAGTTCGATGTTCCGGTGGATTTCTGGGTCACCCAGCCGCCACGACAGCTGCTCGAGCCGCTCTTCGCGCTCCCGGATACCTGCCTCGGCTTCCGCCAGACGCTTGACCGCTCGCTGGTAGCGGCGATCGCGCTCTTTGGTCTCGGCCCGCGCGGCAATTCTCTCCCGCTTGGTCATCTGCGGTGCAACCGGTACTTCGGGAAGTGTGGGTGTCGACGTCTCCGCGGGCTGCGCGGGCGCATTGGCGTCGGCGAGCTTGGTGAGTGGGGAAGCAGCAGTTGGCGCTGTCGACGCGGCGCCCGGTCGCGATGCTGGGGACTTGCGGTGCAGGTAGTCGTCGTAGTTGCCCGGGTAGCCGACCAGCCTACCGTGATCGACCTCTACGGTGCGGTTCACCAGCGCATTGAGAAACGTCCGATCGTGCGAAATCAGCAGCATTGAACCGGTGTAACTCGCGAGCCCTTCTTCGAGCACTTCGCGCGACACCAGATCGAGATGGTTGGTGGGCTCGTCGAGCACGAGGAAATTCGCCGGCCGCAGCAGGAGTTTGGCGAGCGCGACGCGCGACTTCTCACCGCCCGATAACACGCTGATCTTCTTCTTGACGTCGTCGCCGGAAAAAAGGAACGCACCCAGGTGGCCCCGCAAACGCGGGATGTCGTCCAGTTGGGCAGCAGTCTCCAGTTCTTCGAGCACGTTGTTGTGGGGATTGAGCGCCTCGATCTGGTGCTGCGCAAAGAACGCGACGGTCACGTTGTGGCCCAGCGTCCGTTCGCCCGCATCGAAGGCCAACACCCCAGCAGCGATGCGTAGCAGCGTCGACTTGCCGGCTCCATTCGGTCCAACCAGAGCGATCTTGTCGCCGCGACGAATCGCCAGATCCACCCCGGTGTATACGACCGTTTCGTCGTACGATTTCTCGATGCCTTCCAGCTTGAGAATCGATTCTCCCGCGCGAACCACTTTCGGTATTTTCAGCCGCATGCGTTTCGGATCGCCGCTTACAACCTCGACGCGTTCGATCTTGTCGAGTTGCTTCACACGACTCTGGACCTGCTTCGCCTTGGTTGCCTTCGCGCGAAAGCGCTGGATGAACCGCTCGGTCTCGGCGATCTTGCGGTCCTGTGTCCGTTTGCGTGCGAGTAGCTCCTCGCTGCGCAACGCCTTCTGACTGAGATAGCGCTCGAAATTCCCATCGAAGACCGTGAGACCACCGACTTCGAGTTCCGCAACGCGATTGACATGGCGGCGCAAAAAGGTCCGATCGTGGGAAATGATCACGACGGCGCCCGGGTAGTCGGCCAGGGTCTCTTCGAACCACTGGATCGACGGCAGGTCGAGATGATTGGTCGGCTCGTCGAGCAACAACACATCCGGTGACGACAACAACAACTTCGCGAGTTCGACGCGCATCAGCCAGCCACCGCTGAACGAGCTGAGCGGGCGAGCGGTCCGCTCGCTGTCGAACCCCAAGCCCGCGAGTACGCGCTCGACACGCGCTTCACGGTCGAAGCCACCCCCGAGTTCGAATCGCGTGCGGCAAATGTCATAGCGGGTCGCGAGATCGGTCGGCACTTCGCTGTGGTGCTCGGCGAGGTCCTCCATGCGCCGTTCGAGCTCGCGGAGTTCGCGCTCGATCGTGTCGAGTTCCTCGAACACGGAAAGCACTTCTTGCGAAACCGAATTTCCGCGGTTCGGGTCGATCTCCTGGCGTAACAGGCCCACGTTCACGCCTTTCGGCATCGTGACGCGGCCGCTGTCTGGCAGCTCGGCCCCGCCGACGATGTTCAATAGCGTCGTCTTGCCCGACCCATTCGGGCCGACCAGACCAATCCGATCATTGCGGTGAATCGTCAACCCGACGTCCGCAAACAGCGAGCGACCACCGAAGCTCCGCCCCACGTCTTCGATTCGAACCAGCATTTCGAGACCCTAACCCCCAGCTATTCCACCGCTCAGACGTCCCATGGCGGCTGGCTTTGCGGCTGGTCTTGTGTTCCGGCGCGAGCCCTCTGGCATCGGCGCTCTGGGTTCAGCCCGTAGCTTCGAATGCTTGGCTTCGATTGATCACTTCTGCCAAGAGCTTCAGCCGACCGGCGTAAAACAAACTTCATTCAAGGGGAACCGCACGCAGCACGTAGAGCGCGACGTAGCCGGCGGAATAGACTAGCGCCACGCCAGCCAGAAAGACACGCCAGCCGCGCCGCGCGGTGCGACGAAACAGCACCACCGAACCGATCACGACGGCTATCGCTTCGAGCAACGCGCCAATCGAACCGCGGTGGGCCGGGTCCCAATACGATACGGGACTCTCGAACCGCCAGCCGGAAACGGGTAGGAGGTGTCGGTGGGCGTCGTCGTGGTGCAGCGGCAAGTCGATCGCACAGTGCAGCACGACGCTGGCGAACAGCCACGCCGCCCCGTGATACCCCAGCCGCCACGAGACCCAACATGCAAGTCCGGCGAGTGGAATCGAATTGAACAGATCAAAGAATATCTGCCAGTCCGATACGAAATAGAGTTCACCCCAGATGCGCGATTCGGTCTCGCCCGCGATGAGGCGCTGCCACAGGTAGAACCCGAACATCGGAACATCTGGAAGCACCGCACCCGCCAGGATCCACGTGCTGAAGCGCCGCCTCGGCTCGGCGCCGCGCCCCAGCAAGGCCAGATTGATGATCGCGTGTGCCGGTGTGTTCACGTGGTGGACCTCTGAAACTTCATTCTCGGAGCCTCCCCAGCGACTTGCCTCTGAGACATCTCTCGGTAGTCTTCCGCGGGCCGTACAAGCACGACCCGCAGAGGGGTTCGTCGTCGGGCAAACGGGAAATGCCGAATCCGGCTAACCTCGAATCCGCAGATGCGGAAAATCGGAAAGAAAATCGGAAAGAAAATCGGAAAAGAGGAGAGGAGTAGTTCATTGCGCAGATCGGTCTTGCTAGCCCTGTCGGTCGCATCGCTGCTCGTCGGCGGGGCTTCGAACGCTTTGGCCAGTACCCTGGCGTGGCAAGGCACGATGACGCTGGACCTGGGCCGCTTGGGCAAACTCACCCAAACCGGGGCCGGCGTCTCCCGCGTGGGAGCCAGCGCGGACGGAATCCTCAACACACTGCAGCTTGCGGGCGGCATCACCATCCAAAATGCGACGATTTCCGTGACCGATCCCTCAGACGTTGTTTCCGTCGCATCCGCCAGGTCGGTCATGGCAACGCTGGGTAACGGCACGCTGCGCGGGTTCTCGCAGCCGGGACCGCTGGTTTGGAACGCTCTGCCGCTACCGGGCATGTTGAAGTTCTGCTTCATCGCGGGGTGCAACGACTCGCCGACGATCCCCTTGTTCACAACGACGTCGGCGACGCCCAGTAGGCTGGGCGAGGGTGTGGGGCTGGGCGGCGTGATCACACGTATGGGAGCGGGAACCGGGGCCACGATCGTCACACTGGATGGGGCCGGCTGGCAGACCTCGGCCGCCGCGTTGTTCACGGGGGTACCGACCGCGAATCCGGCGGCAATGGCCAGCGGATTCGTTCACGGGGCGACGTCGCAAACACGGGTATCGGTAGCTCCGGGCCGGGGTCTACTGCAGATGATTACGCCGACTCAGGTGACGACGACGGGTCCGGGCGGCAATCAAGAGAAAATCGCGTTGTTCACGACTCTGACGATTCAGTTCATCCCGGAGCCAGAAAGATTGATCGGGGCGCTCACTGGAGTGGCAGCGGTCGCGTTGCTTGCGGTCAACCGACGCCGGTCGGGCAACCGAACGCAGTCGCGCAATCCGTAGTACGGGCCGGCTCTTGCGCCTTGTTCTGACCTTCGCGTCTCTCACTTGCGGTCTCCCACTTGCGGTCTCCCACTTGCGGTCTCTCACTTGTCTCTCACTTGCAGTATCTCACTTGCGGTCTCTGGCCTTCCGCTCATGGAAGGTGAAACCAGTTGTACTCACTGGCGAACACCGAACCGCTGAGCTGTAACTCGGACACGACGATTACCGCCAGCGTGCAGGACAGCAACGTCCACGCCGCAGCAACGCGCAAGCGAACAGGCAGCATGGATGCCGCGACCCCGATTCCACGCACGTAGAGCACCACAAACGCCAACAGCGCACACGACACGAGTCTCCCCTGGCTGAGGTAAGGGTTGTCGGCGGTGGGGTTGGTGTTCTGCCCAAAGACGAACCGCATCGACAACACTGCGAGCACGGCGATCGACAGCCCGAGCATGGCGAGGCTGAAGCCGTCGGCGAGGGTCGCGGCCGTTCCCGCCCTCCCCGCTCGTGCTCGCGAAACGAAACCCCAGCAAGCCAACAGCAGATACCCGATCGACGATGCGATGTAGAAGGCGTCAGCACCAACCCCATGCAGCACGCTGCGATGCCAGACCATCTCGCCGCGCCAGAACGTCGGGATCAACTCAGTCAGGAAGATCCAAAGGCCCGGCGGGGTCAGGATCGGATGCTGGAAATACTCCGAAACAGGGTTGGTGCCCCAGCCTAGCCGCGCGAGCTTCACGCCTGTCGCCAACCCATCACCGAACAGGATTTCGTTGCGGCCGAGCCAGAACGCGATCGGGAAGACGACCCAACACCACATCCAAGCCAGCTTCACGCGCGCTGAGTATTGGGTGCCCCGAAGCAGCGCAGCGATCGTTCCCAACCCAAATAACGCCAGCAGCACTGCGTTGGTGTACTTGGTCAAGAAAGCCAACGAGCAGATCAACCCCGCAGCGGCCCAAGATCCCAAGCCGGCCCGTCGATCCTCCGCTCTTGCGACCAGGCCGACGACCGCAAACAACCCTGCAGCCCCAAGGACCGGAGACAGTGCATCAGGCGTAATGTAGTAGAGCGCGTCTTGCGGAAATACCGCGAGCAACGCCGGGACTCCCAAGCGTACGAACGGATCGTCCGGGTACACCGCGCGACAGAATGCGAAACTCACCAGAACCAACACGAAGTACAAGGCGGCGTTCAGACCGCGCACCGAGTACAGCAACTGCCCTCCCGTCAGGCCCGTCGCGCGCGCGAAAGCCATCCAACCCCCAGCCAACCCGTAGTAGACCGGTGGAGAAGACGCCTCGAGATTGGGGCGACCCGCCAGAAAGCGCTCGTTGTATTCCATCATACGCAGCGTGTTGGCCGCCGAGCCGAGCCATGGCGGAGGGCCTGGGCTTTGCCCGTCGGCATCGCGCATGTGGTACTCCGGCGATCCATACATTCCGAGCAGTGTGGCCATCTGTGGCTCGTACGCGTCGAGACCCGGCTCGGGTAGATACCCCCGGGAGTACTTCAGCACGGCGTCGATATGGCGATGTTCGTCGACATTCGAAAAGAACGGAAACCCAGCGGCGAACACCGCAACCCGCAGTGCCGCTGCCGTCGCGAGCACGAGAGCGAGCGCACCCTCGCGATTTCCTAGCCCCCAGAGCCGGCCAGCCATCATCGGAGCCTTACAGAACCGGCCGAGCCGTGCTCAAGGTGCGGGCAAAAAAAAAGGCCCGAGACCGCGAGTTGCAGTCCCGGGCTTCCCTGGGAAGGGGATATTGGCTTTGTATCAAGTAAGTGGCCGTTCTGATGGAAGGGTGTCACGGCTTGCCGCATTTCTCGAAGTTTTCGAATCCCCTCGGGGAGAAACGCATCGGCGCGAGCGGATCCGAGCTAGCTGACCCGAGCCACAAAGAGCCACGCAGCGGGCGACTTGTGATGGAGAAAGCTCAGCGCTCGTAGTGCGGTTCGACGCCGATCACCAGCTCGCGGCCCTGATACTTCGATCCCCCGACAACGAGCAAGTGGCCGCTCATCGCATTCATGTCCATCATCAAGGTGTCCGACCACTCCACGGCCATCAGCAGGCCTCGGTCGCCCAAATGCATCGGACGCACGGTGAACACCTTTCCGTCTGGCAACTTCATGCTTCCGATCTCGTCGATCTTCAGGTTGAAGTGTTGGGTCTTGAGTACCTGGAGGCTGTTGTACCGAAATTTCTTTCGGAGTTCCTGGTCGAGCCTCTTGCCCTTGGGATCGATCTCACCTTTCTCATCTGAGATCGACGCGACAGTCACTTCGAGGTCGAAGCTCTTCCCAGACTCTCCGCGTGCGAGTCCCGGCGTGCCAGCCGCAAACACCAGACCAACCGAGCAAACCAATCCCCACACAACGCGCGTCACGCAGTCCTCCAAACGATGCCGTGCACCCGCCTTTTCACAGTGCTCCTACACGTTCGGCGAGTACCGAGAGTGCCCGCTAGAGCTTTCCGCGGGGCAGGTGCGTGAGTCATAGCATCATCGAGAGCAACGCAGCCGCCAGTCAAGGATCGGTGCGCACTGGCGGCCGTACTTCCGCGACAGCCCACTAGATACCCTCCCCTGGGGGCTCGAGCAGCCAGACGATCGTGGCTGCGTCGGGATCGTCCAGAACGATCACACTCCGGCCTCCGGTGTCGAGCCAACGAACTGCCCCTGCACGCTGGCCGGGGCCGTCCCCGATTGTGCCCAGTGCAACCGCGACCGCCACTGCGGCAGTCGCTGCGGCAGCCATGACGGGGCGAAGCCCTGCCCAGCGAAGAAGACCCGATTCCGCATCTGGCGTGTCGGCGCGCACTGCATCGATCGCCGGTAGCCGCAGTGCGATCTGGTCCCAAAGGTCGGGGGTCTGCTGCGTATCGGCCCGACGAACCCAGTTGCCGACTTCAGCGAGCTGCTCGAGTTCGTCGTGCAAGCTGCGAGATCGAGCAATTCGACGCCGCCACCGCCAACGTGCAACCGCGCCCAACTCGTCATCGTGGTAAGCGTGCAAGTTGCGCTCTTCTCCAGCAGAGAAGTCTCCAGCAGAGAAGTCTCCGGTGGAGGGGTCGCGATCCGTAGTGCTCATCTTGGCTCCTCAGTCGGGTCTGCCGTACCCGACGCCTCGAGCAGCGTACGCATGCGCTTGCGCGCGTGGTGCAGCCGACTCATCACGGTTCCCTTCGGAATCTCCAATGCTTCGGCGATTTCGGCGTAGCTCAGTCCGTCGACTTCCCGCAGCACCAGAGTCTGGCGAGCATCATCGGGTAACTGATCGATCGCGTGCCGCAGAGTGTCCCTCAACTGGGCCCGCTCGAGCTCGCCGGACGGGCCCGCAGCGCGCTGGAGGTCAGGGTCGATCGCGTCTATTCCCGTCGCAGCAGGCGTCTGCATCGCGCGCTGCTCGTCCCATTCAACGTGACGACCGGCAGGTGTCCGGCGCTTCGCGTCCAGGCACAGATTCATCACCACGCGATAGAGCCAGGTGTAGAAGCTCGAGCGCCCTTCGAACCGATCGAGCGAGCGGTAGGCCTTGAGGAATGCCTCCTGAACGACATCTCGGGCAGCCTCCTCATCTTTCATGACCCTCAATGCCAGGCCGTAGGCCCGGTTTTGGTACCGCTCGACCAGCACCCGAAAGGCCTCGTGGTCGCCTTTCGCGGCTTTGGCGACCGCCTCCAGATCCGTCGGTTCGAGCATGGATTTCGATCGGGTGTGCGTCTCTTCGAGCCCCTGTCCCGACCGCTCGGGGGGGTTGGACGCGACCGAGCCTGCGGATATTCGCTGGCCTTTCGGATCTTTGGAACTCAATGGGCCTCTCGCCAATTGGCACCGGTGCCCACTTCGACGAGCAGGGGTACACGCAGTTCGACCACCCCTTCCATCTGTTCAGTAACGATCTGCGTCAGAGCGGCGACGTGCCGTTTTGGGACCTCGAAAACCAGTTCGTCGTGAACCTGTAGGATCATCACGGCGTCGAGGTCGGCCTTTTCGATCAGCGGATCGAGTTTGACCATCGCCTTCTTGATCAGATCGGCCGCCGTCCCCTGGATGATCGAATTGACAGCCATGCGCTCCGCAGCCTGACGCAACGTGCGGTTACGAGAGCCGAGATCCGGCAGGTAGCGGCGGCGACCGAACAAGGTCTCAACGTAACCACTCTTGCGTGCGCCCTCGAGCGACTCGTCGATGAATGTGCGAACCCCGCTGTAGCGTTCGAAATAGGCATCGATGGTCGCCTTTGCGTCGGCTGAGGCGATGCCCAGCTGAGTGGCGAGCCCGAAAGAGGACTGGCCGTAGATGATCCCGAAGTTGACCGCCTTCGCGCGCGCGCGCTGTTCGTCGGTAACCGACTCGATCGGGATGCCCGCTACCTCTGACGCCGTTCGACGATGAACGTCATCGCCCCGCGTAAAGGCGTCCAACAGGCTGTCGTCGCCAGAAAAGTGCGCCAATATGCGCAGTTCTACCTGAGAGTAATCCGCCGACAACAGGAGCTTGCCCTCGGCCGGGATAAACGCCTCGCGGATTCGAATCCCTTCCAGACTGCGAATCGGAATGTTCTGCACGTTCGGGTGATTCGCCGACAACCGCC
This sequence comes from Deltaproteobacteria bacterium, assembly GCA_032128375.1. Taxonomy (GTDB): domain Bacteria; phylum Myxococcota_A; class UBA9160; order UBA9160; family SMWR01; genus JAJDAM01. The sequence continues at coordinate 38,828 of JAQBGU010000232.1, read as the reverse complement.
CGGTCGCCGCACCCAGCTGGTTGAACGTCGGGTGAATGCGCCCGGTGTTTGCATTGACCAGAGGCGGTAGCGCGACCACATAGGTACTGCGCAGCTTTGACAACCTGCGGAACTCCAGGATCTTGAGCGGCAGCGGATGTTGGAACGCAAGCTGCTCCAACACAGTCTCGTCGGTCGAAAAGCCGGTCTTGGTCTTTTTGACGGGTGGGAGTTTGAGTTTCTCGAACAGAATCTGCTGGAGCTGCTTGGGAGAGGAAATCAGGAATTCCTCTCCCGCCAGCTGGTAGATCTCAGCACAGATGCTGTCCAACGCACCACTCCACTCGTCGGCCAATCGACCGAGCAAGGGTTCGTCGATTCGCACTCCCGCAATCTGCATATGCGCCAGGACCCCGGACAACGGCAGCTCGATCTGTTCGGACAAGATTCTGAGGTCATCGGTATCGATTCGACTCTGAAGTGTGTCGTGCAGCGCAAGCACCGCGCACACCTCTTCACCCGCCCAGGGGGCGAGCAATTCGACCGGAATTTCCCGGGCAGGGACCGCCTTCGCGCCCCGCCCCGCCAATTCCTCCCAGCTGCGAGTCTTTCGGCCCAGGTATCGCTGTGCCAGCGACGGCAGCGAATTGGCGCCCGCGGGGTCGATCAGATGCGCGGCGATCGCGATGTCGAAATGGGGTGTCACCAGTTCGACACCGCATTCTCCGAACAAGATCTGGAGCAGCTTCGCATCACTCGAGATCCAGGAAACCGTGCCAGAATCGTTCGTCCGCGATCCCCGCTGCAGCGAAACCCCAAGGATCGGCTCGAGTGCGGCTGCGACTCGCTCGATCGGAAGCGACGCGAACAACTCGTCGGGTGCCGCGCGAACCGGCACGTAGGCGGCGCGATCGGACCCGAGCGCGAATGCCAATCCGACCGGTTCGCCACAGATCCTGTCGCCACCGTTCGAATCGCGCAGCTCGACAATTGCGATCATCGGAACCGTCGAGAGCATTCCGAGTTCGTCGATCAGGCGCCGCAGACCCGCCTCATCGTCGACGCGGTCGACAGCGACCGGCTCGACACGCGCGCTCGCCTCAGGTTCGGTCGGGCCAGCTTCGTCGAGCGCTGCCACGAGCCGGACGAAACCCAGCCGAATGTACAACTCGCGCAACACGTCGGGATCCGGAGCCACGAGTGGCGAGTCGAGATCCAGCGGGAGCGGAACGTCGGTTCGCAGCGTCGCGAGGCGTTTCGACAGCAGCGCTGCTTCGATCTGCGATTCCAATGCGATTCGCGAGCGCTTGGAGGTGATTTGATCGCGTTTTTCGATCAGGTTCTCGAGTGTTCCAAACTCGTCGATGAGCTTGGCGGCCCCTTTCTCGCCGATGCCTTTGACGCCCGGAATGTTGTCACTGGGATCTCCGACGAGTGAGCGAAGATCCAAGATGCGGGCGGGCGCTACGCCGAAGCGCTGTTCGACCTCAGCGGGTCCATAGCGGCGGTCCTTCACACCATCGAGCAGCGTGACGCGCTCGCTCACGAGCTGCATCATGTCCTTGTCGGTGGAGACGATCGCGATCTGCGCATCGGCAGGAGCCCGATCGACGAGGGTCGCGATCACGTCGTCGGCTTCGAAATCGGGGACGGAAACGATCGGGAAGCGATGCGCCTCGATCAATTCCCGAATCATCGGGAATTGACTCGATAGGTCTTCCGGCTGGGCCTCGCGATTGGCTTTGTACTGGTCGAATAGCTTGTGTCGAAACGTTGGGCCGCGGGCATCAAAGACGACTACTACGCGATCGGGCTGTTCCTCGCGAATCACCTTCGTCAGTGTATTGATCATCCCGTAGGCGGCGTTGGTTGGCGAACCATCGGGCGCACGCAGGTGCGGGATCGCGAAGAATGCGCGGTACAGGGTGTTGGTTCCATCGACGAGCAGAATCTTCAGTGGCGATTTCTTCGAGGCGGCTACCACACTTGACCCCTTTTCGGCGACTTCGTACGCTGACGGCGATGTCCTTGCCGCCGCGCATCCGGCGCCCTCGCCCGAGCTTCACGCCCAGGTTCACCGTGAGCCTAATCTACCTGTTCGGGTTCTTCTTCCTGTATTGCTTGCTGCTGATCGCCCCAGCACTCTACGAAGTCGCACAGACCCTGCCGCCAGGGCCCGAGCAGGAAGAAGTCGCCAAGCGCGTCGCACAACAATCCATCCAACCACGCCTGGGGATCGCGATCGCGGCGTCGGTCTTCACCACCACGCTCGGCGCCCACTTCAAGGTACTTCCGGGGCTCAGAACATCCTAGGGTGAATTTTTCCGTCGTCGCCTGCGCGCTAGCGCTCTACCGCGCAGACTCTCGAGCCGGGGACTTCGCACTGGAAACCCGCTACTGGGGGATCCGGCCGGACCTGGCCGGAAGATCCCTAGCGCAGCCGTCGCTGCGCTTGAATCGGACGCGGCTTCAGTGCGAGCCAAGAACCTTGTCGCACCCCTAGCCGGTTAGATGTGTGATTCGACGAAGCGCTGAACGTCACCGATCGTGCGCATCTCTTCGACGGCGTCATCGGGAACTTCGATATCGAAGGCATCCTCGAGGGTCATGACAAGTTCGACTACGTCGAGCGAGTCCGCCCCAAGATCATCCAAAATGCTCGCGTCCTTGGTGACTTCAGACTGCTCGACACCAAGTTGATCCGCGACGATCGACTGGATTCGAACGGATAGATCGATACCCATGACTCAAGCCCTCCCATCAATCCCTTCAATCAAACCCTTCAATCAAACACGCGGTGGCACGGCACGAGATCAGTTGATCGGCCGGCCGCCGTCTTACTTGAACCACCAAATTCTGCCAGATAATGACTGACGGTCATCCCCCCTGCGGGCAGATTCCCGCACGAAGTTGGCTTTGTCAAGACACCGATTCGACGCTGGTAAGCCCACGGATTAGCACCTCGATCGCGTCGTCGAACGCTTCGGCGAGCGACTTGCGTCGCAGCGCACGGCGCACGGACGACACCTCGGTCTGGATGACCGCATTGCCGAGCGTCCAAAAGATGTTCGCGGTTTCCCAGGGATCACACGCGAAGAACTGCCCTTTGCGAACACCGTCGTCGATCACATCGGCCAGAATCTGCAGGCATTGCTTCCAGAGTTTCGTGACCTCATCGACCGCCGCCGCAGGCATCCCTCCGATCACCGACTGGTTCTCGATTGCCCAGAAGATGCTGAAGTAGTTGAGGTTCTCGGTCCAGTGTTCGAAATAGAAGTGCGCCACCTGGCGGATCTGGTCCTCCGCTTTTGTGTCCGCCAAGATCGCCGCGCGCAGGCGTCGCTCGAATTCATCGCCGTTCTGCGCGAGGACAGCGAGGTACAGCTCCGCTTTGCTCTCGAAGTAGCGGTACAGCGTCCCCTTGGCGACACCTGCTCGGCGCGCCACAACGTCGAGGTTGGCGGCTGCGAAGCCGTCTCGAAAGAAGATCTCGCGAGCGGAATGCATGATCTTCGACCGCGAATCTTCGCCCCCCGATACGCTCGAACCATTCATGACGCATCGACCGCTGCGTGAAGACGGGCGGTTTCGACATAGTGGAGCGTGCGTTCTCGCTGGGCGGCGCGCTCCGTGTCGCTGAGTCGCCGAATTTCTCGAGCCGGGGTCCCCATTGCGATCGTGTTCGGCGAGATTGCGCTGCCGGGCGTGACGACGGAGCCGGCGCCAACCAGAGCCCCCTCGCCCACCGTCGCGCCGTCCAGCACGATGGCACCGATTCCGACCAGTGCGCCGTCGCCGATTACGCAGCCGTGCACGACCGCGCGGTGGCCGATGGTCACCTCGTCACCGACCACGCACGCGAATCGGCCCTTCGTTACGTGCAGAACGCTGCCGTCTTGCACGTTGCTGCGCGCGCCGATGCGAATCGCTTCGACATCGCCGCGAAGCACGCACCCGTACCAGATGCTCGAGTCTTCTCCGATTTCCACATCGCCCACGACGATGGCACCTGGCGCAAGCCAGACCGATCGATGCACGCGAGGCCACACACCGCCAAACGGACGCAGACGAGCGTCGCGCGTTTTTTCGCTGCGAACTCCGCCATCGGGAGACGCGAGGTCGTCAAGCGACTTCGTCACTGCCCTCATACCGGTAGGGATCGAAGAGCTTCGTTTGGATGTAGCGCTCGCCGTAACTCGGGATGATCACGCATATCAGCTTGTCGCTCTTCCCGTCGCCCGCGGCGTACTTCAGTGCGGCGGCCACCACAGCGCCAGATGAAATGCCGCACATCAAGCCCTCTTCCTTCGCGAGGCGGCGAGCCATTTCGAGCGACTCGTCGTTGCTCACGGTGATGACACCGTCGAGCAGGTCCCTATCGAGGACATCGGGAATGAAACCCGCGCCGATGCCCTGAATCATGTGCTTGCCCGGCGCGCCCCCCGAGATGACGGCGCTGTCTTCGGGCTCGACTGCGATCACCTTGAAGCCCGGCTTTCGCTTTTTCAACACCTGACCGATGCCGGTCACGGTTCCGCCTGTTCCGACGCCCGAGATCACTGTGTCGATTTCCCCATCGGTGTCGTTCCAGATCTCCTCGGCCGTGGTCCTGCGGTGCACTTCGGGGTTGGCCGGGTTCTGGAACTGCTGTGGCATGAAGGAGTTCGGAATTTCGGAAAGCAGCCCCTTCGCGCGATCGATGGCACCAGGCATCCCTTTGGCCGGATCGGTCAGCACGAGCTTCGCGCCAAAAGCGCGCAGCATGGCGCGACGTTCCGGGCTCATCGACTCGGGCATCGTCAAGACGCACTGGTACCCCTTCACCGCAGCCACCATGGCCAGCGCGATCCCCGTGTTTCCGCTAGTCGGCTCGACGATCACGGTCTCACCGGGAATCAGCGCACCGGCCTTTTCCGCCGCTTCGATCATGCTGAGCCCGATGCGATCCTTGACGCTGTTGCCAGGGTTGAAGCTCTCGAGCTTCGCGACGATCGTCGGAGAAACCTCGGAAGCAACGCGGTTGAGTCGCACCATCGGGGTGCGCCCGATCAGGTCCGTGACGGAGTCGGCGATATTCATGGGGATGGCTCCTTGTTTGGCTTTGGTTCGCGGTTTGCTCGACCCGAGGCCTCGGACGGACTGGGACTCCGAGTCCGGCTCAGGATACCGCGCCGCTCGGTGGCGTGTCACCGGGTCCGACGTACGGATCCTCGCCGAGCACCGCACGAATCAACACCGTCGCATAACTCCCTGACGGAAGTGCGAAGTCGAGCCAGAGCCCATCGTCGAGTTCTCTCGTAGCCGCTTCGCTGGGTCGCACGCGCAGTGCACGACGCGCGCCGCGCAGCCGGATCCCGCGCGGCGGCCGCATTTCGGAAAGGGACACACCGTGTTCGGCGAGAGCGCGAGCCTCCCGGTCGGCCACGGCAGCGGTTGGCTCGATCACGCGACTGCCGAAAATCGGACCGCTGGGGCTGATCTCGAACGCGTCGGCACGCGCCTGATCGACCGCGAGGTCTTCGACGAGAAACTGTCCCCCGGATTCGTGAAGAATCGCGACGTCTCCCAGTTCGAGCTGAGAAACCGGGATCGGACGGGAATCGAGCACCGAGTTGAACACTGCAGACTGGAGTGCGGAAATCGCGAAGCGCGCCTTGCGGTGGTCGGTGATCCGTGCCTTCCCGCGCAGTATGCGAGCTCCGGCGGCAACGTTGCGTCCATCGCGTCCGAAGCGCTGTGCACCGAATCGGTTGGGCATGCCCGTGCGGCACAACTCGTCGAACCGGCTGCGCAGCGCCGATCGCTGGTTCTCATCGATTTCGCGAACCGCAATTTCGAACCGATTCCCGCGCAGTTGACCGGTGCGGAGTTTGTGTCCGTGACGCACAGCCTCGAGCACGCGAACACCAGGTAGCGTCAGCTCGAGCGCACGGGTCGGATCCAGCCCTGGCACCGAAAAAGTCTGCGTCGCGACAGCGATGCGATCCTTGCGTCCGGCATAGCCGATATCGCGGGGTTGTACCCTGGCCGCTCGGGCCAGGTCGTTCGCGACTTCCTCTGTGGTTCGCAAGCGCTTTTCGAGTCGAACGAAGGTGTGGCCACCCTCTCCGCTCGGCTGGTAGAGCGGCAATTCCTCGACCGCAAAGTCTTCGGGAGCGGTTCGGATTCGGGCCATCTACTGGACTACTCGGAGCGCTGACGATCCCGGGCGGCCCTGTCCACGGTGGCCCGCACGGGTGCGAAGCTTCGCCGGTGTGCAGGCGACGGCCCGAGCCGCGACAGCGCTGCGAGGTGCTGCTCTGTTCCATATCCCATATGGCGATCGAAACCGTAACCGGGGTGACGCTCGTCGAGCTGGCGCATCCAAGCGTCTCGGTGGACTTTTGCCACAATCGAAGCAGCTGCGATCGAAGCTTCCAGCGCATCGCCGCCGACGATCGAGGTCTGTGGGACTTCAATTCTCTGGATCGTCCGCGCATCGACAAAGACATGTTCTGGCAATACGCTGAGCCCGAGCACGGCGCGGCGCATCGCTTCGAGAGCTGCGTGAAACACATTCAGCCGATCTACGTCCGAAACCGAGACCGAACCGATCGAGACCGCAATGGCCTGGCGACGAATCTCCGCGGCGAGACGTTCGCGTTCCACTGCCTTGAGTTTCTTGGAGTCGTTCAAACCTTCGAGCGCATCGAGATCGACGCTGACGGGCAGCACGACAGCGGCCGCGACAATCGGCCCAGCGAGGGGACCCACTCCTACTTCATCAACCCCCGCCACGAACTGAAGCCCATCGCGCAGCAGTCGATTGCGTCTCACAAAGAGCTTCGAGATTCGCGCGCGCTCGCGCCTTCGCGCGGCCTCTGCCGCAAGCACGCGTGCACCGATCAGCCGCGCACCGCGGCGGGAATCAGCAGCGAGAATGACCGCGAGCTGCTTGCGTGCTCGAGAAGAGGTCATGCCTTCGATGCGACGACGGATGTCGGCCAGCGACGCATACCTCGATTGCTTCGAGTCGGCCTTCAAGTCGACTTGTCGCCTCCACGCAATCCGAGCAGCTTCTCGATCTTGCGAACCCGGCGCAACAGGTCGGGAAGGTGCAGCATAGCGGCCATCAATCGATGGAAAAGCCGTTCCTCCCGTTGCGGGGTGCCGAGCACCTTCACGCCGGCTCCGACATCCTTATGGATACCCGACTGCGGACCGACGAATGCGCCCGCACCGATCGTCAAATGCCCTGCGACGCCCGCCTGTGCCATCAGAATCGCATCGTGTTCGACGATCGTGCTGCCCGCGAGCCCGACCTGGCCGACGATGATGACCTTCTCACCAATATCGCAGTTGTGTCCGATCTGGACGAGATTGTCGATTTTCGCACTATTGCCGATGCGCGTGTCGCCGAGTGTGCCGCGGTCGACCGTGGTGTTGGCACCGATTTCGACGTCATCACCAATCAGCACGCGACCGAGCTGAGGCGCCTTTTCGAAACCGCCCGTCTCGTTCGCAACGTAGCCGAACCCATCGCCGCCGAGCACCACGCCCGGATGCAGGATGACGCGATCGCCCAGTTGCGTCCTCTCGCGCAGCACACAAGACGCGTGCAGCGTGCAATCGGCCCCAACGGTCACATCCTCGTAGAGCGTCGTATTGGGCATCAATACGCTGCCCGGTCCGATCTTCGAGCCGCTGCCGATCACGCAGCCCGGCCCGACCGTTGCGCTGGCATCGATACTCGTGTTGGCAGCGATGCTCGCCGAGGGGTGCACCCCCCGGACGGGTCGACTCTGTGGAACCAGCCGCCGCGCAACGCGCGAAAAATCGAGCCCCGGGTTCGGGGACCGGATCGTCGGCCGACCTCCTGAATCGAGATCACCTGGTGCGATCACCGCACCGGCGCGCGTCGACAACATGCCGCTGGCGAACTTCGCGGAACGAACGAAAGCCAGGTCTGTTGGCCCCGCGCTATCGAGCGGCGCCACACCTTCGATCCAGACTTCGGTATCACCATCGACGTCGCGGCCGAGTTCGGCTGCGAGATCACCTAGTCGCATGCCTGTCCCTGACATCGGTCAGCGCGCGAGTAGGACCGCCACCGGCGATGTTCTCACGACGGCGGTCGAGTTGCTGCCGAGAAAATACTCGGTAATCCGGTTTCGGCCGTAGGCGCCCATCACGATCAGGCTCGCCTTCACTTCGCGCGCCGAGTCGACGATCTTCACATCGGGTCGGCCCAGCGTCGACGAGATCTCGCGGATCGGCACCGGCAGCGCTCCGACCAACCCGCGCACTTCGTCGAACCGCGCGATCGCCCTGCCCTTGTCCTTGGAATCGATGAATACGTGAATCGGCTCACCGATTCGCGTCGCGATCTGTACCGCGTGTCGCGCGCCAACCCGCGAACCCGGCGAGCCATCGAACGCCAACAAGACCGGTCCCGCGAGCTGGGCACCTGCCGGGACCACCAATGATGTTTGCGCGGTCTTTCGAATCACGCCGTCGACGGTCGAACCGATCAGTCCCGTGCGGTATTGCGCGTGCACACCGTCGCGCCCCAGCACGATGATCTCGGCTTGCTGTCCCTTCTCGACGATTCGATCGTCCGCGATCCCATGCGCAACTTCGATCGTGTGATCGACGTCTGCGCTGCGGGCGCGCTCTGCCAGCCGGCGACATACTGCATCAGCCCGATTCTTCAGATAGCCGGCGAGGAGTTCAGCAGCAGGCGGCGTCACACCCAGCCCATCGTCCTGCATGCCGTGAGAGATTCGAGATTCGATGACCGATATGCCGAGCAGACGCGCCTTCAGCCGCTTGGCGAGATCCGTGCCGAACCGCTCGGCCGCAGCCGCGGCCTCTGAACCATCTGTCGCCACCAAGATCGCCGAAGTCATCGTGCTCCCTTCGTCCGCATCGCCCGCCTCAACCAGCCTCGCGAGAGTACGGGATCCCCGCGGGAATTGTCAATTGGATCGTTGATGGCAGATTGTGCAGGCGGCGCGTGCCAGCCGGTGATGGGTCCGCGGCGCGGAGAGTCAATGGCCCGGCTCTGGCATGACGCGGGCATGACTCGGAAACGACCATGCAGGCGGCTCAGCGATCAGCGCCAATCGAGCCGGCAAAATACGCCAGCACATCGGTTTCAGTGACCATTCCCACGAGCGTTTCACCCTCGACGACCGGAAGGCAACCGATCTTGCGATCTGCCAGAACCCGGGCGGCCTGTTCGACTGTGGCATCGGGTGAAATGACAATCGGCGGTGCGGACATGACCCGGGTGATTTCGACGACCTGTAGGAAGGCACGCCGCTGTTCCATCCCGAACTCGGTCAGGTTCGACAGCGAGGCCCGCAGCAGGTCCCGCTGGGAAACGACGCCAACCAGTACTCCCCGGTGTACGACAGGCATATGGCGCACGCCGCCTAGCGTCATGATATCCTCAACGGTCGATAGAGTGTCGCCCGCACCGATCGTGACGATCTTCTCCTGCATGACGTCACGGACGTATGTGCGGCGTTCGATGCTCATCGAAGGAGATTTTACTCTATGGCGCAGCGGCGAGGGAAACAAAGAGATCTCGATGCTGCCCCAAAAGATGCACATTCTCCCCTTTCCGGGTCCGGGGGATCGGACGAATCCGCACGTGCGATCCCGGAATGGATGCGCCGTGCGCTGACGCTCGGGCTGGCTGGCTTTTTCACCACAGAAGGAGCGCTGCGCAAGGCGCTGGAAGATACCGTCCCGAAGGACTGGACGGACTTTCTGGTCGATACCAGCGACAGGACCCGGAGCGAGTTTCTGGAACGACTGAGCGGCGAGATCGGCCGCGTGCTAGAGGGAGTGGACATTGCAGCCGTGATCAGAGAACTCATGCTGGGAAGAACGCTCGAAGTCAAAACGGAATTTCGCCTCTTGGATGAACCGGGAGAGGGTGAAACTGGCGCCCCATCGATCCGATTCTCGGCAACGAGTCCCACCGCGAAGCGTTCCGGTGCAGCAGCCCATGATGCAGACGTGCAAGGAGACGACTAGATGTCCAAACAGCAAGAGGAAATACCCGCGGTCGACTCCGAGCCGGATGCCCGAACGAGTTCGGTTCTAGGTTGGGCTCTACTCACCACCCTGCTGGTGTACACCTACTTGATTCACCAGGGAATCGGGCCCGAGCCAGGTCGCGGCCAAAACTGGTACACGCCGACCAGTTTTCTGTTCAGCGCGCCGATCATCTCGGAGTTATTCGAAACGCTCGGCGCGGCGCTGGCTTGGTTTGGAATTCCGGCACTCTTTCTGGCGGTGGCGATTTTTATCACCAACCGCTCGGCAGTCGCGCGTGCAATCGCGATTTCGTGTGTGCTCGCGACCCTCTGCTACGTCTACTACGGAACCGAAGCCGAGCAGATCTGGACCTTCTTCCACTGGCGCGCTTCGGCCGTGCTGACGCTGATGACGTTGGCGATCGGCTTCTCGATTGCGGCGCCGTTTCTGGCACACAGCTGGTTGCGGCTGGGTTGGCCCGCCCGCATTGCGACCTATCTACCTTTTCTCTTGTTGATCCTGGCGTTCATTCGCAACGCAACAGGTACCGACCAGAGTCTTCAGTTCGCGATCTCGCCTTGGCCCGCGATTTCGATGTTCGGAATCGGGCTGGGCTCGGTGTTCACGTTGGTCTTGATGGTCGGTACCGCGATCGGTATCGCCGGAATTGCACGCGCTCGACGCAGTTCTGGCTCTGCCGCGCTCGGCGCGGGCATCGTCGGAGTCGCGCTTGGGCTCGCAGTACCCGTATGCTTGTTGTGGCTCGGCGATTCGATCGGTGTTTTTGCATTCAGTGTCGGCGTGGCGACCTCGAGCGCAATGGCGGTTGCCTGCGCGATCGCGATCGGGCTCGGCACTCTGCGCGCGGGTGGCGTCGAAGGGTTGAATCGGCGGGCCGTAGGTTTGGCGGTCGGCGCGGCGATGATCGCCGTCCCGGTCGTATCCGGCCAGGCACTGGCCCGATACGACTACTACGTAACGCGCGAAATACTCGCCCGTGAGGTCACCGATGCGCTGGCCAACTATCTCGATAAGGAAGAAATCTATCCCGACGAACTGCAAGCGCTCGTCGAGAAAGGCTACCTCTCGGAGATCCCAGCGCCGGCCATCGGCTTCAGCTTCTTGTACGACGGCGAGTTCCGCTACCGCAGCTTCGGCACGAGTTTCATTCTGGAGTTCCCGGCACCCGGCTGGGTCGAGTGCGCATACACACCGCCATACCTCGACGAAGACGCGGACGAAGCTGATGATGATGAATTTGGCGTCGGGGCCTACGAAAACCCGGCCGGCGATGACCAATACGTCGGCGCCTACTTCGAAGAAGATGCCGTCGACGTCGCCGCTGCGGGTGATGATGACCCACACAATGCCGCGAACATGGACGACGACGAAATCCAAGACGACTCGCTCGAAGAGGCGTGGTCCTGCCCGACGGCTCCACCGAAGCTCTGGTAGCGGGCATGCCCGCTGATTCGGTATCGCTGGCCAATCGGATCTACCGGGCGCGCAGAATCAGCACCACCTTCGGGCGCATCTATCTGGGAATCCGCGTCAACCGGATGATCGCGAAGCGCTTGCGGCCCAGAGACATGGCAGAACGCTGGTCAAAGTTCAATCGGACCAGCGCGGAGTCCATCTACGAAGCCGCGGTCGAACTCGGCGGAATGATCCTGAAGGGCTGTCAGTTCATCGGGTCGCGATCGGACGTGCTGCCTCCGGAGTACGTAGAGGTGCTATCGCGACTTCAAGATCGTGTACCCGCGCGGCCGTTTGACGTCGTCCGCGAAATCGTCGAGTCGGAGTTCGGCGCGAATCTCGACGAAGTTTTCGACGACTTCAGTCGCACTCCGATCGCGTCCGCATCGCTGGCGCAGGTACACGAAGCCCGGCTTCACTCGGGCGAGCGCGTGGCGGTCAAAGTGCAGTATCCGGAGATCGAAGCACTGGTCTACACGGATCTCTCGAGCCTGCGCGCGTTGTTTCGGGCCGTGAGCTATTTCGAACGCGACTTCGACCTGCTCCCGCTGATCGACGAGTTGGGGCAGTACGTTCCTCTCGAGCTCGATTTCGAGAACGAAGGCGCGAACGCAGAGAAGATCGCCGGCTATTTCGAACATCGGCCCGACGTCGCGATCCCCCAGATCCACTGGCGATACACGACCCGTCGCGTATTGGTCATGGAATACATGGACGGAATCAAGATTACCGATCTCGCTGGCTTGCGGGCGGCCGACATCGATGTTGCGCCAGTGGCGAAGCTGCTGATCGAGACTTTCTGCGAGCAGATCCTGGTGCGCGGCCTGTTCCACGCAGATCCCCACCCGGGCAACCTGTTGGTCCAACGCGGCCCCGGCGGCGCCCCGAAGCTGGTCTTGCTCGACTTCGGTCTGGTCAAGGATTTGCCGCCGACGTTCCGGAAGGGAATCGCCGCGTTCGCGATGTCGCTGCTGCGGGCCGACGCAGATGCGATGGGAGTCGCACTGCTCGAACTGGGTTTCGAAACGCGCGACGGCCGGCCCGACTCACTGGCAAAGCTTGCGCGCTTCATGCTAGATGCGGCGCTACTCGTACAAGACCAGAGTTACGTGGACCGGGACCTGTTGCAGGAGATCGGTGAATCCGTGTCAGAAGAAATTCGCTCGAATCCGATCGTCCGAGTGCCCTCCCACATCGTGCTACTCGGCCGCGTGCTGGGCCTGCTGTCGGGTGTCAACCGCTCGCTGGAAACGACGGTGGATCTGCTCAAGACAATCCTTCCGTACGCCACCGCCGCCAACCCGCCGCAGCGTTAGCGGGAGTTTGGCACGGCTGCGCACGAGCCCTGATGGAGGCGCCATGATTCTGCTCAACCCCAAGAACCACGATCGATCGTACCCCGACGCGCGCTCGTCCGAGATCATGCGCAAGACCATCGATTTTTTCGAGGCCAAGGGCAAAACAAAACTCCTCGAGGACTATTACGCGCAGGAGTGGTACGCGGACTTCCTCGAGTTCGCGCACAAGGAGCGCATCTTCGCGTCGATGTGCACGCCCAGCGGTGAGGGCGCCGCGGATACGCGCTGGGATACCTGGCGCATCTGCGAGTTCGCGGAGATTCTGGGCTTCTACGGTCTCGGGTACTGGTATACGTGGCAGGTATCGGTTCTCGGACTGGGTCCGATCTGGATGAGTGACAACGAGCCTGTCCGCAAGCGCGCGGCCCAAGCACTGGAAGACGGCGGCATCTTCGCCTTCGGCCTGTCCGAGAGGACTCACGGCGCCGACATCTATTCGACCGACATGGTGCTCACACCTGACGGCGACGGCTGGCGAGCCAATGGGTGCAAGTACTACATCGGAAACGGCAACGCGGCCGACATCGTTTCGACCTTCGGTCGTTTTGCAGACGGCGACGAGTACGTCTTCTTTGCCGCTGACCCGCGCGACCCGAACTATCACCTCGTAAGAAACGTCGTGGCGAGCCAGAACTACGTATCCGAGTTCGAGTTGCGCGACTACAAGGTGCGGGAATCCGACATCATGCACCGCGGGCGCGATGCCTGGAACGCCGCGCTCAATACGGTGAACGTCGGAAAATTCAACCTCGGCTGGGCATCGATCGGGATCTGTACGCACGCCCTCTACGAAGCTGTCGCACATGCGCACAACCGGAAGCTCTACGGCATGCGGGTGACCGACATGTCGCACGTGCGCCATATGTTGGTCGAAGGCCACGCGCGGCTAGTAGCGATGAAGCTCTTTGCACTCCGCGCTGCCGACTACATGCGCGCAGCCAGTTCCGATGATCGTCGCTACCTGCTTTACAACCCGATGGTCAAGATGAAGGTCACGACCCAGGGGGAAGCCGTCATCAACCTGCTCTGGGACGCAATTGCAGCCAAAGGCTTCGAGAAGGATATGTATTTCAGCCAGGCGGCCGTCGACATCCGAGCGCTCCCCAAACTCGAGGGAACCGTGCACGTAAACGTTGCACTGATCGCAAAGTTCATGCCCAACTTTTTTTTCAACCCTGCGTCGTTTCCAGAGATCGGGCGACAAGATCGCGACGACAACGACGACTTCCTTTTCGACCAGGGAAGCGCCGGGGGCCTCGGCCAGATTCAGTTTCACGACTACCAGCGCGCATTCGATGGCGTCGAGCTGCCGAACGTGCGCCTTTTCTTCGAGCAAACCGAGCGATTTCGCAAGATGCTCGCGGCGGCGCCCCCCGGACCCGACCAAATGAAGGACGTCGATTTTCTGTTGGCCCTGGGCGAAATCTTCGCGCTGGTCGTCTACGCGCAGCTGATCCTCGAAAACGCGCGCCTCTACGACATGGACGACGACCTGATCGACCAGATTTTCGAATTCATGGTTCGCGACGTGTCGGGACACGCGCTCGGGGTGCTCGGCCAGCCCAGCAGCAACGATGTGCAGATCGCCGCTTGTCGCGAGATCATACGCAAGCCGGCACACGATCCGGATCGTTACTCTCGCGTGTGGCACCAGCACGTGGAGGCGTTGGACGGCGCATACACGATGAACCCCTAGCCCGGACGCGAAGGCTCTTTTCGCCGCCGAACCCGAGCGATGCGACGCTGACGATGCTCTACGATCGTTTTCTTGGGATCTCGACGAGCCGGTCAGCCGAACAACCTCCTAGGGCGAAACTTCGCAGACTTCGATGGAGGCTTGATGAGTGATCTGACGAGGAGCGAGGATATCGCGCTCGAGGCTCTCGGATACACAAACGAGTGGTTGCGAGCAGGAATCCTCGACAGCGCATCGCTGGCTGAGCAATTTGAGCGATTCCAATCGGGCGGGTCCAAGAAGACCGCGAAGTATCGGGGACAGACGGCCAGCGCGTGGCTGGTTGGAGCCTCTCCCCTGTCCGACGCGCAGATCGATGCTTTTCTGAGTATCATGAAAGCGGATTCGGACTCGAAATTGTCGCATGCGTCGATCGTCGAGTTGATCCAGTCACCGCGCATCGATCTCCGACAGCTGGAGCGAATCGCGCGATCCGACCCAAAGCTGATGCGAAGCCACGAGGCATTGATTCGGCGGACCTATCTGACACGCCAGATGGAGAGCGGGCTGACCGAAGATCATATGGCCCAGGTGATCGAGTACAGGGATGCCGCGATTCAGACGGCCCTGATCCGCGATTCGCGCCTGACCCGCAAGCACGCAGAGTTACTCGCCGAGCGCGGTGCGAACCCGACGATTCGGGAGATGGCCCGGAAATGGTCACAGGACAAGCAGTTCTGGAAAGGCGGAGACACCGGCTGAGACAAGCCCAGCCAGATCCGCACAAGCGAAAGGCGCGCGGAGAACCGGCCTCATGTCTCGCAAAAGAACCGAACGACCGGCGGGTTCGCCGTACATCACACCCGAGGGTGCGCAAGCACTGAACCGGGAGTTCGACCACCTGTGGAGAGTGGAACGACCGAAAGTGGCGGAAGCGGTGCGCGTCGCAGCCGCGCTAGGCGACCGTTCAGAGAACGCCGATTACCAGTACGGCAAACGGCGGCTGAGTGAAATCGATAGCCGTGTCGAGTTTCTCGACAAACGTCTGAAGGAATTGACCATCATCGACCCTGACACCGGCCGTGGCGAAGCCGGCAAAGTCTGCTTCGGCGCATGGATGCGCCTGGCAGACGAAGCGGGCGTCGAGACCATCTACCGAATCGTGGGGCCCGACGAATTCGACGTCTCCAGGGGTTACATCAGTATGGATTCACCCGTCGGGCGCGCGCTGCTCGGACGCCCAGAAGGCAGTGATGTCGTCGTGAAGCGCCCAAAAGGCGATGCGAAATACGAGATCATCGAGGTCTCGCTGACGCCACTGTTGCCAGTTGCGCCAGTTGCGCCAGTTGCGCCGAGTTCGCGCTGACCTGGCGAAAGTCTGTATCGAGCCTACGGGCCTCTCTGATACTTCCCGAGCGATGATTCCGCGCGGCCTTGACGACGGCTCATCGGGTCGCGGTTGGTGAAATACCCAGAAGAGAAAACGCCCCGACACAGGTCGGGGCGTTGAGAGCCGAGGGTGTGTCCTGTCTCCAGGCCGTCATTTCCTGCGCTTGCGCCACGCCAATCCGACCAGGCCTGCGCTCAGGAGCAGTCCCGTGCCCGGCTCCGGTACCCCTGCGAGGGCTTCAGGAGATCCGAACGCCAGGACGACATTCCCCGCGTCGATCGCGCCCGGTGTCGGTGCAAGACCATCAAGAGTCAGCACAAGCTGGATGGTATCCTGGACACCCGCGGTAGAAGCGCCAAACTCGGTTTCGAAGGCGCTGAGCGCCCCGAAATTCGGGCCATCGAGGGTGGGCGGAGGAGGGCCCGCGAAGCGTGTTCCTGTGCCGTTATGGACCGTTGACGTGACGGTATCCACAGCAAGCACACCGAGAATCGAGCTGTACCCGTCGATCGACTGATTCGCGAAGAGCCATTGGTTCGAGATATCCGGCGTAGCTTGCGCGCCGAAATTCAGAGCGCTCGATCCACCATTGACCGTGACGACTCCACTGACGATGTCGAGGTTTCCGAGCTGGATCCCGAAACCCGTGAGCAGCATCGTCGCCGGCGCACCGCCACCGACGAAGGCAGCATCCGGCGACGTATTCGTCAGAAGGATGGTCAGGGTGTTGCCGAGGGCCGTCACGTCGATCGTCCCACTCAGCGCCGACGGATCGACCAGGGTACCCAGCGCACTTTCATAGATGATCTGATCGACGCTGATTGGGGTCGCCTGGGCCGAGCCAGCTCCCAGGATCACCAAAGCTGCGCCGAGAAAGCCGAAGCTGCTTCGCATGTTCCTTATGCTCCTCAATTCTTCGCTGCTGCGGAGAAATAGCGAGGGCTTCGCTACGGACTAGCGTCCGGACCCTTGCTCGCAAATTACGAAGCAAAATTCGTACCATCTCTGTAGAAAACTCCGACCCTGGCGGAAACCCTTTAGTTCCAGCTACTTGGTGACAAGAGGTGAATCTCGTGGCGAAGGCTGAAACCACCAGGAGAAAACATTTACCTATTAATGGACAATTACCTATTGAAGGTAAGGCAATCCCTCACAGCTTTCCGCGGGCTCGCATCCCGAAATGGGGTCATTGGGCCATTCGCGGAGTGGTAAGGTATCCCTTACACGTCGCGTTCCGAACGGCTCGAGTTCCCGCAAAGTGAAACTCTCATGCCGCGCCCATGCGCTGATCCGGGCTGGCCCGGGAGACGAGGGCTATGTCGACGCGCTCATCACGATCTCGATCCAGGTTGCGATGGATCGGCTGGCGAACGCGCCGGGTGTGCGACCCGACGAGCAGCCGATTCCTACGAGGTTGCTTGAGCCCCTATTGCCGCGGGCGCGTGTAGCGATCCAGCCGGATCCACAGTCCGAGCCAATCCCCATCCGCGCGGGCTATGCCCACACGTGGTAGGTTCATGTTATGCCCTCAATATTGGTCATCGAAGACGAACCCCTGTTGCGCCGTCAGATTGCGCGGACGCTCGAGAGCGGCGGCCACCAGGTGCACGTCGCCGAGTTGGGCGCCGATGGCGTTGCAGCGGCTGGCAAGGTCGCCCCGGATCTCGTGCTCCTCGATCTACGCCTCCCTGATTGCTCGGGGCTAGAGGTGCTTTCAGAGATTCAGGAAATTGATGCCGAGATACCGGTCGTATTGATGACCGCCCACGGCACCGTGGGCGACGCCGTCGAGGCAATGAGGCGTGGGGCTGTGGACTATCTGCAGAAGCCGCTCGACCTCGACGAGCTGCAACTGCTGGTAGACCGCGTAGTCTCGCGCCAACGACGCGATCGGGAATTGGCTTATCACCGCGCTCGAGGTCGCGCTCTGCCGGCTGGAATCGTCGGAAGCGACCCGGGCGTGCTTCAGATTTTCTCCCAGATAGAGCGCCTGAAGGAGGCAGGTCTACCACCCGGCCGACGCCCGGCCGTATTGCTCACCGGCGAAACAGGCACCGGAAAGGGCATCGTCGCGCGCGCCATCCACGAGCTTCTGGGGGGCGGACCGTTCATTGAAATGAATTGTACTGCCTTTCCCGCATCGCTGGTCGAAGCTGAACTCTTCGGTCACGAGCGAGGAACCTTCACCGACGCCAAGACCAGTCGCACGGGACTCTTCGAAGCAGGTGAAGGCGGGAGCATCTTCCTCGACGAGATTGGACATGCTCCGCTGGAACTTCAGGCGAAGCTGCTCAAGGTGCTCGAAGACAAGCGTGTCAGGAGACTCGGATCGTCAGTCGATCGGGCGATGAATGTGCATGTGATGGCTGCAACCAACCGCGATCTCGACGTCGCAGTCGAAGACGGCGAGTTCCGCAATGACCTGCTGCATCGACTGCGCGTGCTCTCCTTCGAGATCGCACCTCTGCGGTCGCGCGCCGACGATATTCCCCTTCTCGCCAGACATTTCTGTCACGAGATCGGCCAGCTCTACGGACGCAAGGTCGAACTCAGTCCGGACGGGGAGCGTGAACTGCAGAGCTACCCCTGGCCTGGAAATGTGCGCGAGCTGCGCAACGTAATCGAACGATCCATCCTGCTCGAACCCACCGACATTCTGGGCCCCACTGCCTTCGCCGGATTGCGAAGGCCGCACGTGGAGGCCTCTGATACTGGCCCATTCGCGCTACCCGAAGGTGGAATCAACCTCGCGGAACTCGAGCGCGAAATGATTCGTCAGGCCCTGGAACGCGCCGATGGCAACCGAACGCGTGCCGCTGCGTTGCTCGGCCTCACCCGCGATACGCTGCGCTACCGACTAGACAAGTTCGACCTCACCTGATCATTGCCGGCTGTGCCCAGTGAGCAATCGCCACGGCGAACGCAACCGCATACTGGAATTTGAGACCTTCGAACGCGATGGCTGCCGCTGACACAGCCGGCATTGGGTCTCGCGTCGAAAGATAGGTCGTGCTCGAGGCGTCGCTCAGCGAGATCTTGTTCTCTGATATTCGGATCTTCGACGACATCTCGCCGCTCTCGTCGACGACTTTGAATCCATAACCACGTCGTTTGGCCTCGTTGATCACCTTGCCGTTCTCATCGATGACCTCGAGATCGCCGTCCGGCTCTAGACGTAGCTCGAACAAGAGCGCCCGATCATCGGAAGACAATATGCGATAGCGCCCTCCCGCCTGTTCCGGCGGAACCACGACGCCGATTGGCTTCCCGAGCGAATTGTCGATTACCAGGGTCTCATCTCGGAGTCGCAGCGAGAGCAGAACGGCGCCGGCTCCATCTTTGACACGCACTCCGTTCGCGGATGGCTCGAGTCGAAACGCGAGTCGACCATCGAGCGCGTCGAAGTCAACCCGTCCCGCCCATCGGATCTGACCGCCTGTCGGGCTTGCCGTCTGGAAAAGTGCACAACCCGAGCCTGTGACCAGGAGCCAAAGGCAAATACAGATGGTCGCTCGTACACTCGATTGAATTGCGCTCAATTTATTCCTTTCGGGATCGCTATGCTTCGGGCATCATGATCATCGGTTCGGATTCGAAACAGGGTTTTGTTGTGCGGAACATAATGCCGAACAAGTGCGGAACAAGTACGGAACGTAGTGCGGAACAAGTGCGGAACAAGTGCGTAACGTAGTGCGGAAGCAGTGGTGTACCCTCTACTTTGCCGGTATTGCACTCACGACATGGGTCTTGATCACGCCGCACAGCGCGCGCGCGGATCAGCCGAACGTGCTGGTGCTGCTCATCGATGCACTCAGATCTGACCATCTCGGCTACTACGGATACACCAAACCCACCTCTCCCAACATCGACTCGCTCGCGGCCGAGAGCATCGTCTTTCGCAAGATGTTCGCGCAGTCGCCGTGGACCAAGCCCTCGATCCCAACCCTGTTCACCTCGCTCTACCCGATTCAGCACGGAGTGTACGAGGGCGAGGCGCACGCGGCAGCGGGGAACCTCGAATCCGATGTCCTCGCGGAGGACTACACCACACTCGCAGAAGTATTCAGCGCTGGGGGTTACCAGACCATCGGTCTCGCAAACAACGCCCACCTGGCCGCCAATCAGGGTTTTTCCCAGGGTTTCGACCGGTACGAGCAGAGCGAGATGCCCGCATCCGAGATCAACCAGAAATTCCTCGAATTCCTCGACCAGGATCGCGAGCAGCCCTTCTTCGCCTATCTCCATTACCTCGACGTGCATTGGCCGTTTCAGCCAGACGAGCCTTTCCGCAGTCGATTTCCCGGTTTGCTTCCGGGGAGTGTATTCGATCGCGGCAGCTGGACGGGTCTGCGCAACTCCATCAATGACGGAACCATCACGCTGTCCGACGCCGACATCGCAGAGCTCGCCTCCCGGCAGGATGGGGCCATTGCGCAACTCGATCACCAGATCGGTCTGTTGCTCGGCAACCTCAGAAAGCGCAATTTGTTGGATCAGACCGTCGTCTTGCTCACGTCGGACCACGGCGAGGAACTGCTCGACCACGGGCACGTTGGACACGGCGGTACGCTGTATCGAGAAGTGATCGATATCCCGCTCATGATCAGGCTCCCGAAGATGACGCGGGTGGGTTGGGTGAGCGAGCCGGCACGGCTTATCGACGTGTTTCCGACGCTGTTGGGTACCGCGGGTGTCGCGGCGCCACCCGATCTCGAGGGACGCAATCTGCTGCTCGCGACCGACGCCGAGCCCGAGATCGTCGCTGAGACAAGACATAAGCGTGTTTACCGTGTCTCGGTCCGACGCGGTGACTGGAAGTACGTTCGTACATACAAAGCGGCGCGTTCCAGCCACGCTGCCGAGGGAAAGATCGGTGTATCGGGACTCGGAGTCGGTGTGCGGGTGAAGGCGAAGGGGGTTTTTGATGGCGACGGGACAATGCGTGCATCGAAGCTGAGCTTCAAGGACCCGGGCGACGACGACGTCGAACTCGTCGGTGCGATCGAGTCGATCGACGCACGCAAGAACACTTTGCACGTCCACGGCTTTGTGATCGCCGGAGAGGACCTGCTTACGGCCGAGGGGCAGCCGCTCATCGCCACTCTTGCGGTCGGGCAATGGGTCAAAGTGGAAGGAAAGGCCGGAAAGCAGCGCTCGATCGAGGCAGACAAACTCGAGAAGCTGGGTGCCGAGCCTCATGACGATGAGATCGAGGGCATCGTCGATCGGATCGAGGAGCTTTCCGACAAACAAGTCAAGTTGCACGTCGGGAACGCGAACGTCGTCGTGACAACCGACACGCGCATCAAGCAGTCGGCCGAGGCTGAGAAAACCGAACCCTCGTCGACGCCAGCGCAGAACGACCCGTTCGCTCCAAAGTGGCTGCTCTGTTCGGGAGCACCGCCTTCGACAGAGGAGCTCTTCGACATCGCGCGCGATCCGACCGAGCAGGTCGACGTCGCGACCCGCGAGATGGCGCGCGTCACGGAGTTCCGGGCGAGCCTCGAGAGCTGGCTCCAGCGGATGGCGCTGCACGAAAGGGCGCGCCCGGAGCGCCAGTCACTCGCTCCATCCAGCATCGAACAGCTGCGTGCGCTCGGCTACCTGGAGTGAACCGGCTGATCGCTCACGCCTCGGTGTCGCGCCATCAGCGACAAGAGGATTGCGCCGATCAACAATGTGAGCACCGCGTGCGGCTCCGGTAGCGCGATCACGTCCATGACGTCCACCTCACCGCCGCCGCTGCCATCGACGACAAATAGCCGCGAGACAGTCTTCACGCCGATCACAGTGTCGAGCGGACTGAGGTCCAGATAGATCACGTTTGTCTGATTGCCGAACGGCGGCACGTCGAGCGAATCGATATCGGCACCCTCGAGCCCCCCCATCAGACTCAGAAAGACGAACTCTCCGGGAACGACCGAGGCCCCGGGGTGTGTTTGGCCAACCTCGACGACCAGACCAAAATCGTCCGTTGCACCCGATTCGAGGAAGCCGGTGACCGACCGATTCGTGTCGATGAGTGCCAATTGGAAGCTGCGGCCCGTCAGCACACCGGTCAACCCGCTCGAGGGGTCCCCAGCCTTGCCCGTGGCATCGGCGTAGTGGATGAACTCAGTCGGGGTAAAACCGCCCGTTGTCGAAGTCTCGTGGATCGGGAATTCGCGCGCTTGGACCAGGGTTTTGGCCACGTTGAAGCTGTTGTTGTAGGTGGTCTTCCCGGAAACTACCTCCGCGGAGCCGAGCACGGTCGAAACGAGACTGCCTGTGGCGCCGATGGGATTGATGAAAAGCGCCGGGTTTGTGGGAATAGTCGCGACCATGGGTCCCAAGACCAGCCCGTTCGCAAGATTGGTAGCCGGATTGACCAACGCAGCGCCGTTGCCCCGCGTGTCGAAAACACTGATTCCAAGTTGGCTAGCCATCAATTGACCCAGGCTCGTGGCGGCGAACTCGTTCGCAACACTCGCCTGATCGGGTAAGCCCTGGATGGCCACGAACGCCGTCGCCTGCAGCGGTGCCCCGAGCGCGTCAAGGCCCGTCGTCGGATTGATCGCGGTGTAGAAAGCGATCGCGATGCCAAAGGGGTTGACTAGCGGCGGATCCGACGGCGCCCCGTTAGTCGCTGCGACCGTCACACCGACAATCTGGGTGTGGCCGGCTGGCGTGCTTTCGAACGTCTCGACCGCCACGATCGGAGAGATCGCGGATTGCCCGATCGCGCCGAAAGACGACATGCCGGCTGACAGCCCCATGGCGGATGGATTGTTCGAACTCCCCGGTGTCGCGAGGATATTGATGCCGAAATTGCCACCCGCGTTGGCGGCCACGAGGCCTGGAAATGCCTGGGTGTTGGTCAAGACGTCGAACATCTGAAGGGCTGGGAGAGCCAGTTGCAAAGCGGCGGGGCTGTTTGAAGAGGGCACCGATCCCGGCGTCGGTACGAACGGTCCCAAATTCGAGACGGTGAGGTACCCATTCATCGCGTCTAGTGCGGGATCCTGATTGCCCGCGATGCCGTCTTCGGTGGTCTTCACGAAGTCCAAGAACCAGCGCTGGTAACCGTCGAATTCCTCGGCGACCTGGGGGACGAGCAGACTGAAAGCTCCGCCTATTGGCAAAACGAACTCGTGATCGATGACAGTACTGTCGGCTGGGTCGGTCGGCTGATCATCGACGAGGAAATCGGTGTCGTCGTTGCCGGCAAAACCGTCCAACAGGCTCGACACCCCGAGGATCGTTCCGCCCGGCAGGTTGGGGAAGTCGTTGCAGACTGCAGGGTCGGAAAAACCACAAACTTCGGCGTATCCCGGTGCATCGCGGTTGACCAGAAGGTAGACCGAGGAGCCCTGCTCGATTTTTCCAGTCACCGGATCGGAGATCAGGTCCAGGTGAGAGATCGCCACCGGGACCGGGAAGTTCGTCGTGCCCGAAAACTGGTCGCCATTGATAGCGATGAACGTATAGTCCGCAGTCGACGTGACGCCATGATTGACCAGTGCCACCCGCGAACCCGGAGTCCCCTTCAGATCCGTGGCGGGATTACCGACGTAGTCCACCCAACCGAGCACGACCAATCCACTTGGGGGTCGCGGTAGGCCAGTCAGACCGTTACTTGGATCAAGGTCGAAAGCGGGAAGGTCGATGCGGTAGTTCACACGCGTCAAGCTGGGGCTGGAGCTATCGCCGTCGATCTCGTAGAACGCCAGATTCAGTGCGTCCTTGTTGAGGCCGGGTGCGAGGTCGGAAAGTGGGGGGAGATAGATCTCGATGAACTCCTGGTGGGGGTCTGATGGATTGCGTCCCACCGGGCCACCTGTTGCCAGAGGCTCTTGAAACACCTCGGTAATCACCGGATGATCGGGCGGCGCAGCCGCTGTGTTACCGCCGACACATAGCAAAAGGGACACGAGAAGTGCGCAGCTGCCAATTGACCGCCAACATCGATTTCCATTCATTGACTCATTTCCCCAAGAAAGTCTCACCTGCCTGCTGATGATCTTCCGATTGCAAAACGCGTGCCGCACCGGATATGGCCGAATAGTTCCGACGTGCGCCTCAGGTTGCAGGACGCTCTTGCGATCGCGCGATCTGACGGCGTACCGCGCGATTTCACGCGGATGGGGACTCGATTCGAGCCAGCGGTCCCCGTGCCGATCGCAGTGACCTGGCACTCCAATTGCACCCATCAGGTCATCTGATGCCGCATTTCAGCCGCTGCCGCTGCTCTCGAGCAATGGAAAGCACACTCGCGACCGTCGCGCGGGTGATTCTCATTGCGCTGGCCTGTTTTTTCGCCACGCGCCCCGTGTCGGCGGGGCTGGTCGACCTCGCGGAGACACAGACGCTGGAGCCCGGCGAGATCCTGGATCCTCGCCAAATGTCACGACGCCTGGCGGCCGGCGAGGACGTGCTCACGGCGAAGGAAAGGCAGCTCATCGAGCGCCCCGACCGCGAGCGGCCCCAACACCCGATAACGCTGCCGCTGTTCGGCAGACCCTTGGCGATTGGGGGTCGCTACACGCTGGTGGTGCGGTCCGAAACCGACAAGCTGCTGGATTTCGACTTCGAGGATTTCGACAATCGAGATATCGACGGCGACGGCGACTTCGACGAGATAGAAGATTCAGCGCGTGGGAATGTCCCGGCCGACGACCAGCTGCGCGCGAACCAGGCCTTGCAGGTCGACCTGTTCTACCCGATCACTGAAAACGTGTCGGTCTATCTCGAAAGCGTTGCTGCCTATCGAAAACTCGTGTGGGCAGACGACGCCGACAA
Source organism: Deltaproteobacteria bacterium (assembly GCA_032128375.1). Lineage (GTDB taxonomy): Bacteria > Myxococcota_A > UBA9160 > UBA9160 > SMWR01 > JAJDAM01. Next base: position 14,143 of record JAQBGU010000232.1, on the reverse strand, counting down.
TACGAGCGAGTGGCTATTCCAACGAGGTGAGTCATGGCTGTACCTGGGAGATCTCTTGGGCACGTCGGTCAGTCTCCAGGCCGGACGCCAGCGCTTCGCGGACGAGCGCGAATGGTGGTGGGATGAGGATTTGGACGCAGTTCGACTCCACTACGACCTCGAGACGGTCCACGCGGAGGTCGCGGTCGCCGAGCAACTGTTCGGATTGGAGTACGGCGAGTCGATCCAACCGGACGACGAGGATATCCTCCAGATCCTGGGAAGCGTGAAATGGGAGTGGGCCCACAAGCAGCAGCTCGGCCTGTATGCGCTTCATCGCCACGATCACTCGAGTGTGCAGGAGCCGTTCGTCCCAGATCCGACTCTTTTGTGTGTTCCTGAAAACCTCATTCCGCCGGGCATTCCCGAGGAATTCAGAGAGTTCTTTCGCAGGGGCTGCCCCGATCCTGTCTCGTTCGAGGACGACAGCGATCCCGATCTGACCTGGTTCGGAGCCTCGGCGGCCGGGAATTGGAAACTCGGTCGCGCTGGAATGCTCGACTATTGGCTCGACGTGGCCGGCGTCAAGGGCGATGAGACGTTCACGGACTACAGCGGGCCCAATGACGCAAGGACGGTCCGCTCTGTGAACCGTCACAATGTCTCGGGCTGGGGGATCGACGCGCGCACTACCTGGCAGTCGAAGCTGCCTGGCCGTTTGACAGCGACCCTGGGTTACGCGTTTGGCTCCGGAAAAAGGAAGATGTTGGAGGAGGAAGACCGCGGCTTCCGCCAAACGGGTCTAGAGGACAACAGCCACAAGTTCCGGGGCGTTCAGAGCTTTCGCTCCTACGGTGAACTTCTCGATCCAGAACTTTCGAACCTTCAGATTCTGACTGCGGCTCTGGGTGTACGGTTCTTTGCAAAGAGCTCGCTCGACATTGTCTACCACCACTACCGCCAGGCAGAAGCCGCGCCGTTCTTGCGCGACGTGGGATTCAAGCGCGACCCCGATGGTAGACATCGATCGATCGGACAGGAAATCGACCTGGTCATCGGGATCAAAGAGTTCCGGATCTTCGAGCTCAAGCTCGTCGGGGCGATCTTCCGGGCCGGTGCGGCATTTGGCCGCGACGATGGAAAACTCTCTTATCTCGGCTCCATGCGAGCCCGATTGAACTTCTGAGTATTTCGGGGACGCTCGGCAATGTCGAGTCGCTGCTCGCAGAGGTCGATGATGTCCGCAGTCGTGTGGCTTCGCCTGGGTAGCCTAGTGCTGATATGAATGTGTCGGACAAGCGTGAGGATCGAATAGGTCCGCACTGAATCGTGTGTCACTTCCCCTGACAGCTCCAGGTACTTTTCTTCCAGTGCGCGCTCCGCGTTGCAAAGCGCATTCGGATCTCCGTAGCGGCGAAGCGCCTGCTCGGTGAGATGCGCGACGAAGTTGCCGACGTCGAGCGCAGGGTCGCCGACAGCGTAGAGATCGAGATCGAGCAAGCTGAGCCGGTCGCCGTCGACGATTACCTGGTCGGGGTAAAAATCTCGGTGGATGCCCCTGAGCGGTGAAGGCTTCAGACTGCTCGCGAGCTTCTCGCATGCTCGCAGAATTCGTTCGATCCTTTCGCCCCACTGCGGATGAGTTTGCGCCGCGATACGGAGTTGTTCATTCAGGATGCGTAGCTCGTCGGCCAGCGAGTGGCGGCGACGAGCGGTGACCTCGGCGAAGTGGAGCTGATGCAATGCCTCCGCAACGCGACTCATCACCTCGACGCCCCCGGGGCCGCTCGCCAACTCTGTTACAAGCTGTCCCGGCACACCTCTCTGGATCGTCATGTGGAGTTCCGACACGACGCCAATGGGTTCTGGGACGGCCGCACCTCGCCCGGAGTCGGGTCGAAAGCCAGCTTCCCAGAAGGCTTCGAGCACCTGATGGGTGCGCACATCGGCACCCCGAGCCCGCAGCTTGCCGAACACCCAAGACGACCATGGAGGCGAAATGGGAAGAGTCGAAGCTTGCTTCGAACCGAACCGGTACTCGATCACACAGCGGCGTCCGGGTCGGTGTCGCACGACCCGAGCTTCATGCAGTCGAATCGAGGCCCTTTCGCCATCTGACCGGCAAACCAATGGCGCGATGCAATCGTCGACTACCGCGGGGTCGAGAGCTCTCGCCACAAACGGCAGCTTTGGATCCTCTGAGGCGCGAAGCTCGTCGATAACGCGATAGTCGGTCAACGTGGAAATTCTCTTCCGATGCTCAGCAATCAGCGAGGATCTCTTCGACCCGCGCGAGGATCTGCGCGGTCCTGGCCGGCCAATCCAGTTCGTGGCTCCGAAACGGATGATGGGCGAGCCGGAACAGACTGTCGGCGATATACGCGTCCAACCCCTCTACCCGCGAACCCGTGACTTGCTGATACCCTTCTAGCAGCCATTCGCGCAACTCGTCGATGCGCGTGCGGGCGAGCTTGCCCTGCAGACAATCTCGTTCCAGGTGAGCGAGGAATTGTCCGAGATCGAAACGGGGATCTCCCATCGCGGCCTGATCCAGATCGAGGATCTCGACGCGATCGCCATCGAGCAGGATCTGCTTGTCGTACAAATCACCGTGGATCGCGCGACGACTTCGCGTGCCGGCCAGGTGAGCCGCGATGCGCTCGGCCTGAGATGTGGCGAGTTCCGAAATGTCAGGACACAGCACGACAAGAGTCGCTGCCAGCTCACGCAGTTTTTCTACCTGCCGCTCCAGGTTCAGCGGCTCGAGTTTTGGACCCGGCTGCGCGTGCAGTTCGGCGAGTGCGGCACCCACTTTCGAAATACTCTCGGTCCCAGTGCGGCTGTCAGTGAACACTTCGCGAAGTGGGCGCCCGGCTAGCCACTCGAACGCGAGCACGCGGTGGCGCTTCGAACCGCCGCACTTCTGCGCGATCCGGAGCACTTCGCGCGACTCGAAGGCCCGACACCCACGGGCTGCCGACGGGAAGCCCTCCGTCGCGTAGAACTTCAAGGCGGCCGGCGCTCCATCGGTTGGCTGGATGCGACCCACATAGCGACGCTCTGGCTTGTAACTGAGTGTGTCGATGGACTCGTCGCCGACGATTCCCCGTTTCGAAAGGATGCGGGTCAGCAGTGCGCTGCGTCGCACGGGGTCGTCGAGCCTCGACAAGACTGCCAGCTTTGCATCATCGGGGAACGCAAAAACCACGATGCCTCGGGTGTCCAACACGAGTCGCTGGCAGGACCCAGCGGGTCGTGTGCTCTCCCGATCGCCCGCCTTGCGCAGTTTACTCGCGGCGTCCGAGCCATGCACCTTGGCGTACAGCGTGATGCAATTTCCGTCTACGCGGACCCGGTAGGCGGCGATGCAGTTCGTTGCGGGCTTGTAGCGGAGATAGACGAGTTCAGCGGATTCGATCGATCGGCCCCAGGCTTGGCGCAGTTCGTCTGCGAAGGCGTCGGGATCGAGTAGTGTGGCGAGGCCGGATAGAGCTCCGTCGCGCTTCGCGAGGGCGGCGTCAGCGGCCGATAGCACGAAGCTCCTCCGCCCCGTGGGCCCTTCCCGTCTCTTTCGCCGCTGCAAATGCTGCCGCATGGCGGCCTGCCTCATTCAAGAGTGCGCCGTGCGACCCGGTCTCTGCGACTCGGCCGGCACGCGGGACCGGTACGCTTTCGTGGATTTTTTCGGCCCCCGACATTTCAGTTCGCATCGCGGGGGATCGAATCCGTGTCAGTGAGGCCGGAGAGCTGCAAAGTCTTTGCGACCACGCTGTCCCAGGTGTGCGCTTGCACGGCTTTGGCCCGCGCCCGGCGTCCGAGCTGCGCGCGCTGGAGGGGATCCGTGCGCAGTCCATCGAGGATCGATGCAAGTGCTTCATGGTCGCCGGGCGGCCACAGCAGCCCGGTTTGTCCATCTTCGATCAACTCCGGGATCTGTCCGATGCGGCTCGCGACGACCGGCAAACCCGCTGCCATGTATTCAAAGATCTTGAGTGGAGAGAAATAACAATCACCCTCGGCGGGATACGGCGCGACACCGACGTCCATCTCGTCCATCCAGCGTGGGACATCCGCAGGGTCCACCGAGCCGGTGAAGTGGACAGAGTCCAACAGGCCCAGGTCGGCCAGGGCGCTCGTCAGCCGTTCGCGCTCGGGCCCATCGCCAACGATGAGCAGGCGGCACTCGGCATTCTCTGTGCAGCGGTCTCGAAGCGACCCGAACGCCCGCACCAGCGTCAGCAGATCGTGCCATGGTTTCAGTGTTCCGACGAAGCCCACCGTGAACTGATTGCGCGGTGATCCTCGGGACTCGCAGGGTGAGAAGCGTTCCGTATCTACACCGTTTGGCAGCACATGAATGCGATCCCGATCCACGTCGAAGCGTTCGACGTACTCCGCGACCCCCTTCGATACTACGATCAGATGGGATGCAGACTGGATCGCTTGCTCCACCATTTTCTCGGCGACGTCTCGGTGGACGAGGCTTCGATGCGCTGCTTGCTCCTCGATCAGCGGTGAGTTGACTTCGAGGATGCCTGGGATTCCAGCCGACCGCGCGAACGACATGCCGGCGGTGCTCCAGATCGAATGTCGCTCGTACACGGCGTCGTATGCGTCGCGGGATTGCAGGTTGATCTCGAGTTGAGCATTCGCGCCGATCAACGCGGTTTCGCGGGCGCTCGAGTCGCCTTTGGCGCAGCGCGCAAGCGCAAACGTCCGCACGTCGGCAAGTCCGGGAGGAGGAGTGCCCTCCAATCGCGGACTGTGGATCTCGACCTCGACGCCCGACCTTGTGAGCGCCCGGACCACTTCCTGAACGTGATTCGAGCAGCCCTTGCGTCCGTAAATCGGAACGCCGGGGTCGGCAGAGACGAATGCGATGCGCATCAGTGCGCGGATCCTTCCGCAACGCGACCCGTACGCGAGGCCGATTGAAATATTTCGCGCTGAATCGCTGTGTTGCGTACGACGTCGAATTCTTCTTCGATCAGCTGACGCGCCTGCGTCGCGAGTCTGACCCGTTCGACCGGGTCACCGAGGAGCCGCCTAATGGCACAAGCGAGTGCGGTAGGGTCATGCTGCGGCACGATCAATCCCGTTCGCTCATGCTGAATCATTTCCGGAATGCCAGTCACATTGGTCGAGATGCAGGGCGTCCCCATCGCCATCGACTCGAGCAAGGTCGTGGGTAGACCATCTCGGTTGCCGTCGGCAGCGACCACACAGGGCGCCGCGAATACGGCGGCAGCCCGGAGTTCCTCACGGACGATGTTTTGGGGTTGGGGCCCGGTCAGCACAACTCTGGCGCCAAGCCCCAGCTTTTCGATTTGTTCGCGGAGTTCCGGCTCGAGGGGGCCGGCTCCAAGAATCCGACAGTCGACCTCGAGCCCGCCGTTCACCAGTTCCCAGCAAGCGTCGATCAGGTCGCTGAATCCCTTTTTTTCGACCAGACGGCCCACTGCAGCGATCCGCAGCGGGCGCACCGCAGGTGAGTCGAATTGGAATTTGTCGAGATCGAGACCATTGTAGATCCGGGTCACATGCTCGGCGGATTCAGAGTCGAGTTCCCGGAGGTGCCGCGCGTTGAAATCACTCACTGTGATCACGGACGCCGCGTCGCGCTGTTTTGTCCGGAGTTCCAGTGGGTCGACATCCTCGTGGAAGATGTCCTTTGCGTGAGCGGTGTAGCTGAATGTGATGCCAGCGAAACGCGCCGCCAAGCGTGCAACGCTGGCAGGTGAGGTGGCGAAGTGTGCGTGAAGGTGCACGAGGCCCAGCTCGTGGACGCGGTTAGCGAGTTCCACCGCCTGGTGAACCTCGGTAACGTCGTTTCCCCACGCCTGTTCGAGTCCGTCGGGGAGTCCCGGTAGCCGCTTTTGCGCTCGCGACAACGCCTCCCAGAAGTCACGCACCTTGAGTCCGGCGTGTGGTAGGTAGTGGACGGGGGCACGGACTCTCGCAATGACGTCCTGAAAGTGCGTATCGCAGGGTGGCCTCAGTGAGAAAATTTCGATGTGCGTTCCGGCAGCCTCGTGGGCGAGGACTTCGTTTACGATGAATGTCTCCGAGTAACGCGGATACCGCTTGACGACGTACCCGATACGCATCGGCTCTGTCACTGTGCACCTCGGTTCAGATTCTGTCGCGCCGAAACTTCCAGGCGGCTGCAAAATTCCGCCACGCGATCGGCGCCATCGAGCGGAACGATTCCCAACTCTCGACCGCGCGAGAGCGCCTGCTCATCGGTGTCGAGAGCCGACCGAACCGCGTCGAACATGAGCTCCGGATCGATCTCCAGCGGATGGATACAACCTACGAGTCCGAGTTTCGCGAGGTGGCGCGCGCGGATGAGCTGTTCGTGGCGATGCAGAACGCGCGGGATGATCAAGGCGCGTCGCGCGTGCGAGAGCAGCTGAGTCACAGTGTTGTAGCCACCGGTCGAGACCACGAGGTCCGCGCTGCGAAATAGTGGCGTCGTCGACGGGACGAATTCGCGAATGGTGACCGGCAGCCCGAGCGCTCGCTTGCGGAATCGCTCTTGGGCTTCGAGGGGCAAGAGTGGCCCGGTTACGATCTCGCTGCGGAAGTCGATCTGCGATCGGAATTGCTCGAGCATGTCGAGATAGGTCCCGATCACCGCATCGGCGCCCCCATCTCCACCGCCGATCGAGACCGCGACGAGCGGTTCGGCACCACCAGGTGAAAAAGGTTCCGGGTCGTCCGGCTCCCTCGAATCGCATACGTAGTGCACAAAGGAAGTTTTTGCGGCCAGATCGTCCGGAAATTCGTACGCAGACACCGTGTCGTAAACGGACTGCGCACCGTAGACGAGGATATGGTCGTACAAGTTGCGCAGGACGTCGTAAATGCGTTTTTCCTTCCAGAGATTCACGACGGCAGTCGGGTCATCGATGATATCCCGCAACCCGAGGAGGGTCGTGCAACCGCCCCTGCGTTGCAGCATCTCGAGCGTCGGGAGCAGTTCATCATTCATCCCGACCGGCGAGTGGTCGACGAGCAGAACATCGGGCTCATAGTCGCGGACCGTGCGAAACAGCAGGTTGCTGCGCAGGGTCATTACACCAGAATCGGGCATTGCCAACGAACGGGCTTCGTAGCGATCGGAGCCCACCTTGCGCACGGCCGGAAGTTTCACGTAGTCGGCTCCGGCGGGCAGCTCGAACCGATGCGCCACAGACGAGCCGGTAACGAGCAGTACCGACAGCCCTGGATTGCGCGCGAGTAGAGCGCGGATGATGTTGGAGCAGCGCTGCAGGTGGCCGAGGCCGAAGGTGTCATGGGAGTACAGGAGCATCCGCGTGCCGCTGCCGAAGCGCGTCTTCATCGGAGCCGTGGTGATTGCTGGACGACGCGGTTCAGTGCGCTCGCGAAGCCTCACGACCAAGCCGGTGGCCTGCTGGCCGTGGGCACCCGTAGGCTCGATATCGATGCCCACGCCTCGCGCTGCCCCGTCGCGTCCTACAATCGAGACCCGCGGAATGGACCGCGGTTGCCTGTTGGAGAGCGCAAACGATGCAGCCGATCGGAATGTTTCATCGTCGCCGGCGGCAGCGAACTGCACCACCTCGAACAAATCCCGGCCAATGGCATCGTCGGCCTCCCAGCCAGTGAGCTGGCTGGCTCGCAGGTTCCAGAACGAGATCGCGCCCTGCTCGTCCGTTGTCAAGACTCCTTCGTCCATGGTGCGAAGGATCGAAACGAGCGAGTTTTCTCGCTTTTCGGCCGCTTTCATCCGATCGTGGCTTGCGAAGGCGGTGTTGATGGCAGCGCGGACATCGGTGCTGGTAAACGGCTTGGTGATGTACCCCGAAGGGCCGACATCTCGGGTACGTGCGACCGTTTCCGAGTCGGTATGGGCCGTCGTGAAGATCACTGGGCAGTCGTATTTGGCGCTCAAGATACGGGCAGCGGCGATACCGTCCAGATCGCCCTGTAGCTGAATGTCCATCAACACCAGCTCCGGGGGCTCGCGGTCGGCCGCTTCGAATGCCTCCTGTGCGCTGCTGGCGGTGGCGCTGACGCGGTGCCCCGCCTCGGCCACGATCAGCTGCAAATGAAGCTGGACGATGGGCTCATCTTCGACGATGAGAATGCACCGCTCGCTGGTGCGCTGATCCTCGATCCTTCGCTCGGTCATGCTCTGATTGTTCATGCCCCGTTCGTTGATGTTTCGCTCGGTCATGTTGTGGTCGTTCATGCTCAGTGCGGTCATGCTGGGTCGCCTCCGGATGCGCTCTCGGGAAAGACGATCCGTACTGAAGTCCCCTTCGAACCGACCTCGCGATCGAACACCACACGCCCGGAAAACTGCCGCGCCAGCTTTTCTACGAGCGGCAGACCGGCGCCGGTCAGGTGCTCGATGTCGATGTCCTCGGGGATACCGCAGCCATTGTCTTCTACTGACAAAATCCGGTCACCGCGACTGTCCCGGAACATCGAGACACGAATCTCGCCGGACTTGTCATCCGGAAATGCGTGTTTCAACGCATTGGTCACGAGTTCGTTCACGATCAAGCCGCAGGCCACGGCCTGGTCGACGTCGCTCACCAGAGGTTCGAGCTGCAGATCGAGAGTGATGCGCGCATGACGATCCGACGAGCGCATCAGCTGCGTCGTCAGCAACTCGAGATACGCGCTCATGTCGAGTTCGGAAAGGTTCGACGCGCTGTGCAGTTGTTCGTGAATCATAGCCATCGAGCGAATGCGGCTCTGACACTGTTCGAACTGTTCTCGTACTTGCGGGTTGTTGGTGTGGCTCGACTGAATCGACAACAAACTCGAGATCACCTGCATGTTGTTCTTGACCCGGTGATGCACCTCGCGCAGCAACAGCTCCTTCTCGCTCACCGAGAGTGTCGTTGTCGCGAGATCGTCTGCCATCTGGTTGAAGGCTCGTGCGAGCACGCCAAATTCATCTTGGGAACGGACATCGACGCGTGTTTCCATATGCCCCTTACCCAGGTGCAGCGCCGCGGTGACTAACGCACCGATCGGCGCGCGGATCGATCTCCACAACGCGACCCCGAGCACGATGGCCAGTATGATTGCGACGCCGCTGGTCACGAGCGCCACCTGAGTGGTTGTTTCGGTCCGCGATGCAATGAGCTGCAGACGGCTCGCCAGCGCTTCTTCGGCCTCTGTCCGGTAGGCGTACACGATCGGCAGCAGATCGTTCTGGACGAACGGATCGAAGCTTTGATCAAGAAACGCGCGCGCGCCGATGGCGTCGCTTCGCACGAGCCCTTGAAGCGTTATCAGCTGCTCTCGAAATGGGGCCCGCATCGCCATCATCCGATGTATCAACGGCGTTAGCACATCGGAATCTGCTCCACCGGCCAGCTGCGATTGCTCCAGATAGTATTCAAAGTTCCGTTCATGGCGAACCAACTGCTCATCGGTCGTCGCTGGAAGCCCTTCATCGGCGTCGGGATCGTAGAGATCGTCGATGTCACTCGGGACGAGCCTACGTCCAACGAGCCCGTGTGCTTCGGCACGGCATTCCTGCAGCAACAGGGTCATCTGTGTAGCCAGCTCGACGCGTCGCAATGCTCCGTTGGGAGAGGTGTTGTTCTGCGGCGCGATTGTCACCTCGATGCCGTCGAACCAGATTGTCTCGGGCGCTTCGCCGTCGAGCTCAGCCGAAGTGGCCATGCTCTTGATCTTGTCGCTGGCCTTCACGTTGTCGGTCTTGATCTTCCGAGCTGCCCAGCGACCTTCGGTCACACGACTGCTCACCTCGACACGCTGGCCGAGTTTCAGATCTTCTAGCCGCTGCCCGCCGACGAAATCGGTTTCCGGACCCACGGATATGTCTACACCATACAGCGTAATCGTTCGCCGACTGGTATCGATATCCTGTATCGCCCCGCGCAGCTTCGGGCGACGTACGACTGGGATGACCTGGGCATCGCCCGCCACGAACTTGCCGCCCGGATCCCAGAACCCTTCGATTTCCAGCCCGACGTTGCCGATGTCGATGTGCCGGAAGTCGACGCCTTGACTGGCGCGGAGGTCCGCGACATCCGCTTGTACCGCCCGGTTGAGGTAGAGCGAAGTCAAACCCACCAGCAGCAGCAGGGAGGCGAAGGCCATGAAAGAGAGGATCAGCTTCGAGCGCAGGCTCATCATTTTGACCCCGCGCTCGCCAAGCTCTGGACCTCGCGCACGAACTGCGGAAGGTCTATCGGCTTGGTGAGGTGGTGCATAACGCCACTCGTAGCGAAGCGCACCGGATCGGGGTTGGCGGTGATGACCAGTGCACGATCCGCGGGCGAATGCTCGAGGAGGGTCAGCCCATCGCCGTCCGGAAGCCCGACGTCGAGCACTACGGCGTCGAAATGGTGGAGCGCAAGTAAGGCGTGGGCTTCTGCCAACGATCCCGCCTGCTCCACCTGTACGCCCCAGTCTTCGAGGGACATGGCGAGGTAGCAACGCAAGCGCTCCTCATCTTCGACGATCAGGACACGCCGCTCTTCATACATGTCATACATGCGTCAGCCGCCTTTCCCCGGCACCAAGCCGAGCCACTCTAATCGACCATGCAACAGCCGTGCCCGAGTGGTTTCCTGGCGTCGGGACCCGGGGCTTGCGGGGGTCAAAATCGCGCGCGTGTAGCCAGGGGATTTCACACATTCCCGGGTGGGATGACCCGCTTTGTGAGGGAATCGGAGTTTGGGTGAGTTCGAGGGGCTTGCGCACTATAGGTACGATTCTTGCAGTTGACTTGCATCATGGTGTGCTGCTATGAACATTATCGGAGTCGCTGGAACAGCGCTGGTCACCCCGTTGGAAAACACGAGTTCATGCTGATGTTGATGAAACCTTTGATGAAAAGGTCGCGACTCATGCCAATTCACCGCAACCGGAGCGCGTCTCGCGTGATTACCGGGTTTACGGTTGCGATCGCCGCCATCGCCTTTGCATCGACAGCGAGCGGAACCGGAACTGACCCTGAGTTGGCGCTCTGGCGAGCAACCTGCGATGTCGGTGATTCGAGCCGGACTGTTCGGCTCGAGGGCGAATTCCCGGCTGACGACCTCGTACAGCTCGCCTACCCATTGCAGGTTCTGATTCGGGATACAGGCCGCAGCCCTGTCTATGTTCGCTTCGATCTCGCAGCGGGTGCTCTCAATGGAGTCGCCCCCGAACTGGCAGATGGTCTCGACGCCAACGAAGCGGTCGCCCTGCTCGCACAGGGCAGGCCCATTGAAGATGCAGAGGTCCTGTTCGTCGGCCCGGGACGCATCGACATTCTGTTGCCAGCCGGCTTTCCAATCGGTCCAGCCGAGGTGCAGCTCTTCGTACTGGAAGGGGACTCGCTGATTCTCTCGAACCCATTTCCTTTCGTAGTATGTGGGTCGGGCTCGTGAACCGAAGAGCCGACTGGCGGTCGACTCGGCGTCCGGACCGGCTGAGTCTGGCAGCGTTGTGCGTCACGGCTTTGATCGCGGGGGGCGGTTCGTGCGTGGAGCTCTTCTCGGACCCGAGCGACCCGATGCTCTTCCTCGACCCCATCGACCCGGCGACGGGCCGTGTCGCGGAGATCGCCCCGAATGCCCCTTGGTTCCACCCCGGCCCCGACGGAGAGTTCGGTACGCGCGACGACATCGACATCGACATCGACGGGATCGAGGGCGACATCGATCTCGTGTTGCGAACGGGTATCAGCGAGTTGAGCGGGCCGATTCCGGCGTCGAAGCCTGCCGATCGAGGCCCGTTCGGGGTCGCCGAGCCGTTCGGTCGCGGGGTTCCGATCAATTTCGTCGTCATGCCAGTCGACAGTCGTCAGGGCGTTGCACCCGGAATTCCCGTGGTGTCTCCCTCGCTCGAAGGCAATCCCGTGCTGGTTGCAGCCTTCGCGGACCTCGACGGGGACGGTTTCATCGGGATCACCCACCTCGATGGCGACAAGCTCGACGGAGAGATCGAGGAGGCCGAGCTGATTGCCGTGGGTCGCCGCTTTGCGATCACCGAAGCTGGGGTTGCGGCCGGGAGCCTCTTCGTCGCAGCAGGCGGCCCCTCGTCAGCACCGCTCAACGTGATGCTTGGCGCAGCGGCCTATACCGGTGCCCTCAATCCCGATTTCTTCGGCGGTGCGGTCCCCGAAGGACCCGCGGTAATGACACGCCTGCCGTTTTTCCCGCGCTTGGCCCCAGACAAAGTCATCAATGGTGACTTCGTGCGTCCGGCCGACCCGGATACACGCGCGTCGGTGGAGATCGAGGACGAACTGAGTCCGGATCCCGTGGCTGCGGTCATCAGCGAAGTCTTTACGCTGCGAACCAATGGCTCCGAAACGACGATCGATGGGGCTCGAGTAGCCTCGGGAGGGTTGGCGCGCTTCGGCTTGGGGGTGCGTCCAGACCGGTCAAGGTTCCGATCCTCGCGGACACGTCCTCTGCGACCGGGACTCGACGACGCCGGCTTGCCTGTCCTTTACGAGATCATCCAGCATCTCGGCATCGACGATGACGGTCCGCAGAGCCAGCTCACGTTGCGCGTCCTGCCGCTCGATCGCCTCGGAAACGTCGCGGATTTGGACGTGCCCACAAAGGTGACCCTTCGCACTGGCGGGACCATCCGCATCGTTTCGCCCGATTCGGACGGAGACCCGTATTATGAATCGCTGCAGATCGCCGACACCCGTGGAGCCGATGTCCGCATCGACGATCCGGGTGGCGTCTTCGATGACCCATCGGCCGACGTGCTGATCGTAGCAGCAGCGGGGGCCGTCTATTCGCTCGACATTTCCCTACCGGATCCCGATGTCGACGACTCGTTGCGCGTAACCGGGGCAGATCGCGAGCTCGTCAAGTCTCTTCGCGATCGAATGTCAAAGCCCTCCCACCTCACTGGTGATCACATCCTCACTCGGCGATTCGGCGTCTGGCAGTACGACAGCAAAGGTCGTTTGAAGCTCCGCTGCATTGACGACTTCGCAGAATCCCTCATAAACGACACCACTCTGATCGACCGCGCCATTCGCATGGGGCGAATCAGTGACCTCGTCGACGTTATCTCCATCCTCGAGAGTCACAGCTCCGACCTTCAGCTCCTCAAGAGCGACTTCAGCGCAGCCTACCGCGGTTGCCCCATCAAGACCTCGCATTTGGAGTTCTCGTCTGTCCTGGTCCACGACGCCTCCGGAATCTTGCACCAGACCCGTCTCAGCGCCATGCCTTTCGGGGCAGTCGCAGCCGTCTACGCCTGGGACCGTCTTGGAGGCGCCATCCAGGCGATCCTCCAGACACTTTTCCTCATCCCTTGCTCTCGCTACGTCGACGACCTCTTTTGGGCCGACTTCACAGCTTCCGCAGAACAGGGACGTCAGATGGCTCTCGACGTGGTAAGCCACTTGGGCTTCACTTTGGCACTTGACAAGACACCTCCAGCGTCCACATGTCAGGAAGTCCTCGGCATACGCCTTCACCTGCATCGCCACAACGGCGCCCTTCAGATCTCTATCCAGGTCGAACCTCGCAAGCTTCTTCTCTGGACCAACAACATCACCGAGGCCATTTCTCAGGGACAACTGGACTTCAAGTCAGCAGAGAAGCTCATTGGTCGCCTGAGTTTCGCAGCTTGGGCAGTTTGGGGCCCCCCTGCTTGGGCGCGCCTCCGACGTCTCCACTGGTATCTGAACGATGGGGCCGGCACGCTCTCGTCACTCATCATTGCAGACCTGACTTGGTGGCAACAACGATTGGTGTCCTCACAGACGTCGGAAGTCATACCACGAGCTCCTCGCAGCGACCCCGTCGTCATCTACACCGACGCCGAAGGCTCGTCAGGACTGGGATTCGTCTTGTGCTCACCTTCAGAGTCTCTTTGGATGGCATGTCACGTCCCTACAGCAGTCAGCGACCTTCTGCACAGTAGAACGACTCAGATTTTCGCCTTCGAGACCCTCGCCGTATGGGCGGCTCTTCAAGTATTCCGTCGCCAACTTCACGGACAGTCAGTTCTCTTCTTCATCGACAACACCGCGTCTCTAGCTTGCGTCGGAAAAGGCAGCACCAGGTCTCCCGACGTGCACGTCATCATCGGCGCCATCTGGGACTTTCTGGCTTCGCATGGCATCAGGGCCACTTTCCGCTGGGTGCCCTCTAAGCTCAACCTCTCGGATCCGCCGTCCCGGTCAAAG
>JAQBGU010000231.1:0-3399 GCA_032128375.1 Deltaproteobacteria bacterium | reverse complement strand
GAGGTCAAGGAGGAGATGCAAAAGATTCTCAGCGACTACGAGACCGGCGTTCGCCTGGTCACGGTGGAGCTTCAGGACGTGACGCCCCCGGACCCCGTCAAGCCCGCCTTCAACGAGGTAAACGAGGCGCGCCAGGATCGTGAGCGGACGATCAATCAGGCGCAGGAGCAGGCCAATCGGGAAATTCCCAAGGCGCGCGGCGAGGCGACCCGCACGATCACCGAGGCCGAGGGCTACGCCGTCGAGCGGGTCAACCGCGCGAATGGAGAGGCAACGCGATTCCGGGCCGTTCTCGCGGAGTACCAGCGGGCTCCGGAGGTCACGCGCCGCCGCCTCTACCTGGAGGCCATGGGGAGCATCCTGCCCGAAGCGAAGGCCCTGTATATCGTGGATAGCGACCAAAAGGCCCTGCTGCCCTGGCTCCGCCTGGAGTCGGGACAGATGCCTGCCGCAGCCGGCAAGGCAAGCGGCCAGGCAGCAGACGTCAAGGGAGGGAAGTAGCCATGAAGAACGCGCTAATTATCGGACTCGGGTTCCTCGCGCTGGCGCTCGCCATCGTCTTGTCCGGGACCCTCTACACGCTGGAGGAGGGCGAACAGGCGGTGATTGTCCAGTTCGGCCGGCCCGTGGGGGCACCAGTCACCGAGGCAGGGCTGCACGTCAAGCTTCCCGTCATCCAGGAGGTGCGCCGCTTCGAGAAGCGCCTGCTCATCTGGGATGGCGACCCCAACCAGATCCCCACCAAAGGGCGAGAGTTCATCTGGGTCGACACGACGGCTCGCTGGCGGATCGCTGACGCCAAGAAGTTCCTCGAGAGCGTGGCCACGGAGGCCGGTGCGCGCTCGCGCCTGAACGACATCATCGACTCCGTCGTGCGCGACCAGGTGTCGGGCAGCGAGCTGGTGGAGCTGGTGCGCAGCGCCTCGTGGGTGGTTCCCGAGGGAGAGATTCTGGAGGAGGTCCCCGCCGAGGTGCGGGAGGAGTTGAAGAAGGCGGTCGTCCGCGGACGCGAAGAGATCACCCGAACCATCCTGACCGAAGCCCGCAAGGTCATGCCCCAGTACGGGATCGAGCTGGTGGACGTGCGCATCAAGCGCCTCGATTACGTGCAGAGCGTCCGGGAGAAGGTCTATGCCCGGATGATCTCGGAACGCAAGCGGATCGCTGCCCAATTCCGGTCCGAGGGCGAAGGCCGGAGCGCCGAGATCCTGGGGACCATGGAGAAAGAGCTGCGCCAGATCCGCTCCACCGCCTACCGGCGGGTCCAGGAAATACGGGGCAAAGCCGACGCCGAGGCCACCCGCGTGTACGGGGCATCCTATAGCGGCGACCCCGAGTTCTACGCCTTCTCGCGCACCCTGGAGGCCTACAAGGAGGAGCAGAACAAAAACTCGGTGGTGATCCTCACGACGGACAGCGACTATTACCGGTACCTGAAGCAGTCCGGGTCCCGGGTCTCGCCCGGGGCCGCTGCGTCCCGGTCGAGTCGTTAGTGTCGTGAGCCAGACGCCAGTGGTCCGGATTACGCCGATTCGGTACCGGATCGACGGAGAGTGTCCGGCGTCCTCGACGTGACCTGCCTGTGCAGTGAAGCTCGTACCGACACGCGCAAAATACTCGAATCAACGTCAGCAAACGGTCGAAAGCGATCGCAAGCGCTTTGCGGATCAGCTGGCTCGCTTCATGACCCGGCAGGCGTGCGCGTAGTGAGCTACCCGAGGGATAGGGGCGAACGGATGAAGGAGGAGCATGAGGGATGATGGAAAAGGCCGGCGGTTACGGTACCGACGATGACTTCTGACGCTGATGCCAGAACATTATGATGTGGCCTGCCACCACGCCATTGAATAGCCCCTCGTGGACGTGCGAGTCAGTCAAGCCAACATGGAGCATCTTGCCCAGCCGCCACGTCTGATCCTTCCACTCCGGTTTTTTGCGCTCGTATTTGCTTGGGTTCATCGGTCGCGGTTTTCTGCGTCAGCTTGCTGCTTCGGGTCCGCACCTTCCGGCTTCTTGTAATCCCCGATGACGCCTTTCAGGGGGCAGACGGTGAATGCCGGACATTTCTTGCATCCAACTGCCAATGCGATGGGACATAGGGTCATATCACTTTCCCTCCTTCCGTGACACGACGCGTCTCTCGCATCGTGGTGGTGCGTTCATTCAATCGCTTGCTCGGCGCGCCGTAGCTTCGTCTGCGGGATCGTGAACCCGAGCGTCTTGGCGGCAGTAACGAGGAAGTTTCTGCGTTGGACTTGGCTCATTACCCCCCCAAGACGAGCCTACAGGGTAGTCTACGCTTCAACGACTGCTACGGGTCGAAAGCGGACACTGCCTCTCCGATAAAATCTTCGCGAATAGAAATGAATACTCACTGCGTCATCGCGTCATAACCGCATCATCTCATCACCTGCGCACTCGTTGTGGCTTCAAGGCGCGTTGAGCGCCCTGCCGATGGCGCGCGCCTGGGACATAAGCCCGTCGCGGGTGATCGAGTCGTGGATGGGCAGTCCTGCAGTACGGAGGGCGCGAGCGGTCCACACGTTACAGGTGCGAAAGAGATGGAACGACTCCCACGCGGGATAGAAACGGCTGTTGCCATAGAGCCCCGGACCGAGTGCAGCAGCGGCCGCAGCCCCAGTGCGCTCGTGCGCGTCATGAATATAACGGACCAGCCGCTCAAAGCCGTCGCGCGAAAGCATCAGTTCGACGACCTCGCTCGCTCGGAAATACCGGGCTACCGGGCCGCGGACGCCAACCACATGAAGCACGCTCGGTGTGGGCCACAACGCCGCCTTCAACGTGCCCCACAAACCTTGGTCGCGACCCTGGTAGTAGTCACGATCCCCCCACCCGACTTCCAGGTAATCCGCTCGGGGGAAATCCCGGCTCTCAGGCCAGAGTCCCGCGTGAATATCCGCACGAGGGATGACGAGTCCCGTGTGCTCCTCATGGGCGACGAGGTAGATGGCGACGGCTGGATTTCCACCCCGCGACGGTCTGGAAGCAACCTGCGGCTCGGCGCAGGCACACACGACCAGTACGATCGCCACCAGCCGGACGAGTCTCGGAAGAGCCATCGGAACAGGATAGTGCAGATCCGCCTAACTGCTGTGAATCTTGGTTCGTATATGGTGAATCGTAATTGGACAGTGATGAGTGAGGGGTGACGGGTGATGGGGCCTACCCAAAGTCAGAAGGCGGAAAGACAGTCTGATTTAGGCCGCAGGTGACCTTACGGCCCATGTCCGCTTTCGACCCAGAGTGTGTAAAAACGTGAACTTGTAGGGGTTCCCTCGATCTATGCGATAGGCATTAATGATCGAGGAGGTTGGGATGAAACGCTTCGTCCAGGGTGAAAGCAGAACGCAAAGCACGTTGCTACCCGAGATTCTCGAG
>JAQBGU010000230.1:0-19801 GCA_032128375.1 Deltaproteobacteria bacterium | reverse complement strand
GCCAGGGCGGCCCTGCGTGGCTCGAAGACGCGCCTGCTGGGCCCGAACTGCCCCGGGGTCGTGACGCCCGGAGAGTGCCGGATCGGCATCATGCCGGCGCAGATCACCCGGCCGGGGCCTGTGGGCGTGGTCTCTCGCTCTGGCACGCTGACCTACGAAGCGGTCGATCAACTATCGCGGTTGGGAATCGGTCAGTCGACGTGTCTGGGAATCGGTGGCGACCCCATCATCGGGACCACGTTCATTGACGCGCTGAGATTGTTCGAAGCCGACCCCGACACCAAGGCCGTCGTAATGATCGGAGAGAGATCGGCGGCTCCGCCGAAGAAGAGGCGGCCGAGTTCATCCGGAGCCACATGAAGAAGCCGGTCACTGCGTTCATCGCGGGCCAGAACGCACCGCCCGGCAAGCGAATGGGACACGCGGGAGCCATCATCGCGGGCGGCAAGGGCCGAGCGAGCGACAAAATAGCCGCCCTGGAAGCCGCCGGAGTCGCAGTCGCGATCTCTCCCGCCGAAATCGGCACAACGCTCGCCGAAAACGTTCCGGGGATGAAGCCATAAGCCTCGCCGAGGGGTCGCACAGTCGTCGCCTGCGATTTTCGCGCGCTTTTTCCGGTCAATCCGATTGAGCGAAACCGCAGCGGTAGCCTGGCCAGGTCGAGGGTCTTGTTAGAACGCGATTGGGCGTCGGTCGCTCCAATGCCCCGGTGGGCACCGAGTATCATGGCCGTCGTCACGACGTGTTCCTTGTCACTGGGGGTATCCCGCGGCTAACACGCCAGCGGGCATGCACTCGCGGCGAGCTTCGATCGCGCTCCAAAATCCAGTATCTTCCCTGAAGGTCGATCGAATCGGTTGGATACGCAACGACTTGTGTTCGCTCCCGAGCCGGAGGCAACAGCTGTTGTCCACACTCATGGAAGAAATGATGCAACTCCAGCAGCGAGAGGGGTGGCTGAGTCTGGACGGGTTGCGCGAGTTGGCCGAGCGCCTCGGCCTGCCGCTGTATCGGCTCGAGGGCGCCGCGTCGTTCTATACACATTTTCGCCGGGAGCCACCGAAGAAGTACGCAATAGAGGTGTGTCGGGATCTCTCGTGCCAGCTCGCTGGCGGAAACGAAGCCTGCGAGCGGTTGCGGGCGGCGGTGGGCGCGCGAGAGGATGTGGAAGTCACGGAAGTATCGTGTATCGGGCGCTGCGAACGCGCACCCGCCGCGAACGTTGGCCATCGGACGGTTCGAATATCGGACGCTGACGACGTTATCGCGGCGCTCGAAGCGCCCGCTGATTCGACAACGGCAGTTGCCGACTGGAAGGCCGCTGACCTCTACCGGGAGCCAGGCGCTGACCGCTTCGACGCGCTGCGCCGCAACCTCGCAAGCGAGCGCGACGGGCTGTCCGCTCGCCTCGAGGAATCGGGTCTGCGTGGTATGGGGGGCGCGGGTTTTCCGACTGGACGCAAATGGGCGCTGGTTGCGGCCGAGCAGTCCCCACCCGAAGCCAAGTACGTCATCTGCAACGCTGACGAGAGCGAGCCCGGGACTTTCAAGGATCGCGTGATTCTGCGCGATCTGCCTGAACTGGTGATCGAGGGTATGGCGCTTGCCGGTTACTGCATCGGTGCCTCGCGGGGCTGGGTGTTCATTCGCCACGAATACGAGCCCGAGCGCGAGCGGCTCGCAGAAGCGATCGACCGCGCTCGCCAAGTCGGCGCGCTCGGATCGAACATTTTCGACAGCGGTTTTGATTTTGATGTCGAAATCTTCGTTTCGCCGGGTGGCTATATCCTTGGTGAAGAGACCGCGCTGCTCGAGTGCATGGAGGGGAGGCGCGGCGAACCGCGCAACAAGCCGCCGTTTCCGGGGACCCACGGGCTCTACGGTCGCCCCACGTTGATCAACAACGTCGAGACCTTCGCGCACGCGACTGGGATATTGAAAAACGGAGTCGATTGGTGGCGTTCGCTTGGTGCATCGGGGTTCGCCGGGCATAAATTCATCAGTGTCAGTGGCGATGTGGCCGAGCCCGGGGTGCAGCTGGTCCCGATGGGAACCACGCTGCGAGATCTGCTGTCACGTTGCGGCGGCATGCGCCAAGGACAAAACCTGGCGGCGATTGCTCCCGGTGGCGCATCGAGCAACTTCTTGTCGCCGGATCATCTGGACGTTCCTCTCGATTTCGAGACGCTCGTGCAAGCTGGCTCGATGTTGGGGTCTGGCGCCGTTGTCTTTGTCGGCGATGGTGCGAACCTGCTGGAGGTGGGGCTCAACGTGACCCGGTTCTTCCGCAACGAGTCGTGCGGAAAGTGCGTTCCGTGTCGAGTGGGGACCGAAAAGGCCGTGCAGCTCTTGGAATCGGTAGAAAAACCCACACGCCAGCAGCATGCTGCCATCGCGGACCTGAACGCGACCCTACAGCGCACGAGCATCTGCGGCTTGGGCCAGGTTGCGCTGGGGCCACTGGTGTCGATTCTCGAAAATTTTCCGACGCCCGACGAGGACTGAATGTCGGCAGCGGCCATCGTACTGTGTGGCGGGAAATCGACTCGGATGGGTCGCGACAAGGCGTGGTTGCCGTGGGCCGGCGTACCCATGGTGTCGCATGTCGTTGCCACGCTGAGGCCACTGGTCGACGAAGTCATCGTCGTGTCGTCCAGAGATCTCGCACTTCCCCCGCTGCAAGCCAGGGTCGTGCGCGACCGCGATCCGTCGCTCGGTCCGCTCTCTGGGATTCGGGAGGGACTCGCATGCACCCGCTCGGAACTCGCGTTTGTGACAGCCACCGACGCTCCGTATCTGACAGCCGCTTTTGTGCGCGCGATGCTCGACCACAACGGTGCCGCGGCGGCCGAGGTCGACGGACACGTCCAGACGCTGGCGGCGGTTTATCCGCGTTCGTCACTCCCTGTTGTGGAAGAGATGCTGCGCGCAAAAAAACTGCGTCCACTCGGGCTGCTCGAGGAGCTAGATTACACGAAGCTTGCTGCACATCAGCTGCCGGATATTGAATCGGTACAAGGCTTCAATACGCCAGCCGAATATCTGGACGCGGTACGCCGAACGGCCGAACACCCAATGGCGACGCTGGAGTTTTTCGGGCGCGCGCGCCTGGAAATGGGGCTGCGCGAGATGACGGTTCCGGTCGGAACGCTCGGAGAGGTGCTTGGAAATATGCTCCCGAAGGTTGAAATTCTGGATGGCGATTCCGTCGCGAAGCACTACCTGGTATCGCTGGGAGGCGTCGATTTCGTCCGAAAGACGGCGATCCCGATCGGAGCCGGTGAACGCGTGATCGTTCTCGACGGCGCGGTGGGCGGCTGAATGTTCGGCTTCCACGGTCAGTATTGGCGCTTCGATCTGACCCGGGGACGCGGCGAGTTGGTCCCGCTGCCCGAGGAGATACTCAGAAAGACACTCGGTGGCGTAGGTTTGGGGGCGTGGCTGTTGCATCGCGAAGCGCCGCGCGGTGTCGATCCGCTGGCGCCGGAAGCGCCGCTGATATTCAGCTTTTCGCCGCTGGTCGGTACACCGCTGACGACTTCGGCCAAGTTCGCCGTGGTGGCCAAATCCCCACTGACGGGGTTCATCAATGACGCGCTGTCCGGCTCGCATTTCGCGATCGCTGGCAAACGCATGGGTGTGGACGCGATGGTGTTGGTCGGGCGTTGTCGCGAGCCGAGTGAGTGGGTCGACGGCGAGCTTCGTCCCACCTCGATGTGGGGGGCGTCGGCCGAACAGACTAGCCAGGCGCTGTGCGACTCCGGTCGGGTCGCGGCGATCGGTGTCGCGGGTGAGAACCAGGTTCTGTACGCGACGATCTCGAACGATGGTCGCCACGCGGGTCGCGGCGGCCTCGGTGCGGTGATGGGGGCAAAGCGGCTGAAGGCGTTGGTTGTGGCCGGAGACCGGACGACCGCACTGGCCGATCCAGAGCGGGTCGTAAGTCTCGCGCGCGAATTGGCGAAGCGAGCGCGCGGTCCGGATACCGCGAAGTACCGTGAACTCGGCACCGTCGCCAATCTCGCGGCCTTCAATCGCCTTGGCGTGCTTCCGACCCGCAATTTCATGGAAGGATCGTTCGAGGCAGCCGAAGCACTCACGGCCGAGGAGCTGGCACCCGAGCGGGAGACCGGGCGGAAGTCGTGCGCGAGCTGCAATATTGGTTGCGAACATGTCTACTCGTTCACCGGCGGACGCAGCACCCGAATTGAGTATGAGAGCATGTTTGCTCTCGGCTCTCTGTGTGCCATACGCGACCCCGATGCGGTCTTGGCTGCGGCCCACCGCTGCGACGAACTCGGGCTCGATACCGTTTCCGCCGGTGGAACGATCGCGTTCGCTATGGAGTGCGCCGAGCGCGGCTATTTGGAATCGGCACCGCGTTTTGGCGATGCCGAAGGGCTACTCTCGCTGCTGTCGGACATCGCGCACCGGCGCGGCCTGGGCGAGCTGTTGGCGCAAGGATCGCGCCGCGCCGCACTGCAGATCGGACGCGGTTCGATCGACTTCGCGCCTCAGGTCAAGGGACTGGAAATCCCCGGCTACGAGCCGCGCGCACTCCAGAGCATGGCGCTCGGGTTTGCAGTCGGGACCCGCGGCGCCGACCACAATAAAAGTGGCGCCTACGAACTCGATTTCTCGGACCGAGTCGATCGCTGCAAGGGTGACGCGCGCAGTGCACAACTCGCGGTCGAGACCGAAAACCAGGCGGCGGTGATCGACTCGATGATCCTGTGCAAGTTTGTTCGGGGTGTTTTTCGCGACTTCCATGCGGAAGCGGCGGAGCTCCTAGCAGCCGTCACTGGCTGGGATATCGATGCGGACGAACTACGCGATCTGGGCCGGCGAATCGTCGAATCGCGCAAGGCCTACAACATCCGCGAGGGCTGGCAGCCCAGCGACGACACTTTGCCCGCGCGCTTCTTCGAAGAAGCGACCGGTGGTGAAAGGGGGGGCGTCCGTCTGCAGCGCGAGCGACTCGCCGAGATGATTCGAAGTTACAACCTCGCGCGAGGCTGGACCGAGGAAGGCTATCTCCGAGACGGGACCGAATACGGCGTCGGGACGGCGAAATGATCGAGTTGACTATCGACGGAATCGAAGTGGTGGTACCCGAGGGAACCACGTTATGGCAGGCGGCGCGCACGGCCGGGATCGAGATTCCGACACTGTGCCACGACCCGCGCGTGAAGCCTGCGGGAGTGTGTCGCATCTGCGTCGTCGATATCGGCGCTCGGACTCTGACCGCGTCGTGTGTGCGTCCTTGCGAATCGGGAATGGTCGTGCGCACGGCTACCGATGAGGTCGAGGCGGACCGCAAGCTGCTGATCGAGCTGATGATGGCCGACCAGCCGACGCGCGAACTGGATGCCAAGCAATCCACGACCGCTGACAACGCACTTTTCGAGCTGGCGGATCGCTACGCGGCGGTTGTGGACCGGTTCCATTCGAGTAACGGCCGTGAACGTGACGACAGCTCATCGGTGATCGCAGTCAACCACCAGGCCTGCATCCTGTGTGACCTGTGCATACGCGCCTGTGATGATCTGCAGAGCAACGAAGTGCTCGGTCGCTCTGGGAAGGGCTATGGCACAACGGTCGCGTTCGATCTCGACGCGCCCATGGGGCAGAGTAGCTGTGTCTCATGTGGCGAGTGCGCGGCGGTTTGTCCCACAGGCGCGCTGGTCGACAAGCCGATGGGTGCGCCGCTGCGCCCGCGCGATGCGCTCAAGCAAGTCGATAGCGTTTGCCCCTACTGCGGTGTCGGCTGTGCACTCAGCTATCAAGTCGACGAACAGGCCAACGAGATCGTCTTCGCAGAAGGTCGCGAGAGCCCGGCGAGCCAGAAGCGACTCTGCGTCAAGGGGCGCTATGGCTGGGACTACGCGCAGCACCCCCAGCGCCTGGGTGTTCCGCTGATCCGCCGCCAGCAGAATTATCCGAAGGGACCGCTATCTCTTGATGTGCAAGGGAAGGATGTGCAAGGGAAGGATGTGCAAGGGAAGCATGTGCAAGGGAAGCATGTGCAAGGGAAGGGCCCCGGCCGCCGCCGCAAGAAGGCAGGCGGTCTGGTCGATTACGCCGAAGTGCTACCGGCGTTTCGCGAGGCCAGCTGGGACGAGGCACTCGATCTCATCGCACGCCGATTTGGCGAGATTCGCGACCGCAGTGGGTCCGATTCGTTGGCGGGCTTCGGCAGTGCAAAGTGTTCTAATGAGGAGGCGTACCTGTTCCAGAAGCTGGTTCGGGTAGCGTTTGGCACCAACAACGTCGATCACTGCACCCGTTTGTGTCATGCGTCGAGTGTCGCCGCGCTGTTGGAGGGGATCGGAAGCGGCGCGGTGACGACGACTTACGCTGACGTCGCCAACGCAGATGCGGTGCTGGTCGCGGGGGCGAACCCGACCTCGAATCACCCAGTGGCGGCTACGTTCTTCAAAGAGGCGCGAAAGCGCGGGACGAAGTTGATCTTCGTGGATCCCCGGCGAGGCGATCTCGCCGATCACGCGGACCACTATTGCCGGATTCGGCCGGGTACCGACGTGGCATTCTACAACGCGATGATGTGTACAATCATCGAGGAGGGATTGGTCGATCGCGATTACGTCGAACAGCACACGGAAGGCTACGACGCACTTCGCGAGCTAGTCGCCGAGTACCCGCCCGAACGCGTGGCAGCCATCTGTGGAGTCGAAGCCGAAAAAATTCGAGAGGTCGCCATCGATTTCGCGAGTGCGCAACAGGCCATCATCTTCTGGGGGATGGGAATTTCTCAACACACCTACGGAACCAACAACGCGCGATGTCTGATTGCGCTCGCACTGTTGACCGGCAATATCGGCAAAAGTGGTTCGGGATTGCACCCATTGCGTGGGCAGAACAATGTACAGGGAGCGAGTGATGCGGGATTGATTCCGATGATGTACCCCGACTACCAATCGGTCGAGGACCCGGAGATCCGCAGGAAGTTCGAGAGCGCCTGGGGTCGAGAGCTGTCGGGAAAGCGCGGTCTGACGGTTGTCGAGATCGTGCATGCGGCACTCACGGGTGATGTCCGTGGCATGTATATCATGGGCGAGAATCCGTTCCTGTCCGATCCCGATACCAACAAGGTGCGCGCGGCACTCGCTCAACTCGACTTTCTGGTCGTGCAGGACATCTTCCTGACAGAGACTGCCGAGTTCGCGGACGTCATTCTGCCGGCGAGTGCATTCGTCGAGAAACTCGGTACCTACACCAACACGGATCGGAGAGTGCAGATCGGTCGTCCTGCGCTGAAGCTGCCCGGCCAAGCCAGGCTCGACTGGGAGATCCTTTGTGAGGTCTCGACGCGGCTCGGCTACCCGATGCAGTACGACTCGCCCGAGCAGATATTCGACGAGTTCGCGGGGCTGACCTCGTCCTATGCAACGCTGAACCATGCGAACCTGGGAGCCAGCGGAAAATTGTGGCCGAATCCCGACCCGCTCAACGATGACGGACCGGTGGTACTTTTCGAAGAGGGTTTCCCGACCGCCAACGGGCGAGCGAAATTCGTTCCGGTCCACTGGTCCGAGGCACCCGAACTACCGGATGCCGAGTTCCCGCTGATCCTGAACACCGGTCGAATGCTCGAGCACTGGCACACCGGGTCGATGACGCGGCGCACACGAGCGCTCGATGAGATCGCTCCGGATGCCTTTGTCGGCGTGCACCCAGAGGACGCGGCGGCGCTCGGCGTCGATGATGGAGATTGGGTGGAAGTGACAAGCCGCCGCGGATCCGTCACTCTGCGGGCCCGGATCGCGACCCTTGAGATCCGCGGGGCGGTCTTCATCCCGTTCCATTTTCGCGAAGCCGGGGCGAACTTGCTCACGATGGCCGAACTCGACCCTGACGGGAAAATTCCAGGCTTCAAGTTCTGTGCAGTGAAGCTCGCGCGAGTCTCGACCGCAGACTAGAGACGCGTCCGCATGCAGACGAACTCTTCGGCCTACCTCCAGGGCGCATGCTTCGAATTCTTCACCGTCGTCGCCTGCACGCTAGAGCTGGCGCTCTCGCAGACTGCTAGGACGGTTCCACAGTCCACGTATCTCCGGAGTGGAGCAGGCCGAGAAGTGTACCCTCTCCCCTCTTTTCGACGGCGCGTTCGACTTGTTGGTGCAACATCTGGTCGTAAGTCGGTCGATCGACTGCGCGGAATACCCCGATCGGTAGCGGGAAATTGGGTCGCGACAGGCTGGCTAACGCGAATGCGTAACCGGCGGTTTCGTAGCGCTCGTAGTGGATGGCTACACCCGCCTCGATCGGATCGGCGTCGTCGCTCAGCGCTATTACCGACGGGATGCCGTCATGGATCTTGATGCCCCGCCGGTTACCCGGGGTGCCAAATACCAGCGGCTTTCCTTCTTCGAGCACCAGCGCGGCATCGACCCGGCTTTTGCGGTTCTCGACTTCTACCCATTCGTTGTCGTTGTAGACCGGGCAGTTCTGCAGGATTTCGACGAACGCGGTTCCGCGGTGCTCGAACGCGCGGCGCAGGATGTCCTTCAGGTGCGGCGCGTCGACATCGATCGATCGCGCCACGAACGTCGCTCCGGCCCCGAGCGCGAACGAGAGTGGGTCGACCGGGTGGTCGATCGATCCATCCGGTGTGGACTTGGTGCGCATCCCGATTGGAGAGGTTGGCGAGTACTGCCCCTTCGTGAGCCCATACACGCGGTTGTTGAACAACAGAATCTGGAGGTCGACGTTGCGGCGGATCGTGTGCAACAGATGGTTGCCGCCAATTGACAACCCGTCACCGTCACCCGTAACAACCCAGACCGAAAGCTCCGGGCGACTGGCCTTGATCCCCGTCGCGAACGCCGGGGCACGGCCATGGATGGTGTGGAAACCGTACGTATTCATGTAGTACGGAAATCGACTCGAGCAGCCGATCCCCGAAACGAATACGAAGTTCTCCTTCGGCACACCCAATTCGGGCATGACGCGCTGGACATTCGCCAAGACCGCGTAGTCGCCGCAGCCGGGACACCAGCGAACGTCCAGCTCGGTCTCGAAATCTTTGCGGGTCAGTTTCAACGCTGCTTTCGCCATCACTGATTCTCCTTGCCTGCCATCTCGTGGATCCGAAGAAGCAGTTCGTCAACGTGAAACGGTTGTCCGCGGAGCTTGCTCATTCCCACAGCCGGGACGAGAAACGCTGCGCGCAGCAGGTTCACCAGTTGGCCGCTGTTCAGCTCGGGTACGAGAATCTTGTCGAAGTTGCGCAGAATTTCTTCGAGGTTTCCGGGGAACGGATTGAGGTGCCGAAGGTGGATGGAGGACACCGCGATGCCCTCGCGCCTCGCGTCCTCGACCGCCGAAGTGATCGCGCCGTAGGTGCCGCCCCAGCCAACGACCAGCAGATCGCCCTTGGCAGGGCCGTCCACTTCGAGCGGCGGAATCTCCGCGGCGATACGCGCGACCTTGTCGGCACGCAATTTGATCATCTCTTCATTGTTGCCGGGGTCGTAGGATACGTTCCCGCTGATGTTCTCCTTGGTCAATCCGCCGATGCGGTGTTCGAGTCCGGCTGTGCCGGGTATCGCCCACGGCCGAGCCAGCGTATCGGGGTCACGCGCATAGGGATGAAAATCGTCGGCTTCGGTGTGGAATTCCACTGGCTGGCGTGGCAGTGAGTCAACGTCCGGAATCAACCAGGGGCTCGGCGCTGTTTGCGAGGTAACCATCCGAGAGGATCACAACCGGGGTCATGTATTTTGCCGCCCAGCGGAAGGCTTCCAGTACCGTGTGAAAACAGTCACCAGGTGACATGGGCGCGATGATCGGCAGCGGACTGTCGGAGTTGCGCCCGTAGTGGGCGAGCATGAGGTCGGCCTGCTCGATCTTGGTCGGCATGCCGGTCGATGGCCCCGCGCGTTGGACGTCGACGACGACCAGCGGCAGTTCGGCCATCACGGCCAGTCCCAGTGCCTCCTGCTTCAACACGAAACCTGGGCCACTGGTCGTGGTGACACCCAACATGCCGGCGAACGACGCGCCGATCGCGGAGCAGATGGCGGCGATCTCGTCTTCCGCTTGAAATGTCTTCACGCCGAAGTTGCGATGCCGCGCAACTTCGTGCAACACATCGCTCGCAGGGGTGATCGGGTAGGCGCCGAGGAACACCGGCCGCTTCATCTGGACACTCGCAGCGATGATGCCCCACGCGAGCGCGGTATTGCCTGTGATGTTGCGGTAGATGCCGGGCTGGATCTTGGCTTTGGGAACCAGATACTGAACCGGGAACAGCTCGGTCGTCTCACCGAATGCGTGACCGGCTTGTAGCACGCGCTTATTTCCCTCGAGCACGTCACCGGCGAACTTCTGCTCGAGCCAGCGGAAGGTCGATTCCATGGGGCGGTTGTACAGCCAGAACATCAAGCCGAGAGCGAAGAAGTTCTTGCATCGGTCGGCATCGCGAGCGCTGATATCGAGGTCCTTCAGTGCTTCACGGTTCAACTTCGTCAGCGGAATTTCCACCATCGTGAACCGCTGGCGGAGAGTCGGAAGAGGATCCTCCGTGTAGCCCGCACGTTTCAAGTTGGCGTCTGTGAAGCTGTCGCTGTTGACGATGACCATCGCACCCGGGCGTAGGTCTTCGATATTGGCGCGAAGCGCCGCCGGGTTGAATGAAACGAGTACGTCCGGGTGGTCGGCAGGCGTCCGAATGTGCTTTGACGAGAAATGGATCTGGAAACCCGATACGCCAGCAAGCGTACCGGCAGGAGCTCGGATTTCCGCCGGATAATCTGGTAGGGTTGCAAGTTCGTTGCCCGCGAGCGCGGTCGACTCGGTGAACTTGGTTCCGGTCAGCTGCATTCCGTCGCCGGAATCGCCGGTGAATCGAATGGCAACGCTGTCGATTTGTTGAACTGCCTTTTCCGGCATTCGCCTCTCCGCGGGGGTCTTGCTGGTGCTCGGGTGAAGAAAATCAGCCGCCATTGTATCCGGCGTCTCCGACCGCGAAAGGGCCGGGGGTGGAGTGTCGGCTCCGACCTCCGACCCGGCACAGCCAGAAGATTCAGTGATGCCGCGGGATTGCGCGCGCCGCTGCGGCCGCAGGAGTCTCAAGGGTCCTGCCTCCCGATCCGATACGCAAAGCATGCTGTCCAATGCGAGCTCGGAGTTCGAACCGAACGCGGTGGAGCTTGTATCGCTGTGCTGCTCGCTGAACTCTCCGGTTGTTTCGATTCCGGAGCTGCCAGTGGGGCCGGCTTCGGCTGCGATCGCGATTCACACCGATGCCGTCAGAGGTTCCCAGATCACGGTAGCAGTCCAGTGTCGTAGGACTGCGGATGTGGTCTTGTTTCGCGCTTGTGGCGAATCCAGCGACATCGCGGGAGTTTCCGAACACGCGGCACTGCTCTGGGCCGAGGGCTTGGGGTTTCTGTTCGATGAAGATCTTTGTGCGCACCCGGTAAATGAAACGGGTGTTCGAAACGAGCTCGCGAACCAGATCTGGCGCGAATTCGTCCGGGAATCTCAGCCGGGATCGGCCGATCTGGAGCCCTGCACGGACCCAGCCGAATCGGACGCGGTAGCGGTGTTGAGCAAGTTCCGTTTTCAGCGTTGCGCCTCGTCGCCAACCGTCGACGCGTCTGCTGGGCCTGAAGAAGTCGTGACAGCCGTCACATCCTCAAACGAATCATGGCAACGGCCGAGTTTGATAGCCGCTGCAGTCGCCTGAATCGCAATATCGCAGCGTTCAAGGAGGGATCTGAAATGTCGAATTGCACGAACCGGAGCGCAAACCGCGTATTTTCGCACCGGCTGATACTCGCTCTGTTGATGATGCTGCCAGTGGGCTGCGCTTCGACCGGCTCGAATCAGCAGACAAAGAAGGAAGTGACAGAAGCCCGGTCGCACATGAACCTCGGCATCGACTATCTGCGTACGGACCGGGTCGAACTCGGCTTGCGCGAATTTCTGATCGCGGAGACCCTCGACCCGAAGAATGCGCGAATCCAGTACGCCATTGGCGATGCATACCTGCTGAAGGGCAAATATGAACAAGCCGAGCTCCACTACCGCAACACGATCGCTCTCGCGCCCGACTTCCACGAAGCGCGGCTGAACCTGTCGGGTCTTTTGCTGGGAAGTGAGCGCTACGAAGAAGCGCGCGCCGAATCCGACTTCCTGGCGGACAGCGCAACGTTCCCAGCACCTTGGCGTGCACTCGCGAACCGTGGCTGGGCGGAGTACAAGCTGGGAAGGACCGAGGAAGCGCGTCGCACACTCGAACTGGCGCGAGATTTCAGTCCCAGCTACTGGCCGTCGCTGCTGAGTCTCGGCATTCTGGACATGGAGCAGGGGCAGCGCTTGGAGGCGATTTCGCACTTCCGGGAGGTGCTCGAGAATCGCCCCGACCCGAACGCAGCGGCCGAGGCAAACTATCGAATTGGCGAGATTTATGTAGCGTTGGGGAATCGTGAGCGGGCGGTGAGTCACTTGATGGCGGCCGTCGCCAGCGCGCCGGGTGGCCAGTGGAGCACGAAGTCCGAGGAGTACCTGCAACTTCTCCGTTGATCGACCGCGCGGGTGGGGCAATCGGGGCTTATCTTTCTCGCCAGCGGCGGCTGCGAGGGATTTCGCTTGATGATCTCGCGGAGTCGACGAAGATCCCGCGGCGATCCCTCGAGCGTCTCGAGGCTGGTGCATTCGACGGCCAATCTGACGGATTCTCTCGAGGGTTCGTGCGCACGATCGCTGACGCGCTGGGACTCGATTCGGAAGATTCGATCAATCGTCTGTTGGGCGAGCCGCCCGCATCCGATCACGAAATTGCACACCAGCGGTCGCGAAACTATCGCGGGCTCGCGATCGCGGTGGCCGCGCCCATCGCGATCGGAATGATTCTCGCCGCCGTCTGGGTCTGGGAACGAATCGATTGGTTTGCAGGGTCGCTCGACGAACCCGCGATCGTCTACCGACGCGACGCGGTCCGGGCGCTCGCCTTGGAACAAGCTCAGCAATCGTCTCAGCACCCACACCCACCCAGTACCCCACCCAGCATCCACCTCAGCGACTACCCCAGCCAGCCCGCGAAGCCGGTCGTGCGTGGGAAGTCGGCGTCGGAACAGTTGGAATAGAGCGAAATCGTGACGACCCTTCGAACTGAGGCGCTGGTTCTCCGCTACGTCGAGTTCGGAGAGTCAGATCTCATTATCCACCTGCTGGTTCCCGAGTTGGGCAAGCTGGCCGCGATCGCAAAGGGCGCGCGCCGCAGTGTCAAGAGATTCCCAGGCAGTCTGGATTTGTTCAACCACGTCCAGATCCAAGTCGATCGTCGCCACCGCGGGGCCCTTGCGCGGCTGGACCACGCGAAACTGATCGAACCGTTTACGGGGTTGCGTGTCGAAACCACGCGCTTCGCGCTCGGTTGTTACCTGCTGGAGATCCTCGATCGCCTGACTCCAGAAGACGGCGTTCGTGCTGAAATGCAGCGATTGTTTCGCTTCGCGCTAAGTGCGTTGAAAGCGCTGACAGAACGGAATCCCGACGAGCGCTTCCGAACACTACTCCAGCTGCGCGCCCTCGACGCGCTGGGTCTGCGACCGGAGTTCTCACGCTGCGTCCGTTGTGGGGCAGCACTGGCGACCCAGACGATCGAGTTCTCCGTACCGGAAGGAGGGGTCGTGTGTGACCCCTGCAGCTCGCAATCGCACGGACTGATTCGCGTTCATCGGGGCACGCTTCGCACGTTGGAGCGTGGACTCGACTTCGATTGGGACCAGCTCGACCGGCTCGCTATGGCCACCGGTCCACTCGACGAGGCTCATCGCCTGGTGGGACGCCTGCAACGCTTCCATCTCGGTGTCGAACTGCGCAGCGAGCACTTCGTGGATCAGCTGATGCGATCCCCATCCGGCGGATAGCGGATATACTGCTGCCCCCACCCAACCAGCGACTACCCATATCAGCGGTGGTCGACTCGTAGACGGGCTGGGTGTTGGGGGGGGATCATGTCAGACGCGGCAAGCCGGCGATTGGATCGGCTCGATACGCTGGTTTCGCTATGCGCGAGGCGGGGATACATTTTTCCCTCGAGTGAAATTTACGGCGGCATCAATGGTTTCTGGGACTACGGGCCTCTCGGCGTGGAGTTGAAGAACAACTTGAAGGCTCGCTGGTGGCAGAAAGTCGTCCGCGAAAGGCCGGATGTCGAGGGCATGGATACCGCCATCATCGGCCATCCCCGGACCTGGGATGCATCGGGTCACACGGAGCATTTCAGCGACCCGATGGTCGACTGTCGCGCCTGCAAGAAGCGCTTTCGCGCGGATCATCTCGAAGGCGCGCCTCCGTGTTCGGCGCGAGAAGGGACTTCGGAGCACGATCTGACCGAGCCGCGCCAGTTCAATTTGATGCTCGAGACGCGCATCGGCGCGTCGGAGCAGGACGCGGCGATCGCCTACCTGCGTCCGGAAACATGCCAACCGATTTTCACCAGCTTCAAGCGCGTCAGGGAGGCCGCGCGCCAGAAGCTGCCGTTCGGGATCGCACAGATCGGCAAGGCGTTCCGCAACGAAATCAATCCCAGAAACTTCACCTTCCGGTCCCGAGAGTTCGAGCAGGCCGAACTGGAGTTCTTCTGCCATCCGGACGAACGCGCGTCATGGTTCGAGCATTGGCAGGCCGAACGGCTGCGATTTCACGAGGAATTGGGAATTTCGCCCGAGTCGTTGAGGACCCGACCGCATGCGGCCGACGAACTGGCTCACTACTGCAAGAACGCTGTCGACGTCGAATATCACTTTCCC
Organism: Deltaproteobacteria bacterium; assembly: GCA_032128375.1. Classification (GTDB taxonomy): domain Bacteria; phylum Myxococcota_A; class UBA9160; order UBA9160; family SMWR01; genus JAJDAM01. The sequence continues at coordinate 5,015 of JAQBGU010000230.1, read as the reverse complement.
TTTGGCTGGCAGGAAATCGAGGGAATTCACGATCGCGGCGACTGGGACCTTACCCGGCACTCGGAGTATTCGGGCAAGGACCTGGATGTTACCGGCGGAGACGCAAAGCAGAGGTTTACTCCGATGGTGATCGAAACGTCGGTCGGGATGGATCGAACGGTTTTGGCGCTGCTCTGCGATGCCTTCACAGAAGAGGATCTCGAGGGGGGCGATTCGCGAATCGTGCTGCGCCTCCACCCAGCACTCGCACCTGTAAAGGTGGCGGTTCTGCCATTGTCGAAAAAGCTGGCCGAGCCGGCGCATCAGCTGGAAGCGCTCTTTCGTCGGCACTTCAATGTGTTTTACGACGAGTCGGGGAACATCGGACGCCGGTACCGGAGGCAGGACGAGGCAGGAACTCCGTACTGTGTCACCTACGATTTCGATTCCGTCGACGACGCCAAGGTCACGGTGCGCGATCGGGACAGCATGGACCAGCAGCGGATCGCGATAGATCAAGTGGTTGCACATGTCAGGGAGCGCCTGGATTGCGCGGGCTGACTGTAGTTTCGGCGATCATTTCGGCGATCATTTCGGCGATGGGTTCGGCGATGGGTTCGGGGGTAGCCACGGGGGTGGCAATGGTTGGCAACCGGACCGTTGCGGGTATCGTGACAGCATTGGCGATTGGGCTCGCAGGTCTGGCCTGTTCGTCCACGGCAGGGCATATCCCCAAGCCGCCAGCCGGGAGCGTCGGCGTGTCTGGCGAGTACGCGCTCGATTTCATGAAGCGGGCCGAGACCTTCTACGGTCGTTTGATCCGGCGGCGCTTCAACACACTCGAGACGTTCAATGACAAGGGGCTTCGCGATCACTTTCGCACACCAGACGCGTTCTTCGATTACTACGCCGATTTGGCCCAGACCCTGGCCGAGGCCAATTTCGAGCGAAGTCGTCCCGAGAGCTTGTTGGTCGAAGAGTTCCTGTTCGAGAATCGGTTCCGCGCGCTCGTTCAAGTCCGATTCCTCGGTAAGGACGATCGGCCCTTGCGACCGGGGCGCGTCGGGTTGGTGCGTCTGGATCGCTGGGAGCGGGTGGAGGGGCGATGGTGGATTCAGCCCGGGAAGCTGTAGGCCAACTCGAGTGAATGGTAGTGCCCAGAAGTGGAAAAACTTTCCACTTCCTCTAGAGCCCGAATCGAACGTGTTTCGACCGCCGACCGCGTCAATTTCATGTTTTGGATCAAGCATTTCTCAGCGTTCTTACCTGCAACAAATCACCTGGCACGAGGCTTGCTCACAGAAAGACTGGGACTTCGGTCCCAGCTCTTGAAAAGCCATCTTTCGCCGGGGAGAAGAGGTCGGGAAGCGCTGGACAGATCTACTGGGGGTCTGTCCTTACCGAGTTTGCGCGATTGCGCAGCTCGCCATCCGCATCTCAACCTCGATCCGGTAGAAGGAGTGCCGGAGGTACCGTGTCGAATCAAGAAAAGGGTTGGACGAGCGACGCTGAATTGGTCAACAAGATTCTTGCTGGCAGTATCGATCACTTCAATCTGCTCTATGAGGCCTACTTCCCGCGCGTGTATCGGTTCGCGCTGAAGCGGTTGCGAGATCCTGCTGAGGCTGAAGACGTCAGTCAGGAGGTGTTCCTGACGGTCTTTCGAGTTCTCGGAAGCTACCAGGGCGGTTCCTCGCTGTTGGTATGGATCTTTGGGATCACGCGCAATACGGTCAATCGCCGGTTTCGGCGAAGGCGCCCGGGGATCGTATCGCTGGACAGCGACGCGGCGGTCGAGGTCAGCTCGAAAGCCCCGCCGCCCGACGAGGCCGTCGAGGCGCGGCGAGTGCTTCAGCGCTGCGAGGAGATCATCGAATTCGAGTTGACACCGCTCCAGCGTCGAATCTTTCACCTCAAGCACCTGCGGAGTCAGTCGATTCGAGCGATTGCAATCGCGCTCGGGAAATCCGAAGACGCGGTCAAGGCGAACCTGTATCGAATGCGACGTTCGATCGCCGATGGGGCTCCAGGATTGAGGGCCGTGATCGGGCACTTGCGATAATTTGGCGGAATCAGTTTGAGAAAGTGGCCGCGCGACTCGTCGCGCGGCCACTTTCTTTCCGGCTCTTCAGTTGCCACGAAGCCTGCTGAGAGGACACCTATCTTGTAAGCGGGCGAAACGTTCGCGGTGGCCGCAGATTGAGGTTCCTGATCGACGTTCTGCGTCCACCCCCACGATGGCAGCGTTCGCTGCTCCGGGTATTCGCTCGTTTGCTCGCTCGCTCGCTTGTTCGAGAGCAGTGCTGTCCCTCCCGTGATCGATTTCGCTAAATTGTGTATGGGGAAAATCGCCCACTGGCGCGACGTTTCTCAACCGGGTCGCCTGCGCGAAACCGTAGGTTCGTTTCACACGACGTGAAGGCTTGCTGCGAAACGACAAAAATCCACCCGTTGTTGCCACGAACTGCGCTGACTGGACACATACAGAGTGTGCGGCCGAAAGGTCTGCCTGGGAGGGGCCAACGCAGGAGATGCGCGTTGTCCCGACAGAATGCTGAGTACCGAGTTGTCGCCCGTAGTAGGACCGTCGCTGATCAACAAGCAACGAATTCGGGCAATCACTATACTGAAGCTGAATCGAAGACTACTGATGACGAACTCGTCGAGTCGATCCGGAATTCGGACCACGATGCGTTCAATCTGCTCTACAACCGCTACTTTCAGCGCATCTATAATTTTAGTCATGCGAGATTGCGAAATCACGCAGACACTGAGGAGGTGGTTCAGGAGACCTTTATCTCGGTGTTCAAGTCCATCGATGCGTACCGCGGTGAGTCGCTGTTGGTTTCGTGGATCTACGGGATCGCGCGGAATACCGTAAACAATCACTTGCGACGGGCCAAGACTCAACGGCAACGTCTCGAGGGTGCGCGTCTCGATTTGGTGCGGCCGCCCGCCTCACTCGCATCGTGTTCTCCGGAAGAGCATCTCGGTTTGCAGCGCTGCTCCGAGACAATCCAGGAGCAACTCGATTCGGTTGGCGAATGGCACGCGCAGGTATTTATCATGAGACACCTCCAGAATATGACAATCGCCGAGATTGCGAAGGAGGTGTCGCGCTCGAGTGACTCGGTTCGCTCGAGTCTGTATCGGGTCAAGCGCCTGCTCGTGGAGGCTGTGGACCCTGGACTTGCTGAAGTCGGTGCTCCAGCGCAACACTTGTCGGAACTGGTGGCCTGATGGGGGCCCGAACCAGATTCGGACCGGGGCGGGGTATGGCGACCAAGGAAAATGATCCGACATCCGGGAACGCGTTCTCGGATGTGACACTCGATGAGCTGCGCGAGTTTCTCGAGGCGGACGGGATAGATGTGAAGGCAGATCCCGCATTCAAGGAGCGGCTTCGCAAGAAGTTGTGGGATCTGGTGCTGACGCAATCCGGCCGTCCGCGTTCCAGTGAAGGCTAGATCCAGGAACAGATATTTGCTCCCGACGGCACCTCTGACTAACGTTGCGGGTATGCTGCGGCTATGAAGACGATGGCACCGGTCCGAGGTTTGACGCGAGCGAATCTGGCTCAGCGAACTGTCGTCAAGCTTCGTAGCGGTGGTTGGGAGAGTCCAGACGTGTTGTTGGTAGACTCCGACGACGGTCCCGTTGTCGTGAAGGATTTCTCACCGCGTCGTCCGCTGGTCGCAAAGAGCTTGGGTCGCTGGTTGATCGGTCGGGAGAGGCGCGCCTTAGAAGCGCTCAGTGGACACCCCTCGGTTCCGCGGCTGTTGGGTTCCATCGACTCATTGGCGATCGTGCTGGAGCACCGGGGCGGAGTGCGTTTCACCCGCCGTCGGCCGTGGACATTCACACCGGAATTTGATCGAAGCCTCCGAGTAGCCGTCGCCGGGCTCCACAAATGCGGAGTCGTGCACCTCGATCTGCGTCACCGCAGCAATGTTCGAGCGGATCTCGACGGTCGGCCAGTTCTGATCGACTTCGACTCGGCCGTGACCTTTCGTTCTGGAAGTTGGGCCGCACGATGGATCATGCCCGTGTTGGCTGGATTCGACCTGTCGTGCCTGCGAAAGTTTGGGCCGCAACCCGCCGTTTTGCGGAGTAGCGGCACTGGGACGCGATCAATCGCCTGAGCCGAGCCGCCCCATGTTGTCGCGCGGAGCGAGTCGGCCGATGAAGTGCCGGAAGCTGTCCAGCGTCAACTCTGTGTCGGCCATGGCGCGATGCGGGACCGAGTCCTCGATCAGCCCGGCCGTCAACGCAGCCTGGCGCAAAGAGAGCCCCGAGAGCGGTTCCCCCGTCACCAGCGACCACGAGTAGAACAGCGTCGCCAAGTCGATCACGTGGTAGTCGAATGGGTAGGGAATTTCGCACGAGCGGAACCCCCGTTCCAAAAACTGGACATCCATCCGCACATTTTGTCCCGCGGGGATCACCAACGCGCCTTTGGGCAGCATGTCGCAGAGTTCGGTCAGGACCCGGCGCAGTTTCGGCGCACCCTGCCAGTCTTGCTCGTTGTAACCGCCGATTGCGGCTCCCTCTGCGCTGATCCGTTCGGCTCGGGCGAAAATCTTCCACTCCGCCCGCGCCAATTCGACCAACCGGTAGTCGGTCAGGATCACCCCAACTTCGGTGATGTCGTGGAACTCCGGGTCGAGCCCACCGAATTCGCAGTCCATGAACGCCATGACCCAGTCGGACGAGCCGGCGCCACGCCGAACCGGTCTTGCACTTGCGCTAGCAGTTGCACTATGCGAGGTCGATTTTCTGGAGCTGGCGTTTGTTTCGTCGGAAGTATTGTCGGAAATAGCTGGCGCTCCCAACGGGAATCGAACCCGTGTTTGAGCCTTGAGAGGGCCCCGTCCTGGACCGCTAGACGATGGGGAGCGGTCGTGCCATCGAGGCGGCGCAGCGTAGCCAGCACAGCGCCGCGCTGTCAACCGAGTCGGGCCCGCGGAAGCGACAGCCCGGAGTGACCAATTTCGTCGCTTCTGCCGCCGCAAAGCGTCACTGAGCGGTTGTTCGCG
>JAQBGU010000229.1:0-5435 GCA_032128375.1 Deltaproteobacteria bacterium | reverse complement strand
CAGCGGTTCGATGATGCGATCGATTGGTTCGCGAGGTGCCGCCTCTCTTGCCGACTGCGGGGTTTCCATGGTGCCAAGTATACGCGACCTCGATCGATGCTTGTCGCGGCCGCAACTGATTCCGGTTCCTTCGACTACTGCCGGCAGTTTCTACCGCACTAAGCCGAAAAATCCGTCTTGTTCGGTCGGCGCTCGATGCTGACACCGAGGAGACTCGATTAACGACTGTAGCCGAGCTCTTCGCGAGAAGCGGCTGCGCGCTGTCGGCAGTTCCGGTTCTTCGCGATCGCCAGGTCTCGACGCCAAGCCCCGAGGCCCGGCTGGTATCGGAGGGACCCCGTAGTCGCTTCATCGAGAACTTGCAGGAGATTCCCGTCGATCCCGGGGTGCGCGCCCATTCGATCATTCCGGTCCGAGGCTACTCTCCGCCAGCCAAAACGATGGCGTCGTCGAGTATTCCAGTGCTCACATTGAGGAGGCCGCCAGCGAATACGTGGTATTCAACTCGCTCCGCTCCACGCAATCCCACCCATAAACGATTCAGGAACTCAGGCACATCCTGCTCGAAGATCTCTGACATCTCGAACAGCTGTAGCTCGAGGATTCTCGGGGTTGGGTGCGCCGAATCGACCGCCGGGGCTGTGCTAATTTCCGCCGACACCTGAGGGTGCGGCCGTGCAGGCGGCAAGTCGCAGTTCCAAGGAGGGAGCATGAGAGCGGAAATGATTGTGTCGCTGTTGGCGACGCTGTGCGGTCTTGGCTGTGCCTCTGCGTATCAGCCGACTTACGACCAGGAGTTGGGGCGACTGGAAACGCAGGAACGTCAACGCCAGCAGATGGAGGCGGCAGCCCGCGCCGAGGCGCGCCAATACGTAGCCGTCGTCTACTTTCACGTGGGCAGCACCGTGATCCAGGAGGAGGGCTACCGCGAACTTCTCTGGTTGGTGGATAAGATCCGATCGTATCCCCCGGCGCTGGTCGACGTGAAGGGATACGCCGACGCGACGGGACCAGAGCAATTCAATCAGGAGCTGTCCGAAGATCGCGCCAAGAACGTTGCAAGTTTCCTGGCTCAGCAGGGGATCGCCTATGAGCAGATCTATCCCGCCGGATTCTCTTCGAATTTCCCAGACGAACCTAACAACGATGCCAAGGGGCGCAGGCGAAACCGGCGGGTCGAGGTCCAAGTTCGGTGATTGCAGCTCTGACCCCGTCGGTTAGACTGCGCGCAGCGCCAACGAGCGGTTCGTCAAGACACCAACCCGCGTGCGCGAAAGAGGGGAAACATATGTCAGTTACGACGACCAAATTCATCGCGTTGCTCGCCCTCGCCGCGTTCGTTCTCGGTGGCTGTGCGCAAACCGGTCAAACGGTTCGAAACAATCCGAAGACGACGATGGGCGGCATGCTGGGCGCGGCGAGCGGCGGGCTGATCGCAGCCGCGGCCGGCGGCGGAACGGCCGGCATCATCGGTGGTGTGCTGCTCGGCGGACTGGTCGGCGGTGCGATTGGCAATCATCTGGACCAGAAAGACAAGCAAATGGCCATGGCGGCCGCCAACCGGGCGTTCGAGCAAGGGCGCAGCGGGGAACGCTCGACCTGGCAAAATCCCGACTCCGGCAACTCGGGAAGCATCACGCCCACCCGGACCTATCAGGCTACCGGCGGCGGCTACTGCCGCGAGTACCAGCAGGACATCATCGTCGGCGGCGAGAATCAGAAGAGCTATGGAACGGCCTGCCGGCAGCCCGACGGATCCTGGAAGATCCAAAGCTGAACGAAGTCGAATGCCTGTAGTCGACCGTAAGTAGTCGACCGTAAGTAGTAGACCGTAAGTAGTAGACCGAAAGTAGTAGACCGAAAGTAGTAGACTGAAAGGGAGATTCGCTATGCGCGCTGTCTTGATGGCCTGGATGCTGTTTCTTCCGGCACTTGCGCACGCCCAGGGTGCACCACCGACCAACGATCCGAGAGCAGCATTCGCCGCCAGCGACGAGAATCGCGACGGTCGAATCGACCATGAAGAGTTTCACCACCGCATCGTGCAGGTCTTCTATTTCGCCGATACCGACCGCGACGGTTACGTCACGAACGGCCAGCTGAAGACCTTCGACGAAGCGACACTGTTCTCCGACGGTGATCGCGATGGGGATGGCAGGTTGTCGCTCTACGAGTTCGTCAACGTGCGCTTCGGGAACTTCCGCGACGCAGACGACGATTCGAATGGCACCCTCAGCGAGGAAGAAGTGGTGGCGGCCTTCAACGAGTAGGCGTCGCGTTTCTATCGGTTGTCTGCAAATTCGCGTGCCGGAAGCGCTCTCGTCTGTCCCGCGCCGAATGGAGATATTCGATGATCGATCCGGACGACCCGAATCCTCCGCTCGTCAGTTCCGTCTTCCATCCCTCCGATTTTTCGGAAGCGAGCGCGCGCGCGTTCGCGCACTCGCTCGCGGTCGCACTCGTCCGCCAGACCGAACTCACGGTGTTCCACACCGACCCTGGTGGGATCGCTGCCGACGGCTGGGGGCGATTCCCGGCCATCCGTAAGACGCTCGAACGTTGGGGATTCTTACCAGAGGGCAGTCCGCGCGCGGCCGTCTTCGAACAGTTCGGGATCCGCGTCCGGAAGGTTGGTGCCCAGACCGCCAACACGGCGAGCGCGATCGCCGATTACCTCGACCACAATCCGGCCGATTTGATCGTGCTCGCAACCCGCGGAAGTGAAGGCATGCCGCAGTGGTTGGACACGAGCGTCGCTCAGAAGATCGCGCGCAAGACAGAATCGATGACGCTGTTCGTTCCGAAGTCGAGCGATGGATTCGTGTCGTATGACACGGGTACGCTCTCGCTCGAACGAATCCTGTTCGCAGTAGAGGACGAGCCTCGGCCGAACGCCGCGATCGCGTTTGCATGCAGAGCAGCGCGGCAATTGGGTGACGGCGGCGTCGAGATCTGCCTGCTCCACGTTGGCCCATCCACATTTCCGGAAGTCATCATCGATAGCGATCCGGCCTGGCAGATTCACAAGGTCCATCGTGTTGGCGACGTCGTCGACGTGATCGTCGAGGAAGCCAGGGAGAGTGCCGCCGACCTGATCGTAATGACCACACAAGGTCGGCACGGCTATCTCGGCGGGTTGCGCGGAAGCACGACCGAGCAGGTGCTGCGCCGGGTGTCGTGTCCGCTGCTCGCAGTGCCGGCTTATGGCGGCGGGGCAGGTTCCTGAATCGCGGTTGGAGCTGATCCTCGAGGGCGGCCGACACTTGTATCAACACAGGGCGGTGCAGGGCTCGCCAAAATTGATTGAGGTCGGGGAAGATGAACACAGCCGGCTGGCTGGCCGGCCGACATGCCGATCCCCAGATCGCGGACCAAGCGATGGGTGATCTCTAAATGAAAACAGACTTGGTCATCGCCGGAGGTCAGTCGCAGGCGCGCGACGAAGGCTCAGTTCGGCGAAGCAACCGGTGGCGCAGTCTCGGCGGCATCGAAGCGACGGAAGGCCCCGAGCCGCTCGCTCGCTCGCTCCGCCCAAGCGTCGAAAGCCCTCTCGAGTGAGCCCTCGGCCTCGAGGGCATCCTTGACCGCTGCCAATCGAGCTCCCGATACGGCGTCGACCACCTCGATCGCCACAGATGCGCCGGTCTTTGACAACCGCGTGATCGCGGCCCGCACGCGCAGTGTGCCCGCTTGGGCCTTTTCGACCGGATGGAACTCGAGCTGGAGTTGGTGTCGCAACGCCGCGGAGAAGTAACCGGCGAGGAATTGCTGCTCGGCGGGGTCGATGCCAGCGTCGCTCTCGTCTCGGAACCAAAGCGCGACACGGTCGACGACCGCCTTGTCGTAGCGCGAGAAGTCGGTCTCCGGGTTGATGTAGACGAGCTGGGCCTGGCCGCCACGACCCGGCTGGAGTTGCGACTCTTGCATCAGAAAGGGGGTGTCGCGAATCTGCTGCGCATTTGCAGCCGTCGCGCAGAGCCACAAAGCTGCGGCCAAAGTTTGAAGGCCGAAAGGTTTCGCGTAGAGGCCGTCGTTCGCGGCCGAGGTTCAGTTGACACAGGTCCAGATGTAGTTCTTGAAGTCAGCGCCTGCATCCCCGCGCGACCGGAATCTGAGCACGCGTCGTCGAAGTCGTACTCGATGTTTCTTGCGTTTTGCTCCAGGCAGCGCCCAATGGCGCCGCGGTTTACCTGGAACTCACGACCGCGGGAGCCGCTGAGCGTCGTGTCGATCAGGTCGTAGACTGCTTTCTCCTTGCCCCCCATCAGATGCGCGAGAACTTCGCGCTCGCGTTCCGATAGTCGGCACAGAATCGGGTGTCCACCTGCGAAATGAATACACACTCACCATTTTCGGTTTCGGTCCTCTGCGGCGACACGGCGACCGGGAAGGTTCGATCGTCTCGACGTTGGAAGGCGCTGAGCCGGGTACGCTGATCGCCGGCGGTTTGTCGTCGTCGCATGCCGATATCTGGTAGTCTCGAACATTGCAAGAATGCTGCTACCCGCGGGCCAAACTTCCTTGGCTCCTGCTTGGCTCCCGAGGGAAGTGATATGTCACACTCGGTACTCGTTGTCGAAGACGACACACATACGCGCGCGTATCTTGTCGATGCGCTGAGCGCTGACGCCGAGAGCTACACGGTTGGGACGGCGGTCTCGCTCGCGCAGGGTTTGGATGCGCTGAGACGTCAGATGACTGACGTGATGCCCGTGGACCTGGGTCTGCCCGACGGCAATGGGCTTGATTCAACCAGTTCCACTACCGAACTGTCCGAAAACTTCCGAGGTGGCTCCATGCGTCTTCTCGTCGGCTGGATTGCCGGACGTATCACCCTCCCACTCCTGTTCGTGCTTCTGCTCTGTGGTTGCACGGCCGAGATGAAGGCGCGCGCTTACGCGGGCGACGATCGCGATGGGTGGCAACAGCCCGAGCGCGTGATCGGGGAATTGGGCATCTCAGCGGGCCAGTCAGTCGCGGACGTCGGTTCGGGTGGCGGCTATTTCACCTTCCGGCTGGCTGAGGCGGTAGGCGAAACCGGCCACGTCTACGCTGTCGACGTCGATGCTGAAATGAACGAGCGTCTCGACCGGCTGACGTTGGAGAGAGGTGCCAACAACGTCACCGTGGTGCTCGCCGACTACGACGACCCGAAGATTCCCGAGCTCGTGGACCTGATTTTTACCAGCAACACCTATCACCACATCGAGGAGCGGGTTGCGTACTTCGAGCGCGCCTGCGACTACCTGAAGCCCGACGGCCGACTCGCGGTCCTGGAATACAAGCAACACGGCTTTCTTCAGCGCTTCCTGGGACACTCGACCGACGACGACATCATCGTCTCAGAGCTCGAACAGGCCGGCTACACGTTGTTGATGAAGCACGACTTCATCGAACAGCAGAGCTTCCTGATCTTCGACCGACCTCACTGATCG
>JAQBGU010000228.1:0-6642 GCA_032128375.1 Deltaproteobacteria bacterium | reverse complement strand
GTGTTCTGGAAGCGTGCGGGACTGCGCAGCATCAGACCGCGCTCGAAACCGGCCGTCGACATCGCGACATTCCAGCCCTTGTTCTCTTCGCCGAGTCGGTTCGAGACCGGAACCCGCGCGTCGTCGAGAAAGACTTCCGCGAAGCCGGCCTCGCCGTCGAGTTGTTCGATAGGACGCACCGTGACACCGGGCGTATCGAGTGGAACCAGCACGAACGTGATGCCGCGGTGCCGCTCGGTGTCGGGATCGGTGCGGAACATCCCGAACAACCAATCCGCGTACGCGCCGCGGGACGCCCAGGTCTTCTGGCCATTCAAGATATAGTGGTCGCCGTCGCGCTCGGCCGTCGCTTGAATCGCGGCCATATCGCTGCCAGCGTTCGGCTCTGACCAACCCTGCGCCCAGACCTCTTCGCTCGACGCCATCTTCGGCAGATAGCGTGCCTTCTGCTCTTCGGTCCCATACTCCATGATGGTCGGTCCCAGCAAGAAGATGCCGTTTTGATTGACCCGACCGGGCGCGCCCGCCCGGTAGTACTCCTCTTCGAAGATCAGCCACTCGAGCAGATCGCTGCCGCGGCCGCCGTATTCGACCGGCCACGGCACCATCGCCCAACCCCCCGAGTGAAGCAGGAACTCCCACTTTCGGTGCTGTTCGAAACCCTCAGCGGTGTCGAACGACGCGAGCGGCGCGGCGGGCACGTTGGCCTCGAGCCAACTGCGCGCCTGCTTCCGGAACGCCTGTTGTTCGGCCGTGTAGGTCAGGTCCAAACCGATTACTCCTTCGGATCGCGCTGCTTGCCAGCGAAGTTCGCGTCGCGCTTTTCGACGAAGGCATCGCGCGATTCCTGCGAATCGGGTGACATGTAGAGTTCGAGCGTAAAGCCCTGCTCGTAGCGGTAGCTCTCCTTCACATCCAACAGCTCGATCCCGTTGAGCGACCACTTCGCGAGCCGCAGCGCCTTGGGGCTCTTCGATGCGATCTTCCGTGCCAGCTCCAGTGCTGCATCGCGCAGCTTCTCGCGCGGCACCACCGATTCGATCGACCCCATCCGGTATGCCTCCTGGGCGCTGATCGATTCACCGGTGTAGAGCATGCGCCGGGTCTTCTGAATACCGAACAGCCGCATCAGATGGGTCGCCGCACCGAGTGCGCCCCGATCGATTTCGGGCAGGCCAAAAGTCGCATCTTCGGATGCGATCACGATATCGGAAGAACCCGAGATCCCGATCCCGCCACCGACACAGTAGCCGTGGACGGCCGAGATGACCGGAACCGGGTGGTCGTAGATCGCTGCAAAGGTGTCGTAGCAGCCCCGGTTCACGTCGATGATCTTGCTGCTGTCGCGCGCCAGCTCTTTGATATCGACACCTGCCTGGAAACCGCGGCCCTCGGCGCGGATCACCACGCAGTGCACATCGTTGCGGGCGGCCAGCGACTTCATGCCAGCGGCGAACTCGCGCCAAGCCGCGCTATCGAGCGCGTTGACGGGCGGGTTGTTGATAACGACCTCGGCTACACCGTCGCTTGCGTCGATATCGATCGCCATGAGTTTCCTTTCGAGTGGATTCGCGGTGCTGTTAGTTGCCCGGTGCTAGTGGGGTACCGAGAGCCTTCAGCGTGAGTTCGGCCTGTTCGACAATGCGCGCAACCAACTCCGCACAACTCGGACGATCGCCGATCACTCCCGCCACGCTGCCACTCGGCAAGTAGCCCTCGACCGGATCACCGTCGCGCATGGCTTTCCTGGCCAGCATCGGCGCATTGGCGGCCATCAACATCTGCGAGCGCGTCAACCGCTCGTTCTTCTGCATCGCGAAAGCGGACCGCAGCAGATCCGGAATGCTCGCTCCGCTCGTCTTTCGAAACTGCAAGCCGCTCTGCAGCGCGCCGAACAGCTGCACGATACGGTTCGAGGATTCCAGTCGGTCGATCAATTCGTTGCGCACCACGCGCTGGGGCATGCCGTCGATCTCCGTGGTGACGATGACATCGGCAACTGTCGCTGCGAGATATCGATCGGTCGTCACCGCTGGCACGGGGCTCTCCTGGGTCAGCAAGAAGCGGGTACCCATCGCCACTCCGGCCGCACCAAAGGCAAGCGCGGCGACCAGCCCGCGACCGTCGCAGAACCCGCCGGCGGCAACGATCGGCACATCGACCGCATCGACGCATGCAGGAATCAGCAGGGAGGTCGGGACCGAGCCCGTGTGTCCCCCCCCCTCGCCGCCCTGAACAATGATGATATCCGCGCCGAGCTTCTCAGCTTTGACGGCATGCTTGGCGGCCCCGCACGTCGGCACGCAGACGACACCAGCGTCCTTCAACTTCGCGATCAGCGCGGCATTCGGCGCGCGGTTGTAGCCCGCTGCGCGAACCCCGCATCGGATGATCGCGTCCGAAATGACGTCGGCGCCGGGCGCGTCCATCAGGAAGTTCACACCAAACGGCTGGTCGGTCAGCGCCTGGGTGCGCTCGATCTCGGCCTCGACGTCTTTCGGTACCAGAGTAGCTGCGGCGAGAAAGCCGATCGCGCCGGTATTGCTGACCGCCGCGGTCAGCTCGGGGGTTGCGACCCAGCCCATACCGGTCTGGATGATCGGATGCCGAATTCCGAGCAGATCACAAATGCGCGTGTGAAGGGGGGAGGTCACGGTCTTCTCGGCTTCGCTGGTGTTCGTTCCTGGCGGATGTTGGTTGGCAACAAATCAAGTGGCGCAGGTCGACGGCCTGATCAGTCCTTTACTTCTCGGCTCCGAAAATTTTCGGGGTCGAGCACTTCGCGCACGATGCGCAGTTCATCTGCAGTCGGCGCACGGGTCTCGGGCACTTCGCCTTCGATCACCAACTCGAATCCAGTCGCGCCGGTGACTTCTTCCAGCGAAACGCCCGGGTGTAGTGATACCAGCCGCATCGCATGAGCGGGACCCCCGAAGTCGAACACACCCAGATTCGAAATCACCCGGCGGATCTCATGGAATCGCGAGGTCTGTTCGCCGAGCGCCGCGATGCGGTCGTACCCGACGCCGGAAACCACATCGACCTTCTCGACGAACACGTTTGCGTTGTGATTCGGGACCCAATAACTGGTGGTATGGCTGATCGTATTGCCCGGTGCACCGCGCATGCCGAGTAGCTGCGCTTTGGGCTGCGCGTGCGGGCCGATGCAGGCAAAGTTCTGGTTGCCGTAGCGGTCGATCTGGCTGGCGATCATCACGACGTGGCGCCTTCCGGACCACAACAGGTCGAAGACGGTGCGAAACGGCATCCAGCTCTCTGCCACGTTGGCATCCACGTTCGCAGCCGGGCCGCTGACCGGGGGAACGTTCTCGATGAGGGTGGCGATCCCATCGGTCATCATCAGTTCTGGTTCGAACGTGAGTTTCGCCAATCGGGCACCGATTGCCGGAACCGTTCCGAACGAACTCGCGAGAATCTCGCCATCTCCGCGGAAGACATCGGCCACGGCAGTGGTGCACAACTCGGCTCGCGTAAAGTCGGTCATCAGGCCCCCTGTCCCACGGACTTCGGCCCGACGAGTTTCTGATAGTCCGCTTCGCTGGTATCGAGATACTTCGTGCGGAATGCCTGCCACGCATCAGTGTCCTTCGCGGTCGCCGCGTATTCGCGCTGAAACGCCTCGTCGCGGCCGTAGTCTGGAGGGCATTCGGTAAAATGCGCTCCGCCGGGGGCTTCGATCACAGCGTCGATCATCGCGCGATGGATTTTCAGCGTGTGGACGCTACCCGCTTTCGCCAGGTCAGATGTTTCGACAACCTGTTCGCAACTCATGAACCGCCTTTTTGCGGCCATGCAATACAGGTCATCAAAGTACAGGTCCGGGCCGAGGAACTGGCCGTTGCCACGCGCGTCGGCGCGGTTCATGTGAATCAGCGCCGCGTCGAGTTCGATCGCCGGCATCGCGACGAGCTGCTCACCGTCGTCGTAGGGTGACCGCACGGTCTTGAGCTGCGGGTTGATGGTCATCACGTCCGAGCCCAACCCAGCGCGTGTCGGCAGAAACGGCAGCCGTTGCGCGGCCGCGTACAGGCCCCACTGCAACATCCCCTCGTCGAGTTCACTGGCTTCGAACCCTCCCGCCTGGCGCGCCTTGCGGAAGTGCGGTTCGAGCGGAATCGAATCCAGCGACACGAAGCCGTAAACCAGCCGCTTTACCTTCCCGTACGCGCAGAGCAGACCGATTTCCGGGCCACCGTAACTGACGACCGTGAGATCCTGGAGCGGAGAACGCAGAATCTCGCGAACCAGGCTCATCGGCTTGCGCCGCGACCCCCAACCGCCGATGCCGATCGTCATGCCATCGCGGAGTTCTGCGACGACTTCGCTTTCCGTGGTCCGTTTGTCCAATGTCGACCCTGTGGCCTTTTCTGGTGAACTTGTGAACGCGCCGCAATGACTGAATCACAAGACCGAGTCTTGTCACAGTGAATGCCGGGCGGGCATGCGGAAAAGGTCACTCACAATCGACCCCTGCCGGCAGCCCTGCCTGTCCATCTGCCGGTAGCCGCGGGCAGTACGGCTGGCATGTCCAATATAATAACGAGACGTATCGTATCAAAAACTCCGAACCGGTTTCAACGACCGGCTGGCACGCGCTGATTATCTCATCAGGCACTGATCTGCCGGTCCGGTTCGCTCCGCCAGACCGAATCGGGCTCTGCTGCGGGTCCCGCAGCGGTCCTTCGCCTGGCGGTGGCGGCCGTGACGTGTGATCGGGTGTCGGTATACCGTTGGCTGAGCGAGCTGGACAGGTACAAATCTTCCGATTGTATGTCAGTTGACATACTTACTGTCAGATGCCATATATGTGATCGGAGGTACTTCTCATGGACTCGCGTGAATTCCTGACAACGGCAACGATCGTCATGGCAATGCTGGCGCTGGCAACGCTGACCGAATTGGCGCTGCCGCTCTTTGCTCGGGCTCCGGCGCAGCGCGGGCGCCGGACAGCCAATCTCACGTTGACCGCCCTGGCGCTCTCGTTGAACTGGGCGTTCCGCGGGGCCGCGGCCGTCGTCGCGCTCGGGCTGTCGCTGCAGGGCCCGGGACCGATGAGCCGCCTTGGGATTCCGATAGCCGCGCAGATCATCGGCGGCTTGCTCGTCCTCGACTTTTCGTTCGGCTACCTCGCTCACCGGACGATGCACATGTCGCCGCTGCTGTGGCGAGCTCACCGGGTTCATCACAGCGACACGTTCGTCGATGCGACGACGACCTTCCGAAACCACCCGCTCGAAGGCTTGTGGCGTTTCTTGTTTCTGATCATCCCGGTCTGGGTCCTGGGTCTGCCGGCTGAGGCGGTCGCGCTCCAGCGCTTGTTGACGGTGATCAACGGAAGCCTGGAGCACGCGAACATCCGCCTGTGGCCGCCGCTCGAGCGGGTATTGTCATGGATCTGGGTGACCCCGAACATGCACAAGGTCCATCACTCGCGCGTGTGTGTGGAGACTGATTCGAACTACGGGAACCTTCTGTCGATCTACGACCGGATTCTCCACACCTTCACGCCCACCCACCGCGCCCTCGGGGTAGTCTACGGGCTCGACGACGTGGACGCGGATCGAGCCAGGTCTCTTCCCGCTCTGCTCTCGATGCCGTTTCGGGCGCACGAGTCAGTCGCTCCGAGAGGAACCTCCTGCAGTGACTGATCCGCTCGAATGGGTGCTGCTGCTCCACCAGATCCCGCCGAAGCCCGGCTACTTCCGGGCGAAGGTGATGCGGCGCCTGAACGCGCTCGGGGCGCTCGCGATCAAGAACTCCGCCTACCTGCTGCCCGCGAACGATCAGACGCTCGAGGACTTCCACTGGCTGGCGCGCGAGATCCGCGAGCAGGGAGGCGATGCGTGGCTGTTCGGTTCGACCGCGCTCGCGGGTCATTCGGACGAGAGTCTGATCGCGGAGTTTCGAGCCCTGCGAGCCTCCGACTGGGACGCGCTCGCACGCGACGCACGTGCGCTGCTCGACTCGCTCGATAACACGAACGCAGAGCGCGAGCCCGAGTGGCAGCACCTCCGCCAGCGCCTCGGCGATCTGTTCCGCATCGACTTCTTCCCATCACCGGCCCGCGAGGCCGTGGAGGTGCTCATGTCCGAACTCGCCCGATCGCTTGCACCGCATGCGCAGCGTGCCGCCTCTGCACAGGAACGCGCGCTCGCCGAGCTGCGCGGCCGCACCTGGGTCACGCGCGCCGGTGTGAAGGTCGACCGCATCGCGTCGGCGTGGCTCGTGCGCCGCTCCATCGACCCGGCCGCGGCTTTCGCTTTCGTCGATCCGCAGGGCTACGCGCCGGGCCCGCGCGACGTGCGCTTCGACATGTACGAAGGCGAGTTCACTCACGTCGGCGACCGCTGCACCTTCGAGGTCCTGCTCGAACGCAGCGGCGCAGCCGACTCGGGCCTGCGCGCACTGGCGGAGATCATCCACGACATCGATCTGAAGGACGCGAAGTTCGGCCGGCCCGAGGCCGCGGGACTCGCGCTGGTGATCGACGGGATCGTGCTCGGCACGGCCGACGACGCGAAGCGCCTCGAGGAAGGCGCCCGCGTGCTCGACGCGCTGTATGCCCGGCTGGGCCACGAGGCCTGAGCCGAGCGCACGCACAGCGCTAAACGAGTGCGGACG
>JAQBGU010000227.1:0-4498 GCA_032128375.1 Deltaproteobacteria bacterium | reverse complement strand
GGTTCGGTGGGTCGATGGTTCGGTGGGTCGATGGTTCGGTGGGTCGATGGGTCGATGGGTCGATGGAAGCGCTCCCTGGGGCCTGCCGCGCGTGCGCCGCTCAGTCGGAAGAGTCGGAAAAGTCGGCCGCGGACCCTTTTGCCATTTGCTGGAGGAACGATGCCGGGAACTGTCCGACGAAGCCCGAGACGTCCCAGTAGTCGCTCCATTTCGAGATCTTGCCGTCCTTCATTTCGTGCATCGTCGCGAACTGGTTGGTCGCCTTCTCGCCGGTCTTGAAAGTCCACACTTCGGTGTGATCGAGAAATACGACGTCGCCCTCGCAGATGAGGTGGTGGATCGTGTGCTGATGATCGCTCAGGTGATCGAATGCGATGGCGAGCCGCTTGACGACGTTCTCGGGTCCATGCGCCCCTGGGTCTGGTGTCGGGATGTCTTCGTAATGGACATCGTCGGATAGACAGCTCTTCATCGTCTCCCAGTCCATCGCCGTGAGTGCGTTCCACAGTGCATGTACGGTCTTCTTGTTGGCCTCGATCGACATTCATTCCTCCGTTGGGGCTGGGCCGTATGATATCGTGACCGAACCGCGATGACGAAAGCGCCGCCGGGAACGACGCGATAAGACGTCCCATACCACGGCCCATACACGGCCCAGACAGCGACCCAAAGAATGGCCCAATCGAACACCCGAAAAACGCCGAATCACCAACTCAGCGAAATGAAGTGCCCCGTCTCGCTAGAAGACGTCGACTTGTTTTCCGCCGGCGCGCAAGAGCATTGGTACGAGAGCTATCCGATTCTGCATGCGCAGGATCCGGTCCGGATCATCCCGGGGGAGGGGCTGGGCGCTGGATCCGATGGCTACATCCTGACGAAGTATTCGGATATCGCGCGCGTGGTCCGCGACCCAGACCGGTTCAAACCGACGCTCTCGATGGCCGTCGATGCCATCGCGGCCTCTGCGCGGCGAGCCGAAGGCAATCGCGATTCACAACCCCTTTCACGACCCCTTTCACAACCCTTTTCACGACCCCTTTCACAACCCCTCTCACAAGAACGCCTTTCTCCACCCAAGTCGGCGCCCCCGATGAACGCGATGATCGTCGCGATGGCGACGCTGCGCCCGGACAAGGAGCTGTGGCGCGCCCATCGCACCCAACTCACCGATCCGTGGGTCGGCCCCGGAGCGACCCGACACACCGAAATGATCACCCGGGCCGCTGACGGTCTCATCGATGCGTGGATCGATCGCGGCAGCGTCGAGTTCGTTTCGGAGTTTGCCAGGCCGCTACCGCAGATCGTTCTCGCGAATGTCCTCGGATTTCCGCTTTCGGATCTGCCAAAGCTGGCGAAATGGGGGACCGCCCAGGTGGCCTCGTTCGTGCACGGGGTGGGCCATCGCAACATCCTGGCCGCGGACAAAGTCGGCGAGCAGATCGAACTGCTCGAGGAGTTTCGGCAGTACGTTCAGGAACAGGTCGACGACAAGCGGAGCCACCCGCAAGATGACATGATCACCTTCCTGACCGAGGTCACGTATCCAGCGCTCGATCGCAAACTCACCGATACCGAAATCAATGGCATCGTGTATGCCATGGTGATCGGCGGACTCGAAACCACGCAGTACGCGATCGAAGAACAAGCACAGCTGTTGTGTGACGACCCGGCTCTGTTTCGCGAGATCCAGCTCGACCGCTCGAAGCTGCGACCGTTCAGCGAAGAAGCCATGCGGCTGCGGGCTCCCACCCAGGGGCTGTCGACGCGCATCACCACCCGCGATGAGGTTTTTCAGGGTGTTCGAGTTCCGAAAGGCTCGCTTTTACATCTGCGCTGGGCGGCGGGCAACATCGATCCGGAACAGTACGAGTGCCCCACCGAAATCAAGCTCGACCGCAAACGCATCGGCGGGCACCTGACGTTTTCACAAGGTCCGCGAATCTGTCCCGGAGCGGGGATCTCGAGACTCGAGCAGACCATCGCCTGGGATCGCCTGCTGGACCGAATCGAACGCCTCGAATACCGCGCAGGCAATTCGTTCTTGCACCAGCCGGGGATCATGCTCGGAACTCTGGAACTGAATCTCGTTTTTGCGAAGAAGCGCTGATCCGCATCGGCCGCGGTCGCCTCTGCGTCCAACGACTCCGCAACCACTTGCTCGAAACTACGGCGAGACAGTCGCCGGCAGTCCTTCTCCCATCAGGTCGACGAAGTTCTGCGCATAGAAGCGATCGCGCACTGCATCGCTCGCGTCGCCGAGGCTGCGCTCGAATCGCTCATACGGGCGGCGTCCACCCTCGACGTGCGGGAAATCGGTCGAAAACAGGCAAATGTCGGGCCCGACCTGCTCGGTGATCCAGCCGACATCCTCGGTGGGGTAGGGGGTCGCGCGAATCTGGCGCTGCACGTACTCGGTCGGCCGCAGCGACAACTTCTTGAGTCGCTCCTCGTGGCGGCCAAACGCATCCATCGCGGATTCCATCTGGCGCACCCAGCTCGGCAGCCAGATCGCGCCTTGTTCGATGACGCCAATGCGCAGTTCCGGGAAGCGCTCGAGGACGCCATCGAAGATCAACGTCGCCAGCGTCTGCATGGGCGGCCCGGGGATGCCCATGTAGTCGACGGAGCGGAAATTCTCTTCGCCGCCGTGGAAGTCGGGAGGAATCGGCAGCCCGTTCTTGAAGTAGTTCGGGTCGATCAGGTCGCCCGTGCCACCGACGTGGAACACGATCGGAATCTTCGCCTCCTGTGCGGTCGCCCACAGCGAATCGAGGCCGATGTGGCTGGGCGAATGGCCCTTCGGACAGCCCGATGGGATCAAAAGCGCCGCGGCACCCATTTCGAGGGCTTCGACCGCCATCGCCCGGGTGCGGTCGAAATCGGCGAGCGGCACATAACAGCTCGGGAGTGCGCGAGCATCGACAGAGCAGAACTCCAGCATGGCGCGGTTGTGGGCGCGCGCCGCGCCGTACGCCAGATCGAGATCGCCCCGGTGCTCCCAATCGTGCAGGCGCCGGTTGTGGAACGTGTTGAATATGAGTTGGCTCGAAACGCCGATCAGATCGATCGCGCGTGGGCGATCTGCGGCGATGAACGAACCGGTGGCGGCGAAGTTCTTGCGGTTCATGATTTCGGCTTCGTCATCTGCGCGATACGCATCGGACGCGTGCCGCTCGGCGATCTTCGCAAAGGCGCGGTCGACATCGGCGAGCTGGCTTTCGCTGTCGCCCGTCTGGCGCAACTCGTTGGCGTATGCCGGCAACGAGATGCGGTCGCGAATCGATGGGTCGGCGTGATCCAGTAACCAGTTCGGGGTTTCCATGATGTGGGCGTCGGCGTCGTGGACGAGGCGGTCTTGGATGTACGGCATGCTGTCAGCGTAGCGCGGCCCTCGAGTGGCCACTATTGCGCTGCTAACCGCTTGCGCTGCCAACCTTGCGCTGCCAACCGCTTGCGCTGCCAACCTTGCGCTGCCAACCGCTTGCGCTGCCAACCGCTGGGCCAGAATGGAGCGCGCATCTCCGGGGCCCAAGTGGCGATCTTTCTGCGGCGGATACCGTAGACTCGGCCCGATGACTCCTCGTTCACTCGTCGAGCGCGACCGCCAGCGCGTCTGGCACCCGTATGCGCCGCCGGTGGCAGGCCCGCTATTCGCCGTCAGCGAGGCCGCGGGTGTGCGTCTGCGGCTCGACGATGGGCGGGAACTCGTCGATGGCATGTCGTCGTGGTGGGCGGCAATTCACGGCTATCGACACCCGGCGATCGAAGCGGCGGTTCGCGAACAACTCGAGCGACTTCCTCACATCATGTTTGGCGGCCTCACCCATGAGCCAGCGGTGGCCCTTTGCGAGCAGTTGTGTGCGTTGGCGCCGGCTGGACTCGAGCGGACTTTCCTGTGCGATTCGGGGTCGGTTTCAGTCGAAGTAGCGATCAAGCTCGCGCTGCAATATTGGCACGCGCGCGGCCGGCCAGAGCGGCGCAGGCTGCTGACAGTTCGGGGCGGTTACCACGGTGACACCTTCGCGGCCATGTCGGTTTGCGACCCGGAGACGGGAATGCACCAGTTGTTTCGCGGGACGCTCGCCCAACAGGTCTTCGCCCAGCGGCCGGCGCCACGCTTCGATGAGCCGTGCGAGCCGCAGCACACCGCCGATCTCGAACAGAAGCTCGCCCTACACGGCCACGAGTTGGCGGCAGTCATCTTGGAACCGATCGTGCAGGGCGCCGGCGGGATGTGGTTCTATGCGCCCGATTATCTGCGATGCGTTCGCGCGTTGTGCGACCAATACGACCTGCTGTTGATCTGTGATGAAATCGCGACCGGCTTCGGACGAACGGGCAAGATGTTCGCAAGCGAGCACGCGGGCATATCGCCCGACATTCTGTGCGTCGGCAAAGCGATGACGGCGGGTGTGATGACACTGGCTGCCACGCTGGTCGCCGAGAAGGTCAGCGACGTGATCGCCCATTCCGAGGTCGGCGCGTTGATGCACGGGCC
>JAQBGU010000226.1:0-3635 GCA_032128375.1 Deltaproteobacteria bacterium | reverse complement strand
GGATCGCCGACAACGCCGCCCTCAGCCTGCCGTCGCACGGAGCCGTGGACCGGGCACGCGAGGAGGCCGGCGGCGCCGACAAGCTGGGCACCACCGGGCGCGGTATCGGCCCGGCCTACGAGGACAAAGTGACCCGTCGCGGGATCCGTATCGCGGATTTGTTGAACCCGGCGGACCTGCGCAGCGCGCTAGATCGGTTGGCTGAGCAGAAAAACTTCGAACTCGTCGAGTATTACAAATGGGAACCGATCGATGTCGACGCGCTGTACGAACAGGCTCTGGAGTGGGGTCGGCGGCTCGAACCGTATGTGGACCACACCGCGCGCACGCTCGACCGTGGTCTCCGCGACGGCATGAATGTGCTGTTCGAAGGCGCCCAGGGGACATTTCTCGATATCGACCACGGCACCTACCCGTATGTGACTTCGTCCAACTGCGTGGCCGGTGCCGTCTGCGCTGGCGCCGGCATCGGGCCGACCCAGATCGACCGGGTGCTCGGAATCACCAAGGCGTATACGACGCGCGTTGGTGGTGGCCCGTTCCCGACCGAGGAACTGGGCGAGTTTGGTGAGAGGCTGCGCGAGGCCGGCTCCGAGTTCGGGGCGACCACCGGGCGACCGCGACGATGTGGAGGCCTGGACGTCGTGATGCTTCGGGAATCTGCGACTGTGAACGGTTTCACCGCACTCGCGGTCAACAAGCTCGACATCCTCTCGGGAATTGACGAATTGCACATCGCGACCGCGTACAAGATCGATGGCAAGGTGCGAGACGACTTTCCGATGACGTTAGGCGAGCTGGAACGCGCCGAGCCGATTTACGAAACGCTGCCGGGCTGGAGCGAGGACATCACGGGCTGTCGGACCTACGAGTCACTGCCCGACAACGCCCGCGCCTATGTGGACCGCGTGGAATCGATAGTCGAAGTTCCGGTGGAAATCATTTCGGTGGGACCCGGCCGAGACGAGACGATCGCACGCACCGACCCGTTCCGGCCGATCTGAAGCGGATCTGACCGAGTCCCAGCCGTGCCTTGGTTACTGGGCTGCCGGGCTACAGAAGTTCCCCACGTACCGTCGGGATCACGCGTCCGCCGACTTCGATCAGGCGTTCGCCGTCGAATTGCCGGCCCTTCAAGTGACGAAGAGAGGGACGCTTGATCTCGATTCCCTGCTCGATTCGCAGCGACAGCTCACGGCTCCTGAGAAAACGCGTCCTCGGGCGCGATTTCTCAGGAGCAATGTCTCCGCCCGAAGGCGGTGCAACGCTACCAAACCAATCGTGTTCCAACAGATAGGCGCCCAGACAAGCGGTCGCGCTACCCGTCGCGGGGTCTTCGCGGGGGCCCGTCGCCTCGAAGAAAAAGCGCGCGGCCAGGTCGTTTTCTTTCGAGTACGGCTCCGGACAGAACAAGTGCACGGCAGCGAATGGCTGCGATACCAGTTCGCCGAAACCCGGTTGAAGTCGACTGCGCCGGAGTGCATCGAGGGTCCGCACGGGGACGGTCGTCACGATGATGCCGGCATCGATTCTTTGAACCGGAAAGCGCGTGTCGAGGTCCCCGGCTTCGAGACCCAGTTGCGCCGCGATCGCGGCGTGATCGAATGTGTCGCCGAGGGTAATCGGCGGGGCCGTGAGCCAGGGCATCGCCGAACCGTCCGTTTGCGGTTCGAAGCGAACGGGAACGGTACCGACACCGAGATTCAGGGAGATGAGCTCAGCCCCCTGGGCCCACTCGTTGCGGATCGTCCAGGCGGTGCCAAGCGTGGGGTGACCGGCGGAGGGCAACTCGTGGGCCGGCGTGAATATCCGCACGTCGTAACCGCCGTCGCGCGACTCGCGCCCGGTTACGAAGGTCGTCTCGGAGTAGTTCATCTCCGCGGCGATCGACTGCATTTCGTCGGTTGTGAGGTCCCCCGCATCGAGCACCACAGCGAGTGGGTTCCCCTCACGAGGTGCCTCGGCAAAGACGTCGACGATTCGAAGCGGGTGGGTCATGAGCAAGGCTCCATTGGGGGAGACGGATGCGGCGACGGCGACCCATCCGCCGGTAGTACGCCCGGAGTAACGAAACGTCTAATCGTTTCGATCGAAGTCAGGCGGGTCGAAGTGCTCTCGGCCCGGTTTCGGGTCCCGCTTACTCGCGCGGGCGGTTGACCTGTAGTGTCGATTGCCCCAGCGCTGGACGTTGCTGAGGTCACCGGCCGGAGCAGCCTTGAACGTCATGGCTCCAACAGGCCGCTCGCTCCCGCCGTCGATGTGCACGCAGTAGTCCACGAAGACTCGAAAAGCCGTTCCCTCTTTCTGTTCATCCGGCAGTTCGAGATCAGAAACATCGGCAACCTCGCGACGCGCTACAGCCCAACCTTCCTCCTTCGTCTTGTTGATCGACCGGCAGTTGGTCGAAGTCTCGTGATCTGCGGTTTCGAACGAACTCCAGCTGTAGACCCGAAAGACCTCGACGTCGTCTGCTGCGTGAGCTTCTGGAGCTGCAGATCCGGCTGCGATCCAAACAGGAACGACACAGAATTGAGCAAGAACCATCTTGGAAAACATTTATCGCTCCTCAATAATCAATTCTGTCAAAAAGCGCCGCGGGGCAGCACTCGCAGCGATTGCGGGACCTTATCACGGGCTCGAACTCGAAGACCGCCGATCCACAACGCGTAGAGCAGGCTGCCGATCGCCAATGTCTCCGCCCGTCGCAATGGCGAGCGCCCGCCAAGCATCGAAGTAGGGCTACGCCTTCGACCAGACCCCCAGTTCATTGCCACTCGGATCGGTGAAGTGGAACCGGCGCCCGCCAGGAAACTCGAACGGGTCTTTGGAGATCTGCCCGCCAGCGACTCGTACGGCTGCGAGACTGGCAGCGAGATCCTCGGAGAATAGCACCACGAGCGGACCACCCGGTTGGACATCGTGCCTCGTCGTCAGGCCGCCGACTTCCTTCCCCAAACCCTGTATCCCCGCATACTCCGGACCGTGATCATTGAATTTCCAATCGAATGCCGCGCCATAAAAGCGTTTGGCTTCGCTGAAATTCTTGACTTTGAATTCGATGTAGTCGATTGCGTGATGCTTTTCCACGGTCGGTCGCCCTCCTGTTGATGGTGACTCGGCTTCGATGGGATTGGCACGGTAATGGCTCGTCGGGGTCGTGTGCAACGATACCCGCGCAAGGTTGGCACCGAAAATGCGGTTGCGGCCGCTTGTCGATGGGCTGCGAATAGCCAGGCCACGTCGGGCCCCCGTTCCTCATCCGAGAGCCGGATGGAACCACCCGCGCAGTCGAAGCGCACTGCTTTGGGTAAGCGCCAGGCCATGGGATCGAAGTTCGCCGCTGCGCGCTGGTCCAAGAGATCGCCAGCGGCTCCCAGCGTGCTCCAGGCGCCAGGCCGCTGACCGGACTACAGCGCATCGCATGGGATCTCGCACAAGGCTACGGGTAATCGATTGGGACCGCTTACCACCCCCCCACGACTTCGGTTATGGTTTTGCCCGGGGCCGTTAGCTCAGTTGGTAGAGCACCGGGCTTTTAACCCGATGGTCCAGGGTTCGAGCCCCTGGCGGCCCACCAGTAAAATTAAGAGGTTGCAACGTTTCGCTGGCTTCGTCGATTTCAGTAGGGGCCGTAT
>JAQBGU010000225.1:0-54171 GCA_032128375.1 Deltaproteobacteria bacterium | reverse complement strand
TGCGACCGGGTCGCGTTCATCGTGGACGGCGAGTTGCGCTGTGTGGGCGCGCCGCGTGAACTCAAGCTGGAGCATGGCCGACGCGAGTTGCGCGTCGAGTATCGCGTCGGCGACGGGCTCGAGATTGCGGATTTCCCAATGGCGGGAATCGGCGACAACACGGATTTTGCCGAACTGCTGCGAAAGGCCGATATCGAGACTCTACACAGCCAGGAGACAACACTGGAACAGGTATTCATCGACGTGACTGGACGGCGCCTGACATGAGGCGGTTGGCGACCGCGCTGCGAGGCGACTTGTTGTTGCAGTGGCGGTTCGGCCTGGTCGCGGCGGGCGCAGTCGTCCTGGTGACGTTCGTTGCGCTGCTGTGGCCGCTCGACCTGGGTCCGATGGGCTTCGCGATTCCCGCGTTCGTACTCGGCAACCTGACGGTGACCGCCTTCTTTTTCGTCGCGGCAATGGTGCTGTTCGAAAAAGACGACGGAACATTGGAAGCGCTGGTGGTAACGCCGCTTCGGGTCGGTGAATACCTCGCATCGAAGGTCTTGACGTTGACACTGCTCGCGGTAGTCGAGACGGTTCTCATGGTCGCGATCGTGTATCCGAGCCCGATCGCGCTGTTCCCGCTGATCAGCGGAACCATCGCCATGGCTATTGCGTACGTGTTGTTCGGCTTTGCGGTGGCGGTTCGGTATGACTCGATCACAGGCCTGCTGTTCCCGGCGGTGTTCGTGAACTTTCTTTGGCAGATCCCGGTTCTCGGCTCGTTGGCAATCTTTGACCCCGCGATTCTCTACTTGCATCCAGTGCGCGCCATGCTCGTGTGGGTCGAAGCGGCGATTCGGCCGCTGTCTGCCGCAGAATGGGCCTACGCGATCGGCTACTGGGGACTCACGATCGCGGTGCTGTATCGGGTTGCACATCGGGCGTTCGTTCGATTCGTGATTCGCAGCCGCGGGGCGCGGTCGTGAACCCCGTCGCGATCCTGAAGACACTCGGGCCAATCGATGCCAGGACAGTTCGCCGCGACTCCTTTCTGCGTTGGGTCCTGCTTCTCCCATTCGTTCTAGGCGCCATTTTGTACTGGGGTCTGCCGGCACTGACCCAATGGCTGCTGCGAGCACACGACTTCGACCTGGCGCCATACCATGTGCTGGTCGTCAGCTACCTCGTTGTGGCGATGGTCCCGCTGATCCTCGGGCAGGTGCTCGGATTCATGCTGCTCGACGAGCGCGACGACGGTACGCTGCGCGCTCTGCTCGTCACACCGATGTCGATCGAGGGCTATCTCGTGTATCGGATCGGTGTTCCGCTGCTGGGTTCCAGCGCGATTGCGTTTGCCGTGCTCGTGATGGCGAAGCTGGCACCGCTGCCGTCACACCAGCTGGTGCCGATCGCGCTGCTGTATGCGATCGAAACACCGATCATGACGCTGTTGATGGCGGGGATGTGCGAGAACAAGGTCCAGGGCTTCGCGTTTGCCAAGACTGTGGGCAATCTGGCGTTGATCCCGGTTGCCGCTTACTTCGTAGATCCGCCGTGGCAATATCTGGCAGGCGTGATCCCGCCATTTTGGCCACTCAAGGCGTTCTGGTTGGCCAGCGAGGGAGCGCCCGGCTACTGGTCGACAATCGCGGTCGGACTCGTCGTGCATGTTGGCGTGCTCGCCTGGCTGGTGAAACGCTTCAAGCGCAACATCCGTCGGTAGCCTGGCCCGCCACCACACAGGCTCGACGCGAAACGAAATCTCGGGTCGACCAGGCAGGCAAATCGGCGCCCCCTGGCGACGGGTCTGAATTCCGGTGTTGCGCTGAATGAACTTCGGCCAGACTTCGTTTGCTGGCATGTCGAAGATCGCCTTGGGGTCGCCG
Organism: Deltaproteobacteria bacterium; assembly: GCA_032128375.1. Taxonomy (GTDB): domain Bacteria; phylum Myxococcota_A; class UBA9160; order UBA9160; family SMWR01; genus JAJDAM01. The sequence goes on along the minus strand of JAQBGU010000225.1, from coordinate 52,300 downwards.
GAGTCAACATGCCAATCGCCGCGGCCAATCTCGGCATCGAGCTGGCCCGGTCCCCAGCCGGCGTATCCCACATAGGCCCGAAACCGCAGCGCGGCACCGCTCGCCTTTGCCATAGCCTGCAGTGACTCGAGGCTGCTGGATGCGAACACATTCTCGATTACCTGCAGCGATTCCGGCGGCTGTTTGTCGGATTCGATCAACACCATCACCCGGTTGGGCTCAACGGGTCCGCCAAAATGCGCAGGCTCGGTCCGCTCCTGGACCTCGGCCACATTGGGCAACAACGCCGAGACGGGTAGCTGTGTCGGCCGGTTGATGACGAGACCGATGGCGCCCTCGTGGTCGGCGCCCAGCAGCACAACCACGGTCTGATAGAAAAACGGCCCAACCGCATGACGCGCGGCCACCAGAAAGCGGCCCCTGCGAGGCGCGTTGGCATCGGAGTAGTTGAGAGCGGGCGGTCGAGCAATCTCGAGCGCGGCAGCAGGCCGCTCCGCGGTCGCGGGAAACGACGTCGCGATCAAGATCGCGGCCGCCCCGAACGCTCGCCGAATCCAGTGGTGCTGCATGCCGAAATTCTAACAGTTTATGCAGCGGCTCCAGGCGCGGGCCGGAAGCTTGCACATCGACCGGGGTTCCGGTGCACTCCCTAACCAGCGAGGACACGTTCGTGCGCGTCGGGCCCGAGACTTCGGCTAGCCGGCTTTCGATTGATCCCCGGAGAAGTCCGAGGAATCGGAGACGCGGGAGGCGGCGGATTCCGGGATCCACGCATCGCGACCGCTGGCCAGCCGAATCCGCAGCCAGGGAGACCGCCGTTCCAGGATTTGCACTTCGACTCCAGCGGGGAGCGGCGCAGGCAATGTCTGCGGGGCCAGTGCCGAGTCGGCGGCTCGGGCAAGCGTTTCGTCAGCCATCAGCACGGCTTCGTCTCGCGCGCCTGGCTCGGAATCCAATGCAACCGAGGCCAGCAGCACGACCCAGACCAGCGCCGGGAGGATGGCCGCGTTGCGGGGTGCGTTGTTGCCCTGCTTGCCAAACCTCAGCCCCAGGGCCACCAACAAGCCAGCCGCCGCGAAGGCCAGCGCTGCTGCGCGCGAGCGTTCGGATGCCGACAGCGTGCGGCGCCAATGAAAGAACGTGTCCAGGAACCCGGTACCGGCCGGCCGCGGAACCCACTCTGGCAGCAGGCTTCGCGCATGCTCGAGATTCTGGATTGCACGCGGATGATCGGGGTCGAGTGCGAGCGCGCGACGGTACGCAAGTACCGCAGCTCCCAGATGGTCCGCCTGCAGGGCCGCATTGCCCCAGTTGGTGTAGAGCTCCGGGTTGCGGCTCTCCCCCTCGGCCATTCGCGCAAACAACCGCTCGGCTGTGCGGAAACCCGCGAGTCGCAGATCGCGCTGTTCGGTGTCCAACGCCTGGCTGTAGGCATCTACTGCCTGCTGCGCGAGCTGTTGGGGCACGTCACCCGCAGCCGACATGGGTGCCGCGAACGTCAGGGCCGAAGCCATCGCGAGCCAAACACAAGACCTCATCCGGCGGACTCCGCGATTCGCTCAGCGAGCTGTTGCGCCCGCTCGTGAAACTCCGGATCGAGCGGCGCCGAAGATCGCTGCGACGACGGCGCGTAGCTCTTCGCATCGCACTCTCCGACGAACGCATCGACTTCGGCGCTGTTGCCAGACGGAGCCAGCGCGACGAGCGCGCGCAGCGCGGACGCGAGCGCCCCCGCGGCCTCGGCTGCCGGAAGTGCCCCCGCGGCACGCACCCAGTCGAGTTGATCGCTCAACCGACCTCGGCGCGCTGTGATCTCGGGGTCGATATCGCGACGGCGCCGATCGAGCTGAGCGACGCCGACCAGCAGGATGGTTCCCAGGTACAGCCCGGCGACACCCCAGGAGCCTCCTGCCGCGTCCGACTGGGTGCGCGCCAAACGAGCGGGGTCTCGCTCGATCGCGAGGTCGGCGCCCGTCAATGCCAGGCTGCCGCCCCCCGCGGCCGGCGCAGCCCGAATCGCGCCGGTCACCAACGCTTGCACCGGAATTTCCTCGCTGCCCGCACCCGAGGGTTCGCGCTCGACCTGCGCCGCACCGATCACGCTGGCATCGCGAACGCTCAGCGCAATCGGCCGCGACTGCGTGGTATGAAACGTCTCACTCGCCGGATCGAACCAACTATATTCGAGCGCCGGAATTTCGGTGACACTTCGGTCGGTGACCCGAACCATCGCGGTGAAGTGCTTGGTTCCGTCTTCCAGCTGTCCAGCAAGTTCGACATCCGGTACGCGAAACTGCGTCTGCGGTAGCAGCCCCTGTGCGTCGAGCCGGGGAAGAGAGGCCGACTCCAGGTTGCCATCTCCGCGCAGTTCGAACGTCAGCGCGATCGGCTCCCCCACCTGAACCACGGTACGGTCGGCCGACACCCGCAGCGAGAAACCCGTCCCGACCGCACCGGCAAAACTTGGCGGGGTGCGATCGGCCGGAATTCGCTTGACGACGAATCGCTGCGCGCGGTCCGTGACGCGCCACTTTCGAACGTGAGTCGCTTGCCTTGCCCCAAACAGATCCCGGCGAAAGCGTGTCCCCTCTTCCACATCGAGGCTTGCCGGTTCGATGCTGACGGGACCGTCGCGCAGCGGGACCGCAATCCGGCGAATCGAGATTGTCAGCACCTCCTCGCCAGCGCGAGTCGACACCTGCGCGTCTCCCTTCAGGTTCAGCTCGCCTGACGCCGTCTGGATCTTGACGTCGGTCCCCGCGGCGTCCGGCGGGTCGATGAAACGAAAGCTGTCGCTCAGGTCGAACAGCGGCACGCGCAGCCAATAGCGATGCAGGTTCTCCCGCACAGCCCCAGCCAGCCGAAACCGCAGCGTGACCGGAACCCGCTCGCCGAGATACACCGGCGCATCGGGAAGCTCGAGTTCGACCTGGATGCGCTCGGTCGTCGGAACATCGAGGAATTCGAACTCGAGCTTGCGCGTGGGCTTTTGGGTCGAGCCCTGCACCACGACGAACGAACCGACCGAAACAGCCCCGGGGCGATCGACTTGCAATTCGTAGCTGAAGACGAACTTCACTTCCTTGGAGCGTTGGATCTGGCCACCCACGATCATGATCGATGAACTCACACTGGGCGAGACACCCCGATACACAAGCCGCCAGCCTGCCGACCCGGCTTCCGGCGGTTCGATCGTTGGGCTGGGGTTTTCGTCGAACCCCTCAGCGACGATCTGGATCTCCACCGGATCACCCAGATAGTGCGGTCCGCGGTCCGACTGCGCCGTAACCGATTGAGCCGCCGCGGTACCCCATCCACCCGTCGAAGCGATCGCGACCGCGAAGCCGACGTACCTCCAGGCGCGCGTCGACAAGCACCGCAGGCTCACCAGTCCCTCTCTACCGTCTCGTAGCCCGGCGCGCCGCGCTGCTCGCGGTGTCGCCGCCGCTGCGCTTCGCGATCGCGAACCTCTTGGAGCATCTGAGCCGGGTCGGCGTTCGGTTGTTGCGACTCGTCCTCGCCGGGTTCTGGTTGTTCCTGTTGTTGTTCTTGTTGTTCTTGTTGTTGTTGTTGTTGTTCTTGTTGCTGTTCTTGCTGCTGTTGATCTTGCTGTTGCTGACCGTTTTCCTCCGGCTGGTTCCGCTCTTCCGGAGGCACCAGTTCCGCCAGCGCCAATTCGAGTTCAGCGACCGCGGCGGCCTGGCGCCCGTGGGTCGACTCGAACTCGGGCGGCTGTGAGTTGAGTCCAGTGACCCCTCCCTCCATTTCGGTCTGTGCGAACAACACGTGCTCACCGGCCGCTCTCAGCCTCTGGCTGGTTTCCTTACCGTCGGCCTCCTCCTCGAGCACGCCACCTGACTGGTTCGACTGTTCTTCGAGCCCGTCGGCCAACTGCCCCGCGCGGATCGCGAGCACCTGCTGTTGCGCCGAGAGCGATTCGACTCCCGCCGCGGCGGCGTCCGAACCTGACGCGGCGGCTTGCGAAGCCAGAGCGGCGGCATCTTGGGTCGCATCCGTGAGTTCCAGTTGTTCGCGGATGGCGTCGCGTAAGAGTTCGGTGATCGACAGAAACAAGCGTCGCAGTGATTCGAGGTGGCCGATCGTCGCGGCACTGGCTTCGCTCGCTCCCGACCACGACACAGGACGATCAGCCTCGCTCCCGAGTGCGAGTTGGACTTCGTCCATCTGCGCCAGTGTCAGCGTCAACAGTTGCCCCGCGAGTTCGAAGCGCTGCTTCCGAATCGCGTCGGCATCGGGGTCGGCTTGCTCGGTGGGTGGCGGCTTGGCGGCTTCTGTTTCCAACTTCGCTCCGAGCCGCTCAGCGCGATCGATATTGCGCGCTTGCACCTCACGCAGCGTCGGCAGAAACTCTTCCCGTGCTTCGGCAGCTTGTTCTCCAATCGCGGCCAACACTTCTCCGATCCTCTTCTCATCGGTGTAGGCCGCCTCGATCAGTCCAGAAAGATCCAGGAACCTCTCCCGTGCGTCGCCCAGCGCGACGATCCCATCTATCTGAGAGGGCAGCGCGGCCTGCAGTTCGCTCGATTCGATCGCAGCCACGGCAGCTTCGAAATGGCCGTGAGCACGCGCTACGAACGGCTCCGCGTCTCGAATCGATGCCAGAATTTCTTCAGCGGCCGGATCCGGGTTTGGCTGTTGCGGTTGTTGCTGTTGTTGTTGTTGTTGCGGTTGCGGTTGCTGTTGTTGTTGTTGTTGCTGTTGCTGTTGCAACTCCTGGTTCAGCCCCGCCAACAATCGCTGGTCGAGTTCTTCGATGCGGTCCACGACCTGCCGTTGGTCGAGCTGGAGCGATTCGGGTGTCAACCACACGGGCGCCTTCTGTGCGGCTTGCGCGGATAATCCGTGCTGCGATGAAGCCAGCACGCCAGTCCCGTTGGTCACCGTTTTCGCGTCGCGGATCAATACTTCGAGCAGCTGGGCCGGGCTGCGAAGCTGATCGAGTGCGCGTTTCAACTCGTCGAGCGCGTCGCTACCCCGCCGATAGGCGCGACCGCCCTGGCGTTGACGAAGTTGACGCCGCGCCTGCCCCATCTTCTCGCGCGCCCGGTGCAGGTAGTGAAGCACTGCTTCGAATTGCGTCGCACGCATCTGGTCTTCTGGGGCGCGCTCTGCGTCCGGCTTGTTGGCAATCAGTTCGCGCTCGGTGTCGATCTCCCGGGCCAGCCTCTCCGCATCGGATAGCAACGCGCGCTGCGACGTGGCCCGCACACGGAATTCTCGGCCCAGCCGATCGGCCGCGAAAATTTCCGGATCGTCGGCCAGAAGCTGTAGCAATCCGGCCAGGTCGCCTACCAATTCGCGTTGGCTGCCGGCCAGTTCTTCGAGCGCGGCTCGAATCCCCTCGGGCTTGCGCGCCAGTCGATCCGCGACCAGCAGCGCACTGCGCAGCGCCACTTCGAGGTTTGCTCGGGAGTCTTCATGTTCAGGCCGTTGCGAGATCGCATCTCGAAACCAGTCGGCAGCCGTGTAGTACGCTTGAAGCGCGTCAGCGGGGTTTTCGGATTCGAGCTGACCCCCACGGCTGGCGAACGCCAGCGCGAGATCGTACGAGGCCGCGAATCGCAATTCGCCATCGTCGGAGGCCTCTCGCCTTGCACGTTCGAAGTACCGCGCCCCCTCGTCGAACTCCTCGCGTTCGAGTGCCGCGACGCCCAAGTTGAAAATTTCGCGCGGTGTCTTCGCCGCAGACTCACCGTCGGTTTCGGAGGCAGCCGGATCGCTGTCGCCTGGGTCGGCGAGATCCTTGGGGTCGGCGTTGTCGCTGTCCAGCTTTGTAGCGGAATCGGCCGCCGGCGGTGTGGGCTCGTTCGGAGCCGCCTGCACCACGCTGGCCGGCACCGAAAACCAAACGAATAACACCAGCGACGCGCTGACCCCGGCGGTGCCGCTGGTAATCACCACACTGGACACCAGAAAGACCAGCGCGACCAGCACGGCCCATTGGTACGCTTCGTCGCGAACGGTTCGACCACGCGGGTCGAGTTCGCCGACCATCAGCCCTTCTATGTGTTGACGATAGATCGACTCGAGGTCCAGCACGCCGGTACCGGCCGGTACATAGGCGCCGCCAGTGGCCATCGCCATGTCGCGCAGCAGATCACCGTCGAGCCGGCTTCGCACCGGACGGCCCTCTCCATCCCGGATCAGCTGGCGGGCGCCCGTTTCGCGGTCTGTGAGATAGATCTCGCTACCCGATTCGTCGCCGAAGCCGATCGCGATGATGATGACGCCCGCCTCTGCCGCGGCTTTGGCGGCATCCAGCGGAAACGAGTCTTGATCTTCCCCATCGGTGATCAACAAGATGGCACGCGACGCATCGCCCGAGGCGCCAAAACCCTTGACGGCCTTGCGTATCGGCTCCTCCAAGCGAGTGCCACCGCGCGCGATGGTGTGCGGCCCGACCCCGTCGAGCACGAGCCGCAAGAAACTGAAGTCCGGGGTCAGCGGCGCGATGACTGTCGCCCGACCCGCGAACGCGATCAACCCGACCTGGTCTCCCTCCAAGTAGCCGAGCAGATCCACGATTTCAGCCTTCGCTCGATCCAGCCGATTCGGCGCCACATCCTCGGCGAGCATCGACTTGGAAACGTCGAGCGCGATCATGATTTCCGCTCCCACACGCTGGGCCGCCACGTGCCGGATGCCCCACTGCGGACGCATCAGCGCAAGCACGAGGCACACACCCGACAGACCGAGCAGGACGATCCGCGCTCTCCGCCGCCACGACGTCGGACGGCGCACCAGTCGATCCTGCAACGCGCTGCTCACCAGCTGCGAAAGCGCACCGCCACGGCGGCTCTCCAGCCACAAAAGCCAAGCGCTGAACGCCAGCACGCCCCACTGCAGGTGAATCCACTCCGGCTCCGCGAAGCGAAACTCGCTCACGGGAGCCTCCGCAGCAAAGTCCCTGATAGCCCCGTCGCGATCAAGATCAGTGCGCCTCCCAAACCCACCCAAGCGGCGTAGTGGTACTCGTAGACCAGGTAACGAATCTCGGTGACTTCGCTTCGCTCGAGCCGATCAATCTCTTCGATGACTCCTGCAAGCGCATCCGCTCCAGCCGCATGGAAGTAGCGGCCCCCGGTTCGAGCAGCGATCTCACGCAGTGTCTCCTCGTCGATCTCGACCATCGCCTGGCGCAGCACTTGCCGCCCGCCCGGCAACATCACCGGCACTGGCGCCAACCCGGTCGTACCGGCGCCAATCGCGTAGACCTTGATGCCGTGCTGCGAGGCCAGGTCGGCGGCGTGCAACGGCTCGATATTGCCAGCGTTGCTCACGCCATCGGTCAACAAGATCGCGACCTTGGAGGCCACCTCGATGCTGCGGAGTCTTTCGACCGCAAGCGCGAGACCTTCGCCGACCGCAGTCCCGTCTTCTTCCGGCTCGGTGACGATCTCTACATCGGCGAGAATCGACAGCAGGTTGCCGTGGTCGAGCGTCAGCGGACACAAGCCGTCTGCGTAGCGCGCAAACGTGACCAGTCCGACCAGGTCGTCGGGCCGGCCGCCCTGGCCGCCCTCCCCTTCGACGAATGCGCGAAACACGTCCTTGACGACGTCGAGCCGACTGACGTTCGCGTTCCCGCGTACGAAGTCGCGCGCCTGCATCGAACCCGATCGGTCAACCACCATCGCGATCGCGATGCCTTCGCGGTGGAGTCGCGAACTGGCATTGCCGGTTCTGGGGCCGGCCAACGCGATCGTAAGTGCCAACGCGGCCAGCGCCAACAGCAGGGCCGGAAGCTTTGCGACCCGCGTTCGCAGCGAGCGCGACCCCGAATCGACCAACGACAGGCTGGAATACGTGATCACCGCGGGAAGTCGCGCCGCGAGCCAGTAGACCACGGGCGCCACCAAGCCAATCAGCAAAAAGAGCGGGTCGCGAAAATCAAGCACGAGCCGTTCCAAAAGCGGAGCTGGGCGACCCGGCTCGGATCTCGGGGTCGCCACGTGTCGCCTCGAGAAAACGTCGAGCCGTATCCAACGAATCTTCGACGTCACTGGATGTCGGCAGGTAGTGGGCGAACTTCACCAGATCTGCGCGGCGGAGGAAATCGCGCAGGACCTTCTGATGCGAACGCAGCAAGTCCGGCGATGCGGCCAGTTCGTCGAGGAACTCTTCGGTCGTCAACTCGGGCGAGCGCAGAGCAAAGCGGTCTTCGAGGTAGCGACGGATGACGCCTGATAGCCTGACGAAGAACGCGTCCATCTCGGCGTCGGTCGGTCGCGGCGCCATCAGCAGCGCGTTGAGCTCGGACCGTGCAGTGTCGTACGCACTGGTGCGGCGTGCTCGCGCGCTCCACATCGTCCCGCCGCGGTACACCAGCGCGACCGCCACCCCGAGTGCAGCCGCGGCCACCGCCAGCCAGACCCAGAGGTTGCGCTGGCCTGTTCTCAGCGGGCCGAGTGTACCCAGTGCGGGGCGAAACTCGAGCGGCGCATCGTCGGCCAAAACGCTGGCGACCGCAAATTCTAACGCCTCGGTCAGAAGCTCATACGCGTCCTCGCCTTCCGGCGCCGGATCGCGACCCGGGCGGCGATCGATGAATTCGACGAGCAACGGGGGGATCGACTGCGGCCCGGACCGCGCTGGCTGCAATGTGTAGCGCTGGACCGAAACAGTCCCGCCCTGATCATCCGCCCGCTCGGAATGAGAAAAATCGACGACGGCGTACCGATCGAGCGCCTCGCCGAATTCTGGCATCAGCAACTCGATCTCCGATTCGGCGCGAACTTCGAGCTCGAGCATCAACGGGTCACCGATCGCAGGCTCTGACGGCGAAAGCCGTACGAGGGCCGACACCGGTCCGCTTTCGACCCGCGTCTCGAGTGGATCGGCGTGGGCCGGCACTGCCAACAGCAAAAATGCGGATAGCCAACCGATCAACGCCGGCTCCTGCGTTCGCGCATCCGGAAAAAGTGCACGAGCGGCTCGACTACCGAACCCGCTGCGTCCACGTGAATGAAGTCGATGCCAGCCGAGCGGAGTCGGTGCTCGAGGTCGCGGACGCGCGTTTCGGCAGCTGCTGCCATCTGTTGCCGAAATGCAGCCGACCCGGTGTCGTAGATGCGCGATACCCCGGTCTCGGCGTCACGCAATGCAACCAGTCCAACGGAAGGCAGCTCGAGTTCTCGCGGGTCGGTTACCAACACCGCAATCACATCGTGCTTCTGGTTGGCGGTGACGAGCGCATGTTCGTAGCCAGCATCGAGAAAGTCGCTTACCACGAAGCAGATCGACTTGCGCGACGACACAGACAGCAGGAATTCCATCGCTCGGCCGATGTCGGTTGCCTCGCGCGGCGTTCGCGGTCGGCGCCAGTTTGAAAACCGGCTCGAAAGCTTTCGGGTAAGCCCGATCCCGACGGGCCTCTTGACCGCCGCGGACGCCTTGCCAGCCGCTGCAGGCTTTCTCATTACAGCCGCGGGCGCTCTCATTACAGCTGCGGGCGCTCTCATTACAGCCGCGGGCACTTTCACTACAGCCGCGGGCGCTCTCATTACCGCTGCGGGCGCTTTCGCTACCGCCGCGGGCGCCCTTTCGACCCCCACAGGTGCCTCCGCGCCGTGCGCCAACACCTCGCGAACCACGCGCAGCGCGTGTTTTTGCCCCTTGCGGGGCGGGATGTATTGTTCGATCCCGCCGTGGAACAGCGTCAGGCCAACCTTGTCGTCATTGCGTGTCGCCGAAAACGCCAACAGCGCGCACAACTCGGCCGTGACCTCCCGCTTCGATCGCGCAGCGGAGCCGAAATCTTGCGAAGCCGAGATGTCGGCCATCAGCATCAACGTCAGCTGTCGCTCCTCGACATAGCGCTTCACGTAGGGGCTGCCAGTGCGGGCGGTGACGTTCCAGTCGATCGTCCGGACGTCGTCGCCGGGGATGTAGGGACGGACTTCTTCGAACTCCATGCCCCGGCCCTTGAAGACCGATTGGTATTCGCCGGCCAATACGTCGGCGACCTGCCGCCCGGTTCGGACCTGGATCTCTCGGACTCGCTGAAGGATTTCTCGCGCCAGCATGAATTCGACCCAATCGCTCTACGGGACGAGAATCCCGATCAGGATCCGATCGACGATGTCGTCTGCGCTCTTTCCCTCTGCCTCCGCCTCGTACGTCAACACGATGCGATGTCGAAGCACATCCGGCGCGACGTTCTTTACGTCGTGTGGCGTAGCGTAGTTGCGACCCTGCAAGAACGCGTGTGCCTTCGCGGCCTTGGTCAGGAAGATCGAAGCGCGCGGGCTGGCGCCCATCTCGATCATGCCGTCGAGTTCGGCGATGCCCGCTTTGGCCGGGTCTCGGGTCGCGTGAACCAGGTCGATGATGTAGCTGCACACCTTCTCGTCGATGAACACCTGATCCACCGACTGGCGAGCGGCAAAAATGTCGTCGGCGCTGGCGACCGAGCGGGCCTGCGGCTCGGCATGGCCGCTGGCCATCCGGTCGAGGATCTTGCGCTCTTCCTGCTTGGTGGGGTAGCCGACCTTGACCTTCAGCATGAACCGGTCGACTTGCGCCTCGGGAAGCGGATAGGTGCCTTCTTGCTCGATCGGGTTCTGGGTCGCCAGCACCAGAAACGGCTCTGCGAGCGGAAAAGTCGTGGTGCCGATCGTGACCTGGCGCTCCTGCATCGCCTCGAGCAGTGCCGACTGCACTTTGGCGGGTGCGCGGTTGATTTCGTCGGCCAGAATCAAATTGGAAAAAATCGGCCCCCGCTTGACGCTGTAGGTGGCGTCCCGCGGGTTGAAAACCTCGGTCCCGAGGACATCGGCCGGCAGCATGTCGGGGGTGAATTGGATCCGCGAAAATCCGGTATCGATCGCTTGGGCCAGCGTGCGAACGGTCAGCGTCTTGGCCAGTCCCGGCACGCCTTCGAGCAGCACGTGACCGCCGGTCAGCAGGCCGATCAGCAGTCGCGAAACCATCGATTCCTGGCCGACCAACACCTTGCCAACCTCGCTCATCAAATCACCGCACAGCTGTGCCTGCTGTTCGGTGATCTGCGAAGATCCTTCGGACATGCGCTTTCCCCCTGAATCCATGGCCGGGTGCGAGCACCCGAGATATGCCTCGTCTACGCCCCACGCGGAGCCCTGGTTGACTTGTCAGTCGTCGTCGGTTGCCGTCAAGTTGCAAAGGGCCCATCAACCCACAACTCGAACCTGGTCCCAGGGCTCACCTCGCCCCGCCAATAGACCCCGCTCGCAGGCCAAGCGGTTCGGAAGTATTGGGTTCCGATGCGTCCGGATCAAGGCCCGGCTCTGGCCGAGTCAGCATAAATAGGATGAAATGAGCGAACTCTCGGGGGGCGTATTGATTCGATCCAGCTCTGGCGCTGTCAAAACGGAAGTCGAGGCCGTAGAACCAAACGCTGCCGATGCAGGGAATTCGACCTCCCCGCGGTCTCTGGGTCAATAGGGGACCGATCTGGTGGAACCGGTCTCCTTCGCTCTCGTTGCGACTCTCTTCCTGGCGGGCGGGATCGTTCTCACGATCGTGCGACCGGATCTGGTGATCGATAACCCACAGGTCACCATCGCGGTCCTCACTGCGGTCAGCATCGCTTCACTCGCGGTGCTCGTTCGCACCGACCCGCTTGGATTCACGATCGATGTCGATCCGGCGAGCGAGCCGTTGATCGGTCGCAACGACCCCGGTATTCCGATCTATGAAAGAGCCACCCGCGATTTCGGCAACGATGATGTCTATGTGATCGCGATGCAGGCCGAAGACGTCTTCACCCAAATCAACCTCGAAACGCTGCTGCGATTGACCAACGAGCTGCAACGGCTACCCGGTATCGCAGAAGTCGAGAGCCTGGCAAGGGTATTGGCCATCCGATACGACCCCGATCGCGATCTGGTGGACATATCGCGTTTTTTTCGGCAGGTGCCCAGCGACTCGGCCGGCCTCGAAGAACTCCGCGAACGCGCACTGGCAGACCCGATTTATCGGAAGACCCTGATCTCCGCGGACGGGCGAACGACAGCGATCAACATCACGTTTCAGCCCATGACGGATGCGGAGTTCGTCGCGCTGGATCTCGACGGACGGATCGCGGCGCTACTCGATCAGGAATCCGGCGGCGACCAGGTTTTCTACATCGCCGGGCGCCCCCATGTGCGCTCGCAGGCCTATCACTTGATGGTGCACGACATGGCCACGCTCGTTCCGATCGCCGTCGTGATCGCTGCGATCACGCTGTGGTTGATGTCAGGCTCGCTACTCGGCGTATTGCTGCCGTTGGTTTCGTGCCTGATGGCGACGCTTTGGGTCTTCGGTGCGATGGCGACGCTACACATCGATATCAACTTGATTACACTGGTGCTCGGTTCGATGATGATCTGCATCGGTAGCGTCTACGGGGTCCACGTCTACGCTCGCTACGAGATAATCGCCGCGGAATCGGTCGATGCGCGTTCTGCGGCGCTCGACTGTCTGTTGTACGCGCGTACGCCGGTTATCATGGCGGGCTTTACGACCGTCATCGGTTTCGGTGCGCTGCTGTTGACGGACATCCCGGCCACCAACCAGTTGGGCGCATTCTCGATACTGGGCGTCGCAGCGGTGACGCTGATCTCGCTCACCGGTGTACCTGCGGCGCTCGCCTGGTTGCCGAGCGCGTTCAACACGTCGGACGCAGCGGCTGCGCAATCAGCGGTGAGCGTCTGGTTCGGCCGACAGCTCGATCGCATCCTCGAATCGATCGCGCGGTTCTCGACTGGCCAGCCGACCCGCGTGCTGGTGTTTTGGGGCGCACTCACGGTTGCAGCCGCTTTTTTGATCCCCCGAATCGTGATCGACACCGACGTAATTACGTTCTTCCTGAAGGACTCGCCGGTGCGAACAGACTTCGCGGCGGTCAATGAACTGCTTACCGGCGCTGTACCCATCTACGTGCTCGCGTCGGGAACCGAAGAGGGCGCCTTCCGAGAGCCCGAGACGCTACTCGCCATCGAGCGGCTCCAGTCCCAACTCGAGCAGGTCGATGGCGTCAGCCAGGTGCTGTCTTCAGTCGATCTCGTTCGCGTGGTCAACCGTGCGACGTCCCGTGGAGACGAAGAGCAGGCGCGCATTCCAGAGACGCGAAGTGCCCTCGCCGAGGCCACCTTCGTGCTGCCCAAGGCAAAACTCCGGCGCTTTACGACCTCGAATCACAGCCGCGGCAACCTGATCGTTCGAACCGGCCAGGCCGGTTCGGCGGCCGTGCGCGCGCTCGAGAGCCGACTCCAACGTGTACTCGCCGATGCCGACCTGCCCGATGGATTCACGACTGGAGTCACGGGCAATGCGATCCTGCTCAACCGTAGTGCCGATGGCATCGCTGGTAACCAGGCGACACAAATAGGTTTCGCTTCCTTGACGATACTGATTCTGATCTGCATCGCGTTCCGTTCGATTCCCATCGGGTTCATCTCGATGGTGCCTAACATCGTCCCAGTGCTGCTGTTCTTCGGAATCCTGGGTTCCGGTATCGCGCCGCTGTCGCTACCGACCAGCCTGATCGGAAGCATCGCACTGGGTATTGCAGTCGACGACACGATGCACTTCCTGGTCGCCTATCGGAAACAGCGATCCGATGGACTCGACCCCGAATCGGCCGCACAGTACTGCATCCGTCAGGTCGGGCGACCGATCATCATGACCAGCGTAATGCTGGTCGTGGGCTTCATGGTCATCCTCGCCTCGGGCTTCGCGACTCTGCGCGAATTCGGTTACCTGACGGCGTTGACGATGTTCGTGTGCCTGACGACGGACCTGATCCTGCTCCCGGCGCTGCTGGTCCGGATGCGCGCCTAGAGGCCTCGACTCGCTGCTGGAGGTCGATCAGCCGCCCTTTATCAGTGGCCCTTTGACAGCTGGGACACGGTGAAGATCTTCTCATGGAAGTTCGGAGCCGTGTCGACGGTGTCGATGTAGAGAGAGGAACTCGTTTGCTGGCGCAAGTCCGTCATCGTGGACTCCGTGGCTACCCAAGTTTCACCGAAAGCACGAATCTTCGATACGGGAGCCGCCATCTCCTTCACCTCGACTCCGTGATCGTCCCAATAGCGTGTGCGCAGCGGAATGTAGTGTTCCTTTTCCAGATACGACATCGTCTTATGGTACTCGATGTCGATCGTCTCCTTTACGTTTGCCTCGACAACGTACACTACAGTGCCGTCGATCGTCTCATCGGGGTGCCGGATGTAGTCCGCGTCCTCAATGTTCTGAAGCGCGATGTCGTTGAACGTAAAGTCGGTCCCAAGGAGCGAAGTATTCTTCAGGTCGACTCGCTGGACGCGCCGCGAACTGGGGCGGTACGCAAACTCGTCATCAGGGCCGGGATTTTTGGCAATCATCAGGTACGCCGTGTGGCGCATGTCGAAAGGGTCCGATACCTGTACGAGCATCTTCGCGTTGACGCCATGGGTCGCTTCACCTTCTTCGTTGCGGTGATCCTGCAGACTGATCGCAAAGCGGGTGGTCTGCGAGTTGCCGCCCGGGTCTCGCGATTCGACGTGCATCTCCTGGAAACTCTGGGTGAACTTATTTTCCAGAAACCGCTCGTAGATCTCCCGGCCGGTCAGGGAGCCGCCTTCGGGAATGGCCTCCTCGACATCTGCGGCGGCTGGCGCGTTGGAATCTCGCCTTTCGGAGGCCGTCGCAATCGGCAGAGATACAAACGTTGCAGTCATGAGCACAATCGCGGCTTGGGTCGCGCGGCCCCTTATCGGCGTCTTGCAGCTTCGTTTCACACGGTGACATATCGCCGAAATGGCCCCCTCGAGTCAAGCCCCCTGTAATGGGGCCGGCTCCAAGCAATCCGCCTTTGCGGGTCTTTCCTGTTAGAGTGGCGTACCGGAAAGCTGGCCGGCCAGCCGGACACAAGGCTGGCCAGTACGGGTTCACTGGTTCATGGTTCAAGAGGCGGTTTGCGTGCAATACCGCGCGATCGAATACGTGTTGCCATCGCGGAGGATCTCCAACGAGGAGATCCTGCAGCGCATCCACGATGACAGCCAGTCCGATTTGACACAGGCCGAGCTCAAGCGGGTATTGCGCCTGCTCCGGTTCGCGTTTCGCGCGATGGGGACCACCGTGCGCTTCGCCCGCACGGACACCGAGCGCCCATTTCAGCTGTGCACCGATGCTGGACGCCGGGCACTTTCGAACGCGGACATGGACCCCAAAGAGGTCGATCTACTGATCTACGTTGGCGTCGGTCGCGGGTTCATCGAGCCCGCCACCGCCAATGTGTTTCAAGATCTCCTCGGCCTGTCGAACGCGACCTGTTTCGATGTGATGGATGCCTGTGCGAGTTGGTTGCGTGCGACCCATATCGCGCGCTCGTTCATCGCATCGGGCGCGTATCGCAACATCATGATCATCAACGCCGAATTCAACGCGAACTTCGAGGACTACCGAATACGTTCGGTCGAGGAGTTCGACTATCGGTTCCCGGCGTACTCGATTGGAGAGGCCGCGACGGCGACGATTGTCGCCGCATCGGAGCGGGATGACGACTGCGTCACCGAATTCCGGACTTTCGGAGACCAACGGGACAAATGCCTGATTCCATTACCCAACTGGGCCGACTACCTGGGCACCCAGGCCGCTGCGGGCGCTCGACTCGAGCCGATGCGCTTCATCTCCTACGGACGTGACATCATGGAATTCGGTCTGGACAAGATCGTCGAGCAGTACCACAAGGACCCCGCGTTCCACGACTACGACCCGGATATCGTGTTTTTCCACGCGGCCAGCGACGGCATGGCACGCGACGGAATGCGCCAGTGTGGGCTCGATGAGTCAATCGGTTATTACAGCCATCACCAGTTCGCCAACACGGTGTCTGCGACGATCCCGCTGGCGATGGCCGCCGCCGCCGAACAGGGGCGACTTCTACCCGGGATGCGGGTCATCGTCGCAATGGCCTCTGCGGGAATTTCGACCGGATTGTCGCGGTTTACCTACTTGACCTAGTTCGTTCGCTCGGGAGTCGTTCGATCTTTCCTCGGTGGGAAACGGGCCGGCCTGACTCGAGACCCCGGGTCAGAAACCGATGTCGTCTTCCATACCGGGCGGCGGACCGTCAGGGAGCGGCGGTTCTTCTTCGCGCCTTCGCGGACCCGCCCCCGAACTCGCCCCGATGCGGTCGACCCTCCACACATCGAGGCTATTGAAATACTTCATCTGGCCCTGTGGGTTGGTCCATTCTCGACCGCGCAGACTGAATTCGACGCGAACCTCGTCGCCCACATTCAGGCCATCGAGGCTCTCGCAGCGCTCGCCGGTCAACTGGAACTGCACGAACTGCGGGTAACGCGGGTTGTCGTTCAACTCGACGACGAACTCGCGTTTGCGAAAGCGCTCGGTGACCTGCTGGGCGTCACTGATGACATGAAGCTTGCCGGAGGCGTCCAATCCCATTGCGGAACAATACTGATGCACGCGCCGAATTGACAGACCGAGAGTCAGGATCGAGCGAGATAAGCGGCCGGTCTCGGGCTAACCTAAGGCATGCCCCAGGCTTCTCACCCCCGGGTATACGACCGCATCGGAGTGGGGTACTCCCGCAAGCGAGTGCCAGATCCGCGCATTGCCTCGCGCATCCACGCTGCTCTCGGCGATGCCCGCACGGTGTGCAACCTCGGTGCCGGGGCCGGTTCCTATGAGCCCGGAGATCGACATGTCATTGCGGTCGAACCGTCGCCGGCGATGATCTCGCAGCGCGCCGCTGGAAACACCGTTCGCGGGGTCGCCGAAAAATTGCCCTTCCGCGACGCCGCCTTCGATGCTGCAATGGGAATCCTGACAATCCACCACTGGCTGGACATCGAGGTGGGATTGGCTGAAATGCGCCGGATCGCGCCACGCTGCGTGTTATTCACGTTCGACCCCGAACTCCAGGCTTCGCTGTGGCTGATTCGAGACTACTTCCCTTCCGTCATCGAGTTCGAAAACGGCCGGCACCCATCCATTGATCGCGTGGCCGAGCTGATCGGCGCGGACCGGGTCGATCCCGTTCCGATCGCGTGGGATTGCAGCGACGGCTTTCAAGCCGCCTACTGGCGCCGGCCCGAGCGATACCTCGACGCCGCGGTTCGGGCCAGCATTTCGACATTCGCACAACGCAGCGAGGCGGAACTCGCCCCGGGCCTGCGCGCGCTGGCCGATGACCTCGAATCCGGCGCGTGGCACGACCGCAATGGAGATCTACTGGAGCGCGACGAAATGGATTTCGGCTATCGACTGGTGGTCCGCGAGGGCTAGTCGCCTCGACCTATCCCTCGACTTTCATGATCTCGAAATTTTCGATCACCGGGTTCGACAGGAGTTTGGTGCTGAGTTCTTCGAGCAGCGCACGCGCGGCAGGTTCGCTGTCAGCATCGAGATCGATTTCGAACAGCTTTCCCTGCCGGACGCTCGTGACGGCATCGTAACCGAGCGACGCGCTGGCGTTCTTGATTGCCTTACCCTGCGGGTCGAGGACATCGGGCTTGAGGGTGACTGCAATCAGTGCTTTCACGGCTGGGATCCTTTCCGGGGACTCACTTGCGGTTCATCGGCCGGCCCATCGGCGTGAGCGAGCGTGCGCTCGAAGATCGCGCCGACATGACGCAGCGATTGTCGAAGGCTGAAGGCTCGATCGATTTCCTCTTTGCTGAGCTTGTCGGTGATGGCTGGATCGCCCAGTAGCCGGTCGCGGTAGTCGCCGCCTTTGTCCCAGGTATCCATCGCATGACTTTGGATGAGCGCATACGCATCCTCGCGCGACAGGCCCTTCTGGGTCAACTCGAGTAACAGCGTGCCGCTGAACGCAAGACCCCGCGTCAGATCGAGATTCGCGCGCATGCGCTCGGGGTCGACCCGCATCGTCTCGATCAGGCCGGCGAGGCGGTGCAACATGAAATCCAACAGCCCGGTCGCGTCGGGAAAGATGATCCGCTCGGCGGACGAGTTGCTGATGTCGCGCTCATGCCAAAGCGCCTGGTTCTCGAGCGCCGCGATCGCGTAGCCGCGCATGACGCGGGCGAGGCCGGTCACCGTCTCGAACCGCCAGGGGTTGCGCTTGTGGGGCATCGCAGACGACCCCTTCTGGCCCTTCCCGAACTCTTCTTCGACTTCACGCACCTCGGTGCGTGCGAGGTGGCGAAACTCGATCGCGAATTTCTCGAGACTCGCCGCGGTCTGTGCCAATGCCGAAATGAACGCGCCGTGCCGATCGCGCTGAACAATCTGGGTCGCCGCATGTTCGAAGCCGATATCCAATCGACGGCAGACGGCCTCTTCGAGATCGGGTGACAAGTGCGCGAACGTGCCGACCGCGCCTGAGATCTTCCCGACCGCGGCGTCGGCCAATGCCGTGCGAACGCGCCCGCGGTTTCGACACATTTCTGCATAGAAGACCAGCAACTTCAGCCCAAACGTCGTCGGCTCTGCGTGGATACCATGGGTGCGACCCACGCAGGGGGTATCGCGGAACTCGATCGCTCGCGCTCGCAGCACAGCGCACATCCGGTCGATCCCCGCGATCAGCAGCCGGCCCGCGTCGCGAATCTGCAGCGCCATGCCGGTATCGATCACGTCGCTCGACGTCATTCCGAAGTGCACCCAGCGCGATGCATCGCCAATTCGCTCGCCGACGGCCGTCAGAAACGAAATCACATCGTGGCGGACCGTCTGCTCGATCTCATCGATTCGCGCGACATCGAAGCTGGCGCGGTTGCGAATCTCATCGACGGCTTCGCGCGGAATCAGTCCGCGGTTGGCTTGTTCTTCGCAGACCGCGATCTCGACATCGAGCCACCGACGGTACTTGCCATCTTCGGACCAGATTTCCTTCATCTCGGGGCGGGCGTAGCGATCGATCATTGTTCAGTGAACTCGCATGAAGGTGTATAGGAGCATGCCGTAATACATCAGGGGGAGCCCGACCAGGTTCGAATCGATTCGATCCAGGATTCCACCCATCCCGGGCAGTAGATGGCCGGCGTCCTTGACCTGCGCGTCGCGCTTGAGCAGCGACTCGATCAAATCGCCGATGATTCCGGCCACCGCGAGCAGCAACGCGAACACACCAGCGACGGTCCACGAAAGCGAGGCCGACAACTCGGGCCAGAAGTAATCGCAGATTCCCTTGCATGCGAACCCCAAGACCAAACTGAACAGGACCCCAGCGATCGCCCCCTCGATGCTCTTGCTCGGGCTGATGGCCGGGGCCAGGGGTCGCTTACCGTATACGCGGCCGCCGAAGTACGCGCCGGTATCGCACCCGATCACGGTGACCAGTGTGAAAAACATCAGGAAGATTCCACAATCAGGATCGATTCCCAGCGCGGCGACCTCGGCATCGCCGTATCGCGAAGCAGCGGCCGCATGAAAGGCGCGTACCGAGAGCGCATGGCTGAGCAGCCATCCGATATAGAACACACCGAAGAAGGTGCCTGAGATGCTGGCCAGCGCTTCCGTGATCTCGGCTTTCCCGAGTTGCAGCATCATCGTGATCAGCAGGGTTGCGGTCATCAGCAGGTTGGCCTGATAATCGCTGCCGAAGTATTGAACCAGTGTCAGTGCGGCCCCAGCCCCCAGGCCAAAACCGACCGAGGGATGCGCCCCCTTGTCTTCGATCAGTCGATAGAACTCGCGCTGACCGAGCAAGATCAACCCGAGTACGACTGCGAGGAACGGTAGCCCACCCGAAATGATCACATAGGCGACCAATGGGATCAGGATGCCGGCCGACACCAGGCGGCTCGGCAAGTCGCTCTTGGCCTTCGTCGGGGCTTCGATCGGCGTTGCAGGCTGAGGTCTGACGGGCTCAGTGACCCTCGAGTCGCCGGACGCACTCATGAAACTCTCCGCTTGGGATCGCGGGAAGGGGCAGAGCCGTCAGCTGAATGGGAGCCGTCAGCTGAATGAGAGCCGTCAGCTGAATGGGAGCCGTCAGCTGAATGGGAGCCGTCAGCTGAATGGGAGCCGTCAGCTGAATGGGAGCCGCGACCGGTGTGACCGAAGCCCCGCTCACCCCGGTTGGTCACGGCCAGTTCCGCCACTTCGTGAAACTCCGCTGACACCACTGCTGCGACGACAAGCTGTGCGATCCGATCGCCCCGATGAACTGTAAACGGCTTCTCGTCTGTGTTTAGCAGGATGATCTTCAACTCGCCGCGATAGTCCGAGTCGATCGTGCCGGGTGCGTTGGGAACCAGGATTCCGTGTGATAGTGCCAAGCCGCTGCGCGGTCGAATTTGCCCCTCATAGCCTGCGGGAATAGCGATACAGAAGCCTGTCGGAACCAGCGCGCGTTCGCCCGGCGGGATCACCAGAGCCTCGGAAACGGCCGCGCACAAGTCGTAGCCGGCCGAACCAGGGGTGGCGCGAGACGGCAACGGAAGATCGCCCGCCTCATCGAGGCGGGCGATCTCAATCTTCACGGCGTGGGGATCACCGCTCATCGCAACCTATGCAGACTCGGCGTCCGCCAGTGCCTCCTTGCGCGATAGCCGAATCCGACCCGACGGATCGATGTCGATGCACTTGGCAAGCACTTCATCACCCTCACTGACCACATCGGTGACCTTGTCGACCCTCCCTTCGGCGAGGTGGCTGATATGGATCAAACCATCGGTGCCGGGGAAGATCTCGACGAACGCGCCGAAGTCGGTGATGCGCTTGACCTTGCCGAGGTAGACACGATCGAGTTCCGCTTCCTGCGTGAGCTCTTCGATCATCGCTTGCGCTTGGGCGAGAGCGTCGCCGTCCGGCGAGAAGATCGTAACGATACCCGTATCCTCGATGTCGATCTTGGTACCGGTCGTTTCCTGGATCGCGCGGATCACCTTGCCTCCTGGTCCGATAATGTCTCGGATCCGGTCTGGCTTGATCATGATCGAACTCACCCGCGGCGCATAGCGCGACAGCTCGCTTCGCGAGGCAAAGGCCGGTAGCTCCTCTGCGGTTTCTCTTGCCATGCAGTCGAGGATGTGGAGACGCCCTTCTCTCGCCTGCGCGAGCGCCCTTTTCATGACGTCCCAGTCGACGCTCGGGATCTTGATATCCATCTGCAATGCAGTGATGCCGTCTGCCGTACCAGCCACCTTGAAATCCATGTCGCCCAGGTGGTCTTCATCGCCGAGGATGTCGGACAGCACCGCCGTTCGCTCCCCGTCGGTGATCAGCCCCATCGCGATCCCGGCCACTGGCGCCTTGATCGGCACACCGGCATCCATCAACGAGAGCGACCCCCCGCAGATCGCGGCCATCGAAGACGAACCGTTCGATTCCAACGTCTCCGAGACGATGCGAATCGTGTACGGGAAGTCCGCACGATCGGGAAGTACCGGCCTGATGGCTCGCTCAGCCAGATTTCCGTGCCCGACTTCCCGGCGCCCCGGACCTCGGTTCGGGCGCACTTCGCCAGTCGAGTAACCGGGAAAGTTGTAGTGCAGGTAGAACGGCTTCGAAGTGCGCTCCGTCAGCGCGTCGATCGTCTGCTCATCGAACTTTCCACCAAGGGTGGTAGTCACCAACGCCTGGGTTTCGCCACGCGTGAACAGGGCGACTCCGTGCGGCCTGGGTACGACCCGCAGTTCGCACGCGATCTGTCGGATATCGGACGTCCCGCGACCATCCATCCGCTCTCCACTTTCGAGAATCCGGTTGCGCACACACTCCGAGCGGAGGTCGTGCAAGATCCCCTTCACGTCGCCCCGCAGCTTCTTTTCCCCGTCGCGCCGTGCGTCGACAGCCTCGAGACTGTCGAGTGCGGTCTTTTCGCTGCGATAGGCATCCATGAAGCCATGGAGTACTTCTCTTTCGATTTCTTTGATCGCGGCACTGCGTTCTTTCTTTTCTTTGATTCGGGAAGCGGTATCGAGCCGGTCTCCCGCGCGCGCGCGAATCTGGCCCTCCGTCTCGCTGAGATCGGGGGCCGCGATCGGTGCCAGCTTCTGCTTGCCGACCTTCCGTTGTAGCTCTTCCTGCATGTCGATCGCGCGAATCACTTCCGAGTGCCCGAACTTCAGCGCGGCGAGGATCTCGTCTTCCGCAACGACGTCGGCGCCGCCTTCGACCATCACCAACGCCTTGCGGCTGCCGGCAACGACCAGGTCGAGGTCGCTTGCTTCGGATTGTTCACGGTTCGGGTTGACGATCAACTCGCCATCCACGCGGCCCAGACGGACCGCCGCGATCGGGCCCATGAACGGAATCTCAGAAATCGCCAGCGCACAAGACGCGCCGATGAAGGCCGGAATGTCCGGCTGGTTGTCGCCATCGGCTGACAGCACGGTGATCATCACCATGGTGTCATCGTTGTAGCCGTCGGTGAACAGCGGACGGATCGATCGATCGATGAAGCGACACACCAGGACTTCGCGGTCCGACAGGCGCGCTTCGCGCTTGAAGAACCCACCGGGAATCTTGCCGGCAGCTGAAGTCTTCTCGACGAAGTCTACTGTGAGAGGAAAGAAGTCGATTCCGGCGCGAGGCTCTCCGTGAGTCACGGTCGCAAGAACAGTGGTTTCGCCGTAGGTGACCACGCATGCACCATGGGCCTGCTTGGCCAGACGGCCGGTTTCGATCGTCAGTTGCCGACCGCCCAGCTCCATGCTGACTGTTTCTGATTTGAACCAATAATTGGGCATTGTTTGACGTCTCCAATCCGACCTGTGTCGGATTTCGTAATGGCGGCGGGAGGATCGAAGCGGGAGACGCTTTGGAATGCGGAATCGGTGATGCGCGAAGTCGCAAGATTTTTGCCTGCTTTGCGGCTTCGCGTATGACGGAGTTCCGCACCCCCAAGCGCAGCTCACGTCGTGCCGCGCGGGTTGCAGCTACCGAAAAATTCGGTGCATGAAGGTCCTGCCGATTTTCAGCGGCGTAGGCCCAAGCTCTGGATGAGTGCTTGGTACCGATCTGGACCGTTTCTCCTTAGGTAATCGAGTAAGCGCTTTCTGCGGCTGACCAATCGGAGCAGACCGCGGCGCGAATGATGATCTTTCGTGTGTGTCTTGAAATGATCGGAGAGGCCGTTGATTCTTTCGGTGATCAGAGCAACCTGGACTTCGGGGGAACCGGTGTCAGTTCCGTGGGTCCGGTAGGACTCGATTGCGTTGGATTTGGCAGCTTTCGATATCAACTTCGGCCTCTCCTGAAAAATCTTGATCTTGAAGATCCTGCTTGTGAAAATCCATTGATGGCGATATTGACTGCCGTGAACCTACCAGCCTCAATTTGAAATTTCTCGAAAAACTCAGCCTCGAAGGGCTGGCGCTTCTGGGGTCGTGGCGCAGAATGCTGTGACACAGTGATCATCGCGGTGCGAGTGACCCAGCGGGCGCTCGGACTCACGACCCCGCGGCTGAGTGTACAGGGTCACGTCGCTGCGGCAACAGGTGGCAGCACGCGCAGTGGGTGGAGCCGGCGCCCCGGCAAGATCTCCATGATGGCAAGTAGTTCGCCACCCGGCGCCAAAGCAGCCACCCGCCCGCCTGGTATCAACTTCGCAGAGGCCCCAATCTCGCAGCCGTTCAACACCCTACGGGCCTCCTCAGGCCCCAATTGGACGATTGGCAGCCCAATGGGTTGAATGGGTGGAATCACCCTCTCATCGAGTTTGTTGCGGGCAGCTTCATCCGCCAATTCCTCCACCGTCATGGCCTGGTCGATCAGGAACGGCCCGCTCCGGGTCCTGCGCAGGCTCTCGAGGTGCGCTCCGCATCCGAGAAGCGTGCCCAAATCGTCCGCCAGCGTGCGGACGTAGGTTCCTGGAGAACAATCCACCTCGATCTCGAGCAGCGGTTCGGCATACGAGACAATTTCGAGCCGGTCGATACAGACGGACTTGGGCGCCCGCTCGACCTCTCGACCTTCGCGAGCGATGCGATGCAGCGGCACTCCCGCCTGCTTCACTGCGCTGTACATCGGCGGAATCTGCTCGATGGGTCCGAGGAACTGTCCAAGTGCCTCGGCGATCCGAATTTCGTTCGGCAACGCGCCCTCGAAGCGCTCGATCACTTTCCCGTCGGCGTCGAGCGTGTCGGTTCGAGAGCCGAGAGCAATCGTTCCGATGTAGCGCTTGCGTTCCGATTCCATAAACGGCAGCAGCTTCGTCGCGCTGCGAACAGCCAACGGCAGAACACCGGTCGCTCGTGGATCCAAGGTGCCCAGGTGTCCGATTCGCTGGGTCCCCAGCCACTTTCGCGCGGCTGCCACCACCGCGTGCGATGTCCAGCCCTGCGGCTTGTCGACTACCAGAAATCCAGCGGGTCCCGGCCGTTCGGGCGGGCGTCTACGTCGATTTGCCATCGGTACTCTCTGCTGGCGGGGATTCAATGGCCGCGTCGGCTGCATCCGGATCGTGTTCCGTCGCGGACTCGGTCTTCGCCCGGTCGGAGGAGAGAGTCCGGAGCAACGCCAGCATCTCGTCTCCCTTTACGAGTGAGGGATCGAACCGAAAATGAAGCTCGGGAACTCGTCGCAAAGGCAGCACCTGTGCGAGGCGGCTGCGCACAAACGATGCTGCGCTGCGCAAACCGGCGCCGACCTGCTCGACCGATTCGGCGCTTTCGCTGTCGATCGCGCTCCAGAACACCACGGCGCGACTCAAATCGGGAGCCACGTCGACGCGCGTCAACGTCACGAAACGGATCCTGGGGTCAGTCGCTTCGACGCTCAGCACGCGAGCGATCTCGCTGCGCAGCTGCTCAGCGATGCGTTCGGTTCGGCGTGACATGGATCAATCCTCAGGGTCGGGCTCATCACCCGATGAGTCTTCGTAGGCGTGCGGTTCGTAAGGCAGGTTCACGATCTCGATGTCGGCCGCAATGACTTCGGCCAGGTGCAACTCTTCGATGAATTCGATCGCCCGTTCCAACAGGCCACGCGTGTAGCCGCGATCCGCGCCCACCGCGCACAAACCCAGCTCTGCGCGTTGCCAGGTCTGCTGTCCGCCCACTTCAGCCACTGACAAGTTGAATCGGTTTCGGACGCGTTGCGTGATCGAGCGGACCACGCCGCGCTTGGCCTTTAGCGACTGCGAACCGTGAATTCGAATCTCGACGACCGCCGCTGCGACAATCATTCGAGGATGGCGGGCTTCTCCTCGAGTACGTACGTCTCGATGATGTCACCGATCTTCACGTCGTTGTAACCCTCGATTCCGATGCCACACTCGAACCCGTTGTTGACCTCGCGAGCGTCATCCTTGAATCGCCTGAGGGACCCGACTCGTCCCGGGAAAACCTCGACCCCGTCGCGAATCAGACGACACAGCGCGCCGCGCCGAATCGAGCCTTCAACCACGTACGAACCTGCGATGGTTCCCACCTTCGGCACCGTGAAGGTCTCGCGGATCTCGGCGCGACCGCCAATCAACTCGGTCACCGTCGGCGGCAAGAGTCCGGCCATCGCCTGCTTCACCTCGTCGAGCAACTCGTAGATGATCCGGTAGTTGCGGATTTCGACTCCCTGCTCGGCTGCAGTGCTTCTGCCCGAGGGGTCGGGTCGGACGTTGAACCCAAGCACGAGCGCATCGCTCGCCTTGGCGAGCATGACGTCATCTTTCGTAATCGCGCCGACCCCCGACAGGATCACGTTGACCTTGACGTCATCAGTCGACAGCTTGGCGAGCGCGTTGGTAATCGCGCCGACTGAACCGTGCACATCTCCCTTGACGATAACGCCGAGTTCCTTGGTGCCGACACCGTCCATACGATCGAAGAACTCGTCGAGTGTGAACGTTGCCGGTCCGGAATCCGGCTCCTTGCGCAGTTCGGAGAGGCGATGGTCGATGATCTCCTTGGCCGCCCGCTCGTCTTTGACCGCGTTGAACAGCTGTCCGCACTCGGGCACTCCTGACATGCCGATGAGCTGAACCGGCATCGAGGGTCCAGCCGTCTTCAAGCGATTGCCGAATTCGTCCTCGATCGCGCGAACGCGCCCAAAGCAGGTCCCGACGACGAAGTTGTCTCCGCGATTCAGCGTGCCTTCTTGGATCAGAATTGTCGCTACCGGGCCGCGTCCCTTGTCGAGCCGCGATTCCAGCACGACTCCCGATGCCCGCCGCTTCACATCCGCGGTGAGTTCGAGCAACTCAGCTTGAAGCGAGACCATTTCGAGAAGCTTGGGCAGGCCCTCTCCCTTCAACGCGGAGATGTCGACACAAATCGTCTCCCCGCCAAACTCCTCCGAGACCAACCCGTGCTCCATCAGGCGGGTTCGCGCCCCTTGGGAATTTGCACCGGGAAGGTCGCACTTATTGATAGCGACGATGATCGGTACACGCGCAGCCCTCGAGTGCTCAATGGCCTCGATCGTCTGGGGCATGATGCCATCCGTCGCCGCGACCACCAGGATCACGATGTCGGTGGCGTTGGCGCCGCGAGCGCGCATATCGGTGAAGGCTGCGTGACCCGGCGTGTCGATGAAGGTCAGCGCTTTGCCACCGACCTCTACCTGGTACGCACCGAGGTGCTGCGTGATTCCGCCGGCCTCGGACGAGGCAACGTTCTGCTGGCGGATCGCGTCGAGTAGCGTGGTTTTGCCGTGGTCGACGTGACCCATCACTGTAATCACCGGCGGGCGTGTGCTGACGTTGGCCTCGTCTGCGTTCGCGCCGGCCTGGATGAACTCGCCTTCCTGGAAGCCGACGTCCTGAACATCGTAGCCGAACTCAGCAGATACCTGGCTGGCAGTCGACAGGTCGATCGACT
Organism: Deltaproteobacteria bacterium; assembly: GCA_032128375.1. GTDB lineage: Bacteria > Myxococcota_A > UBA9160 > UBA9160 > SMWR01 > JAJDAM01. The sequence goes on along the minus strand of JAQBGU010000225.1, from coordinate 25,574 downwards.
GATTGATCGACACCATGGTTCCGTGTGCCATCAACTTTCGCTGGACCTCGGGCGCCTTGGCGCCGAGCATGCGAGCCAGGTCCGCTACGGAGACGCTTCCTTCGATGCGGACCACCTTCTGGGATTCCTTCGATGCGGCCGGCTTCTTGACGGGCAGCGCATCGCGGCGCTTACGGCGCGGCGATTGCATCGCCCGCGGGTCGATTTGCACTGGGCGCCGCAGCTGGGTACGGCTGGTCGCTTGCCTGGCGAGTCGTTCCTGCTCCTGCAGGTTGACGACCTCTCGCACGAGCTTGCGCTGCTTGCCGGTCTTTGGATCCGTGGTGGTGCCACGATCTTTGTCCTTTTCCCTCTCCTTGGTGGGTCCGGGCGCTGCGCTGGCGGGCTTCGATCGCGGTGTTGTCTCTGGCGCCTCAGGTGCGTCAACCGCAGCGATCGGCGCGGCGTGCTCGAACGCTGGCTCAGAGACCGGTTCGGCCGCTGTCTCGGTCGGCTCGATGCCGTGCTGGGCGATTTCGCTGGGGCCGGGAATCTCCATCTCTGAGATGGAGCCCGGGCCGGAGTCAGGGACGGGTTCGGACGATACCGCCTCGACAACGGGTTCGGGTTCGGGCTCAGGCTCGACCTTGCGCTTGCGGCGACGGATGACCGCCCCACCCTTCGCAGCGACCCGAGACTCCGTGACGTCGTGGTCGCGGGTCTTGGCGCCGAGTTTCTTGCGCAGCAGCTCGGCCTCATCTTCGGGAACCCCGGCCATCGCGCTCTTCAGCGTGATCCCCAATGCGGCTGCCTTTTCGACGAACTGGACCCGATCGATGCCCAATTCCTCGGCCAGCTTGTACGCCCTGATGTTTGCCATACTTCGATTACATCCCATTGGTCCGGACCCATGGGTCCGGGGCAAACGGTCCGGCGCAAGCGCCGCCCGAATGCGCTGTATTGCTTCGCCCGCTAGCTGATCGCACCAGCCGGCGTGCCATCCTCGCTGCCTGGCTCCTCGACGAGCTCTTCCGATCCATCCCTTGTCTGCTCGGCTTCCGCAGCCGCGGCGGCGGCCCTGGCAGCCGCTGCCTGCTCGGCGGCCTGCTCAGCGTCGACGCGCGCTTGTTCGATCCGAGCTGCCTCTTCCTCGATCTTGCGAACAACGAGTTCCCCTGCCCGCAGCTTGATCGCCTCACCTCCGGCGATGTCGATACCGGGAAATGATGAGAGTAGTTCGATATCACATTTTTTGAGATCTTCGAGGGACGTAATGCCCTGCTGGAGCAGCAGTTCGGCCTCCGGATCTCCGCAGCCCTCGACAACCGAAACAGCCTCGGACAACCACCGCGCGAGCTCGCGCATCTTCGACTCGCTCTTGATGTCGATTTTCCAACCGGTTAGCTGGACGGCGAGGCGCACATTTTGACCCTTGCGTCCGATTGCGAGCGACAGTTGGTCATCGGGAACGATGACATCCATCGATTGGGCCGCGTCGTCAATGATGACCTTGGAGACCTGTGCGGGAGAAAGAGCCGTGCACACGTAGCGAGCCGGGTCAGGGCTCCACGGTACGATGTCGATTCTTTCTCCGCGTAGTTCCTGAACAACCGCCTGAACCCGACTCCCCTTCATGCCCACGCAGGCACCAACGGGGTCGACGTCGCTGTCGCGCGAGACTACGGCTATCTTGGAGCGGCCCCCGGGCTCGCGCGCGGCCGATCGAATCGTCACGATCCCTTCGTACATCTCGGGCACTTCCTGCTCGAACAACTTCGTCAGCATCTCCATGCAAGTTCGCGAAAGCACCACCTGCGACCCCTTGGCCGCCCGGTTGACATCGATCACATAGGCGCGAATCCGGTCGTTGGGCCGGTAGTTCTCGCGGGGCACCTGCTCTTTGAGCGGAAGGACCGCTTCGGTGCGGCCCAGATCGACGATGATCGCTCCCTTTTCGAAGCGTCGGACGATCCCGTTGACGATCTCACCCTTCCGATCTTTGTACTCTTCGAAGACATTGTCGCGCTCGGCTTCGCGGATCCGTTGGATGATCACCTGCTTGGCGGTCTGCGCGAGAATCCGCCCGAAGCCGGAAGTATCCATCTTGACGCCGATCTCGTCGCCGATTTCCGCCCCGGGGTCGAGTTCGCGCGCCGCGGCGATCGTGATCTCGGTTTCTGCTGATGTGGTGCCTTCAACTACCTCCCGAAACTCGAACAGCTCGACTTCGCCCAAGTCGGGATTGAACTTGGCGTCGATCTCGATTTCGAGACCGCGCTCGCGGCGAGCGGCCTGCTTCATCGCTTCTTCGAGCGCACCAATGATCTCGTTCGCGTCGATGCCCTTATCCTTGGCGACCTGAGCGATTTCTCGTTTCAGTCCCAGTCCATCTGTCATCGTTGAGATCCCCCTTCCTTCGGCTCAGCCGTCTATTCCAGCGGTTCTTCCGCTCGTTGGTTCGGCCGTCTTTCCGCCACGCTGATTGCTGCGTCCGCGTCCGTGTCTGCCTCCGCTACTGGTTTCGCCACGCTTCGCCGGGTTCTCGTCCTCGTTCTCGCGCTGATTCTTGTGTTGATTCTTGTGTTGATTGAAGTCAGCCGAAGAGAACTCGTAAAACCGTTTCGCTTTCGAGACTTCCTCAAACGGAACCTTCGATTCGACGCCGTCGACATCGATGCTTGCGACGTTGCCTTCGAACGACAGCAGAATGCCGCGAAACCTTCGTCGGCCAGCGACCGGATTCTTGGTTTCGACTTGCACCTCGGAACCGCACGAACTGGCGAAATCCTTCTCGCGCGCCAGGACCCGATCCAAGCCAGGCGACGAAACCTCCAGTCGATAGGCAGATTCAATCCCATCGGCGACATCCAGCTGCGTTCCGACTTCTCGCGCGATCCGGGCACAGTGATCGACCGGAACGCAACCATCACCGATCAGCGTATCCACGGTGATGCGCAGGTTCCAGGGATGACCACCGCGCGCCAACGACACGTCGACGAGCTCGAGCCCCGCGTCTGCTACGACCGGTTCGATCAAAATGCGCAATTCCTCCGGGATGTCTCGATACATCCTGTCTTCCTGTTCGCTGCCTGCTGCCTGCTGCTTTTGATTGTCGATTTTCGATTTTCAATATTTGATATTTGATTTCGCGATTTCTTGATTTTTTTCGGGACTCTCCATTTCGACTTTCTGACATCGACCCTGTGACTCTGACTCCTATACGCGACTCTCGGTTCCCACTTTCCGCATCCGCATCCGCGGATGCCCAACTCTGAAAGGCGCCTACCGCAGCTAGCCCCAGAAACAAAAAAAGCGGACCTCCAGCCCACTTTCGACGACACCGAACCTTGACTAACCCTTCACTAACCCTTGACCAGACCTCGACCGACCCTTGCCCTGATAGAACCCTGTGCAGAACCTTGACCCAGAATCGATCGAATCACACCGATCGCGCCGCATCGTCCCGGCCTTGTCGTCCTGACAGGACGTCGCGTCCGGGTGCAATGCAACCCACTGATGCCCACGTAAGCCCGCGGAACATAACGAAGTATGTCGCCGCCGGCAATTTCAGCGCGAAGGAAACTCGAGCTGACCGACCAGGTCCGCGAGACGCTCGCAACCGTGTTCTCTGGCGTATGCGGCCATCCCATCGGCGATTTCGCCCCCTATCGCGGGGCGCAGGTAATTGGCCGTTCCGACTTGGACAGCGGTTGCGCCGGCCAACAGAAACTTGATCGCATCGTCGGCGGACTCGATCCCTCCGATTCCGCAGATTGGGATCGAGACCGCCTGGGCAGCTTGCCACACCATCCGGAGCGCGATCGGTCGGATCGCGGGCCCCGACAGCCCCCCCAGCCCGTTCGCAAGCACGGGTCGGCGGGTCGCAGTATCGATCTCGAGGGCTTGTACGGCGTTGATCAGCGAGACTGCGTCCGCGCCTTCTCCCTCGCAGACCCGAGCCATTTCCGCGATGTGGGTGACGTTGGGGGACAATTTCACCAGTAGCGGCCCCAATGTTGCGCGTCTCGCGGCTGCGACCAGTTGGGCGAGCACCGCAGGATCCTGCCCGAACTCGATGCCACCGCTCTACACGTGCGGGCACGAAGCGTTGATCTCCAGACCCGCGATCCGCGGAACACCCGACAGACGGGCACACACTTCCGCGTAGCGATCGATTTCGGTTTCGAACGCGCTCGCTATCACCGTCACACCGTCGGGAATCGCCGGAAGCTTGGTGCGAATGAACTCATCGACGCCGACGTTTTCCAGACTGATCGCGTTGAGCATCGCTGAGGGGGCCTCGGCGATTCGCGGTGGTGGATTGCCGACTCGCGGTTCTAGCGTGAGGCTCTTGGCCACGAAACCGCCAAGTCGTCGCAAGTCGAGAAACGGTGAAAATTCCGTTCCGTAGCCGAACGTCCCGGAGGCCGTAAGCACTGGATTGCGCAACGGGATTCCGCCGAGATCGACTGAGGTATCGACCGAGGTCGCAGCGCTCAAGGCAGCCTCTCCCAATCGATCAAGGCGGCATCGAAGGCTGGGCCGTCTCGACAAACCAACGCATAACCTCCGCGGACGAGCGGCGCCGCACACCCGAGGCACACGCCAAACCCGCACGCCATGTGGTTCTCCAGCGCGGCGATGCAGGGGACATCAGCCGCGGCGCAAATCTGCGCACAGCGATGCATCATCTGAGTCGGCCCGCAGGTAAAAACCCTTGTCGATTCAGCACTTTCCAGTGCCGCCGATAGTAAATCCGTGACCTGGCCACGGGCACCGCGAGTTCCGTCGTCCGTCGCGATCTGCAAGGGGATGCCGAGCGACTCGAAATCCTCCACCGCCATCAGATCCCCAGCAGTCCGCGAGCCCAACAGCACGCTCAGTCCGTGCGACGACCTGAGCTGCGCTGCGAGATCGAAGACGGATGCGATGCCCGTCCCACCCGCAACGATCAGCACCCGCTCAGCGGGCTCCGGATGCGGGAAAGCGCGTCCAAGTGGCCCTACGATCGAGATCTTCTGGCCGGGCCGCGCTTCAGCCAGCAGCGATGTGCCGCGGCCGGTGATCTTGTACAGGATCTCGATCGCGGGCCCCCCAGGGGCATCGATCGCACGATAGATCGCCATCGGACGCGGCAGTAGCGGGTCAGTCCGTGGAGCAGTCATCAGCGGACCAGCAGACAGCATGGCGAACTGCCCCGGCGCAAAACCGGGAAAATCGGGCACCCGCAGCTGCATCCGCCTACTCGACTCCCCCTCAGCGTCGTTTGCGAGGACCTCGGCGACCGCCCGGACCGGTGCGTGCAGAGACTCGCCCCCCCACATAGGAAACATTCCCAATCATTCCAGCGCTTTCCCTCGGGGAACCGATCCGAATCGCACCGAGGACGTGCGGGCGGGTAGCACCGATCCGGTACACGATCGCGTCGCGGACGCGCACTCCCGAGGCGGCGCCAAAGGTATCTAAACCGGCGGAAAATCTAATCAAACTGAAAACGCGCCGCAACCGAATTCCTTCAAGGTGTAGCACCAGGCGGTCGATGACTCAGACGCATATTCAGATGTCACGTGAACAGGAGACCGCTTGACTTCGCTACTCGACCGCCAGCGAGAGCGTTTTCTCGCAAATCCGGACGATGGCCAGGCCTTCGCGGCGCTCGAAGAAGAACTGCATCTCGCCGGACAATGGGGAGCGCTGATCGCGGCCTACCGGAGTCGGATCGGTTCGAACGCGCTGGCCCAATCGCCTGCCGAGCGCGCTTTGCTCCAGCTCCGGATGGGCCAGGTCCACCAGGACCGACTCGACGACGCAGACCAGGCTCTGCAGTGCTACCGCGAAGCACTTCTGGCGGATTCCAGGTGTCGCGCCGCGATGTTGCGCATGCGAAAAGTGCACACTGCAAGGGGCCAGTGGGAAATCGCACTCCAGATTGCGGAAGTCGAAGTCGCACTTCCCCAGCAAGCCAGAGAAAGAGCCAGGGTACTCGCCGAGATGGGCACGATCTGGTTGGACCATCTGCAAGATCGAAATGAAGCGCTTGGCTTCTTCTCGCGCGCGCTCGCCGAGGATTCCTCTGACCTCGACGCATTGGAAGGATCCGCGCGTGCGTTCGAAGCGGAGGGTCACCCCGAACAGGCCGCGCATGCATGGGATCAGGCGATCCAACTACTGCGCGGACCGGCTCGTGCAAGAGCTCTGGTATGTCGCGCACGACTGGCCAGGGGTCCGCTCCAGAAACCCGAGCAAGCCAAAGACCTCTATCGCCGTGCGCTGACCGACGAACCCAACAACGCCGAAGTACTCGAAGCGGTGGTCGCGCAGGCAAAGCTCGATCAGCATTGGATACTTGTTTCGGATCTTCAGGAACGCCGCTTCGAACTCGAGACCAACGTCGAACTGCGAACGCAGATCGCTGTCGAGACCGGACGGCTGCAACTGGAAGAGCTCTCCAACCCGAGCTCAGCGAAACTGTGGTTCGAGCGCGCAGCCGAACTCGACCCCAAAGACCCAGCAACCTGCACGGCTCTCGCGGATCTCGCGCGGGATACCGGCGATGACGAGGGGTTGCTGCGAAACCTCGAACGCGCCACCGCAATGTGGGCTGGCACACCGCCGGTCTCGATGTTGATGGAACTTGCGGCGCTTCACTCGGACGCCGGGGACGCAGACCGCGCCGCCGAAGAACTCGAACTCGCATTCGAAACCGCGCCCGACGATTCGCTGGTGGTGGAAGCGCTGTGTGAAGTGCTCTCGCTGCTCGGGCGCGACGAGCAGATGATCGAGGTACTCGAGCAACGCGCAACGCTGGCGGGCTCGGACGACGAACTGCGCGCCGTCGCGCTCGCCGAACTCGGATCGGTGTTTGAAGAACGCCTCGCCGACACCCCGGCTGCCCTCGAGGCGTTCGAACGCGCATTCGAAGCGGACCCGCGATGCCCGAACGTCGCCTCGACATTGGAACGGTTGTACCGCAAGACCGAGGACTGGTTGTCGCTGCGGTCACTTCTGGAGAGAGCGGCAGATGTCGCGGTCCCGGGGGACAGAATCAGGCACCTGTGTACGTTGGCAGCGCTGCTGACGGAACATTTTGATGAACAGGCAGAGGCAGTTCGCAGTCTGGAGCAGGTGCTCGAAATCGAACCGAATACGACTGCGGCGCATCGAAGCCTGCAACGCCTCGCCAACGAATCGGGTGACGATGACGCACAGCTGCGGGCCTTCGAAAGAGAAGCTGAGGTCGCGACCAGTGGGAACCGTCTGGCCCAACTGACTGCCGAGCTCGTGCCGAGGTTCGAAGCCCGCGACGACCTCGAGTCAGCTCTGACTTGGGTCGAGAAATGGAGTATCGCGCAGCCGGAAGCCGCCAATGCCCATTCCGAATGCGCGCGGTTGCACGAATTGCTCGGCCACGACACGCCATTGGCGGCTGCACTGGAAAGACTCGACGATCACCTTTCCGACAGCGATCGGATTGCCAACCGACGCAGGCTGGCGGGTGTGCACATGCGCTTCAACCGCACAGATGCCGCGATCGAAGCCTATCAATCCGCACTCGAACTCGACCCGTTCGACGTGGCAACACTGGAACCTTTGGCTGCCGCGCTGCTGTTGGCCGGTCGAATCGAAGAACTCGCGAACACGAAACGACAGATCGCCAGCCTCGTATCATTCCCGGCGCGGATCAAGTGCCTCGATGAACTGTCTCGACTCGTCGGAGATCGGCTCGGCGACGTGAACAGCGCGATCGACATCTTGATCCAGATCCAGCGAGAAATCACTCACGCCGATTGCGAATCCGACCTCAGCAACCTCAGCAATCTCGACGACCTCGACGACCGCCTCGAAGACTACCTCGAGCGCATGGCGCGCTACGAAGAACTGGCAAGCCAGCTCGCGAAGCGTGCTGCGTCGCTCGATGCTTCCGATCCGGAATCCATGGCTCTCACGCTTCGACGCGCCAGTGTGTTGTTCGACAATCTGTCACGATTCGACGCCGCAGCCGCCGCCTACCGCTGCGCATACGACCAAGACAGCAGCTCAGACCTGGCGCGCGAGGGCCTCGAACGGTCGTTGCGGGCCAGCGGCGACGCGTCTGAACTGGCCGCGTTTCTCGGCGAGCAAATGGAACTGGCCCGCTCACCAGAAACCCGCGACCAGTGCGCATTCGAACGCGCCGTGCTGCTCGAAGAAGTCCTCGACCGGGAGCCCGAAAGCCTCACCTTGTACCGGCACCTGGTCAGATCGTGCGAGGACGATTCCCTGCGAAAGCGGGCGGCTCAGCGGTTGGAGGATCAGCTCGAGCGAAACGAGCAGTGGGAGCAGCTGCGAACGCATCTCGAGGCGTCACTCGGTGACGAGTCGGATGGGGATTGCCAGGTCCACGTGCGGCTTGGTTCGATCTACCGCGAACGGCTGCGAAACTGGCCTCGGGCGATTGACCAATTCGAAGCGGCCGCAACGATCGCACCCGAGCGTGCGGATCTTTGGCGCATCCTCGCCTCACTGTACGAACAACAGGGCCAGATCGAGAGCCTGGTCAGCGCGATAGAAGCGGAACTCGCAACGGGCCCCGACTCCGATCGCGAGCTGACTCTGCGCGGCCGGGCCGCAGAACTATGCGTCCATCCCCTCAACGACACGGACCGCGCCCACGAGCATTACGAGCAGATTCTGCTGCTCGACCAGACCCACTCGGCCGCTTCCGACTTTCTCCTCGAGTACTGGGAAAGCAGGGGAAATGCCACCGAGGTGGTCGCGCTGCTCAAAGCGCGATTGGCCGCACTCGAGCAGCCTTCCGAGGACAGCGGCGAATGGCCCAAACTTCGTGCCTCGCTTCGACTGCGAATCGCCGGGCTGCAGGCGACCGAATTCGACGATCTCGAAATGGCGATCGCCACTCTCGAGCCGAGCGTCGACGAGCTAGGCCCGGAGCCGTTCATCGCCGAGCCATTGGCGGCATTGTACGAGCGCGGCGATCGCACCGAAGATCTGGTTGAGCTGTGCACGAAGGCCGCCGCGCAGTGCACCGATGCGGATGAACGCGCCTGTTGGTTCACCCGACAGGGAGCCGCACTGAGACGAGTCGGGCGATCGCGCGACGCCGCGCAGGCATACCGAAACGTTCTGACCGCTCGCCCCAGTGATCGAGACGCGCAAGCTGTGTTGTGCAGCCTGTACCGACAGCTCGAGGATCACGAACCGCTCGTCAGGCTGCTCGAGCTCGACTTGTCGCGGCTCGCCGGTGATGACGAGATCCAGGTTCGAATCGAACTTGCGAGCCTGCTCGAGGCCAACCCCGCGCGTCGCGGCGAAGCGCTCATCCACTTGAAGCGGGTGCTCGCACTTCGATTCGATCACGAAGAAGCAATTGCTCGTGCGTTGAATCTGGCAGAGCGCATGCACGACGAGTCTGAAAGCCAAACCGCAAACGACGCGGACGCGCCCGCCTCGTCAGCTGCCACGCTCCACGCGAAAACCCTGCTCGAGCTGCTGGAAACCGCACTGCGACGAGATTTGCCGCCTGTGCAGCGCGCCGCTCACCTTGCGCGCCGTGCGCGGCTCAACAGCCGGGTGTTCCACCGCCCCGAAGCCGCAATAACCGACTACCGAGAGCTGCTGACGCTCGATCCACACGCCGATGTCGTTGGCGATCTGCGTGAGGTGCTGGCCGGACTGGGACGCTGGGAGGAGGTACTCGACTGCGTGTTCCAGCAGACGCGCAACACCAGCGTTCGCGAACGTATCGGGCTTTTCGAAGACGCGATCGAGATCGCCTGGGACCGACTGAGTCCAGAATCGGCGCTCCCCTGGCTCGAACGGCTTCGCCGCGAGCGCCCAGACGATCCGACGATCATCCGCCGCATGACGGAAATTCACCAACTCGGCGGTCGCCAAGAAGCGACGCTGCGTTCGTTGGAATGTGAGCTCGCATTGATCGGCGACCCGACTCGGCAACTCGAGCTGCATCGCGAGCGCGCCCGAATCCTCGAACACGAACTCGGCTATCCGAGTCGCGCTGTCGCCGCGTTGGAAGATGCCGAGCTTGTCGCGCCCGGCGATCCCGAGATCCTGCAGGCTCTTTGCGCGCTCTACCAAAAGCTCGGACGCTCACGCCAGCTAGCGCGCGCGCGCGAAGCCTGGATCGACAGCATTGCGGACACCTCGCAGCAGATCGCGGCGCTGAGGGATTTGGCAGCCCTGTTCAGCGGGCCGTTAGCGAGCCCACGCCGGGCCAGTGACCAGCTTTGGAAAGCGGTTGCGTTGGTACCAGCCAGCACTCCACTGCACGGCGAACTGCTTCGAGAACTTGGATACTCGCTACGCGTGGCGGGGGAACCCGAAGCCTGGGCGCGTTGCGCCGAACAAGAACTGCACATTCTCGATCGGGAAAAGGATGTATTTGCGGAGCGGCGCGTCGAACTTCATCGCGAGCTGGCGCGGACCTACGAACAAGAACTCGGCCGACCCGACACCGCGCTCGAGCATCTCATCGCACTGGTCAATGCTGGAGCTTCGACCGATTCGGATCCGGCGGAGACCAGCGATACGAGCTCGCTGCTTCGGCTGCTGCGGGTCCAGGGCAATTGGATCGAACTCGAGACCTGGCTCGCCGCCCACTTGGCGCGCAATGCGAATGATCCCGCGGGTTGGATGGAACTCGCGCGTTTGAGAGACGAACGGATGCAGTGGACCGGGCCCGCCGCAGAAGCCTACCGGCAGGTTCTCGCATTCGAACCCGCTAACATCGCCGCGCTGCGTGGCTTGCGCAGTGCGGCCGAGCGCCAGGGCAACTGGTCCGAAGTCGCGCAAACCCTCGTAGACGAACTGGAACACGCCGTCGACGCTTCGGGCCCGTCGCGTGCGGCCATCCAACGGCGGCTCGGAGACCTGTATTGGCGTCGGCTCGAATCCACCACGCGCGCCAGTCGCTGGTATGCATCCGCGCTCGAATCCAACCCCGATGATTTCGGGTCGCTGCGCTCGCTCCAGCAGCTACTCGAAGCCATGGAAGACTGGCGCGGCGCCCTGGACCTCTACGACAGCGAGATCGAAATGCTCGGCGACGCGGAACCGGCGCGTCGCGCCGAAATTGCCCTTCGTTCCGCACGGCATGCTTGCGAGCGCACCCGAGAGATCGATCGGGCGATTCGGGGCTACGAGTATGCAGCCCAAATTTTCCCACTCGAGGCCCAGGATCTGCGCCGCCTCGCCGGTTTGCACGAATCGAGCGGCAACCAGGCTGTATTCGCCGACACACTCGAGACCTGGTGCGATCGCGAAGACACCGGCGCCAATGCTCTCGATCATCTGAGACTCGCGCTAACACTTCATGAGCTGGGACAAAATTCCCGGGCGCTCGCGCGGGTCGAACGAGCTGTCGCGGCCGATCCAGAACTCGCTCCAGCCTGGGACCTGACGGCACGACTGCGGGAACAAACAGGGGACGACGACGGCGCGGCCGAGGCTCTCAGCATCGCCGCGGAACTCGGTGGCGACAACGAGGCCTGTGCGCGGTTGATTCATGCTGCACAGTTGTGCGCGGAGAACGCGCCATCAATCGCTGCAGCGCGGCTTCGCGTCGCGATTCACCACGATCCGGCCGCGGTCGAGGCCCACGCCCGATTGGCCCTGCTCGCCCTCGAGTTGGGCGGGTTTGATGAGGCGGAACGGTCGGCGGGTCGCGCACTCGACTTGGTCACGGCGGGCAATCTCGATGCGAGCCTTCACTTGCAGACCGCGATGGCGGGCGGACTGGCGGCCGTCGAAATCGGGCGCAGTCAATCCGCGCTGCGCTGTTTTGCGGTTGCCGTCGAGATCGCGCCCGATAGCCCCGACGCCCTGGCCGAATATGGCAAGGCACTTGCCGAGCAGGGAGACGTCGCGCGCACACAGGCAGTGCTCGGGGCTCGACTTGCACAGGGCGGTCCCAACGATGAGCGCCCGCTACACCTGACGTTGATTGCACGAACCTACTGGCAAGCAAACGATTTCGACGCGGCCCGGCAAAACTTCGAAGCTGCGCTGGCCACGGACGCTCGCTTCGACCCCGCCCATGAGAGCCTCGTCGCGATGTGGAAAAGCCAAGGGCGACTCGATCTCGGTATCGCCTGCCTCGAGCGTTGGGCGGACGTCGCCGCGACTCCCATCGAACGGGCTGAGCGATTGTTGCGCGCCGCTGAGTGGGAACTGGAAGCGAACGACCCGAGCGGGTCCGCGGAACAACACCTGCGCGGCGTGCTCGACAGCAACCCCGTTGATCTTCGCCCTTGGGAAGCTCTCACCGCGCTGCTGTGGGACCGAGAACGCGTGGAGGATGCGCTTCAGGTCGCGTCGCTCGCGATCAATGGCGTCGAGGGTGCCCAGTCGAGCCCCACGCTGTCGTTGATTCAGGGTCGAGCGCTGGAACAGATCGGCGAGCGGGAGGAAGCGGCGGCGGCGTTCCAGACCGCTGCGATTGCTGACCCACGCTGTGTCGAGGCAGCACTTTCACGCGCGCGCTTGCTACGCGCATTGGGCGATTGGCGGGCCGCAGCTGAGACGCTGCGGGAATTCTCGAATCAACACCTCGGCGAGGACCGCGAAGGTCTTTCGGAAGTTCTCCAACAACTCGGTAGGCTGTATGCCGGCCCTCTAGAGGATGCCGACAGCGCGATCGCAGTCTACCGGCGAGCCATCGCGTTGAACCCGGACCGGCTGGTGATGCGCGCGGCACTCGCAGAATTTCTCAGCCACCGTCCAGCCGATTGGCAGGAGGCACTCGCCCACCACCAGTGGGTACTCAACGAGGACCCGACGCATCGTTCGTCGCTGCAGGTGTTGATCCGGCTTTCTCGAGACTGCGACAGTCGCGAGACGTTCGCGTTGGGCATCGCCATCGCAGACGCATTGGGACAGGCATCTCCCGCAGATCTGGACGAAGACTTCACAGCCTCGCCAGCCCGTTTCAGCGGCGATCTGGAATTGGTGAACCCACTTTGGGAAAAGGTGAGGGAAGTCGTGGTGGAGGCGGCAGACGAGATCGCCACGTCAATGGACGCGTCTGATCCGCTTCCGGGGCCGACACCGGATGACTCCGTCGCGGCCTTCTACGCCGCTGCGGTCACGGCCGAAGGGAAGCTCAGCGCATCAGCGCTGCTCCCACTGACTGACCGAGAGTTCGGCGACCTGATCAAGATCGTCTGCGCACTGGCGCTCGAAGCAGAGCAGATCCAGGGCGACGGAAGGCTCGTCAACGCGCTTTCTTCGGCTCTCAAGCGGCGAACACGACGACGCATTCGAAAGATCCTAGACGGCGTCTCGATGGAATCGATCGCCAGGATAGACTTTCGCGACTGGCGCATCGCGGTCCGGGCGATGGCGCAGAGCGTCGCGATCGACGCAACCCGAAGCGAATTTGGCCACACGCTGATTTCCGTGGCAAGTCACTCAGCCGATGATCCCAGCCACAAGACCCCCGGCGCCGATCTCGGACCGCTGATCACCCAGAGCCGCGAGGCGGCAGCGTTGTTGCGACGCACCATTGGAACCTGGCTCACCCGGCTCTCAGCCGGGATCGAGTCGCATCACAGCTGAGGAAACCCGAATGAGCGACCAAAACCCAACCCGGCGCTATCGCCGTCGAACGATTCGCATCGTCGTCGAATACCTCTGCGATACCGGGACACGTTCCGAAACGGCGACCACGCTCGGCGCCGGTGGCCTGTTCATCGAATCCGACACGCCGCCGAGTGAAGGAACGGTCCTGAAGCTGCGTTTCCAGACCTCACCCAAGGGCCCCCAGCACGAACTCGAGGGGCGTGTCGTCTGGTCCAGAGGAATTGCGGCAGGTCTGGTTGGCACGCCCGGCATGGGGATCGAGTTCACCGATCGACGGGCCATCAAGAAACTGGCCGAAGAACTCGCGACGATCGAATAGCGGGCTGGAACTTCTTATCTACACACAGCCGAGACCTACTGCGGTTTTTCGGCGTCTATCCCGAGTTCGCATGTTGCTGCTGGTTGGCCGCGAACGCACGCGCGACGCGTGCATTGGGGTGGTCGAGCTGCCAGGAATATGGGTTGGCAATAATGGCAGACACCAATTGTTGGTGGAGCGTGTGCCCGCCCTTTTCGACCTGAACATGGCCAAGCAGCCAGCTACCCAGCAGCGCCAGATCGCCAAACAGGTCCAAAACCTTGTGACGCACGAACTCATCGGGCCAGCGCAAGCCGTCTGTGTTCATGACGGAACAATCATCGAGAACGATGGTATTTTCCAGCGTTCCACCCAATGCCAGCCCAGCGCTGCGAAGAGAATCTACTTCTCGGAGGAACCCGAAGGTTCGAGCGCTGGCGATCTCGTTTTCGAATCGATCCGCATCAACAACATCGAGATTCAGCTCCTGGCGCCGAATGGCAGGATGCTCGAAGTCGATCGCATACGAGACACTGAAAGTGGGCGCCGGATCGATCCGAATGCTGCGATCGTTTTCGGCTACCTCGATGGGGCTCAGTATCTGGATCGTGCAGCGTCGCTCGCGTTGTTGAAATAGTCCAGCGGAGCGAATCAAGGAAACGAAGCCCGCCGCACTACCATCCATCACCGGTAGTTCGGGCCCATCGACCTCCACGCGAACGTTGTCGACTCCCAGCCCGTACAACGCCGACAAAATGTGTTCGACGGTCCCGACGGATACATCATTGCGCCGCAGTGTGGTTGCGAAGTAAGTCGATGCAAGTGAGGTTGGGTGCGCTGGCACTTCCCACCTCGGGTCGATGTCCGTGCGAACGAACACGATCCCAGTATTCGCACGAGCGGGACGCAGCACGACTTGCACGGCGGCACCGCTATGTAGGCCAGTACCGGTGCACGAAACTTTCTCAGCAATCGTCTGTTGTCGCACTCACTTCTCCCCGTGTCGCGACCGATCGACTAGCGGCCCCACGGTAGACGGCCGAACCCGCGCTCGGCAAGCGTCAGCAGAACCCCCGGGACGAACCAGACCAGTGCAATTCAACAAAAAATGAACGAAATTACACACTTGAGGAATAATCAGATAATTCCCGCTTTGCAGAGTTCGGATCGGCTATTCGGCAGCGAAGCTTGACCTACACGCAAGATCCTGATCAGTTCTATTCAAATGCAGTCTGTGAGACCGGCTGGATCGTAAAAAGCGGGTGTAAGGGCCTACGCAGTAGTGCGATCGCTCGAGAGCACGAGCGACGGCCGTGGAAATCCGCGAGAAAATTTTCCGAGGATCGGGATCCGTCTCCCGCCAGGGGACAATATGGAAGCCCTCGCAGCCAAGCGCCGCTAACTGTGACGCCTGGCCGGCCGGCTGGTGTCGAGCATGCCCTTGAGCTCCGCAGAGATCTCCAGGCACGAGCTGTAGCGGTCATCTGGTGCCTTCTGCAGACAGCGCGCGATGATCCCAGCGAGCACCGGTGGCAACTCCGCTGTGAACTCCCGCGGATCCGGCGGTGCGGTGTGGACGTGGTGGTAGGGCAAATTGCCCTCTCGGAACGGAAGCATGCCCGTGGCGAGTTCGAAGATCGTGACCCCCAGCGAGTAGATGTCGGTGCGGTGGTCGACGTTCTTGCCGAGCGTCTGCTCGGGACTCATATAGTAGGGCGTTCCCGACACCACGGTCGTATGGTTGCGAACTTCCTCGATCACTTTGGCCAAACCGAAATCCATGATTTTCGCTTTGCGGTCGCGAGTCCACATCGCGTTCGCTGTCTTGATGTCGCGGTGCACGACCTTCTGTTCGTGCGCGTATGCAAGCGCCTCACACATTTGCGACAGTACATGTACGATCCCGCTCGGTGAGATTTTTCCCCGGCGCCTCACGATTTCCTTCAGCGTGTTGCCGTCGACGTGCTCCATGGCAATGTAGAATTCGCCGTCGTGCTCGCCAGCGTCGTAGACGGTCACGATTCCGGGATGATTGAGCTTCGCTGCGCTCTTGGCTTCACGAAGAAAATTCTTCAAAGCCTGAGGATTTTCCTTGAGTGAATCCGGAAGCACCTTGTATGCCACCGTGCGATCGAGGACGGTGTCAATCGCCTTGTACACGATACCCATGCCTCCCCGACCCAGCTTTCCAACGATCTTGTAGCGGCCGGCTCGAGCAGTTGGCGAATTCGAGATGCCGGCCGGGCTTGCGGCCTGTTCGGCTTCGGCGTCGAGCTTGCCCGCGGTTCGTTCGACGCAGGCCTGGGTATCGCTGAACGAATAGTCGAATGCCAGGACCTTCTCGTACAGCTCGTGTGCGGCGCTGATCTCGCCATTGGCTTCGAGCGCCGCTGCGAGCCCGTAGAACACGCGCACATTTTCTTGTGCTATTTCGGCGCCCTCGGTCGCGTGTCCGAGCTTCTTGATCGCGAGCGTGTTCTCTCCACGGGATCGAAAGATGTCTCCCAGAATCGCCGAAGATTCGGCGAAGTCGGGGTGGTTGTGGGTGACGTGCTGCAGCACCGCTATCGCATCGTCGTCACGGCCGGCGGCATGGTGCATCTCACCCGCGCGGAGATGATTTCCAGCACGGTCGAGCAACTCTGCGTGCTTGATTTCGTCTCCTTCGAGAGCTGCCTGCTCCGCAGCTTCCGCGTACAATCCAGCTCTCTCGTAACAGATGACAGCTTCGGCACTCTGGCCGGCAAGCCCGAACATCTCGGCGGCCTGGGCGGCATCTCCGTAGCGCTCATAGCAACCGGCCGCGCGCTCGTACTGCTCGAGCATGCGGTAAATATCACCCGCTGCGAGTAACTCGCCCGCCTCTTCGTAGTGGACGGCAGCTTGTTCGTCGTCACCGAGGTCGCGATGGTGTTCCGCAAGCACGCGCGCAGCCTCGTCCGCTTGGCCGAGCTCCCGCATCAAATCCGCTGCACGCGGCGCGTCCCTTGCTTCGAGGAAGTAATCGACCGCCTGCTGTTTCCGGCCGTTTTTCAGCGCGACCGCGGCCGCCTCGGCGTACGACTCGCCGCGTGCCAACACCGCTTCGGCGCGCTCGTCGAGTCCGGCTCGTGCAAACAGGTTTCCGGCCATCCGGACAAACTTCTTTACCTGCGGACTTTGCACGCCGCCGATCGAGCTGCTCATTTCCTCTGCGATGGTCTGTTCCATGCAGATCGCGCCCTTTTCCCACATGCCGGCCTTGATATACGCCTGGGCAGCGTTGCGCGGAAAGCCGGACTGCTCGTAGCACTCTGCAGCTCGCACGTGTTCGCCGGCCTCTTCGAACAATTCCGCCGCAACACTCTGGTTGCCAGCCTGCTGGTAGGCATGGGCTGCTTCCAGGTGCATGTCCTGCTGCGAAAAAATGCGTGCTGCAAGCTCTGGAAGCTCGGCTCTCAGGTACAACTCCGCGGATTCGGCGAAGCGGTTCTGGTCGTGACGCACCTCGGCGGCACGAACCAACTGGTTCGCATCGATGAAATGGTTCGCAGCCGCGTCCATGATACCGTTGTCGAGACACAATTCTGCGGCAGCGACAGGGTTGCCCTTGCGAGCCAAGACCATCGCTTGCTTGCGAATTCTGCGCGCGACGCTCGATTTGGGTTCGGCGGCAATCGTGGAGAAATCGGATTGTTCGCCTTCCCCCCCTTCCGTCGGGATCGGGTTGCGGTCGCGGCCCGGCAAGATCGCTCCGACAAGCAGGATCAGACCGATCGGCACCCCACCGAATCGCAGAAAAACTCCGTTGAGTGTCGCGTCGGCGGATTGGCGCACGTCTTCTGTTTGACCCGCCAGCTTCAATGCGACCACGACAGCGCGCGCCGCGACATGGTTTCCCATCCTGACGAACTCGTGCTCGGGCTGGTGGGCGAGCCCCAGTGCAATCGCGCCCAGCCCGATCAACACGAGGCCTGCAGACACGCACGTGAGACGACCCAATACTCGAAGTAGTGCCAACAGAAACTCCCGGACTGGCCCGTCGTTGAGGACAGACCCCGAGTCTCTATCGGCACAGCTACGCTGGCCGTTGAGCCCAATCCCGACCGGGGGTTCACGCGACACAATACGGCTGCGTTGCGGTTACGTGAACCTTCCAGAAATGCCGTGGGTTGCGAACGGAGTTAGAGCAGCTTTGGCTGTTTCGCGTGTGGATCGTGCTGAGACACACCGAAATACTCTCGCGCAATCCGGGTCGCCAATCGGCCTCGGGGCGTACGGTTGAGGAAGCCCTGGTGGATCAGATACGGCTCGACTACGTCCTCGAGCGTTCCACGGTCCTCGCCGACCGCGGCGGCCAGCGTCTCGATCCCAACCGGACCCCCGTCGAACTTCTCGAGTAGCGTCGCCATCAAGAGTCGATCGAGGCCATCGAGCCCCGCATCATCGATGTCGAGTCGCTCGAGCGCATAGCGGGCGCAGCCTTGGTCGATCGAGCTGCCGGGCCCGCGTTGTGCATCCGCGAAGTCGCGCACGCGGCGCAGCAATCGGTTGGCGATGCGTGGTGTCCCGCGCGAACGACCGGCGATTTCGCGTTGCGCATCCGTTTGTAATTCGACGCCAAGTACACGAGCGGAGCGCTCGAGGATCCGTTGCAGATCGGAAGCCGGGTAATACTCGAGCCGGACCGCCCATCCGAACCGGTCGCGAAGCGGAGAAGTCAACAGCCCTGCCCGGGTCGTCGCTCCGATCAACGTGAAACGCGGTAGCTCGAGGCGCACCGATTGCGCGCCAGCTCCCTGCCCGATCATGATGTCGAGCTGGAAGTCCTCCATCGCCGGGTAGAGGATTTCTTCCACCGCGGCGGACAACCGGTGGATCTCGTCGATGAACAGCACGTCGTGTGGCTGCAGGTTGGACAACAACGCGGCGAGATCGCCCGGCCGTTCGATGACCGGCCCGCTGGTGACGCGCAGTTGTGCACCCATCTCGTTTGCCACGACATGTGCAAGCGACGTCTTGCCGAGACCCGGTGGTCCGTGGAAAAGCATGTGATCGAGCGGTTCGCCGCGCTGACGCGCCGCCGTGATGAACACAGCCAGGTTCTCTCGCAGCCGATCCTGCCCGATCATCTCCTCGAGATTCTGGGGACGCAGCCGCACCTCCGCCGCGATCTCACCAGGTCCTACAGCACCGGCCAACGGCCCCTCCTGGTCGCGCGCAAACGTCATTTCGCGAGCATCCTCAGCGAGCCGCGCACCAGATTTTCGAGCGTGGCGTCGTCACCCTCTTGATCCACTGCACCCATCAGCGCGCGGTCCGCTTGCGGCTTGGAGTAGCCGAGGTTCAGCAGCGCCGACAGTGCGAGGTCCAGGCTGGTCGTTGACGGTCCCGAGTCCACTTCGGGCGGAGTCTTTCCAGTGGCGGCCAGCGCCGCCGCCAGTACACCCGTTCGGTCGCGCAGCTCGACTAGCATCCGTTCAGCCAGCTTGGTTCCGACGCCGGGAGCGGAGCGCAAGATCTTGGCGTCACCGGTCTGGATTGCGCGAAGCAAGCTGGCCGGTTCGATGCCCGACAAGATGGTCAGCGCGAGCCTTGGGCCGACGCGATTGGCGAAGAGCACCAACTCAAACGCCGCCAGCTCGCAGTCGGTCAAGAACCCGTACAGCGCGATCGAGCCATCGTGCGAGTGGGTGTGGATCCGAAGCACGATCGTCTTGCCCTCGTCGGGAAGCTCGGTAAATGTCGAAAGCGGAATATTGACCGCATAGCCGACACCACCGACATCCACAATGATCCGGGTCGGGTTCAAACTGCGCAGCATGCCTTCGAGTCTTGCGATCACAGCCGCCCCACACGGGCTTTTGCCTTGCGTAAGGTAGCCTTGCGAATCGTGGCCTGGCGTGAAGGAGTTGTTGCTGAAGGGGTTGTTGGTGCACGGGTGTTTGCTGCAGGGGTGTTTGCTGCAGGGGTGCTCAGTGAAGTGATGCTTCGCGAATCGACGCTCCCGGCGTGATGAGCCGGCGGCGCTAGCGATCGCCCGAGTCGGGCGACGTGTGCGTGACAGAAAGCCGCCGCTAGAGCATCAGCCGCATCTGCGACGGGTACCTTGTCGAGTGCAAGCAGACGCCGGATCATGTTTTGGACCTGTGCTTTCGCGGCCCGACCGTTGCCGGTGGTCGACAGCTTGATCTGCGAGGCGCTGTATTCAGCCAACGCGATCCCGCTCGCCCCAACGGCTGCAAGCGCCGCCCCTCGGGCCTGCCCCAAAACCAGAGCAGAGCGCGGGCTGACAGAGACGAATACCCGCTCGACCGCGGCTGCGTCCGGTCGGTGGTCCCGGATCACACTCCGGACCCCCTCGTACACGAAACTCAGACGCCCGGCCACGCTCAGGCTGCGCGGTGGCCGGAGCGTTCCATGGACCACGTGCGTGAGCTGGCCGGCCTTCCAATCGACCACACCGAAACCCATGACCGCCGAACCGGGATCGATTCCCAGGATGCGCATCCGCCCCTCGCTCTCTCGTTGCCGCGTGGCCGCGTGGCTGAACCGTCTACCGCGCGTAGTCATGCGAAGTAGTCATGCGAAGCCAGTCACGCTCATGTCTGTCAGGCGGAGGAGTAACAGGAGGAATCCCCGCCAGTCTAACGCGGAGTGGCCCGTAGCACGAACCGCTACTAGACGCTGATCAGCCTCGCCATCTCCGCATCTGAAATGTCGTAGTTCGCGTAGACGTTCTGTACGTCATCCAGCTCCTCTAGCGCGTCGGCCAATCGCAGCATCGATTCGGCTTCGGCCCCCTCGATTTCGATCGTGGTGGAAGGCTCCATCGAGATCTCGGCGCTTTCGAAGTTGAACCCGGCCTCTTCGAGAGCGTTCTTGAGAGCCTCGAAGCTGGCCGGCGAGACGATGACTTCGAGCGTGTCGTCGGATTCGATGATGTCGTCGGCGCCGGCGTCGAGCGCAGCCTCCATCAGCGCGTCAACATCGGCATCAACCCTCGAAAAACTCAACACGCCGCGTTTGGCAAACAAGTACGCGACGCAACCATTTGCGCCGAGGTTTCCGCCGTTTTTGCTCAAGATATGGCGGACGTCGCCGACCGTGCGGTTCTTGTTGTCGGTCAGAACATCGACATAGACGGCGACACCGCCCGGCCCGTAGCCCTCGTAGACGACCTCCTCATAAGCATCGCCCTCCCCGGAACCGGTCCCCTTGGCGATTCCGCGAGCGATATTGTCCTTGGGCATGTTCGCCGCGCGCGCTCTGTCCACCGCAAGCCGCAAGCGGGGGTTCGAGTCGACCTCCCCTCCGCCCAGGCGTGCCGCAGTCGCGATCTCGCGAATCAGCTTGGTGAAGATTTTGCCGCGCTTGGCGTCGATAGCGCCCTTCTTGCGCTTGATCGTGGACCATTTCGAATGGCCGGACATTGCGATTCTCCGACTTGTCAGGTGGATCTTACTATGCGCAAGAGAAGCTTTGAGGGTGGAACCAGGCCTCGAGCGCCGCGCTCGGCCTTCCGAAAGGCCCGCGTTCCGAATTAGCACGGGCATCGATGCGGACCAACTGGCGCCCCTTCCCCCGGGGGGGCACGCGTGCGCGAAATTGCGGCCAACCCCCGCGTCCCTCTTGTGCGAATCCGCAATCTGCCGATATCGAAGATTGCGGGAATGCGCCTCTCGCAGTCGGGTATTGGGTTCGGGCGCTACCAGAGTGAGGCAATGGCTGAGACCGCGGTCGGGATCGATTTGGGTACGAGCAACTCCTGCGTGGCCGTCCGGCGCGGCGATTCGGTAGACGTGCTGAGGAATTCCTATGGAGAATCTACCACCGCCAGTGTGGTCTTCTTCGGCAAAGATGGAGTCGTGCAGGTCGGGAATGCGGCTCGCGCAAGCATCATCCACGACCCGGTCCGGACCGTCGTATCCGCGAAGCGATTGATCGGCCGCTACTACTTTTCCGAGCAGGTCAAGAAAGCGAGAGCGATCTGCGCGTACGAGATCGTCGACGACGAAAACAATGGCGTATTGATCGCGATCGACGACGAGAAGTTCACGCTGCCCGAAGTCTCCGCGATGGTGCTGCGCGAAATGAAGTCGGTCGCCGAAGCGCAATTGGGACACAGTGTTAGAAAGGCCGTGATCACAGTACCGGCATTCTTCAACGACAATCAACGGCAGGCCACCAAGGATGCCGGGAAGATCGCCGGTTTCGAGGTGCTCCGGATTCTCAACGAGCCGACAGCCGCGGCACTCGCCTACGGATTTGGCCGGGAGTTGAGCCAACGCGTCGCGGTCTACGACCTCGGCGGTGGTACGTTCGATATCTCGGTACTCGAAATCAACGAGGATGTCTTCGAAGTACTGGCGACTTGTGGCGACACTTTTCTGGGTGGAGACGATTTCGACGATCGCCTGATCGATCTCATCGCGGACGAATTCGTGCAGTCCCACGGGGTGAACCTTCGCCACGATCGCTACTCGCTCGAAAAGCTCAAGGTCGCAGCCGAGGGAGCCAAGAAGGGGCTCTCGGTCGATACCGAAGTGGAGATTCGGATCCCGGATGTCATCGTCGATAGCGAGGGTATCAGCCAATCGATTGTCCGCAGGCTGGACATTTCGGAATACGCCGCGCTGGTCGACGATCTGATCAAGCGCACGTTCAAGGTCTGCGACGAGGCGCTGCAGCAGGCCGGCGTCGTTGCCCGCGATCTCGATGGTGTGATCCTGGTTGGAGGACCAACCCGTCTGCCGCTGATCGCCGATGCGGTGAGCGCGTACTTCGAGCAGCCGCCGAAGTCCGGCGTCGACCCAGACCAGGCCGTTGCGATCGGCGCGGCGATCCACGCCGCATCACTGGTCAACCCAGAACACGAAGCGTACCTGCTCGACGTCACGCCGTTGTCGCTGCGAATCGGTGTCGCGGGCGGTCTCGCCGAAATCGTCATCGAGCGCAACACGCCGGTTCCGATCGAACAGACGCGCGCGTTCACGACATTCAAGGACTACCAGGAGTCGGTGGATATCCAGATCTATCAGGGAGAATCCCGCCAAGCCAAAGGCAACGAGCTGCTGGGTCAGTTCGTATTCTCCGGTTTCGAAAAGGCGCCACGCGGGCAGATCTGCATCGAAGTGACGTTCGAAATCAACGCTGACGGCATCGTCGATGTCCGAGCCCGAGATCGCGAAACCGGCCAGGAAGCCTCGACCCGAATCACATTGTCGGCGGGGTTGTCTGAAGGCGATATCGACGAGATCATCGAAAAAGGGCGAACCGACCGCGTCGCGACGTCGCCGACATCAGACTCGGTGGTGGCGACCGAACCGTCTAACCTCGGATCATTCGACTCGCGACGCGACGCAACCCGCCCTTCGATCGAGCTTCCTTCACGCGCCGGCCGCGCCGATTCGGAGCCAGCCGCGCTGGAGTTGGACTCTCGCGCGATCGGGTTGGACATGATCGGGGACGTCGGGATCCCCGGGCCGGTCCACACACGGACTTCGGTCCGTTCTCCGTCGGTGCAAACTGCCGGGCTGGATACCTCTCAGACGTTCGAACTTGCTTCACAAGGCTCACTCGACGAGCTGTTGCCCGAGCCCGACGATCTCGACGCACTCGAAGATATCGAGCTCGATCTGTCACTCGAACTCTCCACGCTGGAATACGACGACGAACCAAAGACCGATCCGATCCTCGACGAGGCCGATCTCGCAGGATGCGACGAAGATTTGTTCGAACCGGTTGGAACGGAGCTGACACCAAGCGACGATCTCGAGCGGGGCTCCTGATCGTGTCTACCCTCGCTCCCACTGAAATATTGGCGCTGGCCCGGATCCTGGGCGAGCTCGATTACTATCAGCTGCTTCACCTTCGAACCGATGCATCACCAACGGAAGTCAAGACGTCGTATCACGCGACCGCGCGCGCGTTTCACCCCGATGGCAACCGACATCTCGATGCGGAGATCGGCTTGGCGATCGAAAAGATCGCCAAGCGCGTCACCGAGGCGTACTCAGTGTTGCGAAACCCTCGGAGACGCCATGCGTATGATTACCAGCGCAGCCGCGGCGGCGGTGTCCGAATCCAACTGGCGGCTGCCGAATCCGTCGGGGAACGCCGGCAGTCTGAGGCACGCGAGGGTCGGACCCCCCAGGGCCGGCAGTTCTTCAGCCTCGCGACGCAAGATGTCGCCCGCAAACAATTCGCCGGCGCGGTTCGCAACCTACAAACCGCGCTGACGTTCGAGCCGGGCAACCAACTGTTCAAGGAACGGCTCGCCGAGGCGCGGGAGAAGTTGCACGGCGAGCGGCGCTAGGCGCCACTGCGTCGACGCACCGGAGACGTCCAGCTTTTTGGGGAGACTGCTGGGAGGCGTGCCAATAGCCGGTTGCCCAGCGGGTGGCGCACTCTTATGCTGCGGTGCGTGAATATCCGAAACGCTTCGATCGCCCCGATTCTCTGTGTATC
The DNA here is from genome assembly GCA_032128375.1 of Deltaproteobacteria bacterium. GTDB lineage: Bacteria > Myxococcota_A > UBA9160 > UBA9160 > SMWR01 > JAJDAM01. The sequence goes on along the minus strand of JAQBGU010000225.1, from coordinate 1,252 downwards.
ACTCGCGTTTTCACTGGCCTGCAGTGACTCCGCCCCCAACGCGTCCCGAGCGGCGAGCCCCTCCACGCTGAGCCGTTCGGACGCAACCGCCGCAGAGCCTGCCAGCCACACGGCGGTTTCGAAACCCAAGGCTCCGGCCCAGAGGCAGGAAAAGCCGCTACCGGCGTTTTCCGGATTCACGCTCGAGGGCCAGCGTCTATCGATCGCGTCGCTGATCGGAAAGCGATTGCTGCTGTTTTTTTTCAATCCTGAGGTGCCTGATGCACCGATCATCGCGGATGCAGTCACGCGCATTTCGAATCTTCGCGGCAAGCAGAATTTCCAGATTATCGGAATTGCGACCGGCTCGAAACATCAGACAGCCGTTGATTTCGCGAAAGAGCACGGCATCGATTACCCGGTGCTCGACGACTCGCAGGTCGAAATTGCCAACCGGCTCGGCCTTCGCCAACCGCTGGCGCTGCTGGGCGTGGATTCCGAGGGTTACGTGATATTTGGCGTACCCGCCTATGCGGGTGGAGAGCAAAAGGCGGCTTTCGCGATCGAGAGCCAGCTACGCGAAGCGTTGCGTCTGCCGCCAATCGATACCGGTAGTGAGCCCGTGCTGGGAAGTCGCCCGGCCGCTCCGGCTGTCTCTGGAGAGATTCTGGACAGCGAAGCGAGCTTCTCTCTGATCGAGCACCGCGGTGAAGCGGTGATCTTGATATTCTTCCTGCATACCTGTCCACACTGCCACGAGACGTTGAAGTTTTTCCAAACTGCTCTCGCGGAGATGCCCGCGGACAAGCGGCCGTACCTGCTCGGAGTCGAGATCACGGGCAAATCCGGGGCGGTCCGGCAATCGTTGCAAGACGAAGGCTTGGATTTCTTCCCGGTCATTTTTGACGTCCCCGGCACGATCAGGGAGAGCTACGGCGTATTCGGGGCCGTTCCCGACACATTTTTCATCGACGCGCAGGGCCGAATTGCCGCCCGTGTGAAAGGTTGGCGCGCCGACGTGGACGAGCACCTTGCACGGATGCGGATGGCCAAGCTCGCGGGTGCCCCGATCCCGATGCTGCTGCGTAAGTCTGGATTCACTGGGAACGATGCATGCGGTGTCTGTCACGAACTCGAGCACGAGACATGGCTGTTCACGCAGCACGCCAGGGCGTACGACACGCTCGTCAAACACGGCAAGGCCAGCGACGAAGAATGTGTGGGCTGCCACGTCGTCGGCTACGACGAAAGCGGGGGCTTCACGAGCGTCGCC
>JAQBGU010000224.1:0-23536 GCA_032128375.1 Deltaproteobacteria bacterium | reverse complement strand
CTCGTGCCGTTGCTGCAGGTCACCAGCTCGATTGCCTAGGGACGGCGTTGGAATGACTCCAGGAACTCAGATGAGTGATCGCCAACCGCCCACAGTCTCGGAACGACACCGAATGACCCAGAAAGGAGAAACGTGATGTTGGAATCCCCCATCGCGGGAATCGATGAGGAGCGCAAGCGGGACGACGGATTCACGCTGATCGAGATCATGGCGGTCGTGCTGATCATCGGTCTGCTCAGCACCATCGTCGGTGTGCAGATTTTCTCTCAGGTCGACAAGGGAAGAGTCACCGCGACAGCCGCTCAGATATCGAATCTCGAGGCGATATTGGAACTGTATCGAATGGACATGGCCAACTTCCCCAGCACCGAAGAGGGGCTCCAGGCGCTGGTCTCAGGCCCATCTGAGGGAACCTCGTCCAGGAAATTTCCCGCCTCGGGGTACATCAGCAAAGGTCACGTTCCGGTCGATCCGTGGGGCAACGAGTACCAGTACGAATACCCGGGGCAAAACAATCCGCACACTTTTGACCTTTGGTCTTTCGGCGCCGATGGAAAATCCGGCGGCGAAGGCGTGAACGGCGATGTCGGCAACTGGATCGACGAGGCCGGAACCTGAGTCGCAGGGGCTCGCCGCCTGCGGTTGCACCGGGTGGACCGCCGAAACGCCTCGCGCCGCGGCGAGCTGCGCGATATCCGGTTGTGTTGGCGCCGTTCGACCGACCTTCGGGCTTCACGCTGCTCGAAATATTGGCGGTGATGCTGATCGGCGCATTGCTGATGAGCTTCATGGTCCCGAACCTGTCCGCACTCGGTTCGCGGGCGCTGCGATCCGAAGCCGAGAAGCTCGTCGCAGCGATCGACCTTGGGCGCCAGCGCTCGGTGGTGACCGGATCCCCGCACCAGCTGGTCATCAACATCGAGCAAAGGGGCTACGGGTTGGAGTGGGAGCGCGCAGAAGCGCCTGCCAAACCGCCGAAACGGGCGGCCGGCGACCTGACCTATACGTCTGACGATGCGGCGTTCACCGCGGATGATCGACTATCGCTGGCGCCGCCCGGGGACGATGTAAGAGCCTTCTCCCCGCTGCCTGGACTGATGGGTCAATTCGAACCGCTGTCCGATTCCATCGCGTTCAAGGGCGTCGAAACAACCGGAGGCTGGGTGGATTTGGGTGAGGTGATCGTGCGCTTCGAACGCGACGGGAGCTCGACGTTTTCCACGATCGTGCTCGCAGATTCGGGTGGTCATGAGGCCCACCTGGAAATCCTGCCGCTCGCCGACTCTGTACGGATTCTCTATGAGGAGCCCTGAACGCATCAACCAGGCCTTTGTCGAGGGCTTTACGCAGGGCCGTTCCGATCGTCTGACCCGGGGCTTCACATTATTCGAGGTGCTGGGGGCGGTAGCGCTGCTTGCGATCGTTTACACGACGCTGTCGGAGGTGGCGATTCGAGGCTTGCAAACCGAGGGCAGAAGCCGTCGAATCATGGAAGCGTCGCTACACGCCGACTTGAAAATTGCCGAAATCGAAATGGAGCTCGACCAGGGGGTGATGCGACCGCTCGGCGACGAAGAGAACGAAACCGAGGATGGTCTCTACCGCATTTGGGTTGAGGTGTCCGTGTTCGAGATGCCCGAAATCGAAAATACCGAACGAGCCACCGGCAACAACGCGCCGGACCAGTCGGGCGCCACTGGCCCTGCGATTCCGTTCGGAACGACCGGTCAGTCCCCGTTGCGTGAGATTGAGGTGCGGGTCGCTTGGGGAGATCCGGACGACGAGGAATTCGTTGAGCGGATCACCTACGGCATCGATCAGTCGGCGATCCAAGTCGCCGAGCCCGCTCGATGAACCCTTCGAAAGGCGGTCTGACCGCAGTCTCACGCCTACGCGAACACGGCTTCTCACTGATCGAGGTTCTCGCGGTCGTCGCTTTGATCAGCGTCGTCCTGTTCGTTGCGCTGAACTTCTATGCCGATTTGGCCCGGGCGACCGCCAGGGCCAGCAACCACACCCACGACATCCGCCGTGCGGTCGCAATCATGGACCGCGTCGCGAGCGATTTCGAGAGCGCGATGCTGGTCGTGAAACCCGCGGACATGGATCCGATATCACACCCCTGGCTGTTCATCGGCGAGTCCGAACTGGGCGGCCCCGGGGCGGACCACGTGAAGTTCGTGACCCGCAATCACGACCCTACGCGCAGCGACAACCCAGAGTCGGACATCGCCGTCGTCGCCTACACGGTGGAAATGGGCGAGTCTGGCGGGCTCACACTCTACCGCTGGTCGTCGCCTCGGCTGCCCGAAGAACTCGATCGATCGTTTCCGCTCGCAGACGACGATCGCTCATACCCGATGGCCGAAGGCCTGGAAACGTTCGGTATCCAGTTCGTAACAGCAGACGGCGGAACAACCTCCGACTGGGATTCCACGACGCTCGAACAATCGGGCACCCTTCCCGCCGCGGTCGAAATCCAGGTCGCACTGGCGAGTCCGGACCTCGACGAGGATAGCGAACCCCTGATCTATCAACGTCGCGTGCTGATTCGGGTCCCCCCATTGGATTTTGAGCAGCTTCTCGATCCGACAGGCGAAGGCGGCGGCAATGACGATGAAGACGATGAGGAGGATGGGGAGGATGGGGACAACGATGATGACAATGACAACGACAACAGGAGTAGGGACAAGAAAAAGAAGACCAGCGCCGCGAAGACCATCGGAAATTGCCTCGACCTTTCCGGCGTGAATTCGACCAACCAGGCTGCCGGCCTGTACAAGGCGTTCATCACCAGCCGCTCCAGCGACCCATTCAATCTGTCGGATTTCTCCCCGCCGCAATTTGGCGCAAGAGTGAACCCAGCGTGTCGATGACGTTTCGGCCCCGCGCGCGACACCAGCAGGGGGTCGTGCTGTTGATCGTGCTCTTTTTCGCGTTGCTGCTGACCAGCTCGATTGCGACCTTCACCCGGCGATCGATCGTCGATGCGATGGTGGCCCGCAACCGCGACGCGAACGGGCGCGCAGAGGCGCTCGCCCGTGGCGGCGTGCGCCTCGCGATCGCATACCTGGTCCAGGACAAGCTCGACAAGGCTTCGAGCCCGCTGCCGATCGAGACCTACCTCGACCCGTGGGCGCGGTTGGAGTCGATCGATATCCCGGTCGCAGAAGGCACATCGCTGCAAATCAGCATCGAAGATGCCGGCGGCCTGTTCAATCTCAATTCCCTGTTCGTCTTCAGCGAAGGCAAAATTGATGCGTACCAGGAGACGGATACGTTCCTACGGGATTTCTTCGAGAAGGTGATCGCCGAGGCTGGATTCCCCCCGGGCGAGAGGGTCTACGACGTCACAGAACTCAGCGAAGCACTGATCGATTGGGTGGACTCTGACAGCGATCGACTGGCCGGTGGCTATGAAGACGACTACTACCAGCAGCAGGATCCGCCCTACCACGCCCAAAATGGGCCTATCCGGAGCGTTGACGACCTGTTGCTGGTGGAGGGCTTCGATCGGCAGCTGGTCGAAGGAATCCGCCCGTACGTGACGGTTTTTCCCTTTGTGGCCGCGACCGGCGTCAATCTCAATACCGCGCCGCCTTACGTGCTGTCACTTTTGTATTTCAATGACGGTGTGGATACTCGGCTAGCCAAGGAAGAAGAGGTCAAACAGATTCTCGCAATCAGGGAAGCTGGGGGTGTGCTGTGCGGTGAGGGCATCAGTCACGAACTGTGTACACCGATAACATCGATCGTGGCCAATACCATCTTCCCTCCTTCCGGGTATACCTCCGCGTTTTTCACGGTAAAAGCGCAAGCATCGGTCGGAGAAACGCGGCGAAGCGTCGTCGCGGTCGTTGACCGCGATCAGGAACCGCCGCAGCTGCTATCTTGGAAGGTCAGGTGATGTGCCAGTGCGAGTCCAGTGAGGCCCCGGTGAGAATCGCTTTTGGGACCGCCGGTCGGGTGATGGCCCGTCAGCTGAGCGTCAGCATCGGTAGTTTCGGCGGTCTGTGTAAACGCTGTAACTGTAGAGAGTCAGCAGAAACTGTAGGCAGAACTGTAGAGAGTCAGCAGAAATTTCTGAGAATCAGGTGACTGGGAGACACCGATGGCCATCCTAACCAACATCGTCGGCCTGGACGTCGGCAGCCACAGCCTCAAGGCGGTGGAATTTCGGCAATCGATGCGCGGCTTCGAGATCGTTGCCATGCGCGCGCTGGCGCGCTCCGACACCGATACCGCGTTGTCAGAGCTGATCGCTCACTTCGTGACCATGTACCGCCTGCCCACCGAGCATGTCGTCACGGCTCTTCCCGGTAACCGCGTGTCGACCCGGCGCTTCACATTCCCGTTCCGCGACCGCAAGAAGCTCGCCCAGGCAATCCCGTTCGAGCTGGAAGCCGACACACTGTTCGATATCGACGACGTGCTGATCGATTGGGAAATCGTCGGCGGCGATCGCAACCACGCCGATACCGTCGCGGCGATTGCCACGCGGGCCGAAGTGGCGGAACGCATTTGGACGCTCAGAGAGGCGGGCTGCGAGCCGCGCACACTGGAAGCCGAGGGGCTCGTGCTCGGCAACCTGTCGGCGCTGTTCCCACTGGACGGTACCCGGCTGTTGGTCGACATCGGTCACACCAAGACCACCTGTTGTCTGCTGTCGGCGGGTCAACCGGTCGCCTCACGTACCTTCCCGGTCGCCGGTGCTGCGTTGACCCACGCGCTGGCACGCGATCGGGGCATCTCGAACGCACAAGCCGAGCAGCTCAAATGCGAGAGCGGCGTATTCGGCAGCGCAATCGGCGATGTCCCGCCCGAAACACTGCGCGTGTTGGATAGAATCGGGAGCGAATTGCTTCGCACCATCGGTGCTCTGGAGCCCGTAATCGCCCGGCTCGAATCTGGGCCGCTCAGCGAGATCACGCTGTGCGGCGGCGGCGCCCTGCTCGACCGGATCGACGATTATCTGTCGGCGCGCACCCAGCAGCCGACCGCCCGTTTGGGGTTCCCCATCGATGCACACGCTGACAGCATGGACGCCGACTCCGCGATTGGCTTCGCGCCGGCGATCGCATTGGCGCTGCGCGGAACCGCACAGACGAAAACGCGGATGGACTTTCGCCAGCAGGAGTTCGCGGTCCGCTTGGATCTGGGCCGCTACCGCAAAGACATTCGCTGGCCGGCGATCCTGTCGGCCAGCGCAGGAATTCTGGCTGCCGTCAGTATCGGGACTGCAATCACACTCGAGGGGCGGCGGGCCAGCAACGTCGAGCAGCAAATCACGCAATTGTACGAGCAGATCTTCCCCGGCAAGGCGATGCCGTCCAATGCCACTTCGGCGCTGCGAGAGGAGGTCCGCTCGGCCGGAGAACGAGCCGAGTTCCTGGGCGTGTACCGGGGAAATCTGTCTGCGCTCGATCTGCTCGAAGAGATCTCCAAGCAGGTTCCGCAGGACCTCGACGTGCTGTTCGAAGAACTCAGCATCGATCGGCAGATCATTCGGATGCGTGTATACGCGAAAAGTTTCGAGGCCGCTGACCGACTCGGAGCGGAGCTCGCCAAGTTTCCCCCGTTCGCAAACGCCCGGATCGGTGCGATCGAAACCGACAAGAATCTCGGTGGCAAGCGATTCACCGTGACCATCAACCTGGCGACCAACAACGAGGGTTCCGGATGAAGAACCTGTGGGGTCGGTTGCGGATCGCCTTCGATGACCTGTCGACGCGAGAGCGCATCCTCGTATTGGTCGTCGCTGGCTTGCTCGGTGTTGTGGTCCTCTACTTCGGCGTTGTGCAATCCACGATCGACATGCGCTACGAAGCCGAGCAACGCTTGACTAGCGCCCAGCAGCAACTCGACGTCATGTCGCGGTTGCGTCGCGAATTCGACGACGTCAACGGCCGACTCACTCGCGTCGAAGCGCGTATCAAGACTGGGCCGCGCGGCAACCTGCGGACAACGTTGGAAAGTATCGCGCAAGCCTCATCGGTGAAGGTCGAATCGATGGAGCCTCAGGCGTCTCCCTCCCACGAAAACTACCGCGAAACCAAGGTCGAAGTCGGCCTGAAAGACGTCACACTGTCACAGACGGTCAGCTACCTGCACCAGATCGAGGCCACCGCGCAAGTATTGTCGGTCAAGAGCCTTCGAATGCGAGTCCGAAAAGACAGGCCTGAATACCTTGACGTGACGTTCACCGTTTCAAGTTTCGAGCCGATCTAGCGTGGCGGCTTCCGTTCGCAGCACAGGTGGCGATCTTCCGGTTTGGTTTCGGACGATCGCTGTTCCGATCGCCGGAGTGGTGCTGGTGTTGCTCTTCATGTTGCGCGGGTTTCCCTACGATGCGATCGCTCACCGAATCACGTCCGCGCTCGAACCCGCGCTCGGTGCTCGGCTCGACATCGCCGAATTCGAACCGACATTCGGACTGACCGGCCCTGCGATGCAAGCCAGGGGCGTTCGCGCCAGTTTCCCCGCCGCAAAGACCCTGAGCCTCGATCGTGTGCTGGTGCGTCCGGCCTGGTCAACCGTGTGGTTCCAGGGTGGTCGCGCCTTCTATGTCGAAATCGATAGCCCGAACGGCGCCGCGATGGGGGTGTTCGAGTCAGGTGAACGACTCAGCTTCGACGGCTCGGTCCAGAACCTGGACCTCCAGCAGTTGGCGTTGATCGATAGGCTGCCCAGCGAGGCGATTGGGGGCATCGAGGGCCGAATGGACGCGACATTTTCGCTGCAGATGGGAGAACTCGGCCCACAGGGTCCGATGAGCTTCGAATTGCATGACGGGTCGCTGGCGATCCCGAACATGCCCATCGCCCTTCCCTACCAAAAGATCTCCGGTGAAATCGAACTGGGAGGCGATGCCTTTCTGACCATCGAGTCACTGACACTCGAGGGACCGATCGCTTCCGGAACCGGAAGCGGCACGATCGCACAGGCCGCTTCGTTCGACCTCGCTCCGCTGCAATTGGAATTCAAGCTGAATGTGAAACCCGCATTGGCCAGCGGCGCCCGCGCAGCCGGGCTGCGGGTCGACCGCAAAGGCGACACAACGGTCCGAATCACCGGAACGGTCTCGGCCCCGAGCCTTCGATAGGAGCCTGCACGACCGTGGGCGCGCAGGAGCTTCAGCGGGTATTTCGCACGTTCTCGGACCCCACCCGCGTTCGCATCCTGGCGTTGCTCGAGCGCGAAGAACTCGCCGTCCAGGAGCTGATGGGAGTGCTCGGCATGGCACAGTCCCGCGTCTCGCGGCACCTCGCCATCCTCCGAGAAGCCGGCCTGCTGCAGGATCGTCGCGACGGCACTTACGTCTTCTACCGACTCGCCTCCACTGATCAAGCGGTCTGGAGCCAGACCTGGTCGCTGGTCAAGGAGCATTTGAAGGGCGACGCGACCGCCGAGCGCGATGCGGCGGCGCTGGTACGCGTGTTGGAGTCACGCGCCGCCCGGACCCGGAGTTTCTTCGATTCGGTCGGTCCCGAATGGGACGCGGTGCGCAAAGTATTCAACGACGATGCACTGCGCGCGCGAGCGGTCGCTCGGCTCATCGACCCCGGATTGACGGTGGCCGACATCGGCACCGGGACAGGAATTCTCGCGATCGAACTCGCTCGGTTGGGCGTGTCAGTGATCGCGATCGACCACTCAGCGCGCATGCTCGACGCAGCGCGAGCGAAAGTTTCAGCCGAGCCCGAACTCGCGATCGACCTGCGGCACGGCGAAGCCAGCGCGCTGCCGTTGCGCGACGGCGAGGTCGACGCAGCTCTCGCACACATGGTGCTCCACTATCTCGCGTCACCGGCCGAAGCCATCGCAGAGATGACGAGAATCGTCAGACCGGGTGGCCAGGTGATCGTGGTCGATTTCGTCTCGCACCAGAATGAATGGATGCGGCAGGAACTGGGTGTGACGTGGCTGGGATTCAGCGCAGCCGAAGTCGCTGATTGGTTCGAGCACGCCGGACTGCTCGACTACCACAGGCACGAACACGAGGGGCTTTCATCGGGGCGGGACCTGCCGAACACATTCATCGCGTCCGGTCGTCGACCCGACTGACCGCATGGCGAGTCGGGCCTACCGCGGCGCGGTGTTGTTCGACGCCGCAGGCACGTTGATCGAACTCATCGAGCCGGTGGGCGAGACCTATGCCCGCGTTGCACGCGAGTTTGGCGTAGTCCAGAACGCAGATCGGCTGGACATCGCGTTTCGACACGTATTCGCCCACGCCCCAGCGATGGCGTTCCCGGAGGTAGCGGCGACGGAGGTTCCGACACACGAACGCGCCTGGTGGCATCGATGTGTGCAGGAAACGTTTGCGAGTTGCCAAACCGACGGCGAAACCGAAGATCGCTTCTCGACGCAGCAGAGCTTCGAGCATTTCTTCGCAGCGCTGTTCGCCGCGATGGGCGATGCGTCGGCCTGGCGCGTCGTCGAAGGCGCATTCGATGTGTTGCGCGAACTGCGCGGTTCCGGCTTCGGTATCGCGATCGTGTCAAATTTCGACTTTCGGCTGCCCGCGCTACTCGATGCTCTGCAGATCGCACCGCTCATCGACGTGTTGGTGTTGCCATCGGATGTGGGCGCCGCCAAACCCGACCCGGCCTTGTTCGAGCGCGCCATCGCCCGACTCGGGGTCGCTCCGGGCAACTCGGTCGTGGTCGGAGACCATCCGGAACAAGACATCGCGGCGGCGCGAAACGCCGGATTGCGTGCGGTCGATGTCGGCTCGCTTGCTACCCTCGGAGACCTGATGAAGATCATCGAGGAATTCGGGCTGCACTGAAGCGTCGACAGCCCGGCCGACAGCGAGCCTGCGCCAACGCTGCGGAAGCCAATCCAGCCAGTTTTCAACGACAGCCCCTCAACGCTAGCCAATGGAGTCCACCTGATGAGCGAACCCAGCCACAACGCGCAGTCGTTCTTCCACGACCGCTTCGGTCTCGACGATCGCAGCCTGACGCGCGCGCTCGACACGGCGCTCGAGCGCCAGGTCGATTACGCGGATCTGTACTTCGAGTACACGGTCTTGGATTCCGTCGCGCTCGAAGAGGGAATCGTCAAGAGCGGCGAACGTCACCTGCAACAGGGCGTTGGCGTTCGCGCGCAAGTTGGCGAGCGGCAAGGCTACGCGCACTCTGACGATGTCACCGTGCATAGCCTGCAGGCGGCGGCCTCGACCGCCCGCGCGATCTCGCAGGGCCGCGGCGAAACCACCGCAGTCGCGATCGCTGGCCGCGCTGTGCCCGCACACGATTTGTACCCCGTCGCGCTCGCGCCAACCGACGTACCGGTCGAAACCAAGGTCGACTTGCTCGGAAAGATCGATACGTACGCGCGTGCGGCCGATTCTCGGGTCAAGCAGGTCATGGCCAGCGTCGTCACCCAGTACCAGAACATCTTGATCGCGGGCAGCGATGGCACCCTCAGCGTCGATACCCGCCCACTCGTCCGATTGAACGTTCAGATCGTCGCCGACGACGGAAACGGACGCAAGGAAATCGGCTACCAGGGCATGGGCGGTCGCTATGAATTCAGCCGACTGCTCGAGGAAGCGACCTGGCAACAACTCGCGGATGAGGCCGTTCGCGTCGCGATGGTCAGCCTGGAAGCGGTCGAGTGCCCCGCCGGCGCGATGCCCGTGGTACTCGGCCCGGGCTGGCCCGGCATCTTGCTCCACGAAGCGATCGGGCACGGCCTGGAGGGAGACTTCAACCGAAAAAGGACCTCCGCATTCACCGACCGAATCGGCGAGCGAGTTGCGAGCGCTGGAGTAACAGTGGTCGACGATGGCACGCTCGCCGAACGCCGCGGGTCGATCAACGTCGATGACGAAGGCACGCCCACGCAACCGACCACGCTGATCGAAAACGGCATCCTCACGGGGTACCTGCAAGACCGCCTGAACGCCCGCCTGATGGGTGCGCGCCCGACCGGCAACGGGCGGCGCGAGAGTTATGCACACCTGCCCATGCCGCGCATGACCAATACGTTCATGCTCGCAGGCGATGACGACCCCGACGACATCCTTCGCTCCGTGCCTTCGGGAATCTACGCCGTGTCGTTTGGCGGCGGCCAGGTCGACATCACCAGCGGCAAGTTCGTGTTCTCGGTGAGCGAGGCCTACAAGATCGAAGGGGGTCGCATCGGGGCTCCGCTCAAGGGAGCGACGCTGATCGGCAACGGGCCGGACATCCTGACGCGGGTCTCACGGATCGGAAACGACCTGAAACTCGACGAGGGAGTTGGCACCTGCGGCAAGGACGGCCAGAGTGTTCCGGTCGGCGTCGGACTGCCGACGATCCTTCTCGACGAAGTGACCGTGGGAGGAACGGGAGCTTGAGCCAGTCGACACCGAGTGAGATCATCGAACGCGCCATCCGGTGCGCGCGGCGGGCAGGTGCGGACGAGGTCGACGCGGTCTTCGTCGATGCTGACGAGGTCGAGGCCCGCGTCCGCGGCGCCGAGATCGATTTCGTCAGCCAGGCGCGCGGGCGCACACTGGGCATCCGGGCGATGATTCGCGGCCCGGCAGGCGCGCGCAGTGCCACTACGTCAACGAGTGATGTGGCAGCGGACGCGGTGGACGCGATGGCTGTGCAAACCGTCGCGCTGGCTCGCGCTACCGCAGAAGACCAGCATGCCGGCCTGCCCGACGGCGGTTTTGCCGACGACAGCCCGGACCTCGAGCTATTCGACCCACAGGACCGGGGAATCGCAGTAGAAGCGCGCATCGAAGACGCGATCGCCGCAGAGGCCGCGGCGCGTGCCGCGGACGCTCGCATCGACAACTCCGAAGGCTCGCAAGTGTCCTCGGGTTTCACTCACATCGCCTACGGAAACTCGAAGGGCTTTTTCGGCGAGTACGATTCTGCCTCCCACTCGCTGTTTTCGGAGCCGGTCGCCAAGGAAAATGGTTCGCTTCAGCGCGACTACTGGATGACAGTCGCGCGTCGCCTGGCGGACCTCGAAGACCCCGCAGAAGTCGGACGCAAGGCAGCTCGGCGCGCGCTGCGACGTCTGGGGAGCCGTCCGGTCAAGACCTGCGAGGTCCCGGTGATCTTCGATCCGATGACTGCCGCGAGCCTGCTGCGTCAGCTCGTCGGCTGCATCAGCGGCTACGCGGTTTACCGCGAAACGAGCTTTCTGGCCGGCCGGCTCGGCGAGCGAATCACAGCCCCTTCGATCAACGTAGTTGACGACGGCCGGCGTCCTGGCGGCCTGGGCAGCAAACCGTTCGACGGCGAAGGACTCCCCACCCGCCGCACCGTGCTGGTCGAGGACGGTCGACTGTCGAGCTATCTGCTCGATAGCTATTCAGGCCGCAAGCTGGGCCTCCCGTCTACCGGGAACGCATCACGTGGCGCCGGGAGCGCCCCCACGGCTGCTCCGACCAACTTGTGGCTCGAACCGGGAAATTCGACGCTCGAACAGATCATCGAGAGCACCGACAGAGGTTTCATCGCCACAGAATTGATCGGGATGGGATTCAACCCGATCACCGGGGACTACTCACGCGGCGCTGCGGGCTTGTGGGTCGAGCACGGCGAGATCGTACGCCCTGTAGAAGAAGTGACGATTGCAGGTAACTTCGGCGACATGCTCAATCAAATCGACGCCGTCGGCTCGGACCTATTGTGGTTGGGCAGAATCGCGTCACCGTCGCTGAGAATCGCGAACATGACGTTGGCGGGAGAATGAACGCGACTCGTAGCCGCTTTTCGTGTATCGCCACCAAGCGATCCCACGGCCGCGGACTTTGTTGCCAACGACCTGATTCGAAGGAGTAGTCACGTGTCCCAGTCCCCCCCGACAATGATTGGACTCGAACTTCCCGATATCGATACCTGGTCGGAGCGCGTCGTCGTCGCGCTGGGACAGAACCCGAGCCTCTTCACCGGCCCCGGCACAAACACCTACCTGGTCGGAACTGGCAAGAGTCGCATCCTGCTCGATACCGGCTCGGGGGTGACGGAATACCTGCCAGTGCTCGACCAAGCGCTCCATCACGCCGGTTGCGACGAAATTCAAGAGATCGTCCTCACCCACGGTCATCCCGATCACATCGGCGGGGCCGAGGCGGTGATCGAGCGCTACGGCCCATTGTCTGTGTCCAAGCGGCCCTGGCCGGGGGTCGACGAGCGTTACGATGTCAAGATCACGCCGATCGACGATGGCTCGGTGATCGAGACGGAAGGCGCGACGCTGCGCGCGCTGCACACACCGGGACACGCCGAGGACCACTTGTGCTTCATCCTCGAGCAGGAGCGTTCGCTGTTCTCGGGCGACAACGTGTTGGGAGTCGGCACGACCGTAATCCCAGGCCAAGGCGGCAACCTGCTCGACTACATGAACTCACTCGAGCGGCTGCTACAAGAACAACCGGGCGCGATCTACCCGGCTCATGGCCCGTGCATCTCTGATGGTCGAGCGAAACTACGCGAGTACATCGATCACCGAAACAAGCGCGAACAGCAGATCATCGCCGCTCTTTCGGGCGGTCCGCTGAATATCGCAGAGATCGTCAAGATCGTGTATGTCGGCTATCCCGAATCACTTCACGCAGCAGCGGGCTCGTCGGTGTGTTCCCATCTGCTCAAGCTCGAGAGCGAGCGGCGCGCGCTGTGTTCGAACATGACCGAGCCGTTGACGGCCATTTGGGAGAACGCTTGAGTCATCCGGTCATCACGGGTCTAGCCAGCAATAATGCGGAAGAGCGACGAGACGCGTGCGTGGCTGCGGCCGACGATCCGACGGCCGTATTGCTGCTAACCGCGTTGGCGGGAGCGCTTGGGGATCCCGAAAAGCGCGTGGCCCGGGCGGCGTCGGATTCGCTGGCAAAACTGGCGCTGACATGTCCTGAAGTGGTCGAAGTGGTGCGCGCGGCACTTCGCGGGGACGATCCGCGCCAGCGCTGGTTTGCCGCATTCACGTGCTCGCGAATCGAACCGGTCGGGCCGAGGTTGTTGCCAGCGCTCGTCGAAGCACTGGGCAGCGAGGCGGGAGACATCCGTTGGGCGGCCGCGCGACTTCTGGTCAATACGGGACGCTCCTACGGCGAAGTGTTGCCACTGATACTGGGCCTCGCTCAAACGGACGCGAACCCCATGTTGCGATGCATGGCGCTGTACTGTCTGCGCGAGCTCGCCCCGGACGAAGCGAGCTGCGCCCAAGTCATCGTCGCGGCGACGCGCGATCCGGACCGGACTGTGCGACACGCGGCCCTCACCGCCCTCGCCTCGCTCAGCGAGGCTCCTCAAACCGTCATCGACCGGCTCGTCGAGGTCACGGGGGACACGACCGACCCTGCCAGCCAACGCATCGCCACGTTCGCTCTTGGCGCTCTGGGCTCCCGGCCGCCGATCGAGTTACCCGCCAACGCGATCGCAGCGTTGCGCCGACAGGCGACCGAATCCGTGCACGCCGAGCTGCGTACAGCCGCCCAACGGGCCCTCGAATCGTCCGGTACCCAGTGAGCGGCGGCTCTTTTCTGAAGACTCCATTCAAAAAAACCGTTGAAGACTCCTTTCAAAAATGCCGTTGAAGACTCCTTTCAAAAAAACCGTTGAAGACTCCTTTCAAAAATACCGTTGAAGACTCCTTTCAAAAATGCCGTTGAAGACTCCTTTCAAGACACCAGTCGAAGACTCCATTCAAAACACCAGGAAGTCCAGCGATGCGCGGCCTGGGCCGAGTAGTGTGATTACGCCGCATATTGCGGCCAGGTTGATCGTGTATTCCGCACCCGGCGGATCGTTCGTGATCAGGTAGCCGGCATCCTTGTGACCCAGCCGACCCGCGACCAGCATGGTCCCGATCAGCAGCAAGCACGCTGGGCGTGTAAACAACCCCGCGGCCAACAGTGTCCCGCCGACGATCTCCGAAACCATCGCCATCCGCGCTTGCAGGCCGGCCATCGGAACGCCGAGACTCGCCAACCAGTCGGCGAACCCCTCCAGATTGCCCGTCCCAACGATACCCAGCTTACCGAGCCCATGAATCACGAAACACACACCGATGAAGCTGCGCCCAAAAAACAGCGCGACATCCGCCATCCAGTCGGTTCGATCCACCAAGAGTGTTCCCAGATCCATTTCCACCTCCCATTCGAGCGGCTGATCATACCCATTGTTCCGTCGGACCGGCGCCCTCGCTGTGAGCAGCCAAGACCATTGCACATCCAATCGCTATAACCCTCGCAGGTTCTGGCGCGGATACGCACGCGTCGTCATCGGAGGTTTCTGTTGGAGAAGTCCGATTTCTATCACGAGGCTCGCACGGACCTTCTGGGTCCGCTCGATGGGGTGCGTGTCGTCGAGGCGACCACGACCTGGGCCGGTCCGATGTGCGCTTGCATCCTCGCGGATTTCGGCGCCGACGTAATCAAGGTCGAGCACCCAGCTGGCGAAATTTCACGCCGCTCGCCACCTGCGCTGCCGGGGACCGACCCGCCGGTGTCATTCATGCATGCGACCGTCAATCGCAACAAGCGGAGCCTCACACTCGATTTGCGCCGCGACGCCGGGCGCGACGTTTTTTTGCAGCTCACCGAGCGCGCCGACATCGTCGTCGAAAACTTCAGACCCGGAACGATGAGCCAATGGGGTGTCGGCTATGAAGACGTGCGCCGCGTCCGTGCAGACACGATCTACGTTTCGATCAGCGGCTACGGTCAATTCGGATCCATGAGCGGTCGCGTCGGCTACGACCCGTTGGCGCAGGCCGCCAGCGGCTTTCTCTCGCTCAATGGCAACCCCGATGGCGAGCCCGTCAAAGCACCCACCTTTCTGGCGGATGACCTCGGGGGCTTGCACGGAGCGCTCGCCGTGCTGGCCGCACTGCGGCACCGCGACCAGCACGGCGAGGGTCAGCACATCGACGTGTCGCTGCTCGATTCAATGCTGTTCCAGTCCACCGGCTACCTGACACTCGGTGCGATGGGAGTCGACCTCCCCCGCCTCGGGAATGAATTTCGGATCGCCGCCCCCGCGAACAGCTATGCATGCCAAGACGGAAAACTCATGACTGGGGTGCTGCTCGATTCGCACTGGAAGCGGCTGTGCGGCGTACTCGACCGTGAAGAGCTCGCGGATCACCCCCATTATGCAACCGGTGCGGCTCGACTCGAGCGGCGCCTCGAAGTCAACGACATGTTGGCCAGCTGGGCGGCAACACGATCGGTCGCGACTGCCGTCGAACAACTCGTCGCCGGGGGGATTCCGGCCGCCCCCGTCCGGACCTACGCCGAGGCCGCAGCCGACCCGGCCATCGCCGAGCGCGACATGCTCCAACCCATCGAACAATCCGAAGGAACCGAGGCCCCCATCGTCGGCCCGGCAGCGAAGTTCGCCCGCACGCCGACGCGCGTGCGCAGCGGCGCGCCGGGCCTCGGTCAGCACACAGACGAAATCCTGACCGAACTCGGCCTCGATGACCACGCTCGGCGCCGCCTGCACGACGACGGGGTCGTATGAATCGGGTTCCAGCCCTGAGCGCAGGCCGTGCAATCCCGAATGCGTACTGTTGATCGATCTGCTGGAATTCCCTTCATGCTGGTTCGGTTGTGCTTGCTTGGATTGCGTGGGCTCCGATCGGCTTTCTCCAATTGGCTCTCTTCAATTGTCTCGCTCCGATTGTCTTTCTCCAATTGTCTCTCTCCAATTGTCTTTCTCCGATTGTCTCTCTCCGATTGTCTCTCTCCGATTGACCCAGGCCGACGGGTCGGCGAAGATTGCGCGCTCATCGGGGGCCTAGTCCGGTGAGTTTCAAACACGTATTCCAGGTCACGCAATTGGGTGAACCGCGCATACGGCAACGTCTCATGAAGCCTCTTACGCTGGAAGAAGTCGTCGACCACGACCGATACGCGGGCCTGCGCGCTGCGTATCGAACTGCCATCATCGCGTACAAGCGGTCGCGTCGCGTCGCGGTCGGCGAGAACGTCACACTGGTGTTCGAGAACCGGGAAACCATCCGCTTCCAAGTCCAGGAGATGCTCTGGGTCGAAGGAATTCGCGCCCCAAAGAAGATTCAACACGAACTCGACACCTACAACGAGTTGATCCCAGCGCCCGGGCGACTATCGGCCACATTATTCGTCGACATCACCGATGGCGATGCGATCCGTGCAACACTCGAGCGATTGGTCGGCATCGATGAGTGCGTCTCGCTGGTGCTGGGTACAGACGGCGAGCAGATCGTGACCGCTCGGTTCGATCCGAAACAAATGGCAGAAGACCGGCTTTCCGCCGTTCAGTACATCCAATTCCATCTCGACGACGAACATCAAGAACGCTTCTGCGACCCCGACCAGCCTGCGCGCGTCCGGATCGAGCATCCCAACTACCGGCGCGAGGTCGAGATCGCGCCAGCGACGCGAGCGAGTTTGATAGGGGATCTTGAAATCGGACCCGATTGTCTGCTGCCCGAATTCGACCCATCAGAACCAGCCAGGACGATCGAGATTCTGTTCGAAACGGCAAACGTCCGTGCGCTGCGGCCGGCACGCCAGCTGGCCCCTGGCCATGTGATCGTCGAACCGCTTGCATCGGTCCCGTCACTTCTGGACGCCAGCCCCGACCTGCTCGCCGAGTTGATGGCCGGCGTGCAGCGCGCAGCCCGCGACATCGTGAAAGAACTTGGGACGTGTCGTGTACAGACCGAGCTGGGAAACGACAGCGCCCCGTTGCGTTGGCACCTTTACGCGGCACCGAAATAGCCGAGCCGGATCTAGCGGCTCAACCGAAAAGTCGGTTGATGCACAGGGTTCATGCACAGGGTTCATGCACAGAGAGCTGCTCGCTCAATACCATCGAAGGTCGGCATGGAGAATTTACGCGTTCGGCGCGGACTGGTGATCCCGGAAAGCGAGCTTTCCGAATCGGTCAGTCGCTCGAGCGGACCCGGTGGCCAGCACGTCAACAAGACGAGCACCCGCGTCACGTTGCGCTGGAACGTGCAGAGCAGCGTGACGCTCTCAGACAGCCAGCGCAGCAGGCTTCTCACACGGTTGCGAAGCCGCCTGACGAGCGAAGGTGAGTTGATTTTGCACGCGAGTTCGCGCAGCCAGGCGCGCAATCGCGAGTCGGTTCGCGAACGCCTCGCTAGCGTGGTGCGCGAGGCATTGGCGAGCCAGCGCCCGCGCCTCGCCACCCAGCCCAGCAAGCGCGCTGTGTCGCGCGGTATTGCCGCAGTCAAGCGACGAACCGATCTCAAGCGCAGCCGCCGTCGCCCGACCGATGACGGCTAGCCGATGCGCGATCTCCGCACGAAGGCGGCTCCCCGCAAGCGGTAGGAGTGCGGCATCCGTCCGCCCGATCGCAGCCGTTGCGACCGAGCCCCCGTTCCCAAACGACTGAACGGATGGCGGCTGCGCAAGCCAGCGCCAAACGTCGATCCCGGGTGCGAAGCCGAACTATTGGATTCGAATCCGGCCGGCGAAGCCTTCGTCATAGCCGTGGAAATACTCGAGTTTCTCTTCCGGCCAGCGCCAGCAGTAGAGCCCGCTCCCGCAATCGAAATCGACCAGCCAGGGCCCCTTTACCGCGAGTCCGAGCGCCTCCATCGCTCGCGCCCAGCTGGCGATGATGCGCTGGATTTCGAGATCGGCCGCCTGGCGTTCGGGCGATTCGGGCGCATTGTCGGTGACCTGAACCAACAGGGCTTCGACCTGCCCGACGGCCTCCTCGGTGCGAGCGCGAACATCGCCGAGAATCTCGCGTGCGGCTTCCAGACTCCATTCGCGCTTGGGCATTTTGGGACACAGTTTCCGTATGGGTATCGGCCGAGCGAGCGGCGCGCGGACTTTCGTTCGACAAGGGCTCCAGAGCGGCTGCGAGACAGATAGCATCGCGACACCCCGCTTGACGATCGTTGCTCAGCTCGGTACCCCGCGGATCATGTCTCAAACCCTGCATAAAATTTTGCCGATCGTGCTGGCCAGTGCGTCCCCTCGTCGCAGCGAGTTGCTGCGCAAGGCATCGGTCGCGTTCGATGTACAGCCCGCGAATATCGACGAACTCGAGCGGGACGGCGAAGCGCCGATACGGCTTGTCGAGCGTCTGGCAACCGAGAAGGCGCTGGCCGTCGCGCGACGCGTCGGTCCCGCGCCCCCCCGTCTGGTACTCGGCGCGGATACGATCGTCGTTCTCGATGAAGAGGTGCTCGGCAAGCCGAGAGATGCCGATCATGCACTCGAACTACTCTCGCGGTTGACGGGGCGTCGGCATCGCGTCGTGACCGGTATTGCGGTGGTCGACAGCGCTTCGCTTCGCGTGGCGAGTCGGACCGTCGAGAGTTCCGTGACCATGCGCAGCGCCACGCGCGAAGAACTGGTTGCGTACGTCGCAACCGGCGAGTCTCTCGACAAGGCCGGTGGCTACGCGCTGCAGGGAGGCGCACGCTCTTTCGTCACTGAAATCGACGGGAGCGAGACCAACGTAATCGGCCTGCCAGTCGAAGAAACGTTGGCCCTGCTCGAGTGGATGAGCGACGCAGCAACGGGGCGACGGGGTCCCCGTGAGTGACGCCAGCGAAGTCGCGGACCGGCTCGCTAGCGTCCGCGCGCGCATTGCCGCCGCCGCAGGGAGCGCTGGACGCTCCGCACACGACGTCTGCCTGGTGGGGGTCTCCAAGCGTCAGAGCCCTGCGAAGATCGTCGCGGCCCTGCGCGCCGGCCTGCGCGACCTCGGTGAGAACTACGTCCAGGAGGCCGTCACGAAAATCCCGACGGTCCTAGCATCACTTCGAGACGACGAACCCCGTCCACGCTGGCATTTCATCGGTCAGCTGCAGCGCAACAAGGCCCGCGACGTGGCTCGATTGTTCGATTGCGTGTCGTGTATCGACCGCGAAAAGCTGGCTGCCGAACTCGACCGGCGTGCCGGTATCGAACAGCGCAGGCTCGAGGTCCTGTTGCAAGTCAACCTCAGCGGGGAAGCGCACAAGGGAGGCATCGAAGCGGGCAAAATTCGCGGGCTGCTCGCAAGCAGTCAGCGTTGGCCGCAGCTGCGCATGATCGGCCTGATGACGCTGCCGGCGGTCGAAGTCGACCCTGCGGCAAACCGGCCGGTATTTGCCCAACTGCGGGAACTTCGCGATACGCTCCGCAGCGAGCCCGGAGGCGAACACTTGCGTGAGCTCTCCATGGGAATGAGCGGCGACTTCGAAGTCGCCATCGAAGAAGGCGCCACGATCGTTCGGGTCGGTACGGCGATCTTCGGACAACGGAGTGATCGATGACCCACGGCTGCGCAGATGTCCATGCAACTTCGCGCGCCCCCACGCGTGCTCTCTCCACTGCTCTCTCCGCTGCACTCTCCAGTGCACTACAGGACAAACGGATCGGCTTCATCGGCGGCGGCGCGATGGCGGAGGCGTTGGCTGGCGGATTGCTCGGTGCGGGCGTGGCCCCAGCGCAGATCGCGATCGCAGAGCCCCGGGCCGAGCGCCGCGCTCAGCTCACAGAGCGGCTCGGGGTCGTGACCCACTCGGACAATCCGCCGGTAGTACGCGTATCGGACCTGGTCGTATTGGCCGTCAAACCGAATATCGCGGCGTCCGCGCTCGCTGAGATTGCGGCCTCACAGACACAGGGCGGGTTGGACCTGGTGCGACCGCTTTGGGTCTCGATCGCCGCGGGTGTCAGGCTAGACGCCCTCAGCACTCACCTGGGCGCCCAAGCCAGAATCGTCCGCGCGATGCCCAATACACCCGCACTCGTGCAGGCGGGCGCGACCGCGATCGTCGGCAACACTTCTGCTACTGCGTCTGACCTCGACGCCGCTGAAGCGCTTTTCGGCAGCGTCGGCAGCGTCTGGCGGGCTGGGCAAGAAGCCCACCTCGACGCCGTGACGGGGCTGTCCGGCAGCGGTCCAGCGTATGTGTTCCTATTCATCGAGGCACTGATCGATGCCGGGGAAGGGGTTGGCCTCGCGCGCGACGCCGCCAGATCATTGGCCCTCCAGACAGTCTTCGGAGCCGCCAAGCTCGCGTGCGAAAGCGAACGAAGCCCGGCGGAGCTTCGTGAGCAGGTGTCGTCGAAGGGTGGGACTACGGTTGCCGGCCTCGCCGAGTTCGAGGCTGGCGGCCTGCGCGATCTGGTGGCTCGCGCGGTTGACGCCGCCACCCGGCGCTCGCGCGAGTTGGGCCAATCTCCCGATTCGGCTCCATCGATGCCAGCGGGCCCCTCCAAGCCCGGGGCCTGACCCTCGAGTCGGATCGAAGGCCCCGAGGACTCAAGATTTCGGCTACTTCGGTCGATCTTCTGCCGGAGGATGTGCTGCGGTCCCATCTCCGACCGCCCAGAGCCAAACGGGCTGAGAGCGGGTAGCAAGCAACATTCCGGGTCGAGGAGGCTGCTGTGCGAATTACCCCGCTAGACATCCGAAATCACAAGTTTCGAAAGCGTTTTTCTGGCTACGCGAGCGATGAAGTCGATTCGTTTCTCAGCTTGATCGCCGACGACTTCGAAGACCTGCTGCGCGAATCCGAAAAACTGCGCGAGAAGGTGATTCGGCTGGAAGTGCGCGTCGAGGATCTCGCGTCCAACGAGTCGATCCTGCAGGAAACCCTGACAACGGCCCAACGCATGAGCGACGATCTGAAACATGTGGCCATCAAAGAGGCCGAAGTCTTGATCGGCGAGGCCGAGATCCGCGCCGAAAAAGTGCTCGACGCGGCTCATCGCCGGGCATCGAAGCTCGCCAGCGACCTTCGCGAAATGAAGCACCTGCGAACCCGTCTGTCGGCATCGGTGCGCGCGGCCATCGAGACGCACCTGGGGATCCTCGATGGACTCACGCACGCCCCGGACGACGAGCCTACGATCGGTCCGGCCGAGGTCTTTGTGCCAATCGCACATGCATCACATGAGGGCGCCTAGCAGGCTCATGAACGCGAAACAGTCGGGTCGAGGTTTTTTGCTCGCGCGGAACGATTCGGGTGTTGCCTTCTGGATTCACGTGACCCCTCGCTCTCGGCGTCCTGCCGTTGGTGGAACCCATGGCGACGCCCTGTGTGTAGCGGTCAAGGAGCCTCCGGTTGACGGAGCCGCCAATCATGGATGCGTACGAGCGCTCGCCGAGGTGCTCGACGTGAAGCAATCCGAGGTCGACCTCGACCCGGGATCCACCGGACGCCGAAAGCGGGTGCGAGTCGAGGGCGATCCCGCTTCCCTGTCGGCCCGATTGGAGGGGTTGGCAGCAAGCCCACGCAACCAGTAGGGTCTGACGCCGAGGAGACGGTGGGCGACTGGCCTCGAGCCGCCGGAACCGCAGGGCCCCCCCCGACTTGCTCTTCAAAAACCCGCCTTGGACAGGAAACGAATCCCCCTGACCAGGCGTATCGAGAGATTACATGCCGATCTATGAATACGAATGTGCCAAATGCCAAGCCGAATTCGAGGTCGAACAGCGGATCAGCGACGACCCGATCAAGATGTGTCCGAAATGCCGCAGCAAGCGAGTCAAACGGCTCATTTCCAAGACGTCGTTTGTACTCAAGGGAGGCGGCTGGTACTCGGATTTGTACTCGTCGAGCGGCGGCAAGAGCGATAAGGACGGAGATCAAGTCACCAGCTCGGGTGATAGCAAGGGATCGAAATCCGAATCGGCTTCCGATTCAAAGACCGAGTCGAAATCCGATTCCAAGACCGAGTCGAAATCCGATTCAAAGACCGAGTCGAAATCCGAATCCAAGAGCGAGTCGAAAGCCGAATCCAAGAGCGAGTCGAAAGATTCCAGCAAGGTCAAAGACAAGCCGTCCAAGAGCAAGGGAAAGGCAAAGGGCTAGCACGGCAGTCGCCTGACGCCGCGCTTCCCGTCTGACTCCAGGCGCCGAGACACCGCTCGAACAATATGGCGAAACACACTCCGCTCTATGCAAGACACTGCCAGCTCGGCGGAAAAATGGTCGAATTCGGCGGTTACGACCTTCCCGTCCAATACACCTCAATCCGAGAAGAACATGCCGCGGTACGCGAGACCGCGGGTTTGTTCGATGTCTCCCACATGGGACAGATCTACCTGCGCGGCGCCGGTGCGATCGCTGCGGCCGACGGTCTGTTCACGCGGCGCGTAGCCGACCTGGCGATCGGTCGAATTCGCTACGGCCTGCTGTGCAATGACGAAGGCGGGGTGGTCGACGACGTCCCTGTTACCGGCTCGCCGAAGACGAGCTGATGTTCTGCGTCAACGCCTCCAACGTAGAAAAGGACCACCGCTGGATCGCGAAACACTGCGCCAACCACGCGTCCGGGGTCGAGGCCGACAACGCCAGCAACACGACGGGCATGCTCGCGCTCCAGGGACCGGCAAGCACGGAGATTCTCAAGCGGATCTCGAGCCCCGTTGTCGAGACGATGCGCCGGTTTCGCTGCCAGACGATCGAGGTAGCCGGCCGAGAGGCCAGCGTCTCGAAGACCGGTTACACCGGTGCGGGCGGGTTCGAGTTGTATCTCGACGGGGCGGATGTCGAAACGGTATTCGACGCGCTACTCGAGCAGGGTCGTCCGCTCGGCCTGCTGCCGGCCGGGTTGGGAGCGCGAGACACGCTGAGACTCGAGGCCGCCCTCCCCCTCTACGGCCACGAACTCGACGAGCATACCACGCCGTTCGAAGCCGGCCTCGGACGCTTCGTTGATCTCGATGGGCGAGAATTCGTCGGCGCGGCCGCGCTGCGCCGCGCCAGCGCCAAGCCCCAGATCCGCCTACTGGCCGGCTTCGTGATCGAGGGCCGCGGCGTCGCGCGCGCCGAATACCCGATAGCCGTCAATGGCGAGACCATCGGAGTTGTGACATCGGGATCCCCGTCGCCAACACTCGGAAAGTCGATCGGTCTGGCGTACGTTCCCCCCGACTACGGGACTCTCGGTAGCCGCTTCGACGTGATGATTCGAGGACGACCCGTTCGTGCACTGGTTGTGGAAACACCGTTCCTTGACAAGAGTGGATGAAGCATTTGACGCTCGCACCAGATGCCACATGGCGCGCGAGCGGAATCCGGGGGAAGTCCTGATGACCGACTACAACATTCCTGCCGATCTCGACTACACGGCCGACGATGAGTGGGTGCGCGACGAGGGAGAGGCCGTCGCAGTTGGCGTGACAGACTTCGCGCAAGAGCAACTTGGCGACATCGTATTCGTCGAGCTACCGCCGGCCGGAACGATCGTGATGCGCGGTGTCGCTTTTGGGGTCATCGAATCGGTCAAAGCCGTTTCGGACCTGATCTCACCGGTATCGGGCGAGGTGGTACGGGTAAACGGCGACCTCGAGGACGCGCCGGAAATCGTCAATGGAGACTGCTACGGCGCCGGTTGGATGCTCGAAATCCGGCCCAGCGACCCCCGCGAACTGGAGCTGCTACTGGACGCCGCTACCTACACGCAGAGCGTCAAAGAACGAAGCGACTGAATTTTGTCCGTGGATTCCGCTTCGTTCCAGCGGTGGTCAGTCGCACTTCTCTCACTGGTCGCGATCAGCAGTTGCGTACAAGATGACGGTCAGCGCTTGTCCCTCAGGGACCTGGTCAT